>JBEIJY010000053.1:0-2242 GCA_040380025.1 Bdellovibrionales bacterium | reverse complement strand
GGAGAAGTTCAAGGAACTGAACGAGGCGTACGAGCACATCTCGGACCCGCAGAAGAGAAAAATGTACGACCAGTTCGGGCACGCCGCTTCGAACATGGGCTCCGGTCAGGGGCCCTTCGGAGCCGGCGGTCCGTTCGGGGGTGGTTTTCAGGGGTCGGCCGATTTTGGCGACATCTTCGGCGATATCTTCGGAGACATCTTCGGAGGCGGCGGCGGTCGCGGGGGCCGGGGCGGCACCCGGAACAGACGCGCGCGCGCGGGGCGGATCTTGAAACCCGCGTCGACATCACCTTCGAGGAAGCCTATCGCGGCTGTGAAAAGGTCATCACCCTGCAAAAACGGGTGGACTGCGAGACCTGTCACGGATCGGGCGCGAAACCCGGGACGTCTCCTGAGACCTGCAAGGTGTGCAGTGGTCGCGGCGAGGTCACCTTCCAGCAGGGTTTTTTTGCGGTTTCCCGTCCCTGCACGACCTGTCACGGAAACGGACAAATCATCGCCTCCCCCTGCGGTTCATGCCGGGGCGCGGGCAAGCAAAAAAAGACCTCCCAGCTTTCGGTCACGATTCCGGCCGGAATCGACACGGGCCAGCGGCTCAAGATTCCGAACGAGGGCGAGGCCGGAGAACACGGCGGACCGAGTGGCGACCTGTATGTGCTGATCCAGGTGCTCGAGCATGATTTCTTTCAGCGCGACGGCGCCGAGGTGATCTGTGACGTGCCGATCACCTTTGCCCAAGCGGCGCTCGGTGCCGAGATTTTCATTCCGACGCTCGACGGACGGGTCGAGATGAAGATCCCCGCCGGAACCCAATCCCACAAGGTATTCCGCCTGAAGGGCAAGGGGCTTCCGTACATCGGGCGTGGCGGCCGCGGCGATCAGCTGGTGCGTGTGATTGTGGAGATTCCGCAAAAACTCACCACCGAACAGGCCGATCTTCTCCGGAAGTTCTCGGAGCTGACGCAGAAGGACGGAAAGGCCCACCCCCTTCACCACGGATTCTTCGAACGTGTCCGCCGGATCTTTGAATAGAACAAACCTCCTGTGATAGGGTCGGATTCATGCGAATCGGACCTCTTCCCGGTGTCTTGTTCTTCGTTCTTTGTTCTGGAATCCTTGCCGGCTGCGCCGAAGGCCCCGTACGCAAAACCTACGAAGACGACTGGGCGAGCCGCTCAAAAGCCCGCGATTCGGTACAATCGGATGCCCTGAAAAAAGCCCAGTCTTTTTATGCCCAAGGGGAACTTGAAAAGGCCCTGGCGGCCCTGAACGAGGCACAGGAACCCAAACTTTCTCCGGCCGAGAAGACCGCGTACTGGAACCTGAAGGGCTTGATCCGTCTTGGAACCCGGAATACCTCGGCCGCGATCGTGAACTTCAAAAAAGCAATCGTTCTAAACCCGTACAAAGAGTACACCGGCTATTACCAGCTGAATCTTGCGACCGCGTTTGCGGACGCGAGCAATTTTGAAGAGTCAAAGAGGATTCTGGACCGCATTGACAGCGCTACCATGGCGGCACCGGACCGGAAAAAACTCACGTCCCTTCGTGAGCGGGTGAATCAACGCATGAGTGCTCCTGCTGGAGCGGCTTCGATCGCCGTGGTGCCGGTTGAGGCCGGATCCGCATCAGGCGCTTTGGCCGCGGGGGCCCTATCTTCGGATGAGGTATCGCCACCTCTCGATTCTGCTTCTGTCGATGCGACTCCGGTCGAGGCGCGCAAAATCGGCCTGCTTCTTCCGCTCTCGGGCAAATACGAGAACTTCGGAAAAAAAGCCCAGCGATCGATCGAACTTGCCTTCCAGTCCTCGACCGCTCCGGTCTCGAAGACCCTCGAACTCATTCCGGTCGATGCCGGAGAAACCACCGAGTCACATCTTCAGGCGCTGAAAAAACTGGTCGAAGAGGACCACGTGATCGCCATCATCGGACCGGTGCTGAGCAAATCGCTCGATGCGATCCGCGCACGGGCCGAACGGTATCAGGTGCCGCTCGTGTCGCTCGCGCAGGTTCAAATCCAGACGGAATCTCCGATCTTCTCGTGCTCGGTCTCGGCCCGCGATCAAATCGCAAAGGCGGTCGAATACGCGATGAACTCGCGGAACTTCCGGCGCTTTGCGGTTCTTGCTCCCGCGAACAAGGCGGGCGAGAGCCTTGCCCATTTGTTCTGGGATGAGGCGCAGGCGCGTGGGGCCGAGATCAGGGGCTTCGAGCTGTATGATCCGGAGCTCACGGATTTTCG
>JBEIJY010000052.1:0-2435 GCA_040380025.1 Bdellovibrionales bacterium | reverse complement strand
GGGATGGGATGATTCCGTTTTTACCTCCGAGCCGGGTCCTCCGGCCTCGCTGTCGCCATCCTGGCTCGCGAGAGTCGGCAAAAACCGAATCATCCCATCCCCTTGGGCGAGCGCGCTCAGCGCAAAAGCGCAATCAAAGGGGGCAGTTGGTCATTCATGACCCGCCCTCGCTCAAAATGACATTCACGGCAATTCTTGATCTTAATTAAGCTCCCTCTTCAGACCAAGGAGAGGGACGAATGAAAAAACAGATTCTTGCATGGGCGATTTTATTTCATTGGGCGGCCGGAGGTACCACAACGGCGTTCGCCTTCGGGACCGCGATGAAGCCAAGGACTTATTCCACGCCGGTGCGCGCGACGCCCACGCCGACGCCTGCATCAACCCCGGCATCCACACCCGCGCCCGTGCCGAAAACCACCCCCGCACCGACTCCGGTTCCCCCGCCGGTGTCCTCCCTTGATGATCTCATCGGGATCACGCTTGATGATGTTTCGGATGCGGTCCGCCCGGGAACGATTGCGGCGATCCGGAACCTCGGAAAACCCATCACGGCGCGGGTCGTGTTTGATGAGGGAATGCCGGCCTCGTATTACCTGAAGCCCGTCACCGAGATCCGGCAATCCGCCCGGGTCATGGGGGAGATCCTCGATTCCTCATCCATGAAGGGCTACACGGTCAGCGAGTATGAGGCGCGGACGAAAGAATACCTCCGCACCCTCGGCGCGCAGATCGATTACTGGGAGATCGGAAACGAGGTCAACGGAAACTGGCTCGGTACCAACACTTTCGAGAAAATCAAAGTGGCCTATCAGGCCGTGAGGGCCGAGGGTAAAAAAACCGCGCTCACTTTCTTTTACATGGGCGAACCGGGTGACGCTGTGAATTGCATAGATGCTCCGGGAAATGATCTGTTCTCGTGGATCAACCGCCAATTCCAGCTTGGTCTTCCTGCCGGATCCCGAGACCCGGTGACGGAATCGATGCGGAACTCGCTCGATCTGGTTCTGGTGAGCTGGTATCCGTACGGATGCTTCAACATCAAGCCGGACTGGTCGGCGATCTTCGCGAGACTTGCCACGATCTTCCCGAATTCGAACGTGGGATTCGGAGAAATCGGCACCGCGAAGCCCGAGTTCGGATCACAGCGCGAGATCGAGATGATCCGCGAGTTCTACCCCATGGCATCGCGCATCGTGCTTCCGCCTCGCTACATCGGCGGGTACTTTTGGTGGAATTTCGTGCGGGAAATGGTGCCGTACCAGACGAGCGCGCTGTTTCCGGTCCTGAAAGCCGCGATCCAAAATTGACAAAAATCAAACCATTCCGATAGAACCTGACCCCTGAACGGGAGGGAACAGGAATGGGAACAATTTGGTCAAAATGGTCGATCGGGTGCGGGATTCTTGCGCTACTGCTTTTTGCTCCCGCGGGAGAAGCGCAACTGCGGGAGAGGAATGACCTAAGAAAAAAAACCGAGAGGCGGTTTCTTGCGGCCGCGGACCGCATCTGCGCCGATACCTGGTGTGCCGGGGATCATGATTTCAGGTTTCGGGCTCTGGATTGCGATTTTATCGTCTCGGTTTGCGTGCTTCGTTACGACGCGGCCGAGTGGTCGGACCCCGGACAACGCCGCCGTTACGACCGGAGCGAGGAATGCGTGATCCGGGGAATCCATTCCGGAGGCGAGCTGTTTGAGTCGAGGTTCGGGGAGCAGCGGCTTTCGTCGGCGGTTTACGGACGGATTTCGGAGTGCATTGCGGAGCAGTTTCTGCCTCCGTCCCCCTGATTCCGGGCCAGCGATCGCAGACGCGCAAGGAACGCATCCAGAGCATCGGGGGAGACGCCTGAGGGCGGGGCATCGAGCAAAGCCCGCGAGATCGTTTCGACATCCTGCGCGCTCAACGGCGTGTGTTCGGCGCGGCCATCCTGCCAGCCATGATTCCAGCGCTCGGATTTGATCTTGATCGGCGACCACGAACCGATTCGGACCCCAACATAAAGAACGAATCCGAGGGGTGCTCCGGCCACGTTGGAAACACAGTCTCTTAGGTCCAGATCGGCCCGGTCACGATCGCGCTCGCATCCCCCCGCCCAAAACGCCAAGTCATGAAGAATGCAGCAGTGCCGCCAAAGCTCCGGGTGATTTAGGGTGCCATCCGGAAAGCCCGTGCATCCATTCGTCGAAAACGGCTTCAATGGGGCCGCCCGGACCATGCTAAAGGAAGAAAGCGAAAGAACGAGGCCCCACCCGATGAGTCGCACGACCTTGATTGAATCACGGCGCAGGATCGAGGGTCAAATTGCTCCCAACTGCCCCCTTTGGTTGTGCCTGTGCAGCGCTCTGTTTCAGAAAAGGGGCTGGGAAACAAAAATGTTTTTGCCGACTCTCGCGAGCCAGGATGGCGAAAGCGAGGCCGGAGGACCCGGCTCGG
>JBEIJY010000051.1:0-2724 GCA_040380025.1 Bdellovibrionales bacterium | reverse complement strand
GGGAATGATTTAGTTTTCGCCGACTCTCGCGAGCCAGGATGGCGAAAGCGAGGCCGGAGGACCCGGCTCGGAGGCAAAAACTAAATCATTCCCACCCCCTTGGGCGCACACGCAGGGCGCAAAGGCGCAATCAAAGGGCGCAGTTAAAAAAGTGTCGATTTTAGCGATTTCGGGCAAAATTCAGGTGAAAAAAGGCCGGGAGGCAAGATCAATCTCGTGTTCGAGATGCCGCCGGTAGGAAGAAGCGAGAAGCCTCAGGTCATCGGTTTCGGAGTTGAGCTCGATTGCCCGGAACAGGATCCGCCCGCGCACCATCATCGGGAGCGTCAGCTTTTTGGCCGCATTTCGCTCCTCTTGATATCGAACCATCTCCTCGAGAAGTTCGATCTTGCTCATATTGTTGACCTTGATCTGGTAATCCGGATCGTGCTGAAACAACCCCCGCCGGTTCCGTTCCGTCAACAAATCGATGACTCTCCCACCATCCTCGTTCATCATCCATAAAGGTATTATTCAATCTTTGTACCAGTAAAGCCTTTTATTCCCGGGGCGGGGATTCCCCGATAAAAAACCCGTGCTTGCGGCTGTGTTCCATCAATTCTGTTTATGAATTCAAGGCGGGTTTGCCCGGCGGATTCCGCCCCCTGGTGCAAGAATGCACCAAAAAACCCCGAGAAATTACCCGAATCTCGTCCTCACTCAGGTTTTGCGCGGGACTTCCGATAGGGAAGAGGAGGAGGCGAACATGAACACTCAAACCACCATTCTTGCGCTGCTGTCGGGACTCGGACTTTTGGCCGGTTCTCCGGCACGGGCCGTGGTATTCCCCGATCAGATCGTCGAGAACGGCCATGAGGACGAAAGTCCGGATTCCATCTCACGGTTCGGAAAAGGCGAGCGCCCCGAGAAGCGCGATCTTTCCGGGATTCTTCGCCCCATCTCGGAGTCGAGCTTCCAGTCTTCCGGAGGCCGGGCTCCGGCATCGGTGACCGCCCCGGCTCCGTCGGCAGATGCGGGGCCGCCCAAGGCCGCCGTCCTCCGTGAACAGAAAAAAAGCAAGGCCTATCAGGAGGTAGCCGTCATCGCAAACGATCTCGGGTTCTTTCCCTCGACCTTGTTCGTGACCGAGGGTCTTGCCGTCCGCCTTTACATCACGGGCGCATCGAACCGTTCCCAATGCTTCATCCTGGATGAATTCGGAATCCGCCGCGAGGTCAAAAGCCAGCGGGTCGAGGAGATCGTGTTCACCCCCTCGCACCCCGGACGGTACACCTTCAATTGTCCCATGAACGGTGCGAAAGGCCAGATCGTGGTCCGTGGTCTCGACACCGGCGGGCGCACACCCGCCTCGGAGTGAGCGATGACAGATCAGGGCGGCGGCAGCGTCTTTGACGATTCGATTGCGACGTTTCTTGGGCCGGTGAAGCAGTTTCTCGATGACGACTCCGTATCGGAGGTCATGATCAACGGCCCCGCCGAGATCTTCATCGAGCGCCGCGGGATGATCGAAAAAACCGATGCCCGGTTCCGGGACGAGCAGGCCCTGGTCGCCGCAGTCCGGAACATCGCCCAGTTTGTCGGCCGCACGATCAACGAAGACAATCCCGTGCTCGATGCCCGTCTCCCGAACGGAAGCCGGGTCTGTGCGGTGCTTCCGCCTTGTTCCCGCAAAGGGACCACCATTTCGATCCGGAAGTTCTCGAAAGGGAATCCGAGCTTTGTCGATCTCATCCAGCGCGGCTCCATCACCAAGGAAGCGGCGCGGTTTCTCGATGTCTGCATTTTTCTGGCGAAGAATACGATCATCTCGGGTGGAACCGGCTCGGGAAAGACCACACTTTTGAATGTCCTCGGATCAAGGATCCCGGGCGCCCAGCGCGTGCTGATCATCGAAGACTCCTCGGAACTCAAGATCAACACCGATCATGTCGTGTTTTTCGAAACCAAGCACGGCGACGAAGAGGGAAATGGCGCGGTGACGATCCGCGATCTGATCAAGGCGGCGCTCCGGCTCCGCCCCGACCGGATCGTGGTGGGGGAGGTGCGAGGCGCCGAGGCGCTCGATCTCATCTCGGCCATGAACACCGGTCACGGCGGTTCGATGGGGACGGCACATGCGAACACGCCCTATGATGCGTTGGTGCGGCTCGAGACGCTCGCCATGATGGGGGATTCGAATGTTCCTCCGGCCGCGATCCGGAGGCAAATCGCCTCTGCCATTCACATTGTGGTCCAGATCAAGCGTCTGAGCGACGGATCAAGAAGAGTCACTCACATCACCGAGGTCATTCCCGAGGTCGATGAGTTCGGACGCTACCAGACGCGTGATCTGTTCCGGTTCATCCAGCGGGGGCGCACTGCGGACGGGAAGATCGTGGGCGAGTTGATTCCCGTGGGGAATCTGCCGACGTTCATGAGTGAGATCGAAACGAATCGTCTGCCTTATGGCCGTGAGATGTTCGCGGCACCCGAGTGGTATGCCAAAATGAGAGATATCGACAAAAAGTCGGCCTGAGCTGCCTCCTGTGATTGTTCTTTGCAAAAGAGCGGGATGGAGAGCGGGATGGAGAGGGGGGACTGGAATCATTCGGTTTTTACCTCCGAGCCGCGTCGTGCGGCCTCGCTTTCGCGCGTCACGCGCTCGCGAGAGTCGGCAAAAACCGAATGATTCCAGTCCCCCCTCTCCATCCCGCTCTCCATCCCGCTCTTTTGCAAAGAACAATC
>JBEIJY010000050.1:0-4021 GCA_040380025.1 Bdellovibrionales bacterium | reverse complement strand
TCCTTGGTCTGTGTTTGATGTCCAACATAGTGGCCCTCAAGGGTAGTAACACCATCTTTTGTTCCAACAACCTTGGTAACTGTGAAAAACTCTCTTGCTCCAAATTTATCAAATCTAAATGCAATAGCCCAGCATGGCGGCCTCGGCCTCGATTCCGCCGACCCCCCAGCCCACGACTCCGAGACCATTGATCATCGTGGTGTGCGAATCGGTGCCGACGCACGAGTCGGGGTACACGAGGAGCGAGCCGTCCGTGTCGTTCGCGGTCATCGCAACCGTGGCCAAGCACTCGAGGTTCACCTGGTGGATGATGCCTGTTTCGGGCGGAACCACGCGAAAGTTCCGAAGCGCGTTCTGGCCCCACTTCAAAAACTCATAGCGTTCCATGTTGCGCTCGTACTCGAGCTCGCGGTTTTTGTGGAAGGAGTCTTTTTGTCCGAAAAAATCGACCTGCACCGAGTGATCGATCACGAGGTCCGCTGGCGTCAGCGGGTTGATCCGGTCGGGGTTTCCTCCGAGGCGCTTCATTGCCGAGCGCATGGCGGCCAGATCGCAGACGGCGGCAACACCGGTCAGGTCCTGCAGAACCGTCCGGGCCGGGGTGAACTGGATTTCTTGATCGGGCTCGGCCTTCGGATTCCAAGAAGCGAGCGTCTCGATGTCGGATTTTTTCACGGCAAGGCCGTCTTCGAGGCGGAGGAGGTTCTCGAGCAGGACCTTCATCGAGAACGGATAGGAAGAAATGTCCCGTTTGGAGTGTTTGGAAAACTCCTTCAGCGAATAAAAGCGGTGGGCCTTGCCCCCGGACGAAAGCGTGCTCTGGGCTCCGAAGCTATTGGGATGATTTGGTTTCATACCTTGGAACTCTACCCCCCGAAGACCGATTCTGTCAAAGACGGGGTTGCAAGCGGGGGGGATTTCCCCCTAGACTGTTGAACCATGGAAAAAATCTGGCTCAAGAGTTACCAAACCGGTGTCGCCCCAGTCGTGGATCCCTCCCAGTTCACCTCCCTTGTCGACCTTCTGGAGACAATCTTCCAGAAGTTCGCCATGAAGCCCTCGTTCCATAACATGGGAAAAACCATCACCTACGCCGAGCTCGACCGCATGAGCTACCAGTTCGCATGCTTTCTTCAAAACGACCTGAAGCTCTCGCGGGGCGACCGGGTCGCGATCATGATGCCGAACATCCTCCAGTACCCGGTGGCGCTGTTCGGGGCGCTTCGGGCCGGGATGGTCGTCGTGAACTGCAATCCGCTCTACACCCCGCGCGAGCTCGAGCATCAGCTGAAGGATTCGGGTGCGAAGGCGATTGTGATTCTCGAGAACTTCGCCACAACCCTCGAAAAGGTCCTGACTGAGACCCCCGTCAAGCACGTGGTGACGACCGGAGTGGGCGATCTTCTGGGCTTCCCGAAGGGGCTCATTGTGAATGCCGTCCTGAAGCACATCAAGAAAATGGTGCCCCGGCATTCGATTCCGCGCGTGTACCGGTTCGCCGAGGCCCTGGCGCTCGGTTCGACCACCTCGCTCAGCAAGCCCGTGCTGAAGAATGAGGATCTGGCGTTTTTGCAGTACACGGGCGGCACGACCGGGGTCTCAAAAGGCGCGATGTTGACCCATGCGAACATTCTCACGAACTATCTGCAGGCGAAAACCTGGATCCAATCGCTCGTCAAAGAAGGCGAAGAGGTGATCATCACCCCGCTTCCGCTCTATCATATTTTTTCGTTGACCGCGAACTGCATGATTTTCTGCTCGCTCGGGGCGCTGAACGTATTGATCACGAATCCCCGCGACATGCCCGGATTCGTGAAAGAGCTCAAGAAATGGAAGTTCACGGCGATCACCGGTGTGAATACGCTCTTTAACGGGCTCCTGAACACGCCGGGCTTCAAGGATGTCGATTTTTCGGCCTTGAAAGTCGCGCTCGGGGGCGGAATGGCCGTGCAAAAAGCCGTGGCCGAGCGCTGGAAGTCCGTGACCGGGGTTCCGCTCATCGAGGCCTACGGACTCACCGAGACCTCGCCTGCGGCGTGCATCAACCCGATGACCCTGCGCGATTACAACGGATTCATCGGGCTTCCGCTTCCTTCGACCGAGGTTGCGATCCTGGACGATGCCGGCAAAGAAGTCGAACTCGGACAAGTGGGCGAGATCTCGATCCGCGGTCCGCAGGTGATGAAGGGCTACTGGAACCGTCCGGATGAAACGGCCAAGGTCATGACCGGGGACGGATTCTTTCGCACGGGCGATCTCGGCTTCATGAACGCCGACGGATACGTGAAGATCGTCGACCGCAAAAAGGACATGATCCTGGTTTCGGGCTTCAATGTGTATCCGAACGAGATCGAGGACGTGCTCGCCTCCCACCCGAAGGTGCTCGAAGCCGCCGCCATCGGCGTGCCGGATGAAAAATCAGGCGAGGTCGTCAAGGTGTTCATCGTGAAAAAAGACCCTACCCTGACCGAGGATGAAGTGAAGAGCTTTGCCAAGCAGGGGCTTACGGGCTATAAAATCCCGAAGTTCGTGGAATTCCGAACGGAGCTTCCGAAATCGAATGTCGGAAAAATCCTCCGAAAAGACCTGAGGGATCAGGATGTCAAGAAAGGACAATCCCATGCCTAAAATCAAAGTACAAAACCCCGTAGTCGAGCTCGATGGCGATGAAATGACCCGGATCATCTGGAAGTACATCAAGGACAAGCTCATCACGCCGTACCTGGACATCGATATCAAGTATTATGACCTCGGAATCGAAAACCGCGACAAAACCGATGACAAGGTCACGATCGAGTCGGCCGAGGCGATCAAGAAGTACAATGTGGGGATCAAGTGCGCGACCATCACTCCGGACGAAGCGCGGGTGAAGGAATTCAATCTGAAGCAAATGTGGAAATCCCCGAACGGAACCATTCGGAACATTCTGGACGGAACCGTGTTCCGCGAGCCGATTGTTTGCAAAAACATCCCCCGCCTTGTTCCGAACTGGACTGCGCCGATCATCATCGGTCGTCATGCGTTCGGCGACCAGTACCGCGCAACCGATGCTGTGATCCGGGGCAAGGGAAAACTCACCATGACCTTCACGCCGGAAGACGGCTCTCCTGCCCAGTCTTTTGAGGTGTATCAGTTCAAGGGCGATGGCGTTGCCCTTTGCATGTACAACACCGATGATTCGATCACCGGCTTTGCCCATGCGTGCTTCAATATGGCGCTCACCAAAAAGTGGCCGCTCTATCTTTCGACCAAGAACACGATCCTGAAAAAATACGACGGACGCTTCAAGGACATCTTCGAAGGCCTGTATCAAAAAGAATACAAAGCGAAGTTCGAAGCGGCCGGAATCGTCTACGAACACCGCCTGATCGATGACATGGTGGCCTCGGCCCTGAAGTGGAACGGAAACTTCGTCTGGGCATGCAAAAACTACGACGGAGACGTGCAGTCCGATACGGTTGCCCAGGGATTCGGCTCGCTTGGTCTCATGACCTCGGTGCTTCTCACTCCGGACGGAAAAACCATGGAAGCCGAAGCCGCCCACGGCACGGTCACGCGCCACTACCGCATGCACCAGCAGGGAAAGCCCACCTCGACGAACCCGATCGCCTCGATTTATGCGTGGACCCGGGGACTGGCCTTCCGCGGAAAGCTCGACGGAAACGCCGACCTGATTCGCTTTGCCGAGACGCTCGAAGACGTGTGCGTGAAAACCGTCGAGAGCGGGAAGATGACCAAAGACCTTGCGGTTTGCATCTATGGCGACAAGGTCACAAGCGGCCAGTATCTGAACACGGAGCCGTTCCTGGAGGCCCTGAGCGAGTCGCTCTCGCGGCGGTTGAATCTCGTTTAAGAGTTTCAATCTGAGATTCTTGATCGCGCTTTTTTAATGGAGCTGGATCAGGAGAGGCCTCTGGAATAATTACGTTTTTAACTCAAAGCCGGGGAGACCGGGCTCGCTTTCGGCATACGGGCAAGCGGTAGTAGGCAAAAACTGGCTTAGTACAGAGGCCTCACACGG
>JBEIJY010000049.1:0-4679 GCA_040380025.1 Bdellovibrionales bacterium | reverse complement strand
CGCACATCAAGAAGGGATTGCCTCCGAGCCGGGTCCTCCGGCCTCGCTTTCGCCATCCTGGCTCGCGAGAGTCGGCAATCCCTTCTTGATGTGCCTCCCCATCTCAACCAGCACTCGCATGCCCCTCACGACCATGCAGGAACCGTCCTCGCGCCTCCGCGAACCCGCCTGGGCTTTCGACGGTTCCTGTTGCCTGAGGCGTAGGTTTTGATGTACTTTCCCCCGATCATGAAATGCCCTTACTGCTCCACCCCTGAAACGAAGGTGATTGACTCGCGGTTGAACCAGACCGCCGACATCACCCGTCGCAGGCGCGAGTGCTCGGAGTGCGGAGGGCGCTTCACGACCTACGAGCGCATCGAGGAAGTCATGCCGAACGTGATCAAGAAAGACGGACGGCGGGAGGCATTCTCGCGTGACAAAATCGTGGGCGGCATGACGAAGTCCTGCCAGAAACGACCGATCACCGCGGCTCAGATCGAATCCGCCGTGATCGCGATCGAAAAGAAGATCCAGAGTTACGGACTGAAGGAGATCCCCTCGAGCACCATCGGCGAGATGGTCATGGGGGCGCTTCACCGTCTCGACAAGGTAGCCTATGTGCGCTTTGCCTCGGTGTACCGCGAATTCCGCGACGTCGAGGAATTCGTCGCCGATCTGAACCAGCATTCGACCGCCCCGGAACAGGAACGGGTGGATCGGGTCAATCTTGAATTTCCTTTCCTGAATGAGGCCGGAACCCCATGAGCAACCCCCAACTGACCCCCCGCCAGAAAGCGCGTGAAATCGCATTCCAGTTCATCTACCGCTTTGATCGTGATCAGAACTCGCCGCTGACCCCGTCGCAGATCGATGAGGAGTTCGATCGTCATTCGGCGCACTTTGGCGAGATCAAGCTCGCAAAGGAATTCGCGCTCCGGCTCATCCAAGCGACCCTCCGGGAACTTTCGACGATCGATCGCCTGATCGAAACCCAGGCCCAGAACTGGAAGTTCGAGCGGATCGGCGCTGTCGATAAAGCGTTTCTCAGGATCGGCGTCTCGGAGCTGATGTACTTCAAGGAAATTCCCGCCTCGGTCACCCTGAATGAGATCGTGGAATTAAGCAAAACCTTCGGAGAAGAAGACACCCCCTTGTTTTTAAATGGCATTCTTGACCCGATCAGCAAGCTCCCCGAAGCCCTTGCCGGAAAGATTCCGTCGGATTCTTGACGCATTTGAATCTCTCGCATTTTGCGCTATCCTGATCCGGTGTTGATGCTCGACCCGGCCCGTCTGGATCATCCCTTCTCTGGAGCCCTGCTCATGTGTTTCGAGAACGACCGCCCGCTTCAGGGCTGGATCGCCGACCTTGACTGGCGTTTTCATGGGCATTTCAGCGCTCTCATGAAGCAACAAATCCTGACCGGCGAATCGGGCGAGATTTTGTACGCACCGCTCCGCTGGAACGACCGGACCCTGCATTTTGTCGTGGTCGGCGGCGGCTTCTGGAAGACTCCCGAAGACCGCAAAAAAAAGACGCAAAAAGCTTTTGAAAACGGCCTTGAGAAGCTGGACGAGCTGAAGCTCTCCGGCCTCACCGTTTGCGGAAAGGACTGGGGCGTTTCGAAGGATCATCCCGGCGCGAAAGAGAGAGGTGTATGGATCGCAAACTAGAACTCTTCACGCTCTCTTCGCTCGAAAAAGGCCGGATTCGCGAACCTACGGCAGATCCGACGAATCTCTCGGCGTTTCACGGGCTGGAAGCCCTGATCGCAGGATCGCTTCCCCGCGCAAAGAACGAGGCTCTTTTGCGGAAGCCCGAGCCGTTTTCACGCCCGGTCGCCGCAATGCCCGCCATGACCATGGGCCGCACGCCTCTTCGCGATCAGGCGGTCCTGGAGCGGCTGATCCGGCTCCGAAGCCAGATTCCCCTTTCTTCGCGGATCATCCGGGCCGGAGAATCATGATCTGGGGAGACATCATCAATCCCGTACGAAAGCTTCATCTGGACCTCGCACGCGAGTTCTCGATTCCTCCTTCCTTGTTTGCCAAGGACATCGAGCTTGATCCGTCCGGAATTCCGTTTCCCGAGGTGGTCGATGACTTCGATGAGTGGCAGGAGATCCCCCTGCCCCCCGAGATGCAGGATCTGATTCCCCTGCATCCTGTCGAGCGGACCCTGCTCGAGGGACCGCTTCTTCCCATCCAATTGGTGCGCTTTTCTTCTGCCGCCGCGGTCGAGCGTCTTTTCGCGGCGATCCTCCTGCTCGAAAAGGAATGGCTCCGCCAGCACCGAATTCTCACCCCGGACAAGATCCGGTTCCTCGAAAACTTCTCGGCCGCAACCGCGCTCAAGATTTCGATCCGCGCGGGTTTTCAAAAAATCAAACCTGTTCAAGAGGGCTAGACATCATGAATCTGAACGAACTTTCGGAATCGGTGAAAACGAACTTCGAGCGCAACCTGCAGATTCTGAGTTTCGAGGAGTACCTGAAGGTGCTCGAAGAGAAACCCCGCATCCAGCTCCGCGGATCGGCGCGCTACACGGCCGAAATGATGGACCACTTCGGTAAAGACGAGGGCGGATTCAAGGTCTTTCGCGGCAAGGTGATCGGCCTCGAGAAAGTCCAGAAGCAGATTTACCAGATCTTCCAGGCCTTCGCGAACCAGGGGCAGAACAACCGTCTCGTGCTTTTGCACGGCCCGAACGGCAGTGCGAAGAGCACCTTGATCTCGGCACTCATGGAGGGGCTCGATTCGTACTCGCGCACGCCCGAGGGGGCGCTCTATAGTTTTTCGTGGATTTTTCCGATGGACCGCGTGACCCGCGGAAGTCTCGGAATCCGCGGCGAATCCGACCGCAAATCCGCCCACATGGCAAGCTACGCCTATCTTGCCGACGAAGAGATCGCCTGCATCATTCCGAGCGAGTTCCGCGATCATCCCGTGCTTTTGATTCCGACCGAAGAACGCCAGAAGCAATTCAAGAACCATGACTTCGCGATTCCCGAGCGCCTCCGCACGGGCGGACTCTCGCACCGCGACCAGCTCATTTTTCAGGCACTCTTGAACAACTATCAGGGCGACTACCGGCAGGTGCTGAAGCACATCCGGGTCGAGCGCTTTTACCTCTCCAAAATCTACCGCTCGGGCCTGATCACGGTCGAGCCGCAGATGCACGTCGATGCCCACTACCAGCAGCTCACCATGAACCGCTCGCTCTCGCAGCTTCCGGCGAGCCTCCTCGGGCTCAACTTGTTTTCGATCACCGGGGACCTTCCCGACGGAAACCGCGGGATGATCGACTACAATGACCTCTTGAAGCGCCCGATCGATTCTTTCAAATACCTGCTGACGATCACCGAGACCTCGAAGGCGAACATCGGATACAGCATTCTTCATCTTGACTCGATTCTGATCGGTTCCTCGAACGAGCTCCAGCTCGATGCTTTCAAGGAGTACCCGGATTTCAGCAGTTTCAAGGGAAGAATCGAGCTCGTGAAGGTGCCGTATCTGCTCAAAATTTCGCAAGAGCGCGGCATTTACGAGCCCATGCTCCGCGCGATCGCGAGCGAAAAGGCCGTCACTCCGCACACGGCCTGGGCGGTCGCCCTTTGGGCCGTACTGACAAGACTCAAGAAGCCCCACCATGATCGCTTCGCGCCCGAGCTCTCGAACGTGATCGAGAAGCTCACACCGCTCGACAAGGTGAAGCTCTACGAGTCGGGAGAAATGCCCGAGCGCCTGAGCGCCGAGGAACGAAAACTTCTGAAAGCGAATCTTTCGAAGCTCGAGGACGAGTATTCGACCGTGCTCTATTACGAGGGAAGAACCGGCGCCTCGGCCCGCGAACTGAAGACGCTATTGATCGATGCCGCCCAGAACCCGGACTTCAAGACCCTGTCGCCGCTTTCGGTGCTCCAGGAACTGAAGAAGTTCGTGAAACGGATCACCGAATATGAGTTTCTGCGGCAAGACCCGGTCGACGGATACCATGATCATGAGAAGTTCATCGAGACCGTGACCCAGGAATATGCGGCCGTGATCGACCGCGAGGTGCGCGATTGCCTCGGGCTCTATGACACCCGCCAATGGGGGGATTTCATGAAAAAGTACATCACCCACCTCTCGTCGCTCCTGAAAAAAGAGAAGATCAAGAACCCGATCACCGGGAGCTACGAGGAGCCCGATGCGGCCCTGCTGAACGAGTTTGAAACCATCGTGGGCGCCCCTGCGGATGCCGACCAGAAGCTTCAATTCCGGCAGAATCTGATCACGCAGATCGGGGCCTGGGTGCTGGATCATCCGAAGGAACAGGTGGAGTACTTCAAGGTGTTCCCGGAGCTGAAGAGCAAGATGGAGAAGCACTTTTACGAGAGCCAGAAGGCGCTCCTGCAGAAGATGAACCTGGCGCTGAAGCAGTTCGGGACGGATTACCATGATCCGAATTCGGAGGGCGCGAAGCTTGCGCACCTGACGCTCGAGAACATGCAAAAGAAATTCGGGTACACGGTGGATGGCGCGAAGGAAGTGATCGGGTTTTTGATGGCGCGGAAGTATTGAGGGTGGCCAAAAGAAGCCTGTTTTGATCGCTTCTCTCACTTGATACCGGTTTCGCGGAAGGGCTGGCAAATAAAAAGGGTTCGCCGACTCTCGCGAGCCAGGATGGCGAAAGCGAGGCCGGAGGACCCGGCTCGG
>JBEIJY010000048.1:0-5814 GCA_040380025.1 Bdellovibrionales bacterium | reverse complement strand
GAAGCCCCGAAAGTCCTCAAAATCAGGACTGATCGACAAAACCCCGCGCAGGAACCGGAACAAAAGATCGCCGGGCTTGGCATCGAGGGCCTTCAAGGCCGGGCGGGCCGGAATCAAGAGGCCCGTTCCCTCGATCGGGTAGTGAAGGGCATGGAGTTTTCCGGCGCGGGTTTTTTCTTTTAGAGTTGCATCGTCCCAGCCATAGGGGTTCGGCCGGCCGCTTGGACTGATTCTCGCATCAGCCGACCAGTCAGGATTGAGCGGAGGGCCCGAAGCGTCCGAAGCATGGGCATGGGGACCGAAAACCGCCGACCCCGATGCGAGGAGAGCAACCGGAATGATCCGGCCGGGAAAGCAAGAAAATGAGCGAGCCTTCAAGAATGGTTTCAAGAAAATCCCCCCGTTCCACCGATCCCGTTTTCTTATGCGAAAGGGGGATTGTCAATGTGGCAATTTCGCGGGTTTTGAGAGAAAACAAAGCCACATGAAACCAAAAATCGGCAAAATCGGAATCATCATCAAGCACCACCACAGCGAGGCGGCGACCCTTGCGCTCGACCTCTCGCACCTGCTGATCAACCGGGGATTCTCGGTCTTTTTCTGCGAGGAGAGCGCGAAGGTCCTGAAAAGCCTCACCCCGGCCGAAAAACGCCGCATCAAGGTGATCAAAAAATCCGATCTCCCCGATCGCGTCGATTTCATCATCGTTCTCGGCGGAGATGGCACCTACCTGAGCGCCGCGCGACTCATGCGCAAAAAGTCAGTGCCGATCCTGGGCATCAATATGGGCACCTTGGGGTTTCTGACCGAAGTCAGAAAAGACGAGATGCACGACGTACTGAACAAGATCCTGACCACCGGCAAATACGGCGTCTCGGAGCGGGTGATGCTCGAGGTGAGCGTGCTCCGGAACGGCAAGACCGTGTTTCAGGACCTGGTCGTGAACGATGCGGTCGTTTCAAAGGGCGCGATCGCCCGGATCATCGGAGTAAAAATTGACGTGAACGGCGAGTGGGCGAACACGGTCCGCGCCGACGGGATGATCATCAGCACTCCGACCGGCTCGACCGCGTACTCGCTCGCGGCCGGTGGCCCGATCGTGATGCCGCATCTGGGATGCATGCTGCTCACCCCGATTTGTCCGCACGGCCTCACCCAGCGCACTCTGGTTCTGCCCGATGACGTGAATGTCGAGCTCACGCTCGAGCACATGCCCGGGCATGTGTACCTGACGATCGACGGGCAAAACGGGCTCGATCTGAAAGACGGCGATTTGATCCGGGTCTCGCGCTTTCGCAAGCACAAGCTCAAGATCGTGAAGGCCCCGAGCCGCGATTACTTCTCGCTTCTGCGCGAGAAACTGAACTTCGGAGGAAAGTGATGCTTCAAGAGATCAAGATCCGCAACTTTGCGCTCATCGAGAAAACCGAGATTCCGTTCGAGAAAGGCCTGAATGTGCTCTCGGGCGAGACCGGCGCCGGCAAGTCGATCGTCCTCGAGGCCATCTCGCTCCTGCTCGGCGGGCGCGCGCAGGCCGGGGGGATCCGCTCGGGCGCCGAGGAGGCCGTGGTCGAGGGGTTGTTCGATTTGAGCGAGCTACCGGTGTTTCGTGAGCGCCTTCAAACGCTCGGGGTCGAGTGTCCGGGCGAGGAGCTCGTCATCAAGCGCACCATCAACCGGAGCGGAAAAAACCGGATCTTCATGAACGGGGGGCTCGCCACGCTGAACATGCTCTCGGCGGCCTGCGAGGGGTTGATCGATCTTTGCGGGCAACACGAGCACCAGAGCTTGTTCCGCGCGTCGGTACAGCTCGATCTGCTGGATCGGTTCGCCGGAATCGAGAATCATCGTGCGGGTGCTTCTTCGCGCTTTGCGCTCGCATCGAGGCTTCGCGAGGAGCGCGAGACGCTCAAAAAAAAGGAAGAAGAACGCGCCCAGCGGCTTGCCTTCTTGCAGTTCCAGATCGGCGAGCTCCGTGAGGCGAACCTCGTCGCCGGCGAAGACGAATCGCTTGCGCATGAAAAAAAGCTTCTTCAGTCCTCCGAGCAACGCCTTCAGCTCGCAGGACAGATCGAATCGGCGCTTGATGCCGAAGAAGGCGCGTTTTCTTCGCTGAAGCTCGCGACGAATCGCGCGCGGGCGCTCGTGCAAATCGACGAGGCTGCGCGAGGGATTCATGAGGCGATGGAGCGGGCCCTGGCCGAGATCGAGGAGGGGGCGCGACTCGTGCGTCAGTATCGCGATGGCACCGATTTGAACCCGGGACGCCTTCAGGAGGTGCAAGAGCGCCTGAGCCTTCTTGCCAATTTAAAACGCAAATACGGCGCGACCCTCGATGGGATTCTGGCCAATCTCGAGAAGCTCGAATCCGAGAACGAGCTTTTGTTGAACCTCGGAACCAGGCTGGATTCGATCGAGGCGGAGTTCCAGAAGGAGTGCCGCGAATTGCTCGCTCTGGCGCGCGCCTTGTTCGAGAAGCGCGAGAAGGGCGCCCGTTCGTTCATGAAGGCCGTGTCGCAGGAGCTTCGAGAACTCCGCATGCAGGATGCCGAGGTGGGGCTTTCGCTTTCGTTCGGCGAAGAGATCGCGAGCTGGGGAGCGGATTCGCTCGGGACTTCGATCGAACTCTTGGTGCGAACGAATCTGGGCGAAGAAAAAAAGCCGATCCAAAAAATCATCTCGGGCGGGGAGCTTTCCCGCCTCATGCTGGCCATTCGGCGCGTGATCGCCGATCGCGGCGGCATCGGCGTGTATCTGTTTGACGAGATCGACGCGGGTCTCGGCGGGCAGACGGCCTTCACGGTCGGAAAGAAACTGAAGTCCGTGGCCCGGCACAATCAGGTGATTTGCATCACCCATGTGCCGCAGGTGGCGTGCTTTGCCGATCATCATCTTTCGATCAGCAAGCATTCGCTTCAGGGCCGGACCACGACCCGTGTTGTGGTGTTGGATGAGGCCGGGCGCCGCGAGGAAATCGCCCGCATGCTCGGGGCCGAGAAGCTCACCCCCTCGGCCATCAAGAATGCGCGGGAGCTCATGGATTCGGCAAGTGTTTGATCATTCATCGGCGAATGGTCATGACTTCCAGAGTTCAAGGAACATTTTGAACACGGTTTCTCCGCCTTCTTTGCGACAGAAGGATTCGACTTTGCTCAAGTTGAACTTTTGCTTTCGCGCTACCAATACGGCCTGTTCGATCGATTCGCGCGAGTTGAAGTGAATCGCAGATGCCAAGCGATCACGGATGCAGTCGGTAGGAGAAAGTATTTTGATCGTATGACTTTCGACCTTGATCTCGTTCGGAGTGATTCCGGTATCATTTCCGATTCCTACGGGCGGGGTTACAAATTCGATGAACAAGTGCTTGCACTCAGGGTGCACATAGTGTCGACCGCTTTTTTTTAAGAATCCGATTTGACTCAAGATTTGCGGGAGATTTTCCAGACGGATTGTTTCAAGTACGAAATCGAGATCGCCGGATTGAAATGCTCCCTTTGAGTAGATTGAGACCACGGCACCACCGACCAGAATCGAGCTGATTCCGTTTTTTGCAAGGTGATGGCCGACATATCGCCAGAGTTCATTTGCAGTGCAGTTTTTCCAGTCCGGTTCTCTCAAAGAAGGGGTTTCCCCTTTCTTCTCGGCTTGCGAATGGTGGGAAAGAGATTCTGCCGATCGTGGGATGGAATGCTCTGATAGAGCAGGTCCGCAATTTTTTTTACAGGTTCGGTATACGGTGACTTCGGATTAAACCGATAAAGCCGCATTCTGCCCACGGGTCTTGAAACAATAACGCCGGCACCTTCAAGACGATCCAGCTGTCTTCGAATCGGATTCAATGCGGAACCATGGTCTTTGGCGATTGCCAACGCATGGATTTCGCCATAATGAACCAGACTCAGCAGGATTTTCTCTACTGTTTTGTTTCCGAAAATTCCTTCCAGCACCTTTCTAGAATATGCCAGAAGTGGGTTGATATACACCAAATTTTGGTATGATCTTCCCTTCGTTAAGAACAAACAAAAAAGCAATTCAGAAGCTCACCCCCTCGGCCATCAAGAATGCACGGGAGCTCATGGATTCGGCAAGTGTTTGAATTAAATGTGTTTTTTGTTGGTGATCTATACTAAACCGAATTAGTATTGTATTAAAAAGTCAAGCGTGAGATCCTTTTTTTGGGGGATCGTTCATGAAGCAAATTCACGGTTTGATCAACTGTTTACTGGTTGTCGGGGCTCTCGCCCTTGGGGGGTGCGGGAAGAAGGGGCCGCTTTCGGTGGAGGATCCGAATCCTCTGTCAGGGGCACAAGCGAGCCCCACGCCCACGCCTGCATCGTGTCCCAACGCCAGTCCGTACGCCACCCAAACTAGTTGCACTACGGGGTTAGTGAGCAATCAGGTTTGCAAGTTGTTTGTGGTCAACAACTCGACCTGTTTCGGGCGGGTGAGCAAGTCGTCGGTTTGTAACTCCAATGGATATGGTTATTCCGACTTGTATTTGTGCCAGTCAGGTTTGCCAAACGGGTATTACTGCCAGCCCGGACAAGTCACAAGCGATATCTATTCCTCCGCTATTAGCTGTTGGAGGCGCGTATTGGGTCCCCCAATTCTTGAGGATTCTTGAAAGATCTGGGGCTTCTCGCCTGTGGCGGGAGATCTCAAGTGTTTTGACCCAAGATGAAAAAGTTTGGATCGCAACAAACGAAAACAAAGGGATAAAGTGACGATGAAAAAACAAATGGTGACCGGGTTTCTGATGGTCTTGGCTTCGATGGTGGCAACAGGGTGCAGTGATCGCCCGAAAACCGCACTCGGACCCTTGACCGCCCCCTTGGGTGCGGCAAACGCATCGCCGACGCCTCTTGCCCCTGAGCAATTGGCCACTCAGCGCGCTCAGCAGGAGTGTCTCAGTCAATCCGGGTACCTGACGCTCAACGATTGCATGGATGTGGAAGGCTACGGTTGTTCCAGCCAGAACATTTCGGGCGTAGCGGAGGCCGAGCCAGAACCTTTTGTCGTGGGGATCGCCTGTTTTTTTCGTCCCTAACCCTAACCGCCCCGGGCCGAAGCGCGCTGTCAGCCGCCGCTTGCCGGGGTGACCTCGAAGGAGCCCTTCTTGACCTCGTAAATGCTCAGGGTTCGCACGCACTGGTGGTTCCGCATCTGGATCATCCCGGTGGCACCTTCGATCGATTCGGGCGACTCGAGCTCTTGGGTGAACTCGGGGCGCGAGCGGGGCGAGCGTGAGGCGGCCTGGATCGCAAGCGTAGCGGCATCGAAGGCAACCGCATCGAGTTCGCCCGGAGGTGCCTGATAGGTCGTAAGGTAAAGATCATGGAATCGCTTCGTGGCCTCGGGCGGATTCAGGGTGTTGAAGGCGACCGGAAAAAACGCGCCCTCGGCAAGATCGCCCGCGCGTTTGACGAGCTGGGGGGAGTTCCACGAGGAGATCCCGAAAAACCGGATCCCCTTGGCGTCGCGGTACGCGAAGGTCGGAATGATCTGGCCCGAGGTTTTCGCCTCATCCGCGATGAACACGGCATCGAAGTCCACGATCGGGGGCAGGTTGAAGAACTGCAATGTCTTCATCGTTTTTTTGGTGATGTTCAGTTCTTTTCTTTTCTCGGCGAGCTCGTTCAGTTCCTTGGTGCGTGTTTCGGTGTAAAAAAGCCCGATCAGCTTGTCGACCGGCTCCCGAAAATCCGTGAGCTCCGGATCATACAGCTCGAAGCCCCTGATCTCGGCCCCACGCGCCTGCGCCTCATCCCAGAACAAATGGGCAAGGCTCTCGCCCGCCTTGTTCGCGGGAGCAAG
>JBEIJY010000047.1:0-7552 GCA_040380025.1 Bdellovibrionales bacterium | reverse complement strand
TCTATTTTTGCCGACTCTCGCGAGCGCGTGACGCGCGAAAGCGAGGCCGCACGACGCGGCTCGGAGGTAAAAATAGAATGATTCCAACCCCCTCTCCCCATCCCGCTCATTTAAAAAGCACAATCAAAGGGGCCAGTTTACAAACGGAGCAGTTTATGAAATCACATGAACCGTCGAAGCTTGAGGGCCTTTTTCTCCCATCGATTCCACGAAACGCACCTCATCGCCCAATGCCAGATGCCGAAAATCCCCGTTCAGCACCGCATGTTCATGGAAGTAAATTTCTCGCCCCTCGCGGGAGCGGATGAATCCGCATCCTTCGTTCGGAAACATGCGGATGACGCTCCCCCGGTCGGGACCGAGTTCTGCCAGAGCGGTGTCTTTTTTGCGGAAGTTCCGTCGCACATGGTCTTCGATTTGTCGGCGCGCCGCCCGAAAGGCATCTCGAATGGCGACATAGATGTCCTCGTGGGCGTGATTCAGTCCCGAATCGCGACTGACGACGATCTCCTTCCCGGGAAGCGTGAGATCGATGCGGATGTGATAAAGATTCCCCTGAGAATGCCGCTTTTCGGATGGTTCAACCATGACCCGGAGACTCGTCAGCCGGGGAAAGAACTTCTCGAGCGTGCGGGCCTTTTTTCTCACCGCGCGGGCGATATAGGGAGAGTATTCCAGATGACGGAAGGAAACTTGGATCGGGAGCTGCATTGATTCACCTCTTTCAGAAATGGGCCACATCTTTTCAAACCGCACCCTTTCTGAAGAGAGGATTTGCAATCCTCATTCCATTGTGGCCGGATCACCACGCCCTTTTCTTATGACCCGGCTGATCATGCGCAAGCAGATCAGCCGTTTTGCAAGAAAAGTACGTGTTTGTGTCGCTTATTGAGAAGTGAGTGCGCCGGTGCCCTGATAATTCACATCGGCGTAATCGAATCCGGTCAGTTTCGCAGTCCCGTGGAGCTCGATCATGTACCCCGTGCGCTGATCCAGCGCGATCGGAGAATCGATCGTGTGCTGGTTCGTCAGGTATCCCGCATAAGTCCAACCGTTGTTTGAATCCTCGGGGATCGTCTCCGGCGCATTCTGATCTCCGTTCGGATATTTCGTCACCACGATCGTCGAAGGATTCGGTTCGCCCGGAATGATGAGAAAATTCCGGCGGAATGGCAGCGGAGTGTTCCGGATGTCATCGGCGACCGAGGTGAGGGCGTTTGCGATCGAGCCCTCGCAGATGTCGACGGATCTTCCGTTCAGGGCCTGGGCATGGGCTTCGTACCGGAGCCCCGACCAGCTTCCGGCTCCCCGGCAGACGCGATTGTAGTGCGAGACGATCGAGTAGTATTTCACGAGCGAGGGGTTCAATTTCACATTCCGGATCTGGTCATACACGCCACCGTTCCCGTCATAAAAGGCCTGCGATGGGTAAATCCAGGGATCGGTCGTGTTCGGAGCGGGGGCCGTCGCCCACGAGCGGTCTTCGCCGTTCGAGAGGGTGATGATCGCAAGGACCGCATCGGGACGCAGGAACTGATTCCGGACATCCGTCCGGGTCACGAACTCCAGCTGGTTCCGAAGCCCGTATTCGAGGCCCATCTGGGCCGGCGCATTCTGAAGCAGGGGCATCGGGTAGAGGAGGGCCGGAGCAATCAGGCTTGAGAGGATTCCGAGCAAGGGGTCCGAGTGCGATGCGCCCGGATACGGCGGGAGCCAATTCGCGACGGGGGTATTGGTGTCGAAGCGGGCGACCGAGACCTTGCCCGCGATCGGGAATTGCGCCGCGGTCGCGATCGCGGAAGAACCGAGGGGAATTCCGATGTAGCGGTAGTTCCACCCTGTGGCTTCGAGATTATGCAGGAATTGCGGGATCTCGCCCGAGAGATTCGGCGCGATGCTGAGCATGGAGTTGTTCTGGCTTACCCCGAATACGACATCGACTTTGGCCGGAATGGTTGCGGTGCCCGCAGCCGCCTGACGGGTGCGCATGGGGCTCGGCACGAACGCCTGCGGTCCGCAGGCCGGAGCGGCTGCCGAAAGCAGAAGAAGGGCGGAGAGCCCGGATTTCAACCAAATGGGTTTTTTCATAAACATCTTGTCTCCCGAAGGAGAGAGCAAGACCCGCGCCAGAACGCGTGTCGGTGGCAGGAAGTCCGGAACCGCCTTGAAAACACGGGGGATTTCGCGATTTTTTTCGGGTCTGCCGGATTTCAATGCCTCCTGCATGGTGATGGTTCCCTTCCACACTGTCAAAGGTTTGGACAGGTCTCCATGATAAACTGGGTAAAGAAAAGGCTCAGGAATCGGGGAAGTTCACCCGAAACGAAACAAGGTTATGTCCCGGAATCACCTGTCTTCGGATCTTCAGTCCATTCTCGATTCCTTCCTCGATCTGATCGAGTGCGACGGCGGGGCGATCCATACCCTCGAAAAAAATCTGCAAGGAGAGCCGGTTCTGGTGTTCAAGGCCATGGTCGTCCGAAGTCGTGGCATCAGTGCGGTCCCCGATGCGCTCCAGTCGATGGTGTTCCGGCTCGATGAATCGACTTCGGCGGGAAAGGCCGGTCTTTCGCGCACCCGGTGCAATGAGGAATTCCTCCCGCCCCGCTTCGAAGAGGGGCTTCCGGATTATCCGACCCGGAATCTGCTCTCGGCACCGCTTCTGACCCCGCGCGGGGACCTGGTGGGGGTTTTGCAATTATTCAACAAGGAGTCAGAAGGGGAGGCGACGGGTTTTTCTGAAAAAGACGGACGTCTCTGCGGAATCGTTTCGGCCCAGGCTTCGCTTGCGATCGAGAACAGCACCCTGCTGATGGAACAGGAACAGTTCCTCGACGGATTCGTCAATGCCTGCGTGACCGCGATCGAGGCGCGCGATCCGGTGACCTCCGGCCATTCCCAGCGGGTGTGCGATCTTTCGCTAGGGCTCGCCGAATCGGTGAATCGGGTCGGATCGGGGATCCTCTCGGGAGTGCGGTTCAACGATACCGAACTCCGGGAGCTCCGCTATGCGGCCATGCTCCACGACATCGGGAAAATCTCGGTGAGCGAGGAGATCCTGAAAAAAGAGAAGAAGCTTCATGCCTGGGAACTCGAGATCATCCGCATGCGCATGGAGGTCATGAGATCCTCGTATCGACTCGAGTTGCAGGGCGAGAAGAACCGCATTGAGCTTGCCCGCAGACTGCGCGAACTCGATGAGGCGTACCGGACGATCCTTGCCGCGAACGAACCGACGGTCCTTCCGAAAGCAGTATCCGAGGAGATCATCGGACTGACTCGGCTTCAGGTGAGCACCGGGAGCGGCGAAGTCTGCTGTGCCCTCCATGAGCACGAGAAGAACCGTCTCTGCATTCCGCGCGGCTCGCTGAGCGCCGAGGAGCGGGTCGAGATCGAGAAGCATGTGTCCTTCACCTACGAAATCCTGAAGATGGTCCCTTGGGGCCGGGGGCTCGAGAACGTGCCCCTGATCGCCCACCGGCACCACGAAAAACTCGACGGAAGCGGATACCCGCTCCGGGTGAAGGCACCGGCGATTCCCGTGCAGAGCCGGATCCTCACCATTTGCGACATCTACGATGCCCTCACCGCCAAGGACCGTCCGTACAAGGCGGCCGTGCCGGTCGAGACGGCGCTCTCGATCCTCGAGGACGAGGTGCGGGAGGGAAAGCTCGATCAGGCCTTGTTTCGCGTGTTTCTCGATTCCGGAGTGTACCGGAGCGCGTCTCCGGCCCCCCTCCGGCGTGTCAAAAAAGCGGCGTGAGCCGGATTCAAGTTTTTTGAGGCACCCTCCGAAGGGAGGATTGTGGAGCACCCGACTTCAAAAAAGAAACTCTTCTTCCGGTTCGTGGCGATGCTGGCCTTTGCCGCCTTTTTCGGCCTTGGGGTCTGGAAGATTGGAGTCCCGGCCTATCATGAGCTCTCTGGCTCGTTCGCCGTGGAGGAGTTCCGGACCAAGGGGGTGCCGGGGACCTTCCAATACTACTTTTTCAGGTTTTTCGGCCAGGTCGACGACATGGCCCGGGTCGATCACAACAACGACACGCTTCAAAAGAAGGTCGCGGACCTCGAAAAGAAAGCCACCGTGCTCGAAACAAAACAGGTGGAGCGCGAGATCGCCGCAGTGAACGAAAAGGTCGAGGAGACCCTCGCCGATCAGGCGGGTTCCGAACTCGCCACCGCGAAAAAAACGATTGTCTATGAGATGCCGAGGAATCTCTCGTACGCACAGCTCTATGCGCTCGCGATCGGGTACTTCAAGCAGGGCGATCACGAAAAGTGCGCGATCCTCATGAATCATCTTTTGAGCCTGAAGGAAGAGCCGAAGTACCGGATTCCCGAGAACTACGTCCTGAACGGGATCTCGTGGTTCCACCTGAAGAACTATCATCTCGCGCTCCAGAACGTGATGGAGGCGAAAAAAGAATCCCATCCGGCCGATGATTCCCACCGCCATGCCCTCCTTTGGGAGGCGATGATCCGGAAGCGCCTCAACCGACCGCATCTCTCGCAGGAGACCCTGCTGAAGGTGCTCGAGCTTTATCCTCACTCGGATGAGGCGCGCTATGTGAATGAGGGCGTGAAGCCCGTCCATGAAGAAAAGCGGGCGCCGGCGAGCGAGCACGGAGAAAAACACGGAGATGCCCATCCCGCGGAATCCCATCCGGAAGATGCTCACAAGAAAGAGTCCCATCAAGAGGAGGCCCATCCTCATGAATAAATCGATTCTTGGCATGATGCTGATTCTTTTTGCGGGAGTGGAGGTCCATGCGGAGTCCGATCCCGCACCGTGCGCGGTTGTGACCCGGGCGGGCGCCGCACTCCGGGTGATTCCCCCCAAGGGAAAAATCGAGACGGCTCTTCTGGTCGATCAGGGCATCGCCTGTGGATCGATCGTGATCACGCAGGTCGAGCCAGTGTGGATTCGCCTTCAGGACAGCACCGAGCTGAAGCTCGGACCTTCGAGTTTTCTGGAGCTTCCCGATTCTGCGGCAAAAGACCTTCGTCTTTACCGGGGGAGTGTGCTCGTGAGCGCTCCGGCGCGTGGCGCGGACCGGAGCTATTTCACCCCGAATGCGGAGCTGGTGTTCCAGGGAGGCGTGAGCCTGCTCCAATACCTTCCGGCAGACCGGACCACGGTCGCCGGATGCTTCAACCGCAAGGTCACGCTCCGAAACCGCTTTCACTCCGACGCGATCCGCGAGATCTCTGCGGGCGAGATGACCCGGCTTGCGGTGCACGAGGGGCGGGTGGAGCCTGCGCATGCGAGGGTCATGAATCACTCCACTGCGACCGAGGTGCTCGTTCAGGCGGGACTCGATGCGGAGGCTCGCGAGCCCCTCGTCGCGGTCGTCAAGCAGGTGTTCGAGGATCGCGCGAAATCGCTCGTGAGCGGAATCGAATCTTTCGGCGAAGAGGCGGAATCAGCAGGTCGCTCGATCGCATCCGTGCCCCAGGGCGCGAAGCATGTGGTCGATCCGAAAGAGGCCGCGATCGTGATGAAATTGATGAAAGACCGCATTTACGGGACCGAGACGGAGCAGGCCCGGTTCGTGCCTCCGCCGATCCGCGCGGGACGGGCTCCGGCGACCGCTCCGGTCGAGGATGCCGAAAAAAAGTCCCAAGAGAAAAAGTTTCAAACCGAGGTCAAGCGCATCGAAAAGGAAATCGGGCGCATGGATCCGGACGAAGAGGGAGATGCGGAGTGAGCCGCACTCGATACCAAGGAGGGAAGTATGGGATTCAGGGGAATGATTGCGGCATTCGCGGTGCTCGCATTGCTTGGAACGGGCTCTGGGGCCCGGGCCGGGATTTTTGAGGTCGGGGCCGGCTACTCCTACCGGCACAGCGCCTACAACAACGGAAGCTTCACGAGCACGACGACCTGGAATGCGAGTTTCGGGTATTTCTTCACCCAGGACAGCCAGGTGGAGTTTTTGTACTCGGACAGCTCGAGCAGGGACTTCGTGACCGGTGCGCAGGACATCCAATATCGGGATCGGGTGTACAGCATGAACTTTGTGTATCATCTGCTCCGGGAATCCTCACAGGTGCGGCCGTTCTTTCGGGCCGGAGTGGGGCAGTTGAATCGCGATGCGACCGGAACCTACGCCGGAGGGTTTTCGCCGCCGGGACGGCTCGATCAGGTCACCGTGGTCGGGGGCTTCGGCATCAAGGCCAAAATCGGTGCACAGCTCGGTCTGAAGGCCGAAATGACGAGCTATCTGACCGGCGGAAGCATTTCGACCTGGAAGGACAACCTTGCGGTGCTCATCGGAGGCTCATTTTATTTTTAAGGCGATTCTCGCAGGAGGTGTGCTGGTGACCCTGCTCGGCGCCTGCAGTCCGGCGTATTTTTTGTTTCAGGCGGGAAAGGGGCAACTCGCTCTTTTGAATCGCGCCCGCCCCGTTCGCGAGGTGATCGAGGATTCCCGCACCGATCCGGAGCTTGCGGCCCTGCTCTCCGAGATTCCCGCGATCAAGACGTTCGGCGAATCGGAGGGGCTGAAGCCCACCTCGAATTATCGCGAATATGTCGAGCTCGGGCGGGACGCGGTCGTGTATGTGGTCACCGTATCCGAGCCGCTCTCGTTCACTCCGGTCGTGTTCCGGTTTCCGATCGTCGGGAGCTTCAGTTACATCGGCTGGTTCGACCGGGGCGATGCCGTGGAATTCGCCGAAGAATACAAAAAAAAGGGAATGGACATCGATGTGCGTGGAGCCGCGGCCTACTCGACCCTGGGATGGTTCCGGGATCCGCTCCTCTCGAGCATGGTTCCACGCGAAGGCAAAAAACTCGCGCCCGCCGCCCTCCCGGAGCTGGTGAATGTTTATTTGCATGAATCGGTGCATGCGACGGTGTATGTCGAGGATCAGTCCTGGTTCAACGAGAGCCTCGCCTCGTTCGTGGCCGATCGCCTGACCGAGCGGTATTTCGCACAAAAAGGACTTCTGGAGGCCGGACCGTATCGGGCCTATCTCGCAAAAAAAAGCAGGGGCGGGGAGGTCCGGGACCGCCTCCTCCGTGCCTACCGCGATCTGGATGAGCTCTATCGCTCGGCGAATCCGTTCGAAAAAAAGCTCGAACAGAAGAAAAAATATCTCGAAGCCCTGGAGGCCGAGCTCGGTCCCGGCCGGAAGATCACGAATGCCACGTTGATCCAGTTCAAGACCTACGATCCCGGGGATCACGGTTTCTCGCTCCTGCTCGAGAGGGCGGGCGGGGATGTGCGGCGGTTCTTGTCGTTGATCTCAGGCCTGAGGGCCGCGGATTTTCCTGAAAAACAGATGGAGCGGTTCGACGGGGTTCTCGAGCGTCTCTAGCCGAAAACTGCCCCCTTTGAGTGTTCTTGGCACGGTACCGTGGTTCGGGAAAGGGGCTGGGAAACAAAAATGTTTTTGCCTCCGAGCCGGGTCCTCCGGCCTCGCTTTCGCCTTCCGGGCTCGCGAGAGTCGGAAAAACATTTTTTTTCCCCAGCCCCTTTCCCGAAACACCGTACTGATCAAGAACACTCAAAGGGTGCAGTTCATTCTCGCTGTCGAAACTCTCGAC
>JBEIJY010000046.1:0-9249 GCA_040380025.1 Bdellovibrionales bacterium | reverse complement strand
GGTGGGAATGATTTAGTTTTAGCCTCCGAGCCGGGTCCTCCGGCCTCGCTTTCGCCATCCTGGCTCGCGAGAGTCGGCAAAAACTAAATCATTCCCACCCCTTGGGCGCACTCGCAGGGCGCAAAAGCGCAATCAAAGGGAGCAGTTTTGAGGGTGAGCGGTTTTTATGCTTTCCGGAGGGTAATGTGCGTGATCTCGCTTCTCTTCCCGAGGCGATTCGGCGGACCCCAGAACCCGGTGCCGCGATTCACGTACAGCTGGGTGCGCTCGTTCACGACATAGTGACCCTCGGAGTACCGGAGTGCGAGCTTCACCAGAAAGGTGTAGGGATAAAATTGCCCGGCGTGGGTGTGCCCCGAAACCTGCAAATCGAACCCTGCTTTCGCCGCTTCTTTGATGCTGAAGGGATTGTGCGCAAGGAGGATCTTGCAGAGATCCGGATTCTCGTAACGGGCGGCGAGGTCCGCCCTCGACTCATGCAGAGGCTCATACCTCGGCGCATTGTGGTCATACACACCGGCAAGAAGCAGATGCTCTTCATTCTGGCCATTGGACCGGCGAAGAACATGGTTCGAGTTCTTGAATACATGGATTCCCATCGATTCGAGATGCGCGATCCACTCGTGCACGCCCGAATAATACTCGTGGTTCCCGGTGCAAAAGTATACGCCCTCGCGGGCGCTGAGCTTCCGAAGCGGCTCCATTTGCTCGCGTAGCTCGGCCACGGTGCCGTCGACGAGATCGCCCGTGATGAAAACCGCATCGGGCGAAAGACCTTCGATCTGCTGGACGACATTCTCGAGGTAATCCCGGTGAATCAGCGGTCCCACGTGCACGTCCGAGATCACCGCGATCCGGAATCCGTCGAACGAGGCGGGAAGACGAGGAAGCCGGATCGGAACCTCGTGAACCGCGGGTCCCGCATTCGCCTCGAACATGCCGAGGATGCTCGAAGCCGTGGTCCCCGCAACGAGTCCGCGCGCAAGCCCGGTCGAAAGGAAGATTCTTTTTTTCGGATCAAACGGTTTGCTTGCCAAGCGGACCATCTCGACGAATCCGAACACCAAAAAGATGCTTCCGATCCAACCGAGCAATGAAAACTGCAGCCACTGGAACAGATAATCGGGAAGCGAAGTCGCGGACGACCGGAGCACGCGGGCCGAGAACGGACCCCAAAAAATCATTCCACCCGAGAGCACCAAGAACCACTTCAGCGCGCGATTTCCGCGCGGCGAGAGCCCGAGCCTTCGCTTCAGCATGAAATACGTGAGCGTGCACACCAAGGCGGTGACCGCGCTGAAAAAAATCACGAAGCGGATCAAAAGCGAGGTGTTCATGGCGGAACGGTTCAGCCGATGCCGACGCTGGTCATCTTCAAGAATTTTTCGCGGCGGTGCATGAGCTCTTCGCGCGAGAGGGATTTCAGTCTTCCGATGCTGAAGTCCTGGATCGTGAAGCTCGCCATGACGGTGCCGTAAACCACCGCACGACGGAGGAGCTGATCCCACGCGCCCGGGTCAGAATGCATCATGTCGCGCTTTGCTCCAGCTTCGGCCAGATAACCCACCACAGCACCTGCGAAGCTGTCCCCGGCTCCGGTCGGATCGATTACCTCGTCGATCAAGAAGGCGGGAGCAAGAAAGGCTCCATTCGGAGTGAACAGGGCGGAACCGTATTCACCGCGTTTGATGATGATGTTCGACGGGCCCATGGTTTGGATTTTGCGGGCCGCACGCTCGAGGCTCTTTTCGTCCGAGAGCAGGAACGCTTCTTTCTCGTTGATGCAAAGAAGGTCCACGCGACGGAGCGTTTCTTTCAGCTCGTCGGGTTTTCCGGTGATCCAGAAGTTCATCGAATCGCAGGCCACAAGCTCATGCCCGTCCACCTGATTCAGCACCTGTTGCTGAAGGACCGGGTCGATGTTCGCAAGGAACACGACCGGGCAATCGCGATGGGTTTCGGGGAGCTTCGGATCGAAGTGCTCGAACACATTGAGCGCGGTTGCGAGGGTCTTCGCCTCGTTCAGGTTCGTGTCGTATTCGCCCACCCAATGGAAGGTCTTGCCTTTTGCAACCTGGATTCCCGAGACGTCGATGTTTCGCTCGCTCAAAAATCCCAAATGCTCTTGCGGGAAGTCATCGCCCACCACGGCCACCACCTTGATCGGGGTGAAGAGCGATGCGGCGAGCGAGAAATAGTTCACGGACCCGCCGAGAACATGATCGGCCTTGCCGGCAGGGGTGCGAACGGAGTCAAAGGCCATCGAGCCGACGGTGAGAATCGGGCGGTTTTGTTTGGAATGCATAGGGGTCGGAGTTTAATAGTCAAAGGCCTTCGGGTCAATCGATTTGGGCTTTTTTCGGGGTTTTGGGGGCGGGCGAGGCGGTTCGACCGACGGGCAGGGCTCCGGAGCGGGGCTCCGGGGGGCTTCGATGGTAAGCCAGGCGAGCACGGTCGCAATCAGAAGGAGCCCGATTCCTTGGGCGGCTCCCATGGTTTCAGGCGCCGATCCTGATCGCGAACCGCCGCGTGGAATCCTCGATAACAGCGTCTGAATTTTCGATGAAAGGTCGAGACGCCGAGAACGATCATGATGCTCCATACGCACACTTCCAGAATCGCCGAGCCCCGGCGGTGATTTTGCTTCTCATTTCGACCAGCGGACGGTCCAGTCATGGCGGGTGCCTTTCTCGATCAGGGCCTCGGTCGAGATCCGCGCCACCGAAGCCGAAAGCCGGAAGGACTGTTCCGGAAGGGGCGAGAAATCGCTCTGCATCAGTCGCGCATGCGAGATCCGCGGATCCGCCAGGGCAAAATCCCATGCGGGAAACATGCTCCGTTTCGGTGCATTCCTGAGTCCGCATCCGAGGCCCGGAAGGGTGTTCCATCGTGACTCTTCTTCTTTCCATTGTTTTTGGATTTCCCGCTGAAGCGCCCGCTCCGCGGCCGCTCCCTCCCGGAACAAGGCGAGCGCCTCTTTTCGTTCCTTGCCCTGAAGCCTCGGAAGGAGCGCCTCTTTTGCCCGGCGAAGACGCATCGTCGAGGACTCCTCTGCCTGCAAAAGGAGTCTCAGTCGAAGTGCCGAGGCTCCGGCGCACCGGTCGAGCGCGATCTGCCTCTGGGCGATCGCCCGGATGTGGAGGATTCCGAGCCAGAGTCCGAGTCCGGAGAGAAGCGCAAGGAGGGCAAGAGACGCTCCCAGCACCGCGAAGCCTCCCCTGCGGCGGAATCGAAGGGGTGCTTTGATTTCGAGTCGAGAAGCCGGGTGAGGGGAGCAAGCGCGATCGTCTCTTCGATTCCGTCCCCGCACCGGAGCGTTTGCCGGATCGCAGTGTTCTCTTGAATCAGCCTCGCCCGCGCCGAGCGGAAGGCCAGAAGCGCGCATTTGGCCCTTCGGAACTCGAGCACTCCGTGACGCACACCGAGAGAGAACAACGGAGTCAGCACGAGCGAAAGCACGATCAGGTGCTCGATCAGCACTTGGCCCTGATTTTTCATGGAACATGGACCTGCTTCAGCTCCTCGTTCAGGGTTTCGAGTTTGGTTTTGATCGTGCCCCCGAGAGTCCGTGAGGCCGCGATCGATCCCACGACAATGAGCATTGCGAGAATCATGTACTCGCTGAGTCCTTGGCCGGAACGATCCCGAAAAAAATTGCGAATCATTTGAGTCTCCTGATGAACGGTTTTTTGACGTTTTTGATTCATGGTGGTTCTCGTTACGGGATTCAATATTCAGGCCAAAATCCGGCACCCGATTTGACTTCACCCGGCTTCAAGAGCAAAATTGAGGACAAGATGCAGAAAAGCGAAAAATTTTTCATTTTCAGTTGGAAAGAGCTTCTGGTGCTGGTTCTGGTGGCGATGACGGCCATCGGATTCTTTTTTACCCTGGGCCTGCACTACGGAAAGAAGCTCACCGCCGACTTCAAGCCGACTGAGATGCCTGTCGCAACTCTGGAGCCCGGTCCGGAAGCCGCACCTCCCCGCGAGGTTTTGGAGCAAGGCTCGCACAAGGCGGAATCAGAGGTCGGAGAAGTGATCCGGGAGGCGACCGAAAAAGGCCTCGAAGAGAATCAGATGAAGGTCGAACAGCCAAAAGAAGTGAACCTTCCTGAGCACAAGGTCGAAGAAGAACATGCGCAGCCGGTCGCAGAAGCGCACGATGAAAAAGCGCACGAAGAAAAAGCGCACGAAGAAAAAGCGGCCGAGCCCGGTTATGCCATTCAGCTCGGATCGTACCCGAATCAAAAAGATGCCCAGAAGCGCGTCGTCCTGTTCGGAAAGCGTGGAATCAAGACCGGCGTCCGCACCGCGATGGTGAACGGCGAGACCCGGTACCGCGTGGTGCTTCCCGGATTCGATTCCCGAAAGGCCGCCGAGGCCAAGGGCAAGGAGCTGAAAGGCGCCCGAAAAATCGAGAGCTTCGTTGTCATCAAAGCAGAGTGAAAAGTGAGCCCTTTGATTGTGCTTTTGTTGTGAGAGGGATCGGCAGAAGGGGTTTGAATGATTCGGTTTTTTCCGACTCTCGCGAGCCAGGATGGCGAAAGCGAGGCCGGACGATCCGGCTCGGAGGCAAAAACGGAATCATTCCACCCCCTTCTGCCGATCCCTCTCCATCACCAAGCACAATCAAAGGGGGCAGTTTTTACTTCACTCCGAGAGATTCAAGCTCCTCTCGATACCAGCGAGTCAGGATTTTACGCGAGGTCTCGGGGCTCGTCCCCCAGTGGGCCGCAACATCCTGATTCAGGATCTCAAGCGATCCCCGGCTTCCCTGGGCTGCGTCTCGAATCGCTTTGGCCGCGCGGTCATACTCGACCCCGTACAGGCGCTTGCTGAAGTCTGCGACATCCCCCTGCGAACGCGCGCGGCTTCGTCCGAGCACTGCCCAATCCTGCAATGTTTTTGCGATCCGGATTCCCGCCGACTCTGCGAGCGCATACTTCTGGGCGAGGACTTTTCCGGCGCCGATGCTCCTGGATTTTTCTAGCTCCGCGGCCGAAGCGATCACATCGGCCGAGGGTTGTTCGCTTGCGTCGGTTTCGTTCAGGGCATTGCCGAACTGATCATACAAAATGCCCGTGGGACTGAGCCATGCGTAGCCAAAGTAGTTCCTCCAGAAGCCGAACGAATCGGTGAAGCTCCAAAAATCATAGTAGAGGTTGAACCCGCTGAAATACGGGTCTTCGTTGGCGATGATCTTCATGCCATTCGAGTAGAAGTTGCACCCGGCGGTCGGGTAGCTGTAACTCGAGCACAGGTTCCCGTACACGTCGTACCAGGCCCGCCGGTACGGGTCGATGTACCCGCCGCCACCCGTGTTATTGACCACTTCACAGGCCGACAGAGAAAGAAACAGCGTAAACACCATGAGGGCAATCGGGCGTTTCATGCGAATCATCGAAAATGGTCCTTTCGCCGGAAAGGCAGGTTCATTCCGATCCTTGGCGGGAGCGCGGGCTTAAGCGATGCGCAAGCCCTGCGCGTTACCGATCGGTGATTTACTCATATATCAATTCGTTTGATTGATCCATAGGGGATTTGTGGCATTAATTGACTAGTTGAGTCAAACGAGCTAAAAAGCCCACCATGGCTTTGATCCCAAGCAGAACGCAGGTCGATAAAATTGCAGTCTTCGCACTCTCATTTACCATTCTGCTGGCTCCCGTTCTTTCTGCCCGCGCCCAGGACGACTGTTCCGAGCTTTTGTCCTTTTACGAGGAATTTGAACCTTCGGTCGCCTCGCGGTTGCGGAATAACGACGATCTGACGGGAGACAATCGATATCTTGAATTCATCGACGAAGCAGGAGTGCGGCGGCTTGCTCTGTTTGACCGCTATGAATTCCAAGATCAGAGATACGGGGCCCGCGTGATCCTTCCGGACGGGACCCGGATCGAACTCGATCCGGACCGCGTGATCGGTCTTCGCGCCTCTGGCGAGTCGAGGGCGTTCTGGCTCGGTTTCGATCATGAGGGCCACAGACTGGTCGGCGAAAAAAACTTGCAGGAATTCGAAGAGGGATGGAGGGAGCGGATTCTGCATCCGGAGCTCCGGAAAGGTCACAGCCTCGCGAATTATCCGCGGGTCAAGGTCGGTCGCGAGGATGCCTGGTTGATCCTTCCCGATACCGAGGGATTCATGGGTCGGCTTGCGGATCGCTTAAAGAAAAAATTCTCGCTCCACCTGACGGTGAATCCGAGTGAGTGGACGAATGCCTCGGGTGCCTACTGGAGCAATGAGGAGTTCGTCGGCGTCAATGGCAGGGGCCTGAAAAATCAGAAGGGCATCGATGTCAGCAAGGAGTTTTTTGAGTCGGGACGACTGACCGAGGTCGAGCTCCACGAAATCGGGCATGCGCAGACAGCCGCGCGGATCGAGAACGGTGTGCCCGATCCGCTCGGGGTGGATTTCCACGCGGTCGGGCATTCGGCCGTGCTTCCGGACGGGGTGGATGCCGGCGGGAAACAAATGCTTCCCGCGGGTTATTCGAGCTACTCGAGCGCGGATGAGGCCCGACAGTTCGCAGTCACATTCCATTTCATATTGCATCAACGCCGGAATCGCAGTGTTCTCCGAGATTTTGAGGCCGAAAACGGTGTGCTTCCCGCAAAAAAGGTCTACGGGGTGAATCTTGTGAACTACTTCGATGCCTTGAAACAGTCAGAGAGGCTTCTGGGTTTCCTTCGCGTCTTCAATTTCCGGAACCGCAAACTTGCGATCGAGGCGCGCGAAAAACTGAAGCTCGTCCATGGACGCCATGATCTGTTCGATGGTCCGGATGTTCGCTTCGAGGAAACCGGATTTCCTTGCCGGTACAGAATGTCGATCCGCACCCGGAATGTGCAAGTGTCTGTTCCGATTGTCGACGAGGTATTTGAGCAATACAGCCCGTCCGGTACCTGGAATCCGTTTCTGAATCAGCCGTTTTTCAATTATGCCACGGAGTATCTGACAAACCTCGAACGCGCAATGGACCGCCAGGCGGCTCTTTTTGACCCGATCGAGAAGCGAATCCTTGCTTTGCGACAGAATCCCGATCAGCCGGTCACGCAACAAGAGTACCTTGAGCTTCTGGATCAGGTCCGCGCTCTGAAGAGTTCGGTGAGTGCCGATGCGGACCATCTCGGGAGGTTGAAGCCATGATTTCAAGGTTAAGGAGGATCCTTTTCTTTTTGTTGCTCCTGCTGGAGCTGGTGGCACCGCCAGTCGCTTTCGCGGGGAACGACTGTTCCTCCCTTCTCTCCTCTGGCGAGATCGCCGATTTTTCCGTGCTCCATTCGCTCGGTCCGCATGTTCATTTTGAGGGAGATCTGCGGTTCCTCGAGTTGATCGAGAAAGACGGAACCGTGCGCATGGCCCGGATCATCACCTTCACGCTCGATAAGGGACAGGCCGAGGTGTGGACGGTTCTCGGGGACGGAACGGTGTTCCGCTTTGCCTTGGATCAGATGCGGGATGTGCGCCTGACCAAGAAAGCGCGCGATTACTGGCTTCGATTCGACCCGGAGGGAACGGGGTTCGCACGAGAAAGACAGGTGGAGCCGGATTTCTCGGTTCTCGGAATCTTGCAGAAAAAAGGCGATCTTGCCGGAGACGAGCGGTTTCTGGAGGTGACGTTCCGCGACTCGGAAGTTCAGATGGTGAAGTTCCAAGGATATCCAGCGGAATCAACGCGCAAGCGGCGTTCGTGTGTTGTTGCTCAGCGAGAATGGAAGCACGATCGAGATTCCCGTCGACCAGCTGAAGGAGGCCCGGAGCTCCCCGGCGGCGCGGGATTTCTGGCTCGGATCGGAGCGAAATTGCGTCGGAACTTGCCATCCTTTGGAGGGCAGGCCTGCGGTCATACTTTTTTCGGAGCTGGGTGCCCCGGCTGACGAAAAGGTCTGGTTGCTTGCTTCCGATCCGCCCGCGCCCGCGAACCGACTCACACAAGAGTTCATGCGCAAGGCCGAAGCCGAGCTTCAGGTGAAGTTCGTCCGGGTTCAGGATGTCAACTTCCTCGGACAAGTGGCTTACGGGCGGAGTATTCCGCTCTTGGTCGATGGCGTGCGGCACGAGTTGCCTGTGATCCTCGTCAGTGAGGAGTTCGTGAGGACCGGACGGGTGACTGACAATGAACTCCATGAAATCGGGCACCGGATCACCGATTGGAATGTCATCCAAGGCATTGCGGATCCGATGGCGATCCGGTTTGTCGGAATCGGCAAGGAGCCCGGTCGGGTCGAGAGGTATTGGGACATTCATTACGGAAGCAGGTTTTCTGCCGATGAATCCCGGCAGTATGCTCAGACCCTCCACCATCTTGTTCATGGGCGCCCCGATTCGGAGGTCAGTGCTTTATTGCAGAACGGACGCGCTCTGAGGGCCTGGGAAGTGTACGGGGTGAACCGGGATGGGTTTTTCGGCGCGATGGAAGAGCTGAGAACGGTTTCTCAGATGATGGTCGAGTTCTCGGAGCGGGGGCGCCGTCTTGCCACCGAGGGGCTCGAGACGCTGAAGATCCCGGGTGTGCAGGATCGCCTGACCCGCAAATCGAACAAGAACTTCGTCGAAGAGATCATCCTCAGCACCAGTGCCTCGGAGATCCATGTCCCTTGGATCGATAACGGATTCTCGAAGTTCAGCAAGGAGGAGTATCTTGCCGAGTATCTTTTGAATTACCGAAATGCAATCGACCGCCAGATGCCCGGAATGGATTTTGTGCGGGAGCGCCTCGCAGAGCTCCGGAGTGATCCGAACCAGTGGATCACGCTGGAGGACTACCGCACTCTTCGCGATGCGACCGCCCGCCTGATCTCGACCGTCGGCGCACAGCAGGAGCATCTCGGAAAATTCGCCGATCTCGTTCCTGCCCGAAAAATCCGCGATCCCTTGCGTCCGTTCACCCCTTGGCCCGGCACGGACTGATTCGAAACTGCCCCCTTTCGCTGTTCCTAAACAAGGGGGGTGAGGGGCTCAGATCGAGCTTACCTCACCCGAGAAGCACCGTGTTGTGATACCGGACGTATAGAGCCAGGTGATTCATGAGCCGATCCTTCAGCTTGGTCGTGCACCAGGTTTTTCGGAAGAGCCGGTTGATGTTCGCCCGTAGCATCGCGCAGGTGTGGTTGAGCGAGAAGAGCGGATCAAAGCCGCCTCTCTTGATCTCCCCTTGCCCCGTGTTCGAGCCCCGGCGGCCCGGGTGCCGAATGTGCTTTGCCTGAGGTAGGTGTTTTTTCACAAACATTGGATAATGCGGATTCTG
>JBEIJY010000045.1:0-9717 GCA_040380025.1 Bdellovibrionales bacterium | reverse complement strand
TGGGCGTGATCTGGCTCTTCGGCTACATTTTCGTCTCCGGCCACAAGATCAACTTCCTGAACTTCATCGCGCTTCCGATCACCTTCGGCATCGGCGTCGATTACGGGGTGAATGTGTTCCAACGATACCGGCTGGAGCATCGCGGAGGGATTCTTCCGATCCTGAAGCAAACCGGCGGGGCGGTGATTCTCGCAAGTTTCACCACGATCACAGGCTACGGATCGCTCCTGATCGCGAGCAATCAGGCATTTGTGAGCTTCGGGAAGCTCGCCGTCCTGGGCGAGCTCACCTGCGTGTTTGCGGCGGTCTTTTCGCTTCCTGCCCTGTTACGGGTACTCGAGGAGCGGCGGGCTCACTCCGCGACCAGCGAAACCCCCTGAGTCAGCGGAAGTTTCGGCATTTTCTGCTCGGGAAACTTGCCGGTCAGGCTCTCGAGAAACGAGCGGATGTCTTGCACTTCTTCGTCCTTCAGGTCTTTGTTCAGCTGGGTTTTCGCCATCACCCGGATCGCCTCGTCGAGGGTCTTGACTGCTCCGTTATGAAAGTAGGGAGCGGTCACGGCGACATTCCTCCAGGTGGGCACGCGCCACATTCCACGATCTGCGGCGTTTTTCGTGACCTCGGCCCGTCCGCCGTCTTTGGTCAGCTCGTATTGCGAGTCATATTTTGAGCCCGGGAACACGGGGAATTTTTGAAAAAACGGCGTTCCTTCGGGAAGCAGGGGGCCCGCGAAGTTCGGACCCGAGTGGCACGAGGTGCACCCTACTGTCTGAACCAGATTCATTCCACGGCTTGCGGACGCGGAAAGGGCTTTCTTTTCGCCCTTCAGGTACCGGTCAAACGGAGATCCGGTCGTAATGAGCGTGCGCTCATAGGTTGCGATCGCCTTTGCAACGTGGTCGATGGTGATGTCGGAATCTTTCGGAAAGGCCTTTTTGAAGCCGTCCACGTAGCCCGGGATCTTCTTGATCCGTTCGATCACGAGCGCATGGCTGTCCATTCCCATCTCGATCGGGTTGGTGAGGGGGCCTTTGGCCTGCTCCTCAAGACTTTTGGCTCGTCCATCCCAGAACTGCACCGACAGAAACGCCGAATTCCAGACCGTGGGCGCCGAACGACCGCCATGCTGGCCCTTGATGCCGACCGAGTTCGGCCGGTTGTCGTCCCCTCCTGCCATGACATTGTGACAGCTATTGCACGAAACCGACCCGTCCTTCGAGAGCCGCGGATCGAAATAGAGCTGTTTTCCGAGCTCGACCTTTGCGGGAGTGATGGGATTGTCGGCGGGAACGGGAGGCTTCGAAGGAAGCGCCTCGAACGCATGAGCCTCGAACGCAGGAGCAAGAACCGAGGAAACCACTGCCAGACCAAGGAGCAACGAGAAGGTGTGTTTCATGCCTTCAGGATGACCCAAGCCGTCAGCCTTGAAAACTCAAAAAAACCGAATCAAAAGATCGAAAAAATCAATGAAGGATTTTAATTGAAACACCGCATTAAACCTCTGTTTTTCTTGATGGGAATCAGGGTGCGGGTGTAGGGTTTCGTCCATGTCTACACCTATCACGATCGGAATCAACGGTTGCGGCCGGATCGGCCGCAAAGTACTGAGACTTGCGTTCTCCCGCCCCGGAATCAAAGTGGGCGCCATCAACGATACCGGGGACCTTCCCACCCTGGCCCATCTACTTCGCCATGACTCGGTCCACGGCAATTGGAACACCGACATTCACATCGAGGGCCGGAACCTGATCATCAACGGACAAAAAGTCGTGGTGTTCTCGGAACGCGACCCTGCGAAGCTTCCCTGGAGCTCCGCCGGAGTGGAACTCGTGCATGAGTGCACGGGCGCCTTCACCGAAAAAGAAGGAGCTTCCAAGCACTTCGAAGGGGGCGCAAAACGTGTTCTCATCTCGGCTCCGTCGAAAGATGCCGACATCACCCTGTGCTACGGCGTGAACCATCTTTCTTACCAACCCGAACAGCATCGTGTGATCTCGAACGCATCCTGCACCACGAACTGCCTTGCTCCTGCGGCGAAGGTGATCGACGACACCTTCGGAATCGTGAAAGGCACGATGATGACCGTGCACAGCTACACGAACGACCAACGCATTCTGGATCTCCCCCACAAGGACTTGCGCCGCGCCCGCGCTGCGGCTCTCTCGATGATTCCGACTTCGACCGGCGCTGCGAAAGCAGTGGGCCTGGTTCTTCCCCACCTGAAGGGAAAGCTCGACGGACTTTCGATCCGCGTGCCGACTCCGAATGTCTCGGTGGTGGACTTCACGGCCGTGGTCAGCAAGCCTGCGACCAAGGACGCGGTGAACGCGGCCCTGAAAAACGCCTCGGAGACCTCTTTGAAGGGCGTGCTTGGATTCTGCACCGAACCCCTTGTTTCGTGCGACTTCAACGGAGACGCGCGGAGCTCGATCATCGACGCCGAACTCACCATGGTGCTCGATGGAACGCTCGTGAAGATCATCACCTGGTACGACAACGAGGCCGGTTTCTCGAACCGCATGCTGGACGTGTCGGAATTCATCGCGGCCAAGGGGATCTGATCCATGAGATTGAAATCCATCCGTGAGCTTCCGCTCCGCGGAAAACGCGTTTTTTTGCGTCTTGACTTCAATGTGCCGCTCAGTGCTCCCGATGAATCGGGCACAAGAACGGTGACCGACGATACACGGATCCGCGAGGCGCTTCCGACCGTCCGCTATGCGAGGGAGCAAGGTGCGAAGCTCATTATCGCCTCGCATCTCGGACGCCCGAAGGGAAAGCGGAACGAGGAGTTTTCGCTTCTTCCGGCCGCCATGCGCCTCTCGGAGCTGATCGAGGAAGACGTCCTGCTCATGGATGACTGCATCGGCGAGGGCATCGAGCTGAAGACGCAGCAGCTGGCGAACGGTGGAATCATCGTTCTCGAGAACCTTCGCTTTCACGCCGAAGAAGAACAGAACGACCTCGCATTCGCGCAGTCGCTGGCCAAGCTCTGCGATGTGTACGTGACGGACGCTTTCGGCACCGCCCACCGCGAGCACGCTTCGACCCACCGGCTCCCCTCGATCATGCCGGATCGGGGAATGGGGTTCTTGATCGAAAAAGAAGTGAAATACTTCAACCAGATCCTAAAAACCCCCGAGAATCCTTTTTATCTGATTCTGGGCGGAGCAAAGGTCAGCGACAAGATCAAGACCATCGAATCGCTTTTGAAGACCGTGAACGGCGTTGTGATCGGCGGAGCCATGGCCTATGCCTTCATGAAAGCCCGCGGCGAAAGAATCGAAGCGGACTGGAAGCAACCGTCGCCCGAGGATGTCGAGGCGGCGAAAGGTATCCTGCACACGGCCGAGAAGCGGCATATTCCTCTGTTGCTTCCGGAAGATACCAACCACGGGTGCGATATCGGGCCGAAAACCATCGAAACCTACAAGACCTTCCTTGCAGGCGCGAAGACCGTTTTTTGGAACGGCCCCCTCGGCTGGTTCGAGAAACCCGAATATGCGACCGGTACTTTTGCCATCGCCGAAAGCCTCGCGGAATCAAAAGCGGTTCGCGTGGTGGGCGGAGGCGATACTGTATCGGCCATCACCCAGGCCGGATTCGCAGAAAAATTCGATCATCTTTCGACCGGCGGAGGAGCCGCCCTTGAGTATCTCGAGAACGGAAGCCTTCCCGGCATCGAGGTCCTGAAGGCCCCCTACCGTGCCACCTCGCCCGATTTGTTCTGACCGAAAAAAGGAGCCCTTGTGAGCCGAAAAAAATCGATCCTCCTTGCCGGAAATTGGAAGATGAATCACGGCCCTGGGGCGACGAGGGAGTTTTTTCGATCCTTTCGTGCCCATCCCGTGGACGGTGCGGAGCTCCGGTTCTACCCGCCGTTTTTGAGCCTTGAAACCGCAGTCAGTTGCCTGAAGGAAGCGGGAATCAAGGCCGCGATCGGCGCGCAGAATCTTCATGCCGAGAAATCGGGAGCATTCACCGGAGAAATCTCGGGTCCGATGCTCCAAGAAATCGGCGTTCAGCAGGTTCTGATCGGCCACTCCGAGCGCAGGCAATGGTTCGGCGAGACGGATGAGCTGATTTTGAAGAAAACCCGGAGTGCGATCGAGCAGGGCTTTGAGGTGCTTCTTTGCATCGGGGAGCTCCTCTCGGAGCGCCAGGGCGGAATGACCGAGGGTGTTCTTTCGGAACAGCTCTCGCGGATTTTGAAGGACCCGCTTTGCAAAGCCGCTTTTTCAGACAAGCTCCATCTGGCCTACGAGCCGGTATGGGCCATCGGAACGGGCGTGGTCGCCACTCCGGAGCAGGCCCAGCAAACCCACGCATTTTTGCGGGGGCTCCTGGCCCGGAGCCTGGGCGAAGAAAAAGCGCAGAATACGAAGATCCTCTATGGCGGCAGTGTCACGCCCGGAAACTTTGCAGAGCTTCTGGCCTGCTCCGAAATCGATGGTGGCCTCGTGGGCGGTGCCAGCCTGAAACCGGACTCGTTTCAGGCCCTTTGGGAGATCGTCGCGCTTCATTCCCGCTCCTGATCAAGCGGAGCTTCCATGAAAACCCGTTTCATGACAGATTTTTCATGATAGGTTGGGAACGCTTATGATCACTTTCATTACCGTCATTCACATCACGACCATCGTTCTTCTTGTCATTGCGGTACTGCTTCAGTCCGGGAAGGGCGCTGAAATCAGCGCGACCTTCGGCGGATCGAGCCAGACGGTATTCGGTAGCTCGGGCGGCCAGAACTTCTTCCAGAAGCTCACCTATACCCTGGCGGCGATCTTCATGATCACCTCATTCAGCCTTCATGTTCTTCCCTCGAAGCTGAAAAAGTCCGTAATTGACGGGTACACGCCTCCTGCGGCTCCCGCCGCACCGGCTGCGCCCGAGGCACCGACCGCTCCAGCGGACGCCCCCAAACAATAGACTTTTCTCAAGGACCGAATTTTTCGCGGATCTTCACCCGGCGATACTCGAAGATCTTCTCGACATCCGAACGGACTTTCGAGAGGGCCACCCACTGCCCGAGCTTGCCCATCGGGAGCTTGAACCGCACCCAATCCCGGATCAGCGTCCCGCCCTTCACCCGATGAAAGCTGTGTTCGTGGTACCAAAGTTTGTAGGGACCCTTCAGCTGATTGTCGACGAATCTCATGGGTGGTTCCCACTCAGCGATGTTCGTGAGCCAGCGCATGGGCACGCCGTGGAGCTTCAGCTGATACCGGATGTGCGTGCCCTTCTGTACTGTTTCGGTCGAGACCTTCTGAATCCGGAAGTTGAGCCAATCCGGTGTGATCTCCTCGAGATTCCGCGCATCCGAGAAGTACGGAAACACCTCTTCCAGCTCATGCGGAATGAACTGCTCGGTGAAATAAATCATCACGGATTCGTGCGAATGGATCGGGTGCAAGTTCCAGGTGATCACCTCGGCCAGAGTGTCGTCGATCTTCGAGTACTTCAGGTGAAACCCCGCCTCCTTCAGGCGGGTGGAGGCGATCGCCTGGCTTTCGAGCAGAATGGCCGACATCTCGCCCACGGCGAGCTTCAATGCAAACGAAGGAACCGTCGGCCCCTTGCCGACCCTCATGAGCCGGCAGATCTTCTCGATCAGCACTCTTTGCGGAAGGGGCTCCTCGTCGACCAGATTGAACACGCCCCTCACGGTTTCGTGCTCCACAGCGTGCAAGATGAAGCGGGTCACATCGGTCAGATGGATCGGGCTCATCAGTTGTTGGCCCGACCCGAGAACCGCACCGACGCCATTCAAAAGAGGCTCCAGAATCTTCGCAAACGCCCCACCCTTGTGCGACATCACCACACCGATCCGGAGAGTGACCTTGCGCACAGACTCCGGAAGCGCATCGGTAGCCGCCTCCCAATCCCGGCAAAGACGGGCGAGGAAGTCATTCCCGTTCGGCGAGGATTCGTCAAAGACAACACCCTTCGGCGAGGCGCCGTAATAGCCCACGGCCGAGCCTTGGATCCAGAACTTCGGTGTGCCCCGTGACAGCACCGCCCGCACCAGATTGGCCGTTCCCTGAACGCGGCTCTTCACGAGTCGTTCTTTGACCTCTTCGGTCCATCTGCGGTCGGCGACACCCTCCCCCATCAGATTGATCACGCCGTCGATGTTCTTCAGCTGGTTCAGGGTTTCTTCTGGGAATAGAGCGTCCCCCCGCCCCAAGGAATGATCTCGGTCGAGAAGGGAATGCGAAGGCGCGCCCGCTGCGGATCGCGCGACAGCGACACCACCTCGTGGCCTTGCTCCACCAGGGTTTTTCCGAGCTCTTTGCCGATCAAGCCAGTCGCACCGGTCAGGAGAATTCTCATATGCCTTCAGTTTATCAGCAGGCGACGCAAATAAAAAGGACCCGGCGCCCATGGGGCCAAGCCGGATCCTTTTTTGAATTTCAAGGGCAGATCGAGCGGAAGGTTTCCCTTCCGCTCGGTTTTATTTGCCTGCCGATTCTTTTGCTTTTTTCTCTTGGTACTTCTTGACAAGCTCGTCCTGGACGTTCCGCGGAGCCGCCGAGTACTTCTGGAACTCCATCGAGAACTCGCCTTTTCCTTGGGTCGCCGAACGAAGATCGGTCGAGTACCCGAACATCTCGGAGAGCGGAACTTCGGCTTCGATCACGCAGTATCCGTCCTGCGATCCCGAGTTCACGATCACGCCCCGGCGCTGGTTCACCTGGCCCATGACCGAACCCTGGAACTCCTCGGGAGCAGAGACTTCGAGCTTCATGATCGGCTCGAGAACCACCGGAGTCGCGCGCTCGTAGCCTTCGCGGAAGGCCATGAGAGCCGCGGTTTTGAACGCCTGCTCGGACGAGTCGACCGCGTGGTAGGCACCGTCGTTGATCACGCAGCGTACGCCCACGATCGGGAACCCGATGAGACGACCTTCTTTGATCGCCTCGCGGAAGCCTTTGTCGACTGCCGGAATGAAGTTACGCGGAATGACCCCGCCCGTGATCTCGTCCACGAACTCGTACTGGAGTACGGCATCGGCAGGAAGAGGCTCAAGGTATCCGGCAACGCGCCCGAACTGACCGCTACCGCCGGTTTGCTTCTTGTGGGTGTAGTTGAACTCGCCGCGAGCCTGAATGGTCTCGCGAAAGGCAACCTGGGGCTTCCCGACGACCACTTCGCAGCTGTACTCACGCTTCATCCGCTCGCAGTAAATCTCGAGGTGAAGCTCGCCCATTCCGCTGATGATGGTCTGGTTCGATTCCTCGTCACGATGGACGCGGAACGTGGGGTCTTCCTTCGTGAAGCGGTTCAGCGCCTTCGAGAAGTTGGTTTCACCCGACTTGTCCTTGGGCTGGATCGAGAGCGAGATCACCGCATCCGGAACGAACATCGAGGTCATCGAGTACTTCACGGTACCATCGGTGAAGGTGTCTCCCGAGGAGCATTCCACACCGAAGAGGGCCACGATGTCGCCCGCTTTTGCAGTTTCGACGTCGTTCATCTCGTTTGCGTGCATCCGGACGATGCGGGGAACCTTCACGCGCTTTTCATTCGCGGAGTTGATGATGAAATCGCCCTTCTTCAGCTGGCCCTGATAGACCCGCATGTAGGTGAGCTGACCGTAGCGGCCGTCCTCGAGTTTGAAGGCGAGACCGACGAACGGAAGCGAGGACTCGCTCTTCAGCGAGATTTCGGCTTCATTGTTGTTCTGATCGAGAGCGATGTTCTCTTTTTCGGACGGGTTCGGCAGGTAGTAGGTTACGCCGTCAAGAAGGAGCTGCACGCCCTTGTTCTTGTACGCGGATCCGACGAACACCGGGGTAAGTTGGAGCGAAAGGGTGCCCTTCCGGATCGCGGAACGAAGCTCGTCCACGGAGATCGCTTCGCCTCCGAGGTACTTCTCGCCCACGACTTCGTCGAACTCGGCGGCCGCGGAGATCAGCTCTTCGCGGTACTTCTCGCACTCGCCTTTGATGTCGGCGGGGATCGCTTCTTCGCGGATGTTCTCGCCGTTGTCGCCGTCAAAGTAGAATGCCTTCATCTGCACGAGGTCGACCACGCCCTGGAACTGGTCCTCGGCGCCGATCGGATACATCACCAGATGGGCATTGTGGCGGAGTTTTTCACGGAGCATCTGCACGCCGCGGAACGGGTTCGCACCGGCGCGGTCCATTTTGTTGACGAAGCACAGACGGGGAACCTTGTAGCGCTTCATCTGGCGGTCGACGGTGATCGACTGTGACTGAACGCCGGCAACCGAGCAGAGAACCAGCACTGCTCCGTCCAGAACGCGGAGTGCGCGCTCGACTTCGATCGTGAAGTCCACGTGGCCCGGAGTATCGATGAGGTTGATGTTGAAGCCTTTCCACATGCAATAGGTGGCGGCGGATTGGATGGTGATCCCTTTCTCGCGCTCGAGCTCCATGAAGTCCATGGTGGCACCCACCTGGTCCTTGCCCTTCACCTCGTGGATCGCATGGATCTTGGAGGTATAAAAAAGAATGCGCTCGGAAAGAGTGGTCTTTCCTGAGTCGATGTGGGCGGAGATCCCGATGTTTCTCACCTTATCGATGGGTACTTTAGATGTGTCTTCAGCCATGTTTCAGCTCCTTAAGCCTGATTGAACGAACCGGATTCCACCCTTTTCATGGAGGGGGACTGTTCTGGATCATGAATTTCCGGATAGGGTATCATTACCTGACAGATCGGGTTTAAGCAACCCTCGATTCAGGGGAAAGATCGGAATTCCCCTGATGCGCCGGGGGCCCGGCATGGGATAAAGTAATCTCGCATGAAAAAGAAACAGCTTCTCTGGATGGACCTTGAAATGACCGGACTCGACGAAAAGTCCGACCGGATCCTGGAAATCGCAGCAATCGTGACGGACTACGAACTGAACGAGATCGATCGGCGCCACTACATCATCCACCAGAGCGACGAGGTCCTGGAATCGATGAACGCCTGGTGCAAGGAGCACCACGGAAAAAGCGGGCTCACGGAGCTGGTCCGGTCGGGCTGGAAGCAAGAGACCGTCGAAGCGGAGCTGACCGCCTGGGTGCGCTCGCATTTCGGCGAGAAGCACGGAAAAGAGGGCGCGGTTCTCGCGGGCAACTCCATCCACAATGACCGGCGTTTTCTGGAGGCGCATCTTCCATCGCTCGCAAAAGAGCTTCATTACCGGATGGTCGATGTGAGCTCGTTCAAGGAAGTCTTCCGCGAGCGCTACCGGGTCAAATACGAGAAAAAGAACACCCACCGCGCGATCGATGATCTGCACGAATCGATCGCGGAGCTGAAGCACTACCTGAGTTTCGTGAAGCTCCCGTAAGATTCTTCAAACTTTTGCCTTTGATTATGCCTCTTTGTTGTAGGGGATCAGGAGAGGTCTCTGGAATGATTCCGTTTTTACCTCCGAGCCGCGTCCTGCGGCCTCGCTTTCGCGCGTCATGCGCTCGCGAGAGTCGGCAAAAACCGAATCATTCCAGAGACCTCTCCTGATCCCCTCCTTCACGAAGCACAAACAAAGAGAGCCGCTTGAAAAGCTTTCACAATCGCCCGTCCGATGGCGCCAGATGTTTCGATTTTTGGCAAGGCAGCGCGTTTCATGAAAAAAGAGGTTAGCCGACTCTCGCGAGCCAGGAGGCGAAAGCGAGGCCGGACGACCCGGCTCGGAGGCTAACCACTTTTTTGATGAAACGCGCTGCCATGCCAAAAAATCAATATTGGAGCACCATCCAGACTGGG
>JBEIJY010000044.1:0-10981 GCA_040380025.1 Bdellovibrionales bacterium | reverse complement strand
GGGATGGAATGATTCGATTTTTGCCGACTCTCGCGAGCCAGGATGGCGAGAGCGAGGCCGGAGGACCCGGCTCGGAGGCAAAAACCGAATCATTCCACCCCCCTCTGCCGATCCCGCGCGATCACCAAGAACACTCAAAGGGGGCAGTTGCCATTTTGCGTTGAATGTAAATTTTTTTCATTGAGTCATGGCTGATTCCCGTTAGGATGGACCCATAGGTTATTTTTTGACCGTGTCATGGACACATCGGGCTTCTTCAGAGAAGACGTTCGGCGTGTAAGGGGGAAGATCGATGAAATTCGCATGCGTTGCGTTGTTTTTGATGGGTTTGGTTTCGAGTCCGGCTTTGGCGAGTCCCGAGATGGACGAGCTCAGGCTCATTGATCGGGGAGACGGCTCGGCCCCCCGCTGGATGAAGCTCCGGGAAGCGTTTCAGTTTTCGAAAGAGGCGCACGAAGAAGGCCGCTGTGCTGGCTTCATGGACATCACCCGCCAGCCCCGTAGCTTTGGCTCGATGCCCCTTGAGGTCGAGACCTTTCGCCTCGGACTTGAGCAACGGCCCCTGACCCAAAAAGCATATCTCGATTCTGCGCTTCCGCTGATCGACATGGGTCTCGTGAACGACACCGTGAAGGTCATGTCCTCGAACCGAAACCGCTACTATCGCTCCTCGTACGGAGTCGAGGCGGCCAAGTGGATTGCGGCAAAATTCCAGTCGATCGCCTCTTCCCGTTCCGATATCAAAGTCGATTTGTTCACGCACAGCTGGGAGCAGCCCTCGGTGATCGCGACGATTCCGGGAACAGGTCCGCATCAAAACGAAATCGTGGTGATCGGCGGGCACGAAGACTCCATCAACCAAAGCGCCTTCGGTTCGCGCGAGATGCAGGCCCCGGGTGCCGACGACAACGCCTCCGGTGTGGCCACGGTAATCGAGGTGTTCCGGGTTTTGGTCCAGAGCGGATTCAAGCCGGATCGCACCTTGATGTTCATGACCTACGCGGGCGAAGAAGTGGGTCTTTTGGGAAGCCAGGACATCGCCAATCGCTTCAGAAAAGAAAAGAAATCAGTCGTGGGAGCCATGCAGCTCGACATGACCGGGTTTCCGGGAGCGGGGGATCAGATCGTGTTCATGACCGACAATGTGAGCCCCGAGCTGACGCGCTTTTCGCAGATGCTGATGGACACGTATGTGAAGGTGCGCTGGAGCACCGATCGTTGCGGCTACGCGTGTTCGGATCATGCGTCGTGGACCAAGGCGGGCTACCCGAGCGTGATGCCGTTTGAGGCGACGATGTCGACCGACAACCGCGACATCCACACCACGCGCGATCTGATCACGAAGCTGGATTTCAATCACACGCGGGCGTTCGTGAAGCTCGGGCTTTCGTTTATGGCCGAGCTCTCGGTGGATGGTCCGGGGGCCCGGATGGCGTTTTTTCGCTGATGATCGAGTGAGCGCGTGACGCGCGGAAGCGAGGCCGCAGGACGCGGCTCGGAGGCAAAAACTTTTTTTTATCCGGGCATTTCCCTGCTTGAGCATTCATGAATTTGCGCAGTCAAGTGACGCAGTTGATTGCCTGTTCGGTTTTTGTTCGGTATCGTTTTCTCATGTCCTCCCTCGTCCTTTTAAAAGCCGCCCTCCAAGAACAGGCCCCCGTTCGTACGGCAAGGTCCCTTGGCACTGTGCCCGGGAGCAATCCAGCCCTTGCCCTGCACGCGGGCCAGCTGGTCGAGGTTCTGGGGAGCGGTCGTTGGGCCTTCGGGGTCCGGCTTTTGCGCGAACAGCCCCATGCGCGGGCGGCCTGGATTGCCACGGGGGCGCTCCCGGTGTTTCCGGTGGCGATCGAGCAAGAGGGCGTCTCGCTCGATCGGATTCTTTTCATCGAGCGCGCTCCGCCCGAGGAGGGGCTCGAGATTTTGCTGAGTGTCCTTCGAAGCCGCTTGTTCGAGTGGGTGCTCCTGGAGCCTGCGCTTCTGCCCCGGTACCGGCAGGATGTGCAGATCCGGAAAATCCAGCTTGCGGCAGAAGAATGCGGCAGCGGAATCGTGCTTTTGTCGGGCGCGCCGACTCCGTCGTTCGGTGTTCAGATCCGGATCGAAACCGGCGGTGCCTCGGGCATGCGAATCGAAAAAGCAAAGCGGGGGCTTTCGTTGTGAGGGAAGGCGCGAATCCCAAGCTCTGGTGGTGCATCGATCTCGGATGTTCGGGGGGGCCAATGTTCGAGCGCCTGTGCGAGAGCTTTCTTCGCTTCACACCCGATCTGGTCGTCGGCAAGAACCGCGTGTTCCTCGAGATGAGCCGGACCCGAAAGCTCTTTGGCGAGGAATCCCTCTCGGCGCGAGCCCGGGTTCTCGGTACGCGTCTCGGGCTTGATTCCTCGACGTGGCGGTTCGGATCCGGCGCTACGATTCCCCGTGCGTGGCTTCGAACCAAATGGCGGACCGAAAACTCGGGTGAGCTTCCGGTCGACGCGTATTTCGATGTGCTTGATCCGCTTTGGTTTCAGGAGCCGGACCGCTCGCGGCGCGAACGGCTTGCGATGTTCCGGGCGCTCGGAATGCGGAGCCTCCGGTGCTTGTTTGAAATCCCGAAAGAGGCCTGGCTTGTGCGCTTTGGTGAGGAGTTCGATCTTTTTTCGGAGCAGTACGAGAACGGCGGGAGCATTCCCTGGAATCGTTTTGTTCCGTCTTCGGTTTTTTCAGAGACGGCCCGCTGGAATGCCGACGATCAGGTGCTCGAGGCCGAGGGGCTGATTTTTCGCCTGAAACCGCTCGTCGATCGCCTGATGGAACGGCTTCACGCGCATCATCGGGCGATCCGGACCATCCGGATCTCGCTCAAGCTCGATCGGGCGTCGCCGGACCGTGAGATCTCCCTTTCCTTCTCGTTCCCGCAAACCTCGCGTGTGCTTCTGCTCAAGATTCTTCGCGAGAAGATCGCGCGCGAGATGGAGCGCGATCCGCTTTCGGATCCGGTGGTCGGGGCCGGAATCGAGGTGACCGAGACCGCACCCCGCGAGACCACGGCCGCCCGGTTTGCCTTCAGCGAAAAGGACGAGCAGGAAGAGGCAAAAAAAGAACGCATGCTCGAGCTCGTCGCGTATCTCGGGCTGAAGATCGGCGATGCGGGAGGATCGGTGTTTTGTGCCCGCACCTCGGGGCACTTGTTGCCGGAACGCTCATGGGAGCGGGTGCTTCCGACGGATTCGCAAACGGTGCAAGCCGGGCAGATCCCCTTGCAAACCGCGCGGATCTCGGCGCTGTTCCCCCGAAGACCAGTCCGGATTTTTCCCGAGCCGGTGCGACTGTTCCGGATCGGGTCCGACCTCCGGCTCGGAGGCGAGTTCTGGCGGATTCAGTCGATCTCGGAGCCCGAGAGGCTGTCGGGCTATGAATGGGATGTCGACGATACCGGGGGCTTTGATCGCACGTATTATCGAGTGAAGGTGAGGGGACCGGACGGAGTGTTCGAAGAGTGGTGGATTTATCGCGACGGAAACGCCGGAGAGCTTTGTCTTCATGGAGTATACTGAGATCCGGTCCCGCACTCATTATTCATTTTTGCATGGGGCGAGCTCGCCTGCCGAGCTGATCCGCGAGGCAGTGCGCCTCGGGCTCCGGGGGCTTGGCATCACCGATCTTGGCGGCGTGTACGGGCTTCCGAAGGCCTATCAGGCGATTCGCGAGACGCCCGGTGCAAGCGCGCTTGCGCTTCTTTCGGGCGCAGAAATCCCGATTCTGGATGAACCGCTCTCGTCCCTGACTTTGCTTGCCTCCGATCGCGCCTCCTACGGCGCGCTTTGCCGGCTTCTGACGCTCTCGCATCAGGGGCGGCCGAAGGGTACGGGGGGCCTCACAAGAACCGATTTTGTGCGTGGTTTGCGCGAAGTTCCCGGAGCCGGCGGGCTTTTGCTGTTCCCCGGGTGGGAAGAAGAGTGGCTGTGCTCGCGTGAAAACCCGGACTTTATTTTGAAGAAATGGGAAGGGATTCTCTCGCTTCCGAACTCGCGCTGGATTCCGCTCGTGCGCTCGCTCGACGGGCTCGATCGCGAGCGCACCTCGTTTGCGCACGGATTTTCGTCTGTGGCCCGGGCTCCTTTGGTGGCGACCCAGTCGGCGCTGTTCCATGCACGGTCGTCCCGGTTGATTCACGATGTTCTGGGGTCGATCCACGAAGGCGTGCCGCTTGCGCAAATGGGGGTGAGGCTCAGCAGAAACTCCGAGCGCCATCTCAAGTCGGCCGAAGAAATGACGGAGCTGTTTTGCGATCTCCCCGGGGCGATCGCCGAGACCATGCGAATCCGCGATCAGTGCCGGTTCTCGCTCTCCGAGCTCCGGTACCGGTATCCCTCCGAGTGGATTCCCGAAGGACGGACGGCGCAGGAACATCTCGAGGTGCTCTGCCGGGAAGGTCTTCGCACGCGCTATCCGAAGGGGGCCGGTGACGCGGTCGAGCGGCAACTCCGGCACGAGCTCGCGCTCATTCACGAGCTCGGGTTTGCCGATTATTTTCTTACTGTGCACGACATTGTCTCGTTCGCGGTCGCAAGAAGAATTCTCTGCCAGGGCCGGGGATCGGCCGCAAACTCGGTGGTGTGCTATGTGCTCGGGATCACCGCGATCGATCCGGTCCGGATGAATCTTCTTTTTGAGCGGTTTCTTTCGACCGAGCGGGGCGAGCCGCCCGACATCGATGTCGATTTCGAGCACGAGCGGCGCGAAGAGGTGATTCAGTACATTTACGAGCGGTACGGACGCGATCGCGCGGCGATGGTCGCGGCGGTTGTGACCTACCGGAGGCGATCGGCACTGCGCGAGACGGCGCGGGCGTTTTCGCTTCCTGTGGGGACGCTTTCGGCCCGAAAGGTCGAGCGCGAGCTGCTGAGCGCAGAGTCGATCTCACAAAAAAAACTCGGCAAGATCGCCGAGGTCGTCGATGCGCTCGAAGGAGTCCCGCGCCATCTCTCGATCCACTCGGGTGGATTCACCCTCTCGGCCGATCCGCTTGATACGATTGTTCCGATCGAGCCTGCGACAATGGAGGGTCGGACGATCATCCAGTGGGACAAGTATGATCTCGATATCCTGGGGCTCCTGAAGATCGACGTTCTTGCGCTCGGAATGCTCTCGCTCATCCGGAAGGGCCTCGAGCACGCGGGCTATGCGCTCCATGAGGTTCCGCCCGAGGACCCGAAGACCTACGACATGATCTGCAAGGCCGACACGATCGGGGTGTTTCAGATCGAATCGCGGGCGCAGATGTCGATGCTTCCGCGCTTGCGGCCCCGGACATTCTACGACCTCGTGGTCGAGCTCGCCTTGGTCCGGCCCGGCCCCATTGTCGGGAACATGGTGCATCCGTATCTTCGGCGCAGACGCGGGCAGGAGCGCGTGGAACTTCCTGATCCCCGCTTGGGCCCGATTCTGGGACGCACCTTCGGGGTTCCGATTTTTCAGGAGCAGGTGATGAAAATGGCCGTGACCCTTGCCGGATTCACCGCGGGCGAGGCCGATCAGCTGAGGCGTGCGATCGGGGCGTGGCGCTCGAAGGGATCGATCGACGAGTGGGGCCGGAGGCTCGCCGAGGGGCTCCGGAATGCGGGGATTCCCGATGCGTTCGCGGCGACGATCTTCGAGCAGATCAAGGGGTTTTCAGAATACGGGTTCCCCGAATCGCATGCGGCCTCGTTTGCGCTTCTGACTTATGTCTCGTCCTACCTGAAGTGCCATCATCCTGCGGGTTTTTTGTGTGCCATTTTGAACTCCCAGCCCATGGGCTTCTACTCGCCCCACACCCTGGTCGACGATGCGAAACGCCACGGGGTGCGGGTGCTTCCGGTCTCGGTGCGGGATTCGGATTGGGATTGCACTCTTCCCGACCCGAACACCGTCCGGCTCGGGTTTCGCTATGTGCGGGGAGTGGGCGAGGCGGCCCTGCGCGGAATGATCCGCGAGCGTGCGGCGCGGAATTTCTCGGGGTTTCAGGATCTGGTCTCGCGCGCGGGGCTCGGGTTCCGGAGTCTCAGGCTCCTTGCCATGAGCGGAGCGTTCGAGTGCATGGGGCTCTCGTCGCGGGATGCGCTCTTCAAGGTGCTTTCGGTGCAGGACGGGCTTTTTCATCGCGAAGGGCCGCAGAGGGAGCTGTTTCCGGAAACGCGTCTTCGCACCCAGAACCTCGAAGAAAAGGTGGTTCAGGATTATTCCTCGCTCGGGCTCTCGGCGCGGGGGCATCCGATGGTGTTTTTGCGCGAGAAGCTCCTTCAGGCACTGCGCTTTCGCGGGCGCGCCGCGAACACGACGGCGAAAATCAAGACCCTCCGCCACGGAAGCTTCGTGGTGCTTCCCGGGCTCTCGGTCATTCTTCAGCGTCCGCCCACGGCGAAAGGAACCGCATTCGCAACGATCGAGGACGAGGCGGGCGTGCTCGATTTGATTTTTCATAAAGAGGTGTATGAGCGTTATCGCGATGTGATCCGCGAGGAGCCGTTTCTTTGGGTGAAAGGCGTGCTCCAAAGAGATGGAGATGCCTCGCAAGTCGTGGTAAAGGGGTTGGAACCGATTTTTTCGGATCTGGAAGTGCCGATCGCTCCCGGGGCCCATGCCCTTCGGTACTGAAGAGAAAGGAATGCAATGTTTCCCGGAATGGGAGGGCTGGATCCCTCCAAAATGACTCCTGAAGTGGTGGCCGGTCTGACCGAGGCCATGCGCATGCTGACGCCGGCGCAGATGATGAAGATCCAAACCCTGATGCACAATCAAATGGCCGGGTTTGATGTCTCAAAAGAAATGATGGAGTTCGAGCAAAGCCTGCCCGCGGGATTTCGCGAGAAGATCGCGAAGATTCTGTATCAAGCCCATGGAGTCGGGGGTCAAGGAGTCGGTGGGCCTGCGCAGTCCCCGGTTCCCGCCCAAGCAATGGAGGCGAAGGCAGAAGAGCCAAAAACCATGGACGATGCGCGTCTTGTGATTTTGCGCTCGGTCGCCCAAGGCCTCATGAGCCCGGAAGAGGCGCTCAAAGTTTTGTTTTGAATAAAAAAAGCGCACCGAAGAAGACTTCCTCGGGGCGCTTTTGGATTCAAGAGAGAGAGTTTGTCTTTCCCTTAAGGGTTATTTCTGTCCTCCGTCTTTTTGATCTTCAATTTTCTTCACCAAACCGGTCGTAAGATCCAGTTTGAACATGCAGGTGGCCGTTACATTTTCGTTCACCAAATTATTCGGCTTCCAACAATCAAAATATTTGCCCTTCACGCGATCCAAGGGGACTCCTTGCGTTTCGTCGTTGAGCATGCCTTCTTGAATTTCCCCGTTTTCATCCAGGTGCGCGGCCGTTGTGTTGCTGTTATTTGTTTTCAGAATTTTATCATAAATGGCATCGGACTTATCGGGAAAAATTTGAACTTCGCCCTTATTGTCTTTTTTGTACAAAACATGATGAGTTTTTTTGTCTGAAGATGGTTCTTTTCCTTCATTTTCCACTTTTTTTCCGACTGCCGGAAACCCGAAAAGCTCATCCAGTGACTCTTTGAAGTTCAGCACGCATTTGTAATTTCGAGGCGGAGACTTGATGCACTGAATGTGCTTGGAGGTTTTATCTCGACCATCGATGGTCGGAGCATCCTCGATTTGTAGACCAGTAAAGATCAGCTCGGCGTCGTCCCCTTCGAGCGTGATCGTGTAAGCGTTCGCATCGGGAGTCTCTTCTGCCAGGGCAGGAAGGCCGAACAGAAGTGCGGCAGAAAGCACGGATTTGGAAACAATCGATTTCATCATAAAAACATTCTCCTCACGGAACTCAAGATTTTCGGGCGGAGTTTATCAATTCTGAGTTTTTGTGTCAACATATTTTTATTGCGTTTGGCTTCAGTGTTAACTGCCCCCCTTGATTGTTCCTGATCAGTATGGTGTTTAGGGAAAAGGGCTGAAAAAACTCTTTGTTTTCCAGCCCCTTTCCCAAACCACCGTACTGGGTCAAGCACAATCAAGGGGGCGCCGTCTGAAGAATGTGGTATAAAAGCCCCCATCAAAACCACCGCCGGGCTTGGAACCCGGAGAGGAGAACACCGCCCATGCCGCATTTCATTTCGGCGTTTTATCATTTCACGCGCCTTCAGGACCTCGAAACCATCAAAACCGACCTCGAAACCAAAGCACGCGGGTTGAACATCCGCGGCCTTCTGATCCTGGGACCTGAGGGGATCAACTCGACCTGCTCGGCCGAGACCGAAGAAAACCTGAGGCTCTTCGAGGAATTCATTGGCTCGTACTTTGGGTCCGCCTCGATCCGCTTCAAGCACTCGCACAGCGATCGCGCGCCCTTTCGCCGCTACAAGGTGAAAATCCGGGAAGAGATCGTGACCACCGGAATCCCGGGAATCATGCCACCCGAGGGAAAAAACCATCATCTGACTCCCGCCGAGTGGAACCGCGTGATGAAAGAAGAGTCGGGCCATGTGATCATCGACACCCGCAACTGGTACGAGTACCAGATTGGCACCTTCAAGGGAGCCCTGAATCCGGACATCGAGAAGTTCACGGATTTTCCGGCCTACATCGAACAGCAGGGGATTCCGAAGGAGCAAAAAATGCTGATTTTCTGCACCGGCGGAATCCGCTGCGAGAAGGGAATCCTCGAGCTTCAAAAAGAAGGCTATCAGAATGTGTATCAGCTCGATGGCGGGATTTTGAATTATCTGGCCGAGTTCCCGGAGGATCAGTTCGAAGGGGAATGCTTTGTGTTCGATCATCGCGTCGCGGTCGATCAGAATCTCGCCCCGAGCCGGAAGTTCACGCTGTGCCCGCATTGCGGGCAACCCGCCGAAACCGAGATCACCTGCGAGCGCTGTGATCACAAAGAAAAACTCTGCGTGACTTGTCTTCAGCATCCCGTAAAAAAGAGCACTTGCTCTAAGAACTGTGCCCACCAGTGGGAGCTGAACCCGGGCCGGAAGGGCCAACGCCAGCTCCTGCCATTCGAGCTCGAGAATTCGGGCGAGCCGGGCCGGGAGATCCGCGTGAACCGGAAGCTTGTGACCCGGCTGAACGAACACCGGCAAGCCGTGACGGTTTCTTCATGCAAAAGCTGAGGATTCTTCATCAGGATCCGCATCTGGTCGTGGTCGAAAAACCCGCAGGGCTTTTGGTTCATCCCCCCGAGGATGCCGCGATTCGAAAGTATTCCGCCGGATCGCCCGATATGGTGCGAATTCTCCGGAATCAGACCGGGTTCCATGTGTACCCCGTGCACCGTCTCGATCGTGCCACCCATGGGGTCATGGTGATGGCGTTTTCGTCCGCGGTCGCATCGGCGCTTCAGGCGCAATTCGGGAATCGAACGATCGAAAAAGAATATCTCTTGCTCTGTCGCGGATGGACAGCCGATTCGGGGCTCTGGGATTCCCCTCTCGAGAGCGAGAAGAGCGACTCCGGGGAGGTTTCGGCCGAAACCGAATACGAGACCTTGCATCGCTTTGAGCTTCCGATCGCATCAAAACGCCACCCGACCTCGCGCTTCAGTCTGGTCAGGGCGAGCCCCCGGACGGGGCGGTTTCATCAGATTCGAAGGCACTTCAAGGGGGCGTCTCATCCTCTGATCGGTGATTCGGTTCACGGAGACGGACGACAAAACCGCATCTGGCGCGAGCTCACGGGCGCTTCTCGCTTGTACCTGACCGCATGGAAGCTCGGGTTCCGCCATCCGGTGAGCAACGAGCATTTGCAGTTTCGTGCGCGCTTCACGGGAGCTTGGCATACGGTGTTCGAGCGCGCGGGATTTTGCCCACTGTTGCAAGAATTCTCGCCACGAGAATACCCGCTACGAAATCACGCGGGCTGAGTCCCCGGCTTTTTTCGCGTCGAGTTCGATTTCTTTCCGGATCAGGGGAGCGAGATCCGCAGTCTCGAATCTTCTTGATCCCGCCCTCTGCCGGTTCGCGCCCGAGATCGCGGCAACGGCCGAGAGAATCAACGCAGTCCCTGCGATCATTCCGGGAAGCACGGCCTCATTCAAAAAGAGGTGGCCCCAGAGAATTCCAAAGACCGGAATCAGATAGCCCACCGAGAGGGTTCGGGTCGGTCCGATGCACTCGTTCAGGTGGTAGAACAAAATGAACCCGAGCGCACTGCAGACGAGCGAGAGCGCAAGCAGAGATCCGAGGATCCCCGAGGTGAGCGTTCCGGGCACCGCCGGGTGCTCGATCCAGGAGCCCAGAGCGAAGGGAAGAAGCACCAGGGCTCCGAGCAAATGGCTCATTCCTGCGAGAGCAATGGGCTTCATTCCGGGCGCGAATTTTTTGATGTACACGCCCGCCATGGCGTAACAGGCGGCCGCCACCAGTCCCGCAATTCCCGCAAGGGTGGTCATGAGGCCAGACGACGAGGCTCTTGCGCTCCCGCCCGGGTCTTTTCCGAATGCGATCAGAGCCACGCCGGCGGACCCCAGCGCGAAGCCAAGCGCTTTTTGCAGGGTCATTTTTTCTTGCAGCCAAAAGAGCGCAAACAAGGCGCCAAACAGCGGAGTCGTCGCATTCATGATCACCGAGAGGCTCGAGGGCGCATGAAGCGAGGCGAAGGAGTACAAAAAGAAGGGGAGGGAGGCGTTCACGACCCCGACAATGAGGTAGTGTTTGAAGTGTTTGCGGAGCTCGAGATCAACGCCGGCGATTTTCAGGCCCGACACGATCACTGTTCCTGAGATCAGAATCCGAAGGCAGGCTGTGGGCAGGGCCCCGATCACGGGAGCCAGGATCTTCATGAAAATGAAGGAAGAGCCCCAAATGGCCGCAAGGATGGTCATTTTGATCCAGTCACTGATTCGCATGGCGGGGATATATCAAAGATTTGAGCAATTTGATATGGTAATGTGGTCCGGCGACCCATTTGCCTTTTTATGATTTCGCGGTTGGGGGGGGGGGGGGGGGGGGGGGGGGGGGGGGGGGGGGGGGGGGGGGGGGGGGGGGGGGGGGGGGGGGGGGGGGGGGGG
>JBEIJY010000043.1:0-11111 GCA_040380025.1 Bdellovibrionales bacterium | reverse complement strand
TACGCGCAACCGAGGTCACCACCTGGGCCTTGGTCGGATTGCTACTAGTAGTATTCATAGTCGTACTCCTATCACTTAGGAGCAGATCAAACTGTCCGGTCTAGGAGGGGGTAAGTACATCCGCAACTGCTGTTATCTCCAATGATTTCAAGTGAGTTTGAAACGCCGAGTCGCCTTGCCTGGCTCGGGCAAGTTATTGTTATTATTGGTTTCTTGGTTTTGTTTCGATTTTGAGTTTTGGAAGCGGAAGAATGGAGGTGACGGTCGGAATCGAACCGACAAACAACGGTTTTGCAAACCGTGCCATTAGCCATTCTGGTACGTCACCTCAAAACGAATGGTTCCGAAACCGTACCAATGCCGACGGCCCCTTGTCAATCTCACCCGTAAATCGTCCTGCGCGTCAAAATCATTACTCCTAGGAAATCAAAGAATCCCGTTCACAATGAAGGATGGAGAGCAGGATGCGCAAGTTTCTCTTTCGGCAAGGATTGCTGGCAATTTGGTGGGCGATGTGGGGGCTCGACGCCCGCGCGGTTCCCATTGATCCCGAGCGTCTCGCAAGCACCCTCCGCATGGATCCCAGCACGGTCCGGGTCCGGCTCACCGGGTTCGGACGCGTGGTCACCATCCGGGGCGAGGGGCTGGCTCTCTCGCTCGCCAAACGCCCCGATCTCGGCAATGTGCGCTCCGACGAATGGGTCATCGACTGCAAACGGAGCCTCATCCTCGAGCCCTCGACCGGTCGTTCGCGGCAGATTCCCCGGTCCGGGCTCCTGATCGAAAGCCTCTCCGGAGTCCTCTCGGTCGACGAACGCCGGTTCCGCGAACAACTCGTGGTGTATCCCAAAGAACTGCTCTCGCCTTATGACGAGTCCGTGCGCTCGAATCCGCAGTGCCTGCTCGTGAACCACATTCACCTCGAACGCTATCTCGAGGGCGTCGTGAATGCGGAATTCAATTCGAGCTGGGCCTCGCAGGCGGTCGAGGCGCAAATCATCGCGGCCCGCACGTATGCGCTCTTTCAAATGGCCGCGATCCGAAAAGACCGGGGCCGGGTGTTCGATGTCGAGTCCACGCAAAAAGACCAAGTCTACCTCGGGCTCGATCGGGTCGATGCCAAGGCGAGCGAGCTCGTGGCCCGGACCCGCGGGCTTGTCATGGTCCCGAAAACCGGCAAAATCGAGCCCATCAAAGCGTTCTATCATGCAAGCTGTGGCGGCCGTACCCAGGCCGCGCGCGAGCTCTTCGGCGCCGACTACAAGGGCATGCCCCGCGGGGTGCCTTGTCCTTTCTGTTCGGGTTCGCCCTCGTATGAGTGGGAATACCGCCTGAGCTTCGCGGAGCTTCAAAAAAAGCTCTGGAACGGCATCGAAAAAGACCCGGCGAACCGCAAGTTCTGGCCCGCCGCTTATCTCACGAATCCGGACCGCTGGGTGCTTTGGGAGGTCCGGGCCCGGAAGAAGAACCGTCCCGTTCAAAAAAGTCCGATCGGGTCGCTCATCGCCGAGGCGAATGCCGCCGAAGAGCGGGGCCGATCCGAGGAGCGGGTCGAAGACCTGGAGTTTCATTTTTTGGATCGCGAGAACAACGACAAGCGCCTGAAGGTGAGCATGAACGCCTATACGGCGCGGAACTGGCTCGATCCGGCCCGGCTGAAGAGCACCTGGTTTCACCTGAACACCCAAGGGCGTCTTGCGCTGTTTCGAGGCAAGGGGTCCGGCCACGGGGTCGGAATGTGCCAATGGGGCGCAAAGAAGATGGGCGAGCGCGGCTTCACGCGCGATCAGATCCTTTTGCACTATTACCCGGGCGTGAAAATCGCTCGAATTTCACGCTGAACCGGATTAAGCTCGCGGAGCCATGAATCCGCTTCTTTTTTTATTTTTGCTGATCCAACCCGTGCGCGCCGCAGAGGTGCCCGATTATCGGGTGGCGATCGGTCTTGATCCCGCTTCGAAGGTGCCCCGCTGGCTCATCGAGGCGACCCCTCCGGCCAAGTATCACTTCAACCCGAAGGCCGGATCCAAAGTGGCGATTCAAGGCAAAGAAATCGAATTCACGAAGCATGTCGAGGCCCCGTCGCGGTTCGGCTTCTCTTCGTCTTCGTTCGACCTGAAAGAGGGCGACACCCTCGAAACTGTTTTTTTTCTCTGCGATGAGGCAAAAACCCTTTGCGTACGGAAGACGCTCGCTCTTCCGCTCCGGGTGAACTCGGATTTGACCCGAATCGCCCCCGCGGACAAAAAACCCGCGGCGCTCAAAAAACCCCGAAAAAAGGAATCCCGCTGACATGGAACTCTTGCACTGGCTGAAAAGCCTTCATCAATCCGATACATTGATTCAAATTCTCTCGAGCGGGGGGCTTTACATCGTCACCGCGATTGTGTTCGCCGAGACCGGGCTTCTGGTCGGGTTTTTTCTGCCCGGCGATTCCCTTCTGATCACCGCGGGGGTCCTGACCAATCCGAACAATCCGACCCATCTCGAAGGGGTCTCGGTATTCGATTTCGCCGTCGCGCTCACGATCGCGGCCATCGTCGGAAACCAGGTGGGGTACTTCCTGGGCCGCAAGACCGGCGAGCTCATCTTTGAACGCAAAGATGGCGTGTTGTTCAAGCGAAAGCACCTCATTCGCGCGAAGGGCTTTTATGACCGCTACGGGGTGGCCGCGATTCTGGCCTGCCGGTTCGTTCCGATCCTCCGGACCTTCGTTCCCTTCGTCGCCGGGGTTGCGCGCATGAATTATCCGAAGTTCCTACGCTGGGACATCCTGGGCGGAGCCTTCTGGATCAACTCCCTTCTTGCCATCGGCTATTACCTCGGTCAGACCTCGTATGCCGATCGCCTCGACAAGATCATCGTGATCGTGATTTTTGTCTCGTTCCTTCCGATCCTGATCGGTCTGGTTCGCAAGTCCATGAAAGGGGAATGCCATGAGTCTGCCTGAGATCCGGTTCCACGATGCCAAGGGCGTCGATGTTTCTCTTAAAAGTTTTGAGGGCAAGGTCCTGCTCATCGTGAACACGGCCAGCGCCTGCGGGTTCACTCCGCAATATGCGGGCCTTCAGGCCCTGCATGAAAAATACACTGCAAAGGGGCTTCAGATTCTCGCGTTTCCGTGCAATCAGTTCGGGGCGCAGGAGCCCGGCACGAACGAAGAGATCCAGTCGTTTTGTGTGACCAACTATTCTGTGGGATTCCCCGTGTTCGCGAAACTCGAAGTGAACGGTGCGGGAGCGCATCCGCTCTATCAGTGGCTCAAGAAGGAAGCCCCGGGGCTTCTCGGAACCGAGGCGATCAAGTGGAACTTCACCAAGTTCCTGGTTTCTCGCGACGGAAAAGTTCTCGAGCGCTTTGCTCCGCAGAGTGCGCCGGAGAGCATTGCTCCCGAAATCGAAAAAGCGCTTTCTTTTTGATGCAAAATAAAAAACCTTGTGAGAAGGTCCCCGTGTTTCGGGGAGGTCATCATGAGAGTTCTTGCTTTCGTTGTGTCGGTTTCTTTGGGTTCGCTGGCATCTACCGCATCTGTGCAGACGCCTCAGTCAGCACTTTCGATTCAAAATCAAAACAATGAGAGTCTTGCAGAAGCACTGACCGAGGTGTTCGTGCTCTCTGAAGAACTCCTGCCCCGGTTCGACGAACTCGTGGCACGGGGACGCACGGTTCCCGATCTCATTCGCGATGATCGCTCGCTTGTGTATCCGAAGCTTCTCGCGCTTCGGGCTTTGCACGAAGAACTCGAGCACGAGCTCGAGCTTCGAAAGACCTCCGGCGTGTTCTCGGATCTTCGCGGTGCCCGGTCCCGCCTGCTCGAGACGCGGACCGCGAGAATCGCGCTCAGTGATTTTTTCTCGACTGATTCCTCCGAAGATGAGCTGCGGAACCTCCGCGAGTGGCGGGCGCAGTTCCGTGCGGGCGCTCTTCCGGGTCTCGAAACACGCTCTCTTGCGGCCCGAAGGGCATGGCTCGAGAGCGAGGCGCGGAAGCTCCGGCTCACTTTGGTCTCTGCGGCCGAAGAGGTTGATGGTGCGCCACACGACCAGACGATTCCCATCTTTCCCTCGGTCACCTCTGCCGGGAATCTCACCGGCAACGGCTACGAGCCCGGAACCTGGTCGCTTACCTTCGATGACGGTCCCTTGCCGGCGACGACCGGAGTGGTCCTCGACAATCTAAAAAAGCACAATCTCAAGGCTTCGTTTTTCATCTTATCCGAGCCCCTGCAGCGATCCCCGGTGGCGCGGGCCCTGGCGCTCCGCCAGTTGCAAGAGGGCCACGATGTCGTGTCCCACTCCTACAATCATGCAAAAATCACGGCACTCGGGGCCGAAGATCGCAGGCACCAAATCGAGGATGCGATCTCGATTCTCGGTTCGGTGACGCAATCGAGGCCCGGATTCTTCCGGCTTCCGTATGGGGCCGGGACCTCAACCCCGGCGGTGCGGGCCGATTTGGTGAAGTCCTGCGTGGTGCATGTGTTCTGGAACGTCGACACCCTCGACTGGAAAGACAAAGACCCGGACGGAATCGAGAACCGCACGCGGCTCCAGATGCGGAGTCTCGGTCGGGGAATCATTCTGTTCCATGACACGCACAAGCAGTCGGTCATCGCCTCCGAGCGGATCATGCGCCATTTAAATGAAAGCAATTTAGAAGCAATTCGGGTCAGTGACCATGTGGCGATCAAGAACTCGAATCAGAAGTGGTCTTGCGCTCGCGGCTGGTGATTCCGGTATCTCCCGCCGCGGTCTTCAAATGACGGTATCCCGCTCTTCGATGGGCACGGTTTCTGGGTAATCGACATTGTAATGAAGGCCGCGGCTTTCTTTTCTGCGAAGCGCGCATTCCACGATCAGTTCGGCGACCGTGAGCAGGTTCCGGAGCTCGATCAGATCGCGGTTCACCTTGAACTTCCAGTAATCCGAATTCACCTCGTGCCGAAGGAGTGAGAGCCTCTCGCGGGCGCGCTTGAGCCTCCGGTCGCTCCGGACAATCCCCACATAGTTCCACATCAGGGTGCGGATCTCGCGCCAGGTGGCGGCGATGTCGATTTGCTCCTCGAGATCCACCGCGCGACCGAACTCCCACGCGGGCAAAGATCGCGGCGGCTTCGGAAGCCGGTGCGCCGTCAAAGTGTCGCGGGCCTTCCTTGCGGCCCGGCTGGCGAACACCGCCGCCTCGAGCAGGGAATTCGAGGCGAGGCGGTTCGCGCCGTGCAGTCCCGTGCATGCCGATTCGCCGATCGCAAGAAGTCCCGGCACCGTGGTTTGTCCCCATTCATCGGTCAAGACGCCTCCGCACAAATAATGGGCGGCCGGCACCACGGGAATCGGCGCCTTCGGAGCATCGATTCCGAATTTTTTGCAGGCCGAATGCACTTGCGGAAACTTCGTCGAGAACTCCTCCTCGCTCATGTGCGAGATGTCGAGCCACACATGGGGCGCGCCCGAGCGTTTCAGCTCGATGTCGATGGCTTGCGAAACCGCGTAGCGGGGAGCGAGCGAACCCATCTCGTGGAATTCGGGCATGAAGTCCTTGCCCTCGAGGGTGCGCAGAACCCCGCCTTCGCCGCGAAGCGCCTCGGTGATCAGAAAGTTCTTCGCGTCGGGATGGTACAGGCAGGTCGGATGGAACTGCATGAACTCGAGGTTCGCCACGCGCGCTCCCGCGCGGTAGGCCATGGCGATGCCGTCTCCGGTCGCAACATCGGGGTTCGAGGTGTACAAATACACCTTTCCCGCGCCCCCCGAGGCGATCACGGTCAGGTCCGCCGCCAGCGGAAAAATCTGGTTCGTCCTGGTGTCCAAAACATAGGCGCCCTCACAGCGTCCGAGGCTTTTTTGGTGGGGGGAGGGGTTCAGCTTTCCCTCCATGATCAAATCGATCGCCATATGGTGCTCGAGGGTGCGGATTCTCGGGATCGAGCGGATTTTTCGGATCAAAGCCTCTTCGATCGCAAGTCCGGTGAAGTCATGGGCATGGAGAATGCGCCGCTGGTGATGACCGCCCTCGCGATGCAGGTCATAGTCGTCGGGCGAAGCCGGGTCGCGGGTGAACTCGACTCCCCACGAAATCAATTCGCGCACCCGATCCGGACCTTCCTGTATGCAGAGGTCCACAATCGATTCCCGGCAGAGTCCTGCGCCCGCCACGAGCGTGTCGTTCTTGTGTTCGGTGAAGGAATCCTCACTCGACCAGACGCTTGCGATCCCGCCCTGCGCATAGCGGGTGTTGCCTTCGTCGAGCGATGCCTTCGCCAATAAAATGACATCGCTGAATTCCGAGAAATGGATCGCGGCAGAAAGTCCCGCGATTCCGGAGCCTAAGATCAGAACTTTTGGAGGATCAGTTGCCATATTGGTCCCGTGTGTTAAAATCGAGGGCGGGGAGAAAGTAGCATGAAATTGGCGAGGATTGCGATTTTTTTGACCGGGATGATCGGTCTGGGGGCCGGCGGTCTCGTGACGATTTCGACGCTGAAATCAAGCCAAGACGAAGAGGTTTTGCGAACCAATGCGACCCTGAAATCCCAGGCCTCGCTTCTGGTCGATCAGTTTTATTCGGTTCTCGAAACGCTCAAGCATGCCGGCGCCAACAAAGATGCCATTCCCTCGTATGTGCTTGAAACCGCTTTGGTGAAGTACAAAGACGGCAGTCCCTCCGCATTCGAGTCGTTCTCCTCGGAAGACCCGGAACTCGAGGAGCGTCTGACTTCTGCCATGAAAGAGCAGGTCCTCGTCCAGGATCTCCGTCTCGGAAAGCCCGCGCTCGGAATGATCGAGCACCCGAACGCCGCTCGTAAGCTCGGAATGTTCATCGCGGAACCCGTGCTTCGAAACGGGGGTCAGGGATCGGGAAATGAAGAAAATCTCGATAAGGTGAGGCTCACGGTGCTGGATCCGGTGAAGGCCTTTCCGGGACTCGAAAAAATGTCTTCCTCCAACCAGGCCGGATTTCTTTTGCATCGGAGTGGTCGGATCCTCGCTCATTCCGTGCCGGCGTTCGTCGGCACCGACCTTCGTCGTCTCGAGGGACTCCGCGATGCGATCGAGAACCTTTTTCTCGGGGCCGGTACGGGCGCGGTTCTTCGATACACCCAAGTGGACGGGACGCGCGAGTCGCTGGCTCTCGTGCGAGCGGGAGTCCTTCCTTTTGCATTCGCGGTCGAACAGAAGGCCCCCTCGGCGGTGCTTTCGGCCGAATGGATGCGGGAACAATTTGCATCCGGGGCCGCACGGCGGAACATCGGCGTTGCCTTCTTGCTCATGGCCGTAGCCCTTCTTCTTTTTGCGGTCTTGAGCTCTTGGGCTTCGCGAGGAGTCCGAAACGAGCTCGAAAAGGCGCGCAAAGACCGGGCAGACCGCCACGATGAAGTCCCGCTTCCTTCGGCCGTCTCTGATTCGACAGGCGATTTCTTGAAGAGCCTCGATGGTCTCGATTCGGAGCGGCGGCAGAACCGGGAGATCGCACGCGAACTCGGATCGGTTGCCGGCGCTGCGGGCAGTTCCGTCTCTTCCGAACCCGCCTCGTTTTTGGAGCGCATTGCGGGCATCCGCTCCCGCGAGCTCCTGGAGCGAGAACTGGTGGCGTTTTGTGCTTCGGACTTCTCGCCGGGCGGGGCGGTGTTTTTCCGTTACCAGCGAAGCACGCAGAATCTCTCCCCTGGCGCGCAAAGCGGGGGAGTGACTGCCGAGTCTTCTCGCTCGCACCAGATATATGTTCGAAAAGACATCGAGCTCCAGGTGGAGCAGTTGTCCGATGCGGGCAAGGTTGCGTCGATCACCCACTATGCGCCGATCAAAAAAATGGTGCAGGATGATTTTCGCGGAAAAACCTACGAGGCCTGGGCCGTCACCTCGACCCCCGAGGTCAGTGGTCAGTCCCGGTTGGTCGGAGTGCTTCTCCTGATCGAGCCGGGTAGCTTCGATGCCGGCCGACGCGCTTTGCTCGGCCGGACCATCAAAGAGGCGGGAAATTATCTTTACGCCCAAGGCAATCGTCTGCAACCGAAGGGCGTATCCTTGGGTGCGTTTCCGGGGCTTGGAATCACGAAGAGTCCTGATCCCGCATGATTTCCTCCCGCTCCCGGATTCTGCTATCTGCAAGCGCGCTTCATTCGAATTATCGGATTCTTTCCAAAAAAGCCCCTCATCTTCAACTGCTCCCGATGGTCAAGGCCGATGCCTACGGGCACGGGTCGGTGTTCGCGGCGAAAGCCCTCCTGAAAGAGCGGAATCTCTTTGGCTTTGGTGTTGCGACCTTTGCCGAAGCCATCGAACTCCGAAAGGGGCTTCCGGGCGCGCGCACTCCGATCCTCGTGTTCTCGGATTCCGTGCCTTGGACCGAGGAGCGCCTGAAGCTCTGCATAAAGCATGGTCTTGAACCGGTGTTTTCCGAAATCCTGAGCTTGCTCGAGTTCCAGTCCCGGCCCGCCTCCTCCCGCATTTCTGCGCATGTCGAGGTGAACACGGGAATGAACCGCATGGGAATTCCCGCGGAATCCCTCCCGCTGGTCCGCTTTTATCCGCGCTCCGTCTTTACCCATCTCGCCCAGGCGGATTCGCCGGAGGATTCCCTCACGCGCAAGCAGCTGAAGTCCTTTGCATCTGTGGCGGCCGAGGTGCGCGCGCGGTTTCCCCGGGCGCTCCTCCATTTCGCCAATAGCGCGGCCATCTGGAATCACGCCCGTTTCCCCCTGCTGCGTGAGATGGATCTCGCACGCCCCGGGCTTTCGCTCTATGGAGTGCGGCCCTTTGAAGAGGCGAAGAATGACGGCCTTCGCCGGGTGATGACGTTCAAGGCACGAATCGTAAACCGCATTCGTTTGAATTACGGGGATCGCGTCGGGTATGCCGGCACGTATCGCTGTTCCCGTCCCGGAGGCGAGTGGATCTCGATCCTGGGCGGTGGCTATGCGGACGGGATTTTCAGGGCCTTGGGCAACCGGGGAGTTGCCTACCACGGAACGAAGAAGGTAGTGTTCCGGGGCCGGGTGAGCATGGATCTCTCGGCCGTCGAAGGGAGCGCGCGGATGCGCATCGGCGATGAGCTCGAGCTCTGGGGCGACCGGGTCGACCCCTACGAACAAGCCGGGCTGGCCGGAACAGTTCCCTACGAAATCACAACGCGGGTCGGACCCCGTGTGGAGCGGGTGTATGAATCATGATGTGGCCATCCGGCTGAACGAAGTTCACAAATCCTTTCGCGGCGGCCGGGACCGGATTCTTCGCGGAGTCAGCATCGACTTCGAGCGCGGAAAGCTCACCTACATTCTCGGGCCTTCCGGTACCGGCAAATCCGTCACCTTGAAGCACATTCTCGGGCTTTTGACCCCGGATCAGGGGGAAATCACGGTTCTGGGCCGGAATCTTTCCCATATGAAGGAATCCGAAAAGGTCGCCTTTCGCGAAAAATTCGGAATGGTGTTCCAGAACTCGGCGCTTTTTGACGACATGACCGTGTTCGAAAACGTCGCGTTTCCGCTCCGCGAGCACACCGATTTCAGCGAGGAGCGGATCACCGAAGAGGTGACTTCCGTTTTGAAATCGCTCGGAATGAACGGACCGTATGACAAATTCCCGAATGAGATTTCGGGCGGGATGCGAAAGCGGGTCGGGATCGCGCGCGCCATCGTGCGAAAGCCCGAAATTTTGCTGTATGACGAGCCGACAACAGGACTCGACCCTTACACGAGGATCACCGTGGACGAGCTGATCGAGAAGATCAAATCCGAATTGAAGCTCACCTCGGTCGTGATCTCGCACGACATTCCCTCGGCGCTCCGCCTTGCCGACAAGATCGTCTTTCTCGATCAGGGGACGGTCGCCTACCAAGGGGATCGCGCGGGATTCATGAAGTCCTCCCATCCGCAGATTCGTAAGTTTCTTGATGCCGATCTCAAATCGTTCCAATCGCTTGCTGTGGCCGCATCCGGAGGCGAAGCCTGATGCGGATGTGGATGGTCCGGAATCAAAATGATGTTTGCTCCCGTCCGCTACTGGAATCGGTTTTGAAGGCACGGATCGAATCGGGCGAGATCGGTCCCGGCGACGAGATTTGCCCGAGCGGCGGCTACTGGTTCCCGATCGGAGATTCCGAAGAGCTTCGAAAGTTCCTGGGAGAGGTGCGGCTTCCGGGCGAGAGTCGCTCGGTCAGCGTCGCGGGCCCGGTCGATGTGACCCGCGAGGTAGAGGGGCGCGGAAAGAAAGGCGCGCCGCAGAAGCGGTTTTGGGCCCTGCTGTTTTTTATTTTTTGGGCGGTTTTCGCGATCCTCTGGATGAGTTCGCGTTCGCAGTGACGCCCGATCCCGAAAAAAAGATCTCCTCGATCCAGAACTCCCTCTGCTCCGGCTTTCCCAAGGCTTCAAACAAGACTTTGTTCAGCTTTTGCAGGGCAAGAAGCTTGTTCGAATGGAGTTCCTGTCTCCAGACCGGGTGGTCGACCGAGACATACAGGGTGGAGCCCTTCAGGTGGGTGGCGCGCGAATGACGGGCGATCGAGTCTCCCATCGCCTGCGCCCAGAGCCCAAGAATCCGCGCCTCGTGGACGCCCTGTCCAAGATCGCGGTTTTTCGAGATGATGCGTCGTAGGACTTCGCCCAGAAGGTTCATAGAAAGCTTCAGTCTTGGCAAACCGGTACAGTTTTGTCAAAATCAGTCCGAAATGCGCTGGTTTTTTTTGCTTCCGATGCTGGGCCTCGTTTCGTCCTGCGGTTATACGCTCCGGGGCAACACCCGTTATTTCTTCGAGAACCATGAAATCCGGACGATTTACGTTTCGCCCGTGAAGAACAACTCCTTCAAGGCCGGGGTCGAGATTCTCGTCTACAATGCCCTTCGCAAGCGGGTCGCGCAGGGCGGATACGTCCGGATTGTCGATTCGCCGGATCGCGCCGATGCCGAGCTCTCGGCATCGGTCCAACAGGCCTCGTACGGTCCCTCGGGGATCACCACCACCGATCAGATCGCGCCGATCGGGACCGGTCCCTCGAATGTCCAGATCGCATCGGCGTATCTGGTTTCGCTCGGGTTGTCCTTCGAGCTTGTTCAAAAGAAAACCGGGAAACAACTCTGGACCGACACTCTGTCGCGGTCCAAAACTTTTTCGGC
>JBEIJY010000042.1:0-11347 GCA_040380025.1 Bdellovibrionales bacterium | reverse complement strand
TACCCGATCGAGGGAACGGGCCTCTTGATTCCGGCCCGCCCGGCCTTGAAGGCCCTCGATGCCAAGCCCGGCGATCTTTTGTTCCGGTTCCTGCGCGGGGTTTTGTCGATCAGTCCTGATTTTGAGGACTTTCGGGGCTTCTGGAAATGGCTCGGGCTCCATGAGTATCCGGCCAATGAGGGAGAGATTCCGTTTCGGGACGGGCTCCGGCCGAAGTACCCGATGGGGGTTTCGATCCTGAACCGGAACGGCGCGCCGGGGTTCACCCTGAGCTGTGCCGCCTGCCACTCTTCGCAACTGTTCGGAAGACCGATTCTGGGACTCACGAATCGGTTCCCGCGCGCGAACTTGTTTTTCATCCACGGGCAATCGGCTCTTCAAAAAATCCATCCCGGGGTTTTCGCGCTCCTGACCGGCGCGACCCGCGCCGAGAAAACCATGTACGCCGACTCGCGCGCCCGCATGGGTTCGATCGGACTGAAGCGCCCCGAGACCTTGGGCCTCGACACCTCGCTTGCGCAGGTGGCGCTCTCGCTCGCCCGCCGGGCGCCCACCCCATGGGCCGAACGCGATCGCAGGTTCGAGTCCGAGCCGCGGGCGACGCTGTTGGATGATCTCATTCCCGACAGCAAGCCCGCCGTGTGGTGGAATGTAAAATACAAAACAAGGTTTCTCTCGGATGCGAGCGTGATCTCGGGGAATCCGATCTTTACGAATTTTTTGTGGAACGAGATCGGCCGCGGCGTCGATTTGCCCGAACTCGTGGAGTGGCTCCAGACGCAGTCATCGATCGTCGAGGAGCTGACCACGGCGGTGTTTGCGACCGAGGCTCCGAAGTGGAGCGCGTATCTCGATGCCTCGTTGATTTCGGTGGAGCGGGCAAAGCGGGGCGAGGCGATCTTCAATACGAACTGCAACCACTGCCACGGCACCTACGAGAAGGCCTGGTCGATGGAGGTGCCCGATCGCCCGCTGATCGAGACGGTCCGCGTGCGCTATTTCGAGAAGACCCGGACCTATGACGTCGGCACCGATTCGGGCCGGCGATTCGGAATGCGGGCGCTCGCCGTTGCGCTGAATCCGCTCGAGTTCTCGAAGCGATTCGGAATCGTGATCGAAGAACAAAAGGGCTATGTGGCGCCGCCGCTCGAGGGGATCTGGGCACGGTTTCCGTATTTTCATAACAACTCGATTCCGAATCTTTGCGCCCTGATGACCCCGCCAGCCGCGCGCCCGATGACGTATCGTTCGGGCGAAGTGCTTGATCGCGAGCGCGACTTCGACTCGAACTGTGTCGGGTACCCGCTCGGAGACGCCACCCCCGACCACTGGTCGAAGGTGATCGACAAGGACGACCACCTGTACGATGCCCGCCGCCCGGGGATGTCGAACGCCGGGCACTACGAGCGGATCTTCACGAATCGCGACGGGAGCGAGCGGTATACGGATGAACAAAAACGGGATTTGATCGAGTTCCTGAAGACCCTCTGAACTGCCCCCGTTCATTGTGATTTTCTAACGAGCGCGATCAAAGGGGGCAGTTAGGGGAGGACCTTCCCGGGATTCAACAACCCCGCCGGATCAAACACCGCCTTCATCTGCCGCATGAGCGCGATCTCGGTGTCCGAACGCGAGTAGTGCAACAGGTGACGCTTCAGGAGCCCGATCCCGTGCTCGGCCGAGACGGATCCCTCGAATTTTCGGATCCAGCCGAACATCGCGGAGTCGGCTTTCGCACAAAGAGTCTTGAACTCGGACCCATCCATCGATTCGGGCTTCAGCAGATTCACATGCAGGTTCCCGTCGCCGATGTGCCCGAAAAGATAAGGCGAAAGCCCCGGGTAATTCTGGGCCATCTCGCGCGACCAGGTCTCGATGAATTCCTTGAGCCGATGAATCGGAAGCGAGATGTCGTGCTTGTGCAAGAGCCCCATGCTTGCGAGCGACTCCGAGATCCCCTCGCGCATGGACCATAGGTTTCGGGCCTCGGCCGGACTCTGGGCAAGGACCGCGTCCTCGACCACACCACGCTCGAACAGCGACGAGAGCCATTCCTCCGAAAGCCCCTCGCCTCCGGCGGGCCGTTCGACCTCGAGCAAGACGTACTGCTCGTGCGCCTTCTCGAAGGGCTTCGCAAGCCCGAGGTGCGAGAGCACCGCCTGCAGACAGGAATCCGAGAAACACTCGTAGGCGTTCACGATCAGGGGATTTTGCCGGACCTCGCGGAACAGCTCAAAAACCTGCGAGAGATCCCGAAGCGCGAATAAAAATACATCGCTCTCGGCGGGAAGAGGCGCGAGTTTCAGCGTTGCGTCCGTGATGATCCCCAAGATCCCCTCGCTCCCGATGAAGACCTGCCGGAGATCAACGCCGGTGTTGTTCTTTTCGAGCGAGCCGTTCAGGTTCAGGATCTCGCCATTCATGAGCACCACCGTGAGTCCGAGAACCCACTGCCGGGTGAGCCCGTAGCGAATCACCCGCACCCCGCCCGCGTTGGTGGCGAGATTTCCGCCCACGGTCGAGGAGCCCTTCGAGGCAAAATCAACCGGCCAGGTGAGCCCGTGCGGCTTGCAGTGCTCGTGCACGGCCTCGGTCACGGCTCCGGCCTCGACCGTCACGGTGAGCGCAAGGGGATCCACCTCGCCCATCGCGCGCATTTTTGAGAGCGAAACCACGAGCTCGCCCCGCGCCGCAACCGCACCGCCGGCAAGCCCCGTGCGCCCGCCCGAGGGAACGACGGCGATCTGGTGGGACGAGCAAAGGGCCATGACCCGCGAGACCTCCCCGGTGGAGCGCGGAAAGCACACCGCAAGGGGGGCCGGCTCGACGGACTTGGTCCAGTCGCGTCCGAAGGTTTTGAGGTCGTTTGGATCGGTCGAAACCGACTCAGGGCCCAATTCTGCTTTTAATCGCTCAAGAAAAGATGCGCTCACCCCCTGATAGTACGCAAGGAGGATGCTCTTGGGAAGGGCGGGGAATGGAGTGGGAGCGCCCGCCCATTCCCTGCTCTTCCCCATGATCCCGATTGAAACCAAGGTCAATTCAACATAGTTTGTTGCCAATCATCTTAGAACCGAATCGAGAACCCCGATGTCTTTCTCAGCGCTCATCCCTTTTGCCGTCCTCTTCCTCTGCTTTGCCGGGCTTCGGCTCCCCCTCACCTATTCGGCGTTTTTATCGCTCTTGACGGGGACCGTCCTGACCCAGACGGTGTTTCATGCTTCCCAGGAGGTCTGGAATCTCGCCCTTCAAAAAACCCTCGAGATGATGACCGAGATCGGACTCATTCTCGTCGGTGCCTTCTTTTTTTTGGAGGCCGCCCGCAAGTCCGGCATCGTGGACTCGCTTGCCCGGCTGATCCGCGGGATCTCCTCGCGCCGCTCGATTCAGGGAGTGCTCGTGGCGTTTCCGCTGACTCTTCTTGTGGAAGGCTCGAGCGGATTCGGGACGCCTCTTTTAGTGATTGCGCCGATCCTGATCGCGCTTCAGTTCGAACCGCGCCTGTGCGCGCTTCTTCCGATCACTTGCTTCATCATCGGGATTCCCTTCGGGGCACTCGGAACCCCGACCCGCCTCGGGTTCCCCGACGCCGATCCGACTCTGGGCGTGTTCTACGCCATGAGCCCCTTCGTGTTCGCCTCGCCTCTCCTGGCTCTGGTGCTCATCGATAAAAAACCAGGCCTTCGCGAGGTGCTCTGGACGCTCTCGCTTAGTCTCGTTTATGCGGGGACGGGAATTCCCTTTGCACACCACGGCCCGGAACTGGCAACGCTCGGGCCTGCGTTCTTCACCTTCGGGTACGGCATCTGGAGCGCCCGGATTTTTTTCGGAGAAGGCTGGCGGAAGAACCGCCCCGAACGGAAGGGAATCGCGATCTATGGGCTCCTCTTGGTGTGCATGTGGATCGGAAAGCAGATCTTCATGGACGAGACGATTCCGGGAACGCGCATCCGCGTGTTCAACCCGGGCCTCGTGTTTTTGGCATTCGGGGCGATGATCCGGCTCGCGCATCCCGCCCTTGGCTGGAAAACGCTCTTTCGCGACACCCTGGAGCGCTCGCGCCGCACGCTTGCGGTCCTGTTTTGCATGACCTTCCTCGTGCAACAGCTTCGCGCGAACGGAGGGCTTGAGCTCCTGACCCGCGCGATTCCGGCGCCACTCCTCGACCACGGGGCACCCCTGCTTGGCTGGCTCGGAAGCGTGTTCGTGGGCACCTCGACCATGGCGAATCTGCTGCTCTCGAAAGTGGTGGACCCCGTGAATTTTGTCGCGCTCGGAGCAGGAAGCGCCATCGGCGTCCAGCTTGCGTTCCAATCGATCATTGCCATGAAAACCCTACTGCAAGACCGGCTGAGCGAGAAAGAGCTGTTCTTTTTGATCGCGCCCCTGAGCGCGGGATGCCTCGCCTTGCTTGCGATTCACCTTAAAGTTTTAGAAGTGTTCGGATTTTGAAACGATAAACTGCCCCCTTTGATTGTGCTTTTTTAATGAGCGGGATGGGGAGAGGGGGTTGGAATCATTCTATTTTTACCTCCGAGCCGCGTCGTGCGGCCTCGCTTTCGCGCGTCACGCGCTCGCGAGAGTCGGCAAAAATAGAATGATTCCAACCCCCTCTCCCCATCCCGCTCCTGAATCAAGCACAATCAAAGGGGGCAATTGGCTCTGTTTGCTGACTCGATCAGTTGACTTATTCAGTCAAACCTGTTAACACAGGTGCTCTCCATGAGTGCGACCCGGATTCTTCTTCTTTTTGCATTTGTCCATGCCGGAACAGCCTTTGCCGTGCCCTCTTTGTTTTCGGGCAAGGGCGCGCTCGGCGAAGGGGTGTCGATCAAACCTTCGGCGGCCAAACGGGGTACCGTATTGCTCTTTCTTTCGGCCAAGTGCCCGTGCTCGGCGAGCCACGAGCCCGTGCTTGCGAACCTGTATCGCGAGTTCTCGGGGCAGGGGTTCCAGTTCCTCGGGATTCACTCAAACGGCGACGAACCGGAATCTTTGGTGCGAGCACATTTTCAGTCAGCAAAACTCCCCTTCCCGGTTTTGCGGGATCCGGGCTCCAAACTCGCCGATGAGCTCGGCGCCTACAAAACCCCCCACGCGTTTGTGCTCGATCCGCGGGGAGAAATCGTGTTTCAAGGCGGGGTGGACGACAGCCACACCGCAACCAAGGCCGAACGGCACCACCTGAAAGACGCGCTGATCGCGCTCAAAGAAGGACGAAAACCCGATCCTTCGGTGGTCCGGACACTCGGCTGCATCATCAAACGAAAGGAAACCCCATGAACCTCTTGCACCAAAAATCCCCCCTTTTCCTGATCATGATCGCATTTTTGTTCCAGACGGCTTGCGGCGCATCGCCCATTCTTCATCACGAAAACGCCGAAGAGGTTCTGGCATCGGAGGAGTTTGAAACCGAAGAGAACGAAGCCGATGCCGGCGCCTGCCCCATCGACTTCCCGAAAGCCGGATTTTGCGCGAGCCTCGAATGGAAATCCTCGCTCCGGGCGAATCAGTTGCTCTCGGTCGGGCTCAAGTTCTGGAAAAAAACCGGAGGCTCGCCCGTCGGTCCCTTCGCAACACCCCCTAAGATCCCTTTCCTTCTGCTTTGGATGAAAAGCATGAATCACGGTTCTTCGCCCGTAACCCTGACTCCGAAGACCGATGCGAACGGAGCGGCACTTCCCGGACAGTACGAATCGAAGAACGTTTTTTTCGTGATGCCGGGGCCTTGGGAGGTCCACGTCCAGCTGAAGGACGGCAGTACCGTCGTGGAAGAAGCAGTTGTGCCCGTCAAGATTTAGGGTCTTTTTTGCCCTCGCATTTCTTCTTGTTTGTTTTTTCGATGGTTTACCGGCCCGGGCCGCGCCCTGTTGCGGCGGAGGCTCTGCAATTCCGAACCTGATCACCGGAGATGATCGGGCCCAGATCCAGGCAAGCGTTTCGCGAGGGATGATCATCGGTGATGCGCCCGCAACGGGGCTTCCTGTTTTCCGGGCGGCCGATGACGATGAGTCCCTGAGCGTGCTCAATGTCTCCGGCGCCTATCGCATTTTCGACCGCGGACAGATCGGTGCGAGCATTCCGATCGTCTCGCGCGCGATCGATACTCCCGAGATCTACACCACGGCCTCCGGCCCCGGAGACGTACTTTTCGATTTCGCCTATGAGGTGATGCCCGACTACACCTACTCCCGCTTCCGTCCGAAGGGCTTTGCGTTTTTGCAGGTGACCCTTCCCACGGGACCCTCCACCTACGATTCGATCGAGCCGTTTCAGATTGATTCCCGGGGACGGGGTTTCACGACCATCGGTGCCGGAATGGTCTTCGTGAAGGCGATCTCGGATTTTGATTTCATTCTGACCTTCGAGGCGCACCGCTCGCTCCCCCGCTCGGTGGTGACCGAGGCCGGAGCGAATCTCGAGGTCGTGCCCTCCTTCGGGGGAACCGCCCTAGTGGGTGCGGGCTGGAGTCCGGGCGGCGGAAGCTTCCGGTTCGGAGCGAGCCTGTCGCCGGTGTTCGAGGGAAGCATGGAAACCACGGGCGACATTCGATCGGTCTCGGAGCCTCAACTCGCTTGGAATACCTCGATTCAGGCGGGATACATGCTCAGTGATGAATGGTCGCTCGGACTCGCTTACACTGACCAAACCCTGATGGGTCCGGCACAGAATGTGAGCCTGAGCCGGAGTGTCGCGCTCTCGGTGCAACACCGTTGGCCGCTTTGAGGATACGAACTGCAAACTGCCCCCTTTGAGTGTGCTTGACCCGGTACCGTGGTTTGGGAAAGGGGCTGGGAAACAAAAAGGTTTTGCCGACTCTCGCGAGCCACGATGGCGAGAGCGAGGCCGGAGGATCCGGCTCGGAGGAAAAAACCTTTTTGTTTCCCAGCCCCTTTCCCGAAACACCGTACTGATCAGGAACACTCAAAGGGGGCAGTTTGGGTAATTTGCAATCAAAGCTTCATCTCGGGAATTTCGCCCTCGATGAGCAGCTCCGCCTCGGTCGATTTCACGATCTGCTCGACGCTCACGCCGGGCGCGCGCTCCACAAGCCGCAGGCCCTGCGGGGTCACGTCGATCACCGCGAGCTCCGAGACAATCCGGTTCACGCACTTTTGCCCGGTGAGCGGAAGCTGACACTTCTTCAGCACCTTGCTTTTTCCGTCCTTCGAAACATGCTGCATCGCCACGACCACACGCTTCGCGCCGGCCACGAGATCCATCGCCCCGCCCATGCCCTTCACGAGTTTTCCCGGGATCATCCAATTCGCAAGATCGCCGTTCTGATCGACCTCCATCGCGCCAAGCACCGTAAGATCGATTTTTCCGGCCCGGATCATCGCAAACGAATCCGCACTCGAAAAAAACGCGGCTCCGGGAATCACCGTGACAGTTTCTTTTCCGGCATTGATCAAATCGGGATCCACCTGCGCCTCGGTCGGATACGGTCCGAGCCCGAGAATCCCGTTCTCGCTCTGGAGCACCACCTCGATGCCCTTCGGAATGTAATTCGCGACCAGGGTGGGAATCCCGATGCCGAGATTCACATAGTACCCGTCCCGAAGCTCTTGCGCGATCCGCATGGCGATCTGTTCGCGACTCAGACTCATGATGCACCTCCCGACGAAAGCACGCGGCGCTCGATCCGTTTTTCGTAGTTCCGACCCTGGAAAATCCGGTGCACGTACACACCCGGCAAGTGCACCTGGTCCGGATCGATCGCCCCCACGGGCACGAGCTCCTCGACCTCGACGATCGTGATCTTCCCGGCCATCGCGCAAAGCGGATTGAAATTGCGCGAGGTCTTGCGAAAAACCAGATTCCCCATCGCATCGCCCTTCCAGGCCTTCACGATGCCGAAATCCCCGACGATGCCTTTCTCGAGAATGTATTTTCTTCCGCCGAAATCCCGCTCTTCCTTGCCTTCGGCGATCAGCGTGCCCGCTCCGGTCGGGGTATAAAACGCCGGAATTCCAGCCCCGCCCGCACGCAGACGTTCGGCGAGCGTTCCCTGCGGCGCGAATTCGAGCTCCAGTTCGCTCGAAAGCACCAGCTGTTCGAACAGCTTGTTCTCGCCGACATAGCTCGAGATCATTTTCTTCACTTGTTTCTTTTCGAGCATGAGCCCGATGCCGAAGCCGTCGACTCCGGCATTGTTCGAGACGCAGGTCAGATTCCGCACGCCCTTGCGGACCAGCGCCGCGATGCTGTTCTCGGGAATCCCGCAGAGTCCGAACCCGCCCATGGTCAGGACCGCCCCGTCAAAAATATCGTGGACCGCTTCGTCGGGCCCCGAAACCACCTTGTTCATGCCGTGTTTCATGGCGATACGCTCACACAGTCGCGGGGGTTTGTAAACCGGGTCAGTCCTCGAGGATCACGTCGTCCAGGAGCGGAAACCCCATGAAATGGAACGAAAGATTGCGGATCTTCCGGCTCCGAAGGACCGTGGCCTTCTCGTTCGCAAGAGGAAGGATCACAAACTCGTTCCGCACATATTCCTCCTGCGCCTTCCGGATCGTTGCGGCCTCCGCCTTCCCTCCGCCGGTGATCCGGAGCCGGTCGACCAGCTCGTCATAAATGGCGCTGTCAAACCGGAGTCTGCTGTTCTTTGCCTGCCCGCTGTGGGGGAACAAAAAATCCCGCGCACTCGGGATCTTCGCGTTCCAGTATGACAGAATCAGATCATAATCACTCAAACCGGCAAAGCCGCCGAACTCTCCCGGACTCAATGCCAGAAGCTCGACCTCGACACCGAGCGTCTTCCGGAGCTGCTCCTCGATCTTCCGGCCGAAGCTCTCGAACGACTCTCCCGATCGCGTCAGGATCCGGAGCCTCAGCTTGGTTGAGACCACCACACCCGATCGCTCGAGCCTCCGGGCGGCCTCGGTCGGATCGGGTTTCGCGACCACCTCTTCGGTCGCTCCCGGAAGCGGCGGCGGGATCATTCCGCTCGCGCGCGAAAACCGCCCCTCACAGCCGCGATTCAGCTCGACCGGATTGACCGCCATCATGATCGCCGCACGAAAATCCCGGATCGTCATCGGATACTTCTTTGCATTCGCGATCAGCAGATGGCTCCGATGCAGGGGTGGCTGGAGGAGATCGCCTTTTTTTGCATGACCCGCGACCTTGTCGCAGGGAAAAAACTGCAAGAACGGATAAAAACCGGATCGGTAGCGGGAATACGCCCGCTCTAGATCCTGATCGAAATCGATCTCGATCCGGTCGAGATTGGTCTTTGCACGCGAGTAAAACCGATTTTTCAGCAGAACGAGCTTCTTCCCTGGCTCGAAGCTCTCGAGCACGAACGGGCCGCTCGAATGCAGAACTCCGGGACGGAACGCCCGCTCCCCGAGTTTCTCGATCAGGTCCTTCCGGACGGGAAACGTGGGCCAGAACGTGGGAACCTGTTCCCAATCCGGAACCGGCTCCCGCAACCTGACCACCAGAGTGCGCTCCCCTTCGGCCGAAATTCCCACCATCGAGGGGTTGCCTCCGGGCTTCGTGTGAAACTCACGCGCACCTTCGATGTCGAACAGGTAATACGCGTACAATGATGCGGACTGGGGTGAGAGCAGGCGAATCCATGAATCGACGAAATCTTGCGCGACCACCGGACGCCCGTCCGACCAGCGCGCGTCTTTTCGCAGGGTGAAGGTGTACTTCCGAAGGTCTTTTGATTTTTGAACGGACTCGGCGAGTGCCGGAACGGGTTTGCCGGTGCCGGGCCGGAATCGGTACAAGCTTTCTCCGATCAGGTGTACGACCGGAGCCTCTGGATTCGCAACAGCGCCGTTCCAGTCGAACACGGCCGGCGCATCGACGAGGTGCATGTGCAGGGTTTTTGCCTCGACCGAAGCAGAGGGCGCAACCAGCGCAAACGGCACAATCAAAACCAAAAACGAAACCGCGATTCCGAATCTGATGTTCAGAGGATCTCCACCGCGATCGCGGTGGCCTCGCCCCCGCCGATGCAGATTCCGGCAAGGCCCCGTTTTTTTCCGCGGGCCCGAAGGGCAGAAATCAGCGTCATCACAATGCGGGCGCCGGATGCGCCGATCGGGTGACCGATGCTGATCGCCCCGCCCCAGACATTCAATTTCTCGCGGGGGATTCCGAGTTCTTTTTGTGCGGCCATCGCCACCACGGCGAACGCCTCGTTCACTTCGAACAGGTCCACGTCCTTCACGCTCCAGGATGCCTTCTCGAGCGCTTTCTTCATGGCACCCGCGGGCGCGGTGGTGAACCAGGCGGGCTCCTGCGCATGGGTTGCCTGCGAAACGATTCGTGCCAGGGGCTTCAAGCCCAGAGCCGCCACGCGATCGGCGGGCGCAAGAACCAGCGCCGCCGCTCCGTCATTGATCGTCGATGCGTTTGCGGCGGTGATCGTTCCCGCCGGATCAAACACCGGCTTCAGGGTCGGAATCCGGTCGAATTTCACTTTCGACGGACCCTCGTCGTGCTCGATGACGACGGCGGCGCCTTTTTGGCCGGGCACCGAAAAAGACGCGATCTCGGATGCGAAGCAATTCTCGTTCTGTGCAGCGATGGCGCGACGGAAGCTTTCGGCCGCGAACTCATCCTGCTCCTCGCGGGTAAAGTGGATCTCGCGTGCGCAGAGTTCACCGAAGTTCCCCATGTGGCGGTTCTGGTACGGATCCCAAAGGCCGTCGTGGATCATGCCATCGATGACCTGGGCGTTCCCCATCCGGAACCCGTTCCGCGCGGCGGGCATCAGGTACGGCGCGTTCGACATGCTCTCCTGCCCGCCCGCGACGACGATTTCGCTCTCGCCCGTGCGGATCGACTGAACCCCGAGCATGATCGCTTTCATGCCGCTTCCACAAACCTTGTTGATCGTCAGGGCCGGCACCGAGTCGGGAATGCCCGCATGAATCATGGCCTGACGGGCCGGGGCCTGCCCGACTCCTCCGGTCAGAACATTGCCGAAAATCACCTCGGACACTTGATCCGGCCGCACTCCGGCACGCGCGAGCGCCTCGCGAATCGCGTGCGCCCCGAGCTTCGGGGCGGGCACAGAGGCCAACGCTCCCTGAAAACTGCCAAACGGAGTCCTTGCAAATCCTGCCACCACGACGTCATTACTCATGGTTTCGACGTTATCGAACTCAAGGGATGCTTGCAACCGGTGTGACTGGCGATCTGCCCCCTTTGCGTGTTCTTGACCCAGTACCGTGGTTTGGGAAAGGGGCTGGGAAACAAAAAGGTTTTGCCTCCGAGCCGGGTCCTCCGGCCTCGCTTTCGCCATCCTGGCTCGCGAGAGTCGGCAAAACCTTTATGTTACCCATCCCCATGCCCGAAACACCATACAGAACAGGAACAC
>JBEIJY010000041.1:0-12413 GCA_040380025.1 Bdellovibrionales bacterium | reverse complement strand
GGCCCTTGGGATCATTCGGTTTTTGCCGACTCTCGCGAGCGCGTGACGCGCGGAAGCGAGGCCGCACGACGCGGCTCGGAGGTAAAAGCCGAATGATCCCAAGGGCCTCTCTCCATTCCTCCGCCTAAAAAAGAACAATAAAAGGATGCAGTTTGCAAATCCGACTCTACCGGCCCCGGAACGCCCACAGGTGATTCTCGCTAATCAGGTACAGCCAATCCCCCAAAAACACCCAGTCCCGGATCCCCTCCGACACCCGTGCTTGCGCAAGGTAGGCACCGTCTTCGACCCCGTAAAACCGGACCGCGCGGCTTGCGCCTTCTTCTTCGCTCGGAAACGCAAAGATCTTTCCGTCGGGCGAGACGCCGATCTTCGGCTCCTTCACGGGCGCGATCGCCTTCTGCCAAAGCAGGCGATTCTCGACGAGCTTCCGGCGCTCCAAAAGATGGTTCGCCCCGAGATAAAAAAAATGATCCCGATCCACCACCGGCGCAAGAAGCGCCGGAGATTCCGCCCGATACCGCCACGATTCCGAAAGCGTCTCGGGCCGCATCAAAACCAGCTCGTCTGGCCCCGCTTGTCCGAGCGCAAAGAGCTCGGGCAGATGCACCGGGGTCAGCGAACCCCCGTCTTGAATCGTGTGTGCGGCTTTTTTGATCGTTCTTCCGGTCGTGGGGTCGAGCACATGCCAGGTTCCGGTTTTCGCGTTCCCCTTCGGCTCCATCACCAAGACATACCGGCCGGCCGCGATGGCGCGGGTCTTCGAGTACAGCTCGGGGCGCTTCCACACGATCTCCCCGGTCTTGGTCCGAAGCGCCCACACACCGCTCACTCCGGCCGAGACCAGCACGGCCTGCGCCTCGGTGTCGAGCTCAAGCGCGCCGTCTTTTGCACGGGGAATCGTGCGTTGCCACAAAAGGGCCGGATTCTGCTCGTCGAGCACCGAAAGTCTGAGTCCTCGAAGTGCCGTCCGCTCGAGCAGATAGAGCTTCTTCTGGTCCGGAATCGCATCGATGAGTCGGCTCACCTGAAGCGGAATCACCCAGTGATTCAGCCCCGTGTAGGCATTGAACCCGTGCACCGATCCCTGCCGGTCCAAGAGAACGATCGAGCTTCCGCCCGCATAGAGCGTCCGCTCGAACTCGTAGCCCAGGCGCAGTTTGTACCGGAACTGATACCCGAGCACCGTGGCCCAGTCGGTCTCTTCGGGCGAAACCTCCGTCTCGGGGTTCGATACGGGTTCGACCCATCGGGTGGGAACGAGCTCCTCGATCGGAGTCCGCACCGATTGGTCCGGGTTCAGGCGGCCGAGCACGATCGGAAATCCGAAGCTCAGCACCCCGAGCACGCTCGCACTGCTTGCCGTGGCGATCAGGGCCCTTCGATAACGCCGGAGCCGCCGCGAATGAAAACTCGTCAAAAGAATCGCCGAGACAATGGCGATCAAAAAAAATCCCCACGTCAGGATCGAAAAAAACGAAATCCGGCTCAGAAACTCCAGAATCAGCACGAGGCCTCCGACTGTATGAAATTTTCTTCCGGTCTGCCACTTTCTTTTCGGGGCGGGCTTTGCGAAGCTCCGGTGTGTGAATCCCAAACAAGAAGCCATCGTCCGGTCGTTCGGTCGCGGTGTTGCCGTGGTCGCGGGCGCCGGCTGCGGAAAAACCACCACGCTCGTCGCTAAATGCGGCGAGCTCCTTTCGCAAAACCCCGAGGCGCGCTTCTGTGCGGTTTCGTTCACCGAAAAATCCGTGCGCGATCTGCGCGAGTCGCTCACCCGAAAACTCCCGGGGCTTGATCTTTCTGATCACTGGGTGAAGACCATTCACGGCTTGTGCGCTTCGATTCTGGGGGAATTCCCCGTCGCGGCCGGCCTGCAAGGAGGCGAGCGCATTCTGGTCGAGGACGAGGCCGCGCTTCTTTGGAGCCGGAGCCTCGAGATCCTGTGGACCTCCTCCGAGAACGCCGAAATCAACAGCGCGCTCGATCGCCTGCTCTCGGTCTATTCGCGGGCGTCGCTCGAGGGACTGTTCCAAAAGCTCCGCTCGCTCTCTTCGTTCGGGGTGAGTGAGTTCATCACGAAGTCGTTTCATCGCGAAGAGGTGCGGGACCTGTGGCTCGTGTTCGAGTCCGTGCATCAGCGCTACCGGCAGTCGAAAAACCGCGATGGCGCCCTTGATTTCAATGACCTCGAAATCCTCGCCCGCCGCGCGCTCGCCGACCCCGTGGTGCGGGGCCATTATCAGCGCCGGTTCGACCTCGTGCTCGTCGATGAGTTCCAGGACACGAACCCCCTGCAGGGCGAGATCCTCGAGAGCTTCGCCAAACCCGGGCTCACGAACCTCTGCATCGTGGGCGACCCGAAGCAATCGATTTACCGCTTTCGGGACGCCGATGTTTCGGTGTTTCAAGAGCTCTCGGCGCGGCTTGCCGAGACGCACCTTCTCGATCAGAACTATCGCTCGCGCCCCGACATCATCGGGTTCGTGAACGAGGTCTGTGCGCCGGTGTTCGCCGCATCCGAGCTCGACTACGAGCCGCTCGTCCCGGGCCGCGAGGCGCTTGCGCATCCTTCGGTGTTCCGGATCGAGTGGGAGGACGAGTCCCGCCTTGCCGATCATCTGCTCTCGGAGCAGGCGCGGGGAGTGGATCTCTCGGAGTTCGTGATTCTGGCCCGATCCGTCCGGAACGACCGGGTGCGGGCGATGCTTCAGGTGCTGAATGAGCGGGGAATCCCGCTTCTTTTTGCAAGCGGCGGACGCTTTTACGAAGACCCGCGCGTGCGCGAGCTCGTGGCCGTCCTGAAGGGCTGGGTCTCGACCAAGAGCACGCTCTCGCAAGTGGCGGCGCTGCGCGCTCCTTGGATCGGCGTCACCGACGAATGGCTGTACTCGGTTGCGAAGAACCACGATCGGGAGTTCTTCCGGGTGTTTTTCGAGACCTCGTCCCATCCCGTGGCGCGGGCGCTTTGCGAGCTGTACCTGAGCCCCCGGCGCCTCGCGCGCGTGCGGCCGGGGCAGGTGCTCGCGGCGCTTCTTTCGTGCGAGGAGCTCGATTCCGAGCTGCAAGTGCCGCTCTCGATGCTCTGGCACAAGTGCGAAGACCTAAGCCGCCAGGGGCGGCGCTTCGAGGAGGTCGTGCGTGCGCTCACCGATGCGATCGAGAACGAGAAAATCGAAAAAGAGATTCCCGCACCCGCCGAGCGCGGGATGGTGCGGGTGATGACGATCCACGGCTCGAAGGGCTTGCAGTTTCCGCGCGTGATCCTGCTCGATTTCGAGGGCCCCTCACGAAACCAGAGCCGGAGCGGCGATCTGATCTGGAACCGGCGCCTGGGTGTGCATTTGCTGAATCGCGATGATTCGGGAAAACAGCTCAAAGAGGACGCCGAGAACGAGCGCTGGAAGACGCTCGAAAAAAAGGCCGCCGTGGCCGAGAGCAAGCGGCTCTTTTATGTGGCGCTCACCCGCGCGCAGGAGCAACTGATCTTGCTCTGGAAGAAGCAAGAAAAGCCGAAAAAAGCCGCCGCCGATACCGACCCCTTTTGCGAGGACAACTGGCGCGGCTGGGTCGAGGCGACGCGGCTTCCGGCAGAAGTGCAAGCAGAGGTGCCGGCAGAAGTGCAAGCAGAAGTGCAAGCAGAAGTGCAAGCAGGGAGACCGGCAGAGACACCGAGCGAGCCAAAATCCAGATCGCCCATCCTCCGTCACCCGAACTTCGACCCGGGCGCCTACCGCGCACGCCACTCACCGAGTGAATGGCTTGTGCTTGATCAATGCGGGCTCCGGTACCAAAAGAAGTTCAAAGAGGCCGCGCAGGAAGGCGCGATGACCGAGCCCGTGCGCGCAAGTGGTGTCGCCGAAAAGGGCGAGCGAATCCATGCCGCACTCGAGCGCTGGGACGAAGAGGCCCTTTGCGCCGAATTCAAAACGATCGAGCAGGGGCGCGAGATCCTCGATCGCGTGCGAACCATCCTTCGAGAAGGCGAGGGCGTGACCGCTCACCGCGAGCTTGGCTTCGAGGTGCCGATTCACGAACACCAGGCCCTGGTCGGCATGATGGACCGCCTCGAGGTGAATCGCGAGGAGCGATCCCTCCGAATCATCGACTACAAGTTCACCGCCCGCGCCGAGACGGCCGAGAAGCTCCTTGGTACCTACGGGCTTCAGCTCCGGCTCTACGTTTATGCCGCGCTCCGGCTTCTTGATTTCGAGCCCCTGCGGGTCGAGGGGATTCTGCTTCATTTCACCGAAACCTCGCTTCAGGTCATCGAGGCGCCGTCTGACTGGTTTGATCGGGCGGAGCTCGAGAGCCAAGTGGCGCGTCTCTTCGAAAAATCCCAAGAACAAAGCTCGACACCAACCGTCGGGGAATTCTGCCGATTTTGTGAGTTTCAGGCCCAATGCCCCGCGCAAGAATCCCGCTACAGTTGACGAAGCCGGTCGTTTTTGCTTCACTAGGGGCACAGCTATGGCAGACCAAAAGAAAATTTCAAGTTCCTCAACTGCTGAATATTTCTCGAAAAATCTTCAGCAGGTCGGCTTCTCGAGCCCCACCAAGGCCGTTCTGACCACCTTAAAAGAGGCGGTCGACAACGCTCTCGATGCCTGCGAGGAGCACCACATGGCTCCCGACATCCGGGTCGAAATCGAGCGTCTTGGCCCGGGTTCGATCAAAAACTCCGAGCGCATCCGGGTGATGGTCGAAGACAACGGTCCCGGAATCGACGCCGATGATCTGCCAAAAGTGTTCGGCGAGTATCTCGCCTCGTCCAAATTCGGGCGCGGGCGCTGTACGCGCGGCCAGCAGGGGATCGGGATTTCTGCCGCCACGACCTGGGCCCAGCTCACCTGCGCCCAAGGGGCCAAGGTCGTCTCGAAGACCAAGGCCATGCGCAAGGCCGTCTCGGCCCAGATCGAAGTCGACATCAAGAACAACAAGGGCGTGATCAAAAACCGCGAAACCTTCGAGTGGGATCGCGCGCACGGCACGCGGGTCGAGTTCGTGTTCGACGGACGGATCCAGATCAACGGCGAGGCCGGGCTCTTGAATTACCTCCTCGGAACCACGCTCGTGAACCCGCACCTGAACCTCGAGTACAAGCTCCCCGAGCAGGAGTGGCAGAAGGTCGAGCGCGTCTCGCGCGAAGTCCCGCTCATTCCCGAGGCGACCGAGCCGCACCCGCACACGATGAAGCTCGGCGAGTTCATCCATCACTCGCATTTGTTCGGTCGCCAGAAGGTGAACGCCTGGCTCAAGAAAGGCTTCAGCCGGATCGGCGATTCGGTCATCGACGACATCGTCAAAGTCAAAGAAAACGCCCTCACGAAAGGTCTTTTCGAGAAGCTCGTCGATCAGCTCGAGGACGGCGAGATGGCCAAGATCTTCTCGGCCATCCAGAAGGCCGAGCTGAAGGCCCCCTCGACGAACTCCGTGCTCAGCATCGGCGAGGACGCGATGTCCAAGAGCATCCAGCGTCTGGGCAAGGTCGATTTCTTCTCGGTCGTGACGAGAAAGCCCACCATCTGCGACTTCAAACCGGTGCAGGTCGAGGTCGCGATCGCGCGCCTCGAGCAAAAAACCTCGGACGCGAGCGACAGCCCGGCCCAGCTTCTCCGGTTTGCAAACCGCGTTCCGCTCCAGTTCGACAAGTCCGCCTGTGCGATCGCCCAGGCGCTTTCTTCGGTGAACTGGCGTGCCTACGGGCTTGCCCAGCCCAAAGACGCCTTCCCGCTCGGGCCGTATATTTTTGCCGTCTCGGTCGTGAGCCCCTTCATCAAGTTCAAGAACGCATCGAAAGAAACCATCGATGCCTCCGATGAGCTGGTCGAAGAGATCCGCCGCGCGCTCATCCAGGCCGGGCAAAAGCTCTCGCGCTACATCAAGGCCGAGCACAAGGCGAACGAGCTCGAAGAGAAAATCCGTTACATCGAGCAATTCGGGCCGATTCTGGTTGAAGGTCTGGCTCGCATCACCCAGGCCAAAGAAGAGCAAAAAAAGCGGGCCCGTGAGGGGCTCATGAAGATCCTCGGGCGCGACACGACCGCGACCGAAAAAGAGCTCGAGGACGCGAACACCAAACTCGAAATCCAAAAGGCCAAAGATTCAGAGGAGACAGCATGAGCACCACAACCAGACGGGGCGGAAAACTCCAAAGCGAAATCCCCGGGCTCTCGAAAGCCCTTTGCATGAAGCTCCTGACCGACCTCGAAAAAGGCAAGCGGCCCGTGCTCCACGCGACCAAATGCTCGCTCGACAACTCGATCTACAACCACAAGGTGGGCTACCTCACCCCGGGCGGAAAAAAAGTCGCAACCGAGCTGAACGTGAGCTCGGTCAAAAAAATGTCCCGCGCCGTGTTCATGCTCGAAATCCTGCTCCGGAACATCGAGAGCGGCGCCGTGAACACGAAGCGCGAGTTGTACTACATGAGCAAAGGGGAAACCAAGGCGACGCCGCTCCTGAAGCCGCTTGATTTCACCGAACAAGGCGAGAGCGACGAGACGATTGATTTTATTTGCGAGATCCTCGAGTGCTATCGCGAGGAGCTGAACTGTTATGCGAACGACCGCGGTGGGCAGACCTATTCCCAGCAGTTGGTCGTGACCGAGACCCTTCCTGACGGCGATACCGCCGTGGTCGATCTCTCGAAGCTCGGAACCTCGCCGTTCCAGCCCAAGAACCGGCCGCAGAACCTGAAGCTCTCGGCCAGGAAGAAAATCGATTTTTGCCTGATCGTCGAATCCGAAGGTACCGCGAACACGCTCGTCGCAAACGGCATCACCAAGCGCCACAACTGCATCGTGATGGGCGCGCAGGGGGTTCCCTCGAACGCCGTCCGGGGCTGGGCGAAGCTCATTCAGGACCAGCTCAGTGTCCCGATGTATTTCTTCGGGGACCTCGATGCCTACACGCTCCAGAACATTTACCGCACGCTGAAGGCGGGCTCGGCCGCGTCCCTGATTCGGAACCAGGACTACTCGGCGCCCGATGTGCGCTTCCTCGGCGTTCTCCCGGACGACATCAAGCGGTATGACCTCTTCGATTACCCCGTCAAAGAAAACGACATGCAGGAAGTGCGGGCGCTCAAAAAGGCCGACGACGCGCTCAAGAACGATCCGTTCTTTCAGGACAAGCGGAACAAGGGGCTTGCTGACATCCTTCGCTGGCTCTACAAGAACAAGCGCCGTTGCGAGCAACAGGCGTTCTTTTCGGTGAATCCGAAAGACCCGACCATGCCCGAGAAGATCCTGATCGACAAAATCAAGCGCGGGGACTACGTCTGAGCCCGAAGCGGCCCAAAGTCGTGTCGCCTTCGCGCGAGGAGCTCGCAGGGCTCATCGATTCGATCGGAGGCGAGCCTGCGCTCCTGCGCATTCTGGAGCGTTTTTACGCGGTCATGGCGCGCGACCTCATGATCGGTTTTTTCTTCGAGGGGCATGACCTGCACGAGATCTCGCGCAAGCAATCCCTCTTCGTGCTTCTTGCCGCAGGGAAGATCAGCTCGTTCCCCGGAAAAGGCCCGGCCTCGGCCCACACCGCGCTTCCGCCCATTCTGTCCGGGCACTTCGACCGGCGGCTCGTGATTCTCCGTCAGGTCTTGAGCGAGGAATCGCTCACGCCCACCCAGGTCGATCTCTGGGTTCGCTTCGAGGAGAGCTTCCGCGCAGTGGTGGTTTCGGACTGAGGTCGTTTCGGATTGGGGTTGTTTCGGGTTAAAAAAAAGCGGCGACCGTTCGGGCCGCCGCTTTCTTGGATCGGTTTTCTTTGTAGCGATCGATTACTGCTTCTTCACGGACAAAAGCTCGACGTCAAACACGAGGGTCGAGTTCGCAGGGATCTTGCCGATCGCCTTGTCACCGTATGCGAGTTGAGCAGGAATCACGAGCTTGCGCTTTCCGCCGACTTTCATGCCGAGAACGCCTTGGTCCCAGCCTTTGATCACCTGGCCCACGCCGAGCGTGAACGAGAACGGCTGACGGTCGAGAGAAGAGTCGAACTTGGTTCCGTCCTGGAGAGTGCCGGTGTAGTGGACTTGGATTTCTTTTCCGGCAACGGCTTCGTCACCAGCGCCGACCTTCACGTCGGTGATTTCGACTTTCGGCTCGACCGCGGCTGCCGGCTGAACGGCGGCTGCGTCGGTTTGAGTTGCGGGTTGGGTGGTCTCGGCGGGCTTCTTCGTGCACGCAGAAACTGCGATCGCAGAAATAAATGCGAATGCGATGATCTTTTTCATGGAGAGTTCCTTTCTGGTTTTCATTCATCTTAGACCTAGATTTCGAGAATTTACAAGAGTACTCTCGCGCCATGGGGCACATCGAGGCGATTCTTTACGGGCTGGTCCAGGGCGCAACCGAGTATCTTCCCGTGAGCAGTTCGGCGCACCTTCTGATCCTGCCCCATGCGCTCGGAACCCAGGATCCGGGCCTTGCCTTTGACGTCATTTTGCACCTCGGGACCCTCCTTGCCACGGCCTTGTATTTCTTCAAGGACTGGATCCTGATCGCCAAGAACCCCATCCCGAAGCAGGTCCGGGAAGGGGGGATCGCCCATCTCTCGTGGGTCCATCTCGCCGTGGGGACGATTCCCGCGGTGATCGCGGGTGTTCTTTTGAATTCCTTCATCAAGGAACACACGCGGGCGCTCGTGATCCTCTGGGTCACGCTTCCCCTGTTCGGGATTCTTCTTTGGTGGGTCGATCGGGTCCGTCCGATGAAGCGCACCCTGCAAGACTCAACGCTTCGGGACATGCTCTACATCGGGCTCTTTCAGGCTCTGGCGCTTATTCCCGGGGTTTCCCGCTCGGGAAGCACGATGACGGCCGCGCGCCTGCTCGGCTTCCATCGGGCCGAGAGCGCCCGCATCTCGTTTTTGCTCTCTTTGCCGATCACGCTCGGCGCCATCGTGCATGAGCTTCCGCACCGGCACGAGCTCATGGAGTCGTTCCAAGGTGCCACACCGCTTCTGCTCGGATGCGGGAGCGCGCTTTTGTTCGGGGCGCTTGCGATCCATGTGCTGATCAAATGGGTGAGCCGGACGAGCTTTGCCGTGTTTGCGATTTACCGGGTGGTGCTTGCGATCGGGATCGCGCTCTTGTTCGGCGCGGGGAGCGGTGGGGCTCTTAGCTGAGATTCAAGACCTCAAGCGCTTCTCTCGAGGAGTCCACAACCTTGAGGCGTGAGAGCTCCTCTTCGGTGATCATTCCGTCGCGAATCAGCACCTCTTTTGCCCAAGCAAGAAGGCCCTTCCAGTACTCGGTCCCGATCAGCACCACGGGGCGGGCGTGCATTTTTTTTGTCTGGATCAGCGTGATGATCTCGAAAAGCTCGTCGAGCGTGCCGAACCCGCCCGGAAGCACCACGAACGCCTCGCTATAGCGACAAAGCAGGACTTTTCGCACAAAGAAGTAGCGGCACCGGAGGCTCCGGGTCACGAAGGGGTTCAGGTGTTGCTCACGGGCGATCTCGATGTTGATTCCGATCGAGGGGGCTCCGGCCTCGTGCGCGCCGCGGTTTGCGGCCTGCATGATCGCGCCGCCTCCGCCCGTGACGATCGCGATGCCACGCGAGGCGATGTCGCGCGAGATCTCATAGGCGATTCGGCAATACGGATGATCATCGGGCGTCCTGGCCGAGCCGAATACCGTTACTGCACGCCGGGTGTTCCGCAAAAAATGGAACCCCCGCCAGAACTGGAATGCGATCCGGAAGAACATCGACACATCGGCGACAAACCGCGCGCGATACGGCGCCGAGTATGAAATCTGCGAACGGGAGAAATCGCGAAGTCTCATTCGAGTGCGGTTACTTTTTTTTCCGGGGCGAAGGGGTCCCCGAAAGGTACTGCGCCTCGACCTGCGAGCGTTTCGCCCGCACGTTCGCATTCCGCTCCTCGTCGAGGAGGGACTCGATCGCGCGGATCTCGTCTTCGAGTTCCCAGCGCGAGAGCAGGTTCTCCGAAAGCTCATCGTGAGTTTCGGGGGTTTTCATGCTGTCCAGAACCTTCAGCTTGTGCCGGAGTCCGAGCACGCGCTGGATGAGCTCGAGTTTTTCGTCTTTGGTCATGATGAGGCGGTTCCCTTCTTCAGCCTTGTTTCAAAAGGCTTCGGATCACGTAATGGAGGATTCCACCGTGTTTGTAGTATTCGAGCTCGTTTGCGGTGTCGATCCGGCCCTGAAGGGTGATCTCTTTTGATTTCCCGTCCGGCCAGGTGATCCGCGCTTTCAGTTTTTGTCCCGGCTGGACGCTCGGAATGCCCTCGATGTCGATGGTCTCCTCGCCCTTCAGTCCGTGCGCATCGGCCGATTCCCCCGGCAGGAACTGAAGCGGAAGCACACCCATGCCGACCAGATTCGAGCGGTGGATCCGCTCGAAGCTCTCGGCGATCACGGCGCGGACTCCGAGCATCATCGTGCCCTTCGCGGCCCAGTCGCGCGACGAGCCGGTTCCGTATTCTTTGCCCGCGATCACAACGAGCGGGGTTCCCGCCTTGCGATAGCTCTCGGATGCGTCAAAAATCGACATCTCCGTGCCTTCGGGGAACTTCCTCGTGAGTCCGCCCTCGACGCCGTTCATGATCTTGTTCTTGATCCGCACGTTCGCGAAGGTTCCGCGCACCATGATCTCGTGGTTGCCGCGGCGGGCGCCATACGAGTTGAAGTCCTTCGGCTCGACCCCGAGGCCGATCAGGTGACGGGCGGCAGGGGAGTTCTTCGCGATCGATCCTGCGGGCGAGATGTGATCGGTCGTGATCGAGTCGCCGAAGAGTCCGAGAATCCGCGCGCTCTTGATGTCGGTGAGCGCTTTTGGTTCCGGCGTCAGCTCCGAGAGGAACGAAGGCTCTTTGATGTAGGTCGATTGCTCGCTGAACGCGAACAGCTCTCCTGCCGGGGCCTTCACTTTCGCCCAGTACTCATCGCCCTCGAACACATCGGCATAGCTCTTTTTGAACTGGTTTGCCGTCACATGACGCGCGACCAGGGCCTCGATCTCGGCGTTCGAAGGCCAGATGTCCTTCAAGAACACGGAGGTTCCGTCGTTCGCAGTGCCGATCGGCTCGGAGGTCAGGTCCAGATCGACCGTTCCTGCGATCGCATAGGCGATCACGAGGGCGGGGGAGGCAAGATAATTCGCGCGGACCTGGGGGTTGATGCGGCCTTCGAAGTTGCGGTTCCCGGAAAGAACCGAGGCGACCACGAGCTTTCCGTCGCTGACGGCCTTCGAAACGGCGTCAATGAGGGGGCCTGCGTTTCCGATGCAGGTGGTGCAGCCGTAGCCCACAAGGTTGAAGTGCAGCGCTTCCATCGGAGCCAGAAGCCCCGACTCCTGAAGATAATCCGTCACGACCTTCGAGCCCGGGGCCATCGAGGTCTTCACCCAAGGCTTCACGCGCAGGCCTTTTGCAACGGCATTCCGGGCAAGGAGCCCCGCCGTGATGAGACCGCTCGGGTTCGAGGTGTTCGTGCACGAGGTGATGGCCGCAATGGTCACGGCACCGTGGCCGATCGTGTGGTTCACGCCGTCGAGCTCAAAGCCCGCTTTTGCGCCGGGCTTCGCCTCAGGGTCCTTCATTTGCGAGATCAGGGTGGGGAGCGAATTCTGGAACTCGCTCTTCACCTTGGTCAGGGTCACGCGGTCCTGCGGACGCGAGGGACCGGCAAGAGAAGGCTCGATCGAGGCAAGATCAAGCTCGACCGTGTCTGAGAACATCGGCGTGGCAGACGGATCAAACCACATTCCCTGTTCCTGATAGTAGGCGGTGACGAGCGGAATGAGCGACTCGCGCCCGGTCAGGCGCAAATAATCGAGGGTTTTTTCGTCGATCGGGAAGATCCCGATCGTGGCGCCGTACTCGGGAGCCATGTTCGCGATCGTCGCACGATCGGCAAGCGAGAGGCCCGAGACCCCTTGCCCGAAGAACTCGACGAATTTTCCGACCACGCCTTTTTTGCGAAGAATCTGGGTGATGGTGAGCACCAAATCCGTCGCGGTCACGCCCTCGCGGAGCTTGCCCGTGAGTTTCATGCCGACCACTTGCGGGATCAGCATCGAGATCGGTTGCCCGAGCATCGCGGCCTCGGCTTCGATTCCGCCGACCCCCCAGCCCACGACTCCAAGGCCATTGATCATGGTCGTATGCGAGTCGGTTCCCACGCACGAATCGGGGTACACCACCGAGGTGCCGTCCGAATCCTTGGAAGTCATTGCAACGGTCGCGAGACACTCGAGGTTCACCTGATGGATGATCCCGGTCTCGGGCGGGACCACACGGAAGTTCCGAAGGGCATTTTGTCCCCATTTCAGAAACTCATAGCGTTCCATGTTGCGCTCGTATTCGAGCTCGCGGTTTTTGTGGAAGGAGTCTTTTTGTCCGAAAAAATCGACCTGCACCGAGTGATCGATCACGAGGTCCG
>JBEIJY010000040.1:0-14340 GCA_040380025.1 Bdellovibrionales bacterium | reverse complement strand
GGTCCCCTTTTTGATGATCGGTTTGAATTTCGGACCAAGGATTTTTTGGGGCAAAAGAAGGGAAGGGCTTAAATGGCAATTGGGATTCGGGCAGCATCGTTTCATGCCTGTTCTAAAGCACGAAAAATGCCAATCATATCAACCAAGAAAAAATTTTTGGCCGCCAGGAAAGCGCAGGCTCGGGGGGCAGTTTGAATTTGGTGGGCCATGCCGGACTTGAACCAGCGACCAATCCGTTATGAGCGGACCGCTCTAACCAGCTGAGCTAATGGCCCATGAAAAAACCCTATCACCTGAAAAAAAGAAACACAAACAGCGCCAGAATCGCGCCGAATCCGCCGTAGTAAAACGGCGCCTCGGGCCCCACCCGGTCCCACAACATTCCGGCCATGAGGCTCGCGCCCAGGGCCGAAAGCCCGCTCACCATTCCAAAGAATCCCTGTGCTGTGGCCCCGAGCTCCCGCGCCCTCCCTGCCGGCACCAGCTCGGCAACCAGGGCCTTCCCCACCCCCTCTGACATTCCCATGAAGAGCCCGTACACCGGGAACAGCACCCAGGGGCTTACGCCCCATCCAAAGCCAAAGTATACGAGCGCGAACACCACAAGCGAGGCCTTCAGGGTGGTGAGCTTTCCGATCCGGTCCGAGAGTTTTCCTAAAAACGGGCTCGACAGCGCGTATACCAGATTGAACAGGCAATACATGATTACCGTGTGGCCGAGGGAGTTTCCGTTTCCTTGTGTTCGAAGGAGCAAAAACGCATCGCTCGAGTTCACGAATGAAAAAATCCCCCACCCGAGCATGAACACAAAATACGAGCGCGGGAGTTCTGCGAGTGCCGCCCTCTCGCTTTTTGGAACCGACAGAGCCGGCGCGCGCGAGTTCGCGGCCTCGGGGAGCTTCATCGCAAGAAGGACCGCAAACGCTCCGGGAAACAGCGCCAGAAGATAAAACATCCGAAGATGCCCGGTGCCGTAAAACTCAAGCAAGGCAAGAGCGGCCAAGGGTCCAAGAACGGCTCCCAGAGTATCCATTCCGCGATGAATGCCAAAGGCAAGCCCGAGCTCGCTTTTGTCGACCGATTCTGCGATCAGCGCATCTCGCGGAGCCGTTCGTACGCCTTTTCCGACCCGGTCCATGCTTCGCGCCACCAGAACCCCGAACCACGAGGTCGCAAGCCCGATCGAGGCCTTCGAGAGGGTCGACACAAGGTACCCGCCCCATACGAAGGGCCTGCGCTTTCCGGCGCGATCGGAGAGCCTTCCCGCCCAGACTTTTAAAAAACTTGCCGTGAGTTCGGCGACGCCCTCGATCAGCCCGACCGAGGTCATGCTGGCATGAAGAACGGTCGTCAAAAAAATCGGAGTGATCGGGTACAGAAGCTCGCTCGAAAGATCAGCAAAGAACGAGATGAGGCCGACCTTCAGGATCACAGGATTCATGAAAGCCGATGGTAGAGGGGGTGTGGCGGGGAGTCAAAATGAAACAAACTGGCCTACTTGACTGCGCATAATTATGGAAGCCCGAACGGCAAAGTGCCCGAAACAAAAATGGTTTGGCCGACTCTCGCGAGCCAGGACGCCAAGGCAGGCCGAGGCGTGTGGTGCGAAGCACGCCGGAGCAGGATGCGTAGGCGAACCGAGAGCGAGGCCGGACGACCCGGCTCGGAGGCCAAACCATTTTTATTTCGGTCACTTCGCCGTCCGGGCTTTGAAATCATGCGCAGTCAAGTAGGCCAGTTTGAAAATACAAAAGCCCCGGCGGGAATCTCCCGACCGGGGCCTCTGGTTTCAATTGTTCGCGGGAACGATTACTCGTCGCGCTTCAGGGCACCCTTCAGCTTGTCGCCGAGGAGGTCGCCCATCGAGGTCTTCTTGTTGCGATCGCCCATGTAGGTCTCGTAGTTCGCACGCTCTTCCGAACGTCCGAGTTGCTTGATCGAGAGGCTGATCCGGCGATCTTTCGGCTCGATCGAGAGGATCTCGGCGCGGACTTTCTCGCCGAGCTTCACGACGTCAGCCGGCTTCTCCACGCGCTGCTCAGAGAGCTCGCTCACGTAGATCAGGCCTTCCACGCCTTCTTCGAGTTCCATGAACGCACCGAAATCGGTGATCTTGGTGATCAAGCCCTCGACCGACTGGCCGGTGCGGTAGCGGGACTTGATGTTTTCCCAAGGATCGCGCTCAAGCTGCTTGATTCCAAGCGAGAACTTCTCGGCTTGCTTGTCGATTCCGAGAACCACAGCCTTGACCTTGTCGCCCTTTTTGTACTTCTCGGACGGGTTCACGACCTTCTTGTTCCAAGAAAGATCCGACACATGGATCAGGCCGTCGATGCCCATTCCGACGTCGACGAACATTCCGAAGTCGGTGATCGACTTCACTTCGCACTCGTCCACAATCGCGCCGACCGGGAATTTCAGCTCGAGAGCATCCCAAGGATTCTCTTGCAGCTGCTTCATGCCGAGGCTGATGCGCTTGTTGCGGGTGTCGACTTCGAGAACCTTGCACTCGACCACGTCGCCCACTTTGACGTACTTGGACGGGTTCTTGACGCGCTCGGTCCAGGACATCTCGGACACGTGAATGAGCCCTTCGACGCCGTCGTCGAGCTCAACAAACGCGCCGTAGTCTTTAAGCGACACGACTTTGCCTTTGACGACCTTGCTGACCGGGAACTTGTATTCGGCCTCGTCCCAAGGATTCGGGGAGACCTGCTTCAGTCCGAGCGACACGCGTTCTTTTTCGCGGTCGTACTTCAGGATCTTCACTTTCACTTCGTCGCCCACATTGAAGAGCTCGCTCGGGTGCTTGATGCGGCCCCAAGACATGTCGGTGATGTGGAGGAGTCCATCCATTCCGCCCAGGTCAATGAACGCGCCGTACTCGGTGATGTTCTTCACGGTACCGGCCACGATCATGCCCTCTTGCATTTGCGAGAGGGTCTCGGCGCGCTGGAGCTCGCGCTCGTGCGCCACAACTGCCTTGCGGGAAAGCACGATGTTTCCGCGCTTTTTGTTGAACTTCAGGATCTTGAACTTCATGCGGCTGCCGATGAACTTGTCCAGGTTCTTCACCGCTTTGGTGTCGAGCTGGGAGCCGGGCAGGAACGCCTTCACGCCGATGTCGACGGCAAGGCCGCCTTTCACCTTCGCGATCACGATCCCTTCGACGAGCTGGTCTTGTTCGCATGCGGCGGAGATCTCGTCCCACGCCTTGATGATGTCGGCGCGGTCTTTCGAGAGGTGGATCCGGCCTTGTTCGATTTCGAGGCGCTCGACGTACACCGAGAGGATGTCGCCGACGGTCACCTTCGCGGTGCCGGTCGCATCTTTGAATTCATAAAGGGGAACAAACCCTTCGCATTTGAAGCCGATGTCGACAGTGACATCGTCCGGGCCGATCGACACGACTTTTCCGTCGATCACGGCGCCTTCCTGGATTTCGCTGTCTTTCTGGCGGTTCTCAAAGAGGGTCACGAAGTCTTCGGCTCCGCTCAGGGGACGGCTCTCGACGAGTTCGCCCTCGGCATCGCTGAATTCTTCGATCCACTTGAGGTTCGAAAGAAGGTTTTTCTTCTGCTTGGGAGCAGGAGTTTCGGTATTGAGTTTGGACATGATTTGATTTCCTAACTGGAGAACTCCGGACATCCAAAAACGCAAAGCATTTCAAGGAGGATGGCTCGGACATCAGGTTTGAGCTGACCGAGAGAGACTACCAGAAACCAAGTGATTTTGTCAATCCTCGAGAATTCACGACTTCCGTTGCTAAAGGTCGATCATTTCCAGCTAGGGAATCAGCGGACACACCTGGACTCCGTTGTTGATCTCAGTGTTTTTGACAGGAATTGCTCCGATTGCGCTTGAACAGGACGGAGTGACTCTCTATGAATCCCGCGCCCTTCAAAATGGTTGGATTTTGCGCGAGGAAGAGCACCTGTGGCTCCAACTCCTGAAGAGAATCCAGAATGATTACGCAGGAACGCCTTAACACCCGCCCAGGTACGAGACTCCGTAACCGCAGTTTCCGCCGTAGCCACCATAACCGCCGTACGGATTCCATCCGCCGCCGGCTCCGGCACCCGCGCCGATATTGAATCCAGCCCCTGCGTTGAAGCTCACTCCAGCACCCGCATTCACGCCCGAGTACATTCCTGGGTAGCCGTACCCCATATTCCCCATGCCGTAGTACGGAGCAGTCCCGTACCCCGGCATGTACATGTTGTTGTTATACCCCATGCCGGCTCCGGTCTGGTTCACCATGTTCATCATGGCAAGCTCCTGCATGCGAAGCTGATTGTCATAGAGCTGCTGCTGAATGTTCATCCCGCCGCCACCACCGATCGTCGGAATTCCATACATGTTCACGTTCGGATATCCGTACATGCCACCGCCCGGGAACCCTCCGCCCCAACCGCCGCCGCCGCCAGGATAGCCATAGATTCCGCCACCGCCGCCGACCCCAATGCCGCCGCCGATGCCGATTCCGGGGAATCCGATGCCGCCGCCGATGTTGATTCCGCCACCAATGCCAGGAAATCCGCCGCCCCAGCCGCCACCAAAACCGCCCATGCCGAATCCGCCCATCCCGCACATCGGATTTTGCGGGGGAAGTCCAACCGCCGTCGCCTGCTGGACCTGCATATTGTACGCCTGAAGGCACGCATCAAGCCCACGCTGGTTCATGACGAGATTCATGACTCCAAGGCCGATCGGTACCCCGATCGAGCCGATCGCGCCAATGATCTGCGCCGCTTTGCTCACCCCGTACGGACACGGACCGTAGGTGCAATATCCCTGTTGCCGCAAGATCTCTGTGATCTCTCGTCTGCGGATGATCTCTTCGTACTCGTCGTATCCTCCGCCGTTGCCGCAGTCGACGCAGTCTCCTGAACCATTCCCGCCAGTTTGATTAAAACACTCCTCGGCAAGTTGCTGGACACAAGAAACCGAGAACTTGTCTTCGGTGTAGGTTTTAATATCTTTTTCAAGATTATCTTTATCAAATGGACACTTCGTTCTTGCCTCTAGATCCCGAATGAACAAATAATCAGCCTCGATTCGAACCTTTTCTTTCGCATAATCAATCACAGCATAGGTTGCTTGATTGTTACCGCAATCGAAGTTGTCAGTGGTAAGGGCCGAGAGCTCTTTTGCGCATTTTGAATGATTCAAAATCGCATTACACAGATCGCTATTGGATTTTGTGCCAGTCACGTTGTTGCAACCACTATTTAATTGAGCCTTTTCAGTATCAGTTAAATAAAGACAAAATTCACTTGGCTCATTAATATTTTTATTTCTTGAATAATAACATGAGCTGTTCACGTCGAGCGCAAGTGTAGCGCACGCATCTCGGCATTCCGAAAGATAATCGCTATTTCTATCTACTGGCTTTTGGGCACCCTTAAGATCTTTTAATCGATCCTCTTTCATATCCCCAATTGCTTCCAGGTGCTCACAATAGTCACCACTCACTCCAGTGGAACTCTTCCGACATAGGTAGTGACACCACGAGTAATGGCACCGGCAGGAGCTTTCATTGCCGCTACCGCCATTTTCGTTGTCGTTATCTCCTTGCCCCGGAGTAGTCTTGCCGACATCAACGATGGTTACATTTTCTTTATATATTCCAGCTTGGATCAACTCTTGCGGGGTTGCGCGCCGATGCTTCAAGACATATTTCTTCTTTTTTATAACGCATCCCTCTATGTACCGATATTCTTCACCTGACTTGCAAAAATCTCCAGCTTTGAAAACAGAGCACCCTCCATCCGGGCAACTAAACACCTCTTTCTGCGCCTGCGCCACCGGGACACCCAGAAACAAAAAGAGAGGGAAGGCGAAGATGGTCAGCATCGTGCTTTTCAAGGTCTTTGACATGAGCGAGCTCCTCAGTATGTCATTTCGGCTCCAGAAGTCCTTTTCTGGAGGGGGGCCAATCAAAATTGTATCGAAGCTTCGACAGAAGGCAAAAAAGAAATTGATTTTTCGCCGGAATTCCCGCAAAAACCGCCGATTTCACGCCATTGGTTTGACACTTCCCCTTCGGCGGGGTTTAATCCCGCCATGCTTTCCCCTCTCGCTCCCGCCCGATCGCTGTATTTTCATTTTCCGTTTTGCGAGGCCAAGTGCCATTACTGCGACTTTTATTCGATCGGCCGCGAGAAGACCAAACCCTCCGACCCGGACCTTTTCGAGCAGGCGCTCCGACAAGAAATTGACCTTCGCGGGCGCGATGGCTTGCTCTCGCTCCCGATCGAGACGATCTTTTTTGGAGGCGGGACCCCGAGCATGACCCCTCCCGCCTCGATGGAGCGGATCATTCAGACTCTTCTTACCCATGCCCCGCTCTCTTCGTCGATCGAATGGACGATGGAAGCGAACCCCTCTTCGATCTCGTACGAGAACTTCAAGGCCTATCGCTCTTTTGGAATCAATCGCGTCAGCATGGGTGTGCAGAGCTTAAAAGACGAAACTCTCCTTCGTTTGGGACGCGTTCATTCCGAGCAAGGGGCGCTTACGGCGCTCGAGACGGTGTTTCGCTCGGGGTTTTCGAATGTTTCCACCGATCTCCTCTGTGGCGTGCCCGGGCAGAGCCTTGCCGATCTCGAATCCCACCTGATTCGTCTCGCGGAGTTTCCGATTCAGCACCTCTCGGTGTACCTTCTGACTCTTCCGCCCCACCACGCCATGTACCGCGAGCTCCCGCGCGAAGAAGAACAGCTCGAGCACCTGCTCCTCATTGACTCGTTTTTACAGGCACGCGGGTTTGAACACTACGAGATCTCGAACTTCGCGCGCCCCGGAGGCCGTGCCCGACACAACCTCGTGTACTGGACCGGTGGCTCCTATTTGTCGTTCGGGCCGTCGGCGCACTCGTACTCGAGCGAGTCCCGTGCGCGGTTCAAGAACTTCTCGTCGCTCCATCGGTATGCGCGCGCGCTCCTCGAAGAAAAAACCCTTCCCGTCGAATGGACCGAGACCTTGAGCGATTCGCAAATCGAGCTCGAACGCTGGATGCTGGCGATCCGCCTGTCAGAAGGCTTCCCCGATTCCTGGCTGAAAACCGACGCGCAAAAGAAGAAGTCCGAGACGCTTCTTGCGCACGGACTCCTTGAGCCCCACCCCACAAGCCCGGGGCATCTTCGGGCGACGGCGCGGGGATTCGCGATGAGCGATTCGCTCGTGCGGGAGCTCTCGTAGAGGCAAATCCAAACTGGCCTGATTGACTGCGCTTGATTCATGAGACTGGATGAGGGAGGGGGTGGAGAATCATTCCTGTTTCGCCGACTCTCGCGAGGCAGGACAGCCGCAAGCGAGGCCGCAGGACGCGGCTCGGAGGCGAAACCCGAATGATTTTCCGCCCACTCCCGCATCCAGAAACCAAATCAAGCACAGACAGAGAGAACGACTTGGGGGTTTTTCAATTCAATTTGTTTATCAGAAAAAATTCACACCGCCGTGAACCAAACCTTTTGAATTTTCCCCCGAGCGCTACTAATGTCGCTGACCGGAGGGGGAACTCCATGAACACGGTCCGCAAACTTCGTTTTGCCGCTTTCGTTTTTTTAGCCATCAGCGTCCTTTCAACCGGTTCGGGCTCACGGGCCCTGGCCCAGCTGAATCCGGATCAACTGAACTCCACGATCGAGTTTTTAAGCCACACCTCGTACGCGAACGATCCCGACCATGTGCTCGCGCAGATTCGCTCGTTGAAGGGGCGGAATTTTCGTGAGGTGTACGACCTCGCCCGAAAACAGCTCCTGCACGAAAGCCAGGCCGTGGTGCTCGACTCGCGGACGATCATCGCCTGGACGGATGTGCTCGGAAGCATCTCGGTATCCGATGAAATCGTGTTCTTTCAGTGGCTGATCTCGGAGCTTCGAACCTCCTACCCCGATCACCCCGAGATCGAGAGCATGATCGACGCGGCAAAACGGGGCTATGCGGCCGCCAAATCCCGCCCCGTACCCCCGACTCCCCGCCCCGAACTGAAAGACCTCGTCACGACTCCGAATGCGGCTCCTTCTGTCGTGCGAGAAGCGGGGATTTCAGAGATCCGCCTTCAGCGCTTTTTGGGCGCCTGGAAGAGCGACAAAGCCGAGCAGCTGAAGCAAGGAGCGCTCGTGGTCCTGACCGAGGACATTCAAAAGCGCCAGCGCGAAGGCAAATTCACTCCGATCGTCGCACGCGACACCGAGATCAACACCGCAATCGATGTGCTCTTGCGCTTGAAGGGCAAAGCGCCCGTGATTTTGGGCGAGACTGGCGTTGGCAAGTCGTCCGTGGTCGAGGGAATCGCAGCACGCCTCCTTCAGGGCGATCTTCCGGCCGGAGTCCACTCCGAACAGCTGAAGAACTCGATTGTGATCGTCACGAACCCGCAAAAAATCGCAAGCATCGGTCGCGATATGTCATCCGGCGGCCTTGCGCGTCTTTTGGACTGGTATGTGCGGTCCCTTCGCGAGGTGGGCCGCGCGACCGAGACGAACCCCATTCTCGTCATCGAGAACGCGCACCAGCTTCTGCCCTCGCAGCTTGATACGCTGAAGACCCTGATCGACGAGGGAATCTTCCCGATGATTCTGGTCTCGGGCTCCAAACAAGCCGCGTTCTCGCTTCTTGCCGAAGAACAATTCGCGACCCGCATCACGCCAATTCAAATCCAGGAGCTCGACGAGGCCGCCACCTTCGGGCTCATCAAGCAAACGGCGCTGGCCGACATCGAACGCACGTACCGGCTCAAGGTATCAGACGAGGTCATCACAGCCGCGATTGATCTCGCGGGGGATCTCATGCCCGATCTGAAGCGTCCCGATGCTCCGATCAGGCTTTTGCAAGATGCCGCGATTTACGCAAACCGCCTTGCAAACGGTCGCGCCCCCGAACTCACGCTTGCGGTGTTTTACGAACTCGCCGCAAAAAAAGCGCGGCTTCCGGTCGTGCCCCATGACCGCGCAGGATTCATCGCCAAAATGGACGAGCTCCGCGCCAAGATCAAGTCGGACGTGAAGGGCCAGGACGCGACGATTGATCGCATCGTGAACCTCTTTGCCGCCACCATGACGGCAAAAGGCAAAAAGACCCGCGCCGCCGTGATCGTCGGCACCACCGGAACCGGAAAATCCCTGATCCCCTCGCGGCTGGTGCATTATTTTTACGGCACGCACACGCGCATGCTCAAAATCGACGGAAACCAACTGAAGAGCGACGACAACGGGTTTTATCTTTTCGGGCCGAAATCGGGCTACTTGGGAAGCGACAAAAACAAGGGCCTTCTTGCGAATCACTTCGATGGCCCCGGGCAGGGCTCGAGCATCATTCTGGTCGATGAGCTCGATAAAATGCACCCCCAGCAAGTCGAGCGCCTGATGGAGATCATCGACACCGGCTCCTTCATTCCGGGCGACGGCAGAATGCGCACGACCGGCCGCGTGCTCTGGCTCTTCACCTCGAACAAGGGTGCCACAAAGTTCTTCCCGCCCGAGTTCGTGAAGACCGCGACCTTGCAAGAAATCCAAAAGCGGCTTCTTACGGTTTCGGCAAACGACATCAAAGAGGCCTTCATCCAGCAGGAATCCTTCGCCCGCGCTGACGAGGTGCTGAAGCCCGAGATCCTCTCGCGTATGGACGAGATGATCCTCGTTGCGCCGATTCTGAAAGAAACCGCGCTCGACATCGCCCGCATCAAGGTGCGCGACGAGATTGAGACCTACCGCGACCAGGGGCTGGGCGAGGTGACGGTCGATGAGACCTTCGTGAATACGATCGTGAACGAGAGCTATGATCCCGTTTACGGCGTTCGCGAGCTTGAGCGGAACATCCGGAACCACATTGCGCGCGTGTACGATGCGCACATCAAGGAATTCGGACCGGCCAAAAAAATCGCGATCAAGACCCTCCCCCCGATGGCGGGAACGAGCTTTGTGCAGTTTCAGGCCGTGAACGAACGCTCGCAGTCGATGACCCTGCTCGGTCCGAAGCTCGCTTACGAGAACGCGCTCTTTGACCCCTCCGAGCGGCAAATCCTGAAGACCCTCGAAGCCGAGCTGAACGCGCGCGTGTACGGGCAGAGCTTTTATGCCAAAAAACTCGCCGAGAGCATCCGCAAAAATGCGGTCGACGCCGGATCGCCGAAGCCTGTTTCGATCTACGCCCTCGGAATGACCGGAAACGGCAAGACCGAGATGGCGCGGGCCCTTGCGATGGTGCGCTTCGGGTCGGCCGAATACCTCTGCAAGCTCGAGATGGGTCAGGTCAGCAGCGTGAAAGACCTCTCGAACATTTTTCAGTCCTCGGTGGGCTATGTGGGATCCGACCAGCCCGGGCAGTTCGAGCGTTTTCTTCAGCGCTACCCGAAAGGCGTCATTCTGTTTGACGAGATGGGGAACGCGGGCGGGAATGACAAGAACGCCAAAGAGGAAATCGGAAAATACCTTTACTCCATTTTGGATGATGGCGTTTGGGTCAGCCCGGTCACCAAAAAATCCTATCCTCTCAAGGACTATGTGTTCATCTTCACCGGCAACGAGGCCGAGAAGGTTTTTGCCGGGAACACTCAGGACGACATGCTCCGCGCGATCTGGAGCCGCTACAGCTCTGAAGAAAGAGCGCGCGCGCTTCTTCGCGAAAGCGGGCTCAGTCCCGCATTTGTCGGGCGCCTGGGTGCGGTGGTCCTGACCGAACCACCGGTTTCGACCACGAAAGCCGCGATCGTGAAAAAACTCGTCAACGAGTGGATTGCGCGGGTCGAGGCAAAGCAACCCGTGCGGATTCTGTACGATGGGAACTTCATCGAGACGGTGAGCCGCCTCACCTACTCTTCGACCGAGGGCGCGCGCTCGGTGATCAATTTTGTGAACACCACACTCGGCTCGGCCGCCTCGCAAGGAGTGTTCGAGGTGGACTTCACGAAAGCGACCATGAGCAACCGAGCACTCGTGAAGCTCTCGCTCGAAACCAAAATCCCGACCCAGCCGTTTTATGAGGTCACCCCCGATGAAACGCTCGCAAAGCTCATCGTTTCGGTGCATCAGGATGGTGCCGAGATCACGCGGGTCGAGTCGGACTTCACGCGATCGGCAAAATTCATCAAGCAGATTCGCCTCGTTGATGCCTACGCCACGGCTTTTCATGAGGCGGGGCATGCCATTTTGAACAACCCGGCTACCTCGGGGCGCAAGCTTGCGCACCTGACAATCGTACCCGCGGATCATTACCTGGGATATGCGCGCTACGAGGACATCCCGAACTTCAAGACGAATTTCACCCTGAGCGACCTGCGCGCGCGGCTTGCGACTCTGGTCGCGGGCTCGGAGGCCGAGCTTTTGGTGGGCCGCGAGATGAACTCGGGCCAGGCGGGAGATCTTTTGGAAGAGCGCAGACTCTTGACCCGTGCCGCGACCCAGTGGGGCCTCGTGCCCGAGCTCATGGGTGCGAAGCTCGATGATCAGGGGAATGCGGTCTTTAATGAGTCCCAGCAGAAGCTGTTTCAGGACTTCGCCAGCCGGGAACTTTCGATTGCACGCGAACGGGCGCGCGACTTCATCGTCGAGAACTGGACGCTCGAATACAAGGTCGCGCATGAGCTTCTTCAGCATGGCGAGATCTCGGGCAAGCGATTCCTCGAGGTCAAGGCCGAGGTCGAGGCGATGAGCCCCGAGGCGCGGTCGGCGTTCGCCGGGGAGCACTCGCCCGAGGCGGTGAAGACGCGGCTTCAGGAGCTCGATCGCGACACCTGCTCGCGGCTGTTGAAGTGAGCGAGAGGCTCGCTGGAATTTTTCAACCGGTACGCTTTGGCTGTCTCTCGCGAGCGCGTGACGCCGAGGCATGAGCCGAGGCGTGTGGTGCATCGCACGCCGGAGCAGGACGCGTAGGCGAACGCGAAAGCGAGGCCGCACGACGCGGCTCGGAGGTAAAAACGGAATTATTCCAAGGGTCTTTCCCCATTTCCCGCCTAGAAAAGAACAGCCAAAGCGTGCGATTGCAAAAAATTCCAACTCGCCCCCTTGCCAACTCGCAAACCCGCACCATATTGAGCGGATCATGCAAGATCAACCCAATCCCGCACCCGAGCAAACCGCTCCGGAATCCGTAGTGCCCGAAGCCCAGGCCACCCCCGTGGCCGAGCTCGAAAAGCGCCTGAAGGACGCCGAGCAAAAGCACATTTATCTCTACGCCGAATTCGAGAACTTCAAAAAGCGCGCAATCCGCGAGCAACAAGAAGCCGCGAAATTCGGCTGGAAGAACACGGCTCTCGATTTGCTCGAGATCCTCGACAACTTCGAGCGCGCGCTCCTGTTCGCGAAACCCGATGCCGACCCGGCCCTGGTCGATGGCATCAAAATGGTCTCGCAGCAATTCAAAGCCACCCTCGAAAAACAGGGCGTTGCTGCGATTCCGACTTCGGGCCAGGCCTTCAACCCCGACCTTCATGAGGCCGTGGGCCAGCTCCCGAACGACCTCCCGGCCGGCACGATCGTCCAGGAGCAACAACGGGGCTACACCCTGCACGGACGCCTTCTGCGCCCCGCGCGGGTTTTGCTCTCGGCAGGCCCTAAAACGAATTCGATTGTTTGACAAACCCTGAACCCTTCCCATTAACGATTATGGGAAAAGATTCATTTACGACTCAGTTCATATTAGTAAGGAGAAATTATGGGAAAAATCATTGGAATTGACTTGGGAACCACGAACTCGTGCGTCTCTGTGCTGGAAGGCGGCGAACCGAAAGTGATCGCAAACGCCGAGGGCGCGAATACCACCCCCTCGATCGTGGGATTCCTCCCGAACGGCGAGAAAGTCGTGGGTCAGTCTGCAAAGCGCCAGGCCGTCACGAACCCCGATAAAACCCTTTTTGAAGTGAAGCGCCTGATCGGCCGCAAGTTCAACTCAAAAGAAGTCACTGAATTCGTGAAAGTCACGCCCTTCAAGGTGCAAGAAGCCAAGAACGGCGACGCTTGGGTGAAAGTCGGCGACCGCGAGTACGCTCCGCAGGAAATCTCCGCGATGGTGCTCCAAAAAATGAAGAAAACCGCCGAGGACTACTTGGGCGAACCGGTGACCGAAGCCGTTGTGACCGTACCGGCCTACTTCAACGATGCCCAGCGCCAGGCCACCAAAGACGCGGGCCGCATCGCGGGCCTCGAAGTCAAGCGGATCATCAACGAGCCGACTGCCGCAGCCCTGGCCTACGGCCTCGACAAGCAAGGCAAGAACATGACCATCGCCGTATTTGACCTGGGCGGCGGTACCTTTGACGTGTCGGTGTTGGAACTCGGCGACGGCGTATTCGAAGTCAAAGCAACGAACGGCGACACCTTTTTGGGCGGCGGGAACTTCGACCAGAAGATCATCGACTGGATCGCAGACGAGTTCAAAAAAGAATCCGGCATCAACCTGCTTCAGGACAAAATGGCGCTCCAGCGCCTGAAGGAAGCGGCCGAGAAAGCGAAGCATGAGCTCTCGTCGATGGTCGAAACCGACATCAATCTGCCGTTCATCACTGCCGATGCCTCGGGCCCGAAACACCTGAACCTGAAGCTCTCGCGCTCGAAGCTTGAGCAACTCGTTGACCCGCTCATTCAGGCGCTTGCAGGTCCTTGCGAGACCGCACTGAAAGATGCCGGCCTCACGAAGGACAAAATCGACGAGGTGATCCTGGTCGGCGGGATGACCCGCATGCCGCGCGTTCAGGCAAAAGTAAAAGAGATCTTCGGCAAAGAACCCCACAAGGGCGTGAACCCCGATGAAGTCGTCGCTGTGGGCGCCGCCATCCAAGGCGGAGTCCTGAAGGGCGAAGTGAAGGACGTGCTTCTTCTCGATGTCACTCCCCTCTCTCTCGGAATCGAGACCATGGGCGGAGTGTTCACGAAGCTCATCGAAAAAAACACCACCATCCCGACCAAGAAGTCCCAGGTGTTCTCGACCGCGGCCGACAGCCAGACCGCCGTGACCATCCACTGCTTGCAGGGTGAGCGCGAGTTCGCCGAGCACAACAAGTCGCTCGGACGCTTTGACCTCGTGGGAATTCCCGCGGCTCCGCGCGGAATGCCGCAAATCGAGGTGACTTTTGACATCGACGCGAACGGGATCGTTCACGTCGGCGCAAAAGACCTCGGAACCGGCAAAGAGCAGTCGATCAAGATCACGGCTTCGAGCGGTCTTAGCGAAGAAGAGATCAAGCGCATGCAGCGCGAGGCAGAAGAGCACAAGAGCGAAGACGAGAAGCGCAAGCAGGTCGTCAACGCACGGAACACCCTGGACGGGCTAATCTACTCGATCGAGAAAACCCTGAAAGAACGCGCCGAGAAAGTCCCTGCCGAAGAAAAAACCAAGGTC
>JBEIJY010000039.1:0-17782 GCA_040380025.1 Bdellovibrionales bacterium | reverse complement strand
GCCAGGATGGCGAAAGCGAGGCCGGAGGACCCGGCTCGGAGGCAAAAACCGAATCCTTCCAGATCCCTTCCCCCCATCCCGCATTTGATCAAAGCACAATCAACGGTTGCGGTTTGCAATTCGAATCGACAATCACTGAAAACCATTGCAGACTGCACCCATGAAACTGGCATCTCTCTTTGTTCTGCTTCTGTGCTGTCTTCCGGTTCTTTCGTTCGCGGTTCCTCACCAGATCACCCAAGAAAACTTCCGTTGGGTGGTCCCCTCCGGAAACCTTCCCGAGGGACTGCAGGTGTTCCACTCCAACAACAATGTCGCGATTCATGATTTCGACGGTCGCCTGTATCTGGCCTTCCGGACGGCCCCCACCCACTTCGCCTCGCCGAAAACCCTGATGCACATTCTGTCCTCGTCCGATCAGGGGCAGAATTGGATTCTCGAAAAAACGATTCAAGAGGGCGAAGACGTACGGGAGCCCCATTTTTACGACATGAACGGCTCGCTTTTCTTTTTCTACTGCCAGCTCGGCAAAAAGAGTCTCGAGTTCACCCCGAAAAAAGTCCACAAGCTCCAGCGAGTGAGCGAGGCCAACTGGAATGTCGAGGACGCAAGCGAGTTCCCGAAAGAAATGATCTGGGACATCAAAAAGCGCTTCGGCAAACTCTACATGACCTCGTATCACGGGGCCCATTACTCGTTTCTTCCGAAGCCCGTGTATGTGAATTTCCGGGAGAGCGTCGATGGCGTGCGCTGGACCCCCGTGAACGGCGCAAAAACACCGCAGGTGTACGAGGGCGGCGTCTCGGAGGTGAGCTTCGAATTCGATCGCGCGGGCCGGATGTGGGGCGTGACCCGGCTCGAGGACGGCGATCAGACCGGCTGGGGTTCGCATGTGATCAGCGCCGAACCCGGACAGTACGAGAAGTGGGATGTCCCCACGATCGCAAACCCGAACCGCTATGATTCTCCGAAGATGTTCTCGGTGGACGGCGAAATTTATCTCGTCGCCCGGCGGGATCTCGGCGGGCCGTATGATCGCTACTGGCGCCACCTACCTTTCAACATGCAACGCTGGCTGTATCTGGCGCGCTACTCGCTCACGCGCAAGCGCACGGCGCTCTATCACCTGAACCGGATCACTCGCGAGTTCCGCTGGGTGTTTGATCTGCCCTCGGCGGGCGATACGGCGTTTCCGTCGGTGATTCCGTTGAATGACCACCGCTTCCTGGTCGCGAACTACACCTCGCCGCTCCGGCATAAAAACTGGATCTGGTCGACCGGGCAGTCGAGCAAGAAAGGAACGGCGCTGTATTTGATCGAGCTGCAGTTCAACCCGGGCACGATGAAGGAAGAACAGCCCGAGATGGATTCCCTTCCCGACACCGAGATTCCTCCCGCACCCGAACCCGCCCCGGGCTTCGAGCCAAAGCAGGATTGATTCTCAACTGCCCCCTTTGATTGCGCTTGCCCCAGTACCGTGGTTTGGCAAAGGGGCTGGGAAACAAAAATGTTTTTGCCTCCGAGCCGGGTCCTCCGGCCTCGCTTTCGCCATACTGGCTCGCGAGAGTCGGCAAAACCTTTTTGTTTCCCAGCCCCTTTCCCGAAACACCGTACTGATCAGGAACATTCAAAGGGGGCAGTTAGGATTGATTCCGCTCACTCCACGGGACTGCCGCAGAATCTCACGTTCGGTGCGGCTCCGTCGAGGAGCGGCTCGAGGTGTCCGCCCTGCGCCGCCCCGCCCGAGAGCAGATTCCCCAGAACCGTCTGGCCCTGGAATTTTCCGCAGCAACCGGTCGACGGGAACCCGCGGTTCACCCGCGAGCGCACCCTGCTGACCGAATACGAACAAGCAAACGATTTGTCGTGAGTGAGATCGTTCGCGAGCATGCTGTCGATGTCGGCATCGGATGCCTGGAGCGGGAAGTCCCGATACTCCCGAGCCGGATCGAACATCACTGTGCGATCGCAGGTGTCGGCAGTTGCCGCATCCTTGTGGGAATCATACCGCCCGAGAAACGTCGAGCAATTCGCGGCAGAGGGGTCGGTCATGTCACACACCGCCTGGGCGGGAGTTCCGGTGCAGCGGTTCGCAAGCCCGAGCGTCGTACCGATCGTGTCCTGGTGGAGGGTGTACCCCTTCACATGGGCGCTGTTGCAGGATGTGGGCGCGTTGTTGGCATAATTCACCACTGTCTGATCGTAGCCGTTTCCGGCTGCGGTGAGACGCCGTTTGCGGTTGATCGTCGCCCAGTACGGATTCTGGTTCGGATACACCTCGGCGCACCAGGCGATATTCTTGTCGGCGTCCCGGTAAAAGTGAAGAGGGGGCTCAAGGTACGGATCGGCAATCGGAGCACAGGCCTCGAAGGAAGTGTCTTCGACGTACTGAGGCACCCATGGATCGGCCGGTCGGAGATGGATCTCATTTTTATGGATCGTCTTCCCGCCGAGAGAGAAGGAATCATTCCGATCGAGGTGGCTCAAGAAAAGATCGATCCCGGAAGGAGACCCCATCGAATAATTCACCACCGGCAAGGAGGCCGAACAGAATGCCGGATTGGCCGTTCCCACGCCTCCTCCGTACTGATCGCGATTCGGAAACACCAACCCGTCGGGATTTACCGAGAGCGATTCACTCCATGAAGGAGGAGTCGCGATGGCCCCGTTTTTGTAGAATTTCTCGGTCGAGACATAGCGCGGTTGCGCGTATTGGGTCGAGGAGTTCAGATTGGAACCGAAATCATTGGCGCCGGGATTACTCGAATCGCACGTTCCTCCGAGCGTCGACGCCTCCCGTGCCGCGACTCCCTCGTGGTCGAACCACGCATAGTTGCAAGGCTTCGGCCCGTAAATCATGTCGCCATTCGGAATCGCATTCGCATCGAGGACCAAGCGATCCGCCACATAGACCTCATCGACGGCCGGATAAATGGTCGTATTCGCCCCGCCGCCATTGGCTCCCTGCGCTCCTTCGGGTCTTCCGTCGCGATTGTAGCGGGCAGGCAAAAGGGCCCGATACCGGCGGAGCCGCACCAGCGGACGCTGTCGCCCGTTGCTGTCGCGAATCGAACCGCAGGTTCCGTCGGATTTGGGTTTTCTCGCATAGCCGAGGCACCGGGGCATGATTCCGTTCTCGACGAATGAAGTTCCGGCATTCGTGCAAGCATCCGTCTGGGCGTTTGCCCCGTTCGTCAGTGTCGAGGCCGCGCGGACGCCGATGCTCCAGTCCGACGACCACTCCGAGGCGAGCGCAAAGGTGGTGTCGAGGGGCCAGTACTTTGATTTTTCGGTGTCGGGTACGGTGGTGGCTCCACCGCTCGATGTGGCGCTCACCTTCACCGACTCGAGGACTTTCGGGCAATCATAGGTATTGTTCGAGGACACGATCGAACCGACACGGTCCGAGCGGACGTAAAAATTCCGATAGTAATTCTGCGAGGAGAATCCCTCGCGAACGCCGGTCGGACATTGCAGGGTCGAGCACACATCCCCCGCTCCGCCGTTTGCCGCGACCGCCTGCCCTCCCGAGCAAAAACAACTTCCCACCAGAGTGCGGATCTCATCTTCGTCCGGCCCGGTCGAAACCACGAACTTGTTCAGGATCTCATGGGCGTTGGTGCGCTTCGAATGACAGGTATAGCGGTGGATGTTCCGGAACGGGGTCAGGGTGTCGTCCAGGAAATCCCCGTTCGCATTCGCCACATTCCCCTTTTTGTAGCCGATCGGCCGCACCCGAAGACCGGTCGCATTGCCATTCCCGGGAAGAATATTCACCTGGATCACCGTACCGGTTCCGATCTCGCCCCAGTCGCCTGAAGGCATGGAACAAGTCACGATTCCGCTTTGAACGGAGGCCAAGACGAGGCGGCGCGTCCGCTCGTAGGTGGCAACGCCATCCTGGGTCGCTTGTGTCCATTTCAGTTCGCAGAGGCAAAGATTGACGCCCCCGACTCCGCAGAATTGCGTGAGCGGACGAAACCCCGCGAGCCCCGCATCGACCGACAAAGAAAGAACTGCCTCGGCCGCTCCGCCGTTCTGACCCGCATTCGCGCTGACCGCGACGTTCTTCATCTCGTGGGTATAGGAGCCTCCGATTTGCGCCCCCGGATTCAAAACCGCGGGATTTCCCGTGGTGGAGATGGTACCGACCCGCGACGAGATGTTCGTGCACGCAGAGGGAAGAACCCCGGCAAGGAGAAGAAGGATTCGGCAGAGCTCGTGTCTCGGATTCGTCTTCATCGCTTTCAGTCCAAAAATTGCAGTACGCAGAGCGGATAGGTGTCCGCCCCCGCGGGTTGATTCACTTGACCGGTATGCACTCCCCAATTCACCATCGTTCCCTCATGGCCCGAGACCGGACAGTTCGAACGGCTGTTCCCCGGACATCCCGCCTTCGAGCGATAGGTAACGGGTTGAAACTCCGCCGGCGGAGAGCCGTTTCGCATGGAGCTGTCCTGAACTTGCGGATCGGTGACGATGAAAATCTGATCGACAAGATTGTCGTTTGCGATTCCGGCCGTCTGCCCGGGCAAAACCTCGTCCGATGGAGTCCCGGCATTCAAGGTCGAACCATTCAACACCTGCGCCGGGGTCGGACTCACATTCGGAACCGGGGTGCCGAGCGCATCGACCCTGGACTCGATGGCCGTGATGCCCGCGTACAGCCCCCATGGTTTTGCCTGCATGTCCTGCACCGAAAGCCCGCTGAATGCATACCAGCTCGGTTGAAGCAAATCGGGGAGCGCCGGATCCACCTTGTAACAGGCCGAGGGATCCCGGCCGTTCCCGGTGGCGGCCGTCAGGGCGACCCTGCCGGCAAACTGTCCCGCAGCAAGATGCTCCAGGGTGTACAAGAAATTCCCGCTTCCGTCGACGTCCGAGAGATTCGGCCCCGAACCGGAAATACTATGCTGGGAATACTCGCACGAATCAAACACGCCATTCCCCCTGCGCGTCCAGCAGGCGATGGGGCTCGAAATCGAATCAGAGGTCCCGGTCACCTTTTTGGGCGGAGTCAGATCGGTCGCACGGAAATTCCAGAGTTTCACCCAGCGGGCATTCGTGGGAATCGGAACCGCGGGGCACGCCGAACTGCCTCCCTGGGTCGGAATCGGACGGGCCGCATACCCGAGAGCACCGAGGGTGAGATCGGGAGCGACCGACTCGAGCGAATACCAGGCGCTCACGTAATCCTTCGGCGCGGTCGCCGCAACGACCGGAACATTGAACACCCCATAGGGCCCCTTCAAAAGCGCAAACGAAGATCGCCGTTTGCCATTCGCCGTAGAGCCGGCACTGACCGGAATCCGACCGCTCTCGATCGCATCGGCGGGATACATCAACTCACCATCGCCGATGCAGAACGGCGAACTGCAAGGAGCGGCCGAAAACACCATCGGATTCGCCCACCAATGAGTGCGATGATCGAGCGTCGGTGTCAGCGTGCATTCCCAGCCCTGGGCCGAGGAGTTCCGCTGGAGGGCAAGGATGCTTTCTGCCACATTCGAAGTGTAATAATTGAACGGATAAATCACGCGGGGGTCCTGCGACTGGATCGGATCGAGAAAAGTGGAATCGAAGGGACTCGCGATGAACTCGCTTTTTTTGCACTGATACCGGCGCACCTGCGCGTAGCTCAGCTCATCGCGCGTGTCGAGATACTGGACCGACACCTGTCCTCCGCCCCCGCCGGCGCCGGCGCCGAGCGAAACTGTGAGAGAGTTCGATTCGAATGCCTGCCCGGTGTCGCCGCCCGAGGTGAAGATCATGGCCTCGAACGAGGCGACCCCGGTCGGCACCGAGTTCGGACAACGGATCATGTTCGATTCCTGATGAGTGCTGGCGACCTCGATGATCTGGGTGCCGAGCGCGCCTTGCTCGAAGGTGTAGCGGCACTTGCATGCTCCGAAGGATCCGCCGCAGTAGAGCTCGAATTCGTTGTTCTGCCCCAACATGCTGTACACGGAGTTGCCGAGAACGGGATCGGTGACCACGCCCGTGAGGCGGAAAGAACCGGAATCACCGCCGCCCACCGGATCGCCGAGATACACCGTGCTGCTCGGAGCGCGGACGGCATTGCTGATTTTCGTGCAGGAGGTGATCGGAACCGCGAGAAGGACCAAGGGAAGAAGCGCCCGAAGCACCGCCCCCCGGGAAAACCAGATTGGTTTTCTCTCTCCCGCTTTCATCCCGCCATCCCCCGGGAATTGAAACTGCAAGTTCCGTTCTTCGCACCCATGCTGATTTCCATTCGGTTTTTTCGGGGGAAAACTGAAGAATTTCTGGACACTGTCAAAAGACTGGCCGGACTCAACGGGATTGGCTCACAGAACCGTGATTCTCAGGGTCCGCGGTTTCCGAGCCGGTAGAGGTCGATCTGATAGAGCTGGAAGGACCCTCGCACGCGCTCGATCCGGATCCGGTCGATCAAGGGGCTCTGCGAGAGCGGAATCAGGATCTGCTCGGTCCGGAGCGAGGAGAAGGAATCGCGGAGCGTGACGATGCTCTTTCGATACACGGGCATCTGGGCATCGGCATCGTCGAACCACGAACGCGGTTGCCGCGCGCCGATCAGGGCATCGAGCCCGAGGCTTGTTCCCACAAGATTCACCTGAAGCTGGGTCTCGTCGATCGGGTCCATTTCGTCGGGACCTGCATAAGGCCAGGACCTCCCGCCCGTGAATGCCACATAGGTGAGGTTCAGGAGCAGGTCCTCGAACTCACCGAGCATCGAGCGATCGAGGTCGATGTTCACGCCGCCGATATGGGATTTCGTCGCTTCGATTTCGGCGTTCATGCGGTATCTCCCCTGCCCCGCGCACCAGGCGTCGCGGACGCGGTAGAATCGCAGGCCCGAAAAATACGCCGGCGTCGAAGGCGTGGGGGCGGGCGTCGGAGCCGGATCGACATACGGGGGCGGAGGCGTCGGGGTGGGAGTCGATCCCGGATCGAAGTCGGCGCATGCCGAGGAATCGACCGCCTCGGCGCGAAACGAACAACTGTCGGTTTGCACGGACGAGAGGACCGTTTCGGGATAATAGGTCCGCGTGATGTCGACCGAGACGTTCCGTACGAACTGCGGCCGATACGTGGGCTGGAGCTCATCCGACTCATCAGAAATATCGAACGAAGCGGGTGAGCCGGAATAATCGGGTCCCCGGGTTTTGAAGACATGAACCACATCGCCAGGACAGCCAAAGCGCGTGTAGCGGTAAGAGACAAAATCCTCAAGATCGGTGAAGTGCTCGCGATCAAATACGAATCGGGCCGAAGGATCAGAAAGATCGGGATGTCCCGCCGAAACCTCCAGCATCGCCTCGGGTTCGGGCAAGGGACCGCAGGACTGCGACACGATCAGCACGAGCAGGAAGGAAACGAGCGCGCCCCTGCTCATTTCAGATCCTCATGATCGTGATCGAGCGGATCACGAGCCCGAGACACAAGGGGGAATCATTTCCGCAGACGAAAGAATCGATGTAAGTATCGCCATTCGTATCGTCGATCCTCCCGCGGATCCGCGAAAACTGGATCACCGCCTGATCCGGATAAGCCGAGAGCGGAAGAAGAACCTGCTTCACGGTGACCGGAGCACCTTGGGGAGATCCGGGGCAGGTCCCCGTGCAGGTTCCCGCTCCTCCGGTTCCGTTCTGAGCGGCATACACGGGCGGAACAAATACCGAGAACGGAGACGGAATGGTCGAAGTCTGAAGAGACGAGTACCAAAAGACCTTCCAGAGCTGATCCAGGTTTTGCTCGGGATTCGCGGTTGCGGCGCCAGTCGCATCGAGATTGAAGCGAAGTCCGGTCGCCTGATACTCCACCTGCACCAAAAGGTTCTCGCGCGAGCCGAACACCTCGGTGTCGCGATTCAGAATGATTCTAATGAACGCCTGATCCTGCGTCCCCCCCGGATTGCCCGCATTCACTCCGGCACAATTCCGCTCGCTGATCCGATAATACTTCTCGACATCATAGTTGCCGGTGCCGCCAAAAGTAGCGCAAGATCCGGAATTTCCAGAAATCGATGTGATGCCGAGCTGGACATCGCGGATCCAATCGGGTCGGGAGATCCCCGTGCCCGAATCGGGGCTGAAATAAGTGGTGGCAGAAATACCCGGCAGATACGTGGAAGAGCCATCTGCACCGGGATAATCAGAGGGAATGAGCGTGTTCACCGGAACCGAATTCGGAGACTCGAAACTGCCGAGCACGGGAGGAATGGCCGTGATGACTTTCACTCCGCGGACGCCCTCGGCGAAAGCGCGCGAGTTCTGGGTCACCCTGCGGACGGTCTCCTGCGTGCCCGTGAGTCCTTCGCACGAGACGCTTCCGATGAGTACCAATGCGACAAGGGTGAGAGTCGATGCCTTCACGACTCCCGTATCGTCGGATTTCGCGAAATCTTTACCCGAGGATCTCGCGAATCAGCCCCAACCCGAACCGGACGCCGAATCCGGTTGTCTCGGTGGGCACGAGCCCGAGCCCGCCGCGATTGTTCGAGCAGGCGAGATCAATATGGACCCACGGCGTGCCCTTCGCGACGAAGCGACTCAAAAAAGTCGCGGCATAAATGTGGTCCGCGGCCTTCGTGGTGGAACTTTGACGGACATCGGCGAAATCAGAGCGAATGAACTCGGAGTAATCCTCGCCGATCGGAAAATTCCAGACCCGCTCCCCGACCCGGTTCCCCGCCTTCACCGCACGCTCCGAGAGCGACAGATCGGTCGAATACGCGCCGGCACGGCGGGTGTCGAGGGAGCGAATCACCGAACCCGTGAGCGTGGCGAAATCGACGATCAGATCGGGCTTGGTCCCCGAGGCGAGCACGAGGGTGTCCGAGAGCACCATGCGTCCCTCGGCATCGGTGTTCTCGACCTCGATTGCCATGCCGTTCGAGGCGATCACGACATCGTTCGCGCGATACGCATCGTGCGAGATCACATTCTCGGCCAGCGCCAGATACGCATGCACCTCGTAGGGAACTTCAAGCTCGACCAGCACCTGGAACAGCGAGAGCGCCACGGCCGAACCGGTCATGTCCTGATGCATGCCGTGCATGAAGTCTCCGGTTTTCACATTGTATCCGCCGGTGTCGTAGCAAAGGCCCTTGCCCACGATGGCGACGCTTTTTTTGTTCGCCTTCTTTTGCGGCACATAATGCAAGTGCGCGATTCCCGCGCGCTCGAAGTGATCCCCCTGCACCACGGCCAGGAATGCGCCGGCGCCCATCTTGACGAGATCCTTCTTGCCCAGAAAACGAAATTTCACCTTTAACTCTTTTGCGATCTTTGCCGCATGTTCGCGATAGGTCCCGGGGTGCAGGACATTGCTCGGAAGCTCGGCCAGATGCCGCACCTGATTGTTCGCGAGGCCAAGGACCCGCGCCTCGTGGATGATTCCCTCGGCGCGTTTTTTGGCGATGACCGAGTCGACATGAATCGTGATTTTTCCGAGAGGTTTCCGCTCCCCACCTTTTTTTCCGAACACAGGCGAGCGGTAGCGGCTCAGAATCGCAAGCGCGACGATCCAGTCCAGACACAATTCCTGATCATTCTCCCGCAAGCCCCGCAACGAAACAGCAATGTCTTTCGATTCTTCTTCGGTCGAGAGCACGGGCAAGAAGGCCTTCCGGATCGCGGTCTGCCTCGAGTACGCCGATCCTTCGCCCGAAACGAGCAGCGCCGTGAGTCCGCCCTTTCCTTCGAAGGGAATCGCGATTTTTTTCGGTTCGGCGGGGCCGTCTTCTTTTTTCGCTTTCTTCAGCTCATGCGAAAGGGCCTCTTTGGCGCGGGGGCGTTCGCCCACAAGCTCCATGAGCACCATGCGACTTGCTTCGTCCGCGATTGCGATCTGTTCGGGCGCGTGAGGAGCGGCACCCAGCTTGATTTCCACCGAATTCCAGTCTTGATTCATGACCTCGAACTCTAGCAGAGCCCGCCCGTCCGGGCTACCCTCTTCTCCGGCCCTTCGCCTCGGGCTTCGCCGTCAGGGGATCTTCCGGCCAGGAGTGCCGGGGGTAACGTGCCTTCAGCTCTTTTTTGACCTCAAAATACGCAGAGGCCCAAAAACTCTTCAAATCGCGCGTCACCTGCATGGGCTTGAAGCCGGGCGAAAGAAGTTCGAGCAGGAGCGCCACGCGCCCTTCGGCGATTTTCGGGGTATCGAGCCATCCGAACACCTCTTGGAGTCGCACTGCGAGCCGTGGCGGATCAGAATCGTATTCGACCGGAATCCAGCTTCCGCTCGGCACTTCGATCTTGTCAGGCGCGAACGCATGAAGTCGCTCCGAATCCCGGCGCGAGAGCATCCCCTCGATCATGCGGATCACCTCGCCTGCCTCGATCTCTTCGAGTCGGGTTTTTCCCGCGACCAAGACCGGCACCAGCTCCTCCCAGGGAATCCCCACCGGCTCCTCGCCCGCCTCGCCGCGCACGCGATTCATGAATGCCATGCGCGCCAGAAACCGGCGTAGCACGGGCGAATCCGGCAAGCGCGCCTCGGGATTCTTCAACAGATGCTCGGTGAGCGCGGCTTGCGCCTCCTCCCGCTTCACCGGTGCCTCGGTGAGCGGCGAAAGCTCGAGATCCAAAAAAAACACTCCTTCCACCGCACGGACCCGGCCCGAGTCCGTGTCGAAGAACACCCGGCGCTTCCGGCTCGCGAACTCGTGCAAGGATGCCTTCGAGAGCGGCACCCACGATGAAGCGATCACATCGCCCTGATCGATCGCCGAGAGCAAAAGCGCGACCTCGGGGAGCACGCCTTCGCGCGCGCGCACGCGCCGGCGTCCGGGAATTCGCCCCGAAACGCAAATTCGCGAGGCACCGGTGCGGATCAGAACGCGTTCATAATGCGAAAAGTGATCCATGCTGAGCTCGGGAATCGCATCCCGTCCTTCGATTTGACGGGCCACCCGCATCTCGGCCGGAGTGAGCCGGTTCAGGCGATGCAAGAACCCCTCTTCGTCGCGGATGCGCTCGTCCTTGGAAATCGAATCGAGGAGTGCGCCCAGGCGCGCCCCGAAGCCCGCGCACGAGGACTTCTGCGATTCGATCACGATGGCCGCGATCCGGGGCGCAAGAGGAAGACGAAGCGCGCGCCGGCCATCGGCGGTGATCGCACCCGAAGAATCGAGGAACCCGAGGCTCAGAAGCTCCTCCCGCGCAAAATCCAGCATCGAACGCTTGGGTTTCTCGAACCAATCGAAGGCCGAAAAGTCCCGGACCCCGAACTCGGTCAGCGTGAGAATCGCTTTTCCGAGGTTCACGCGATGGATCTCGGGTGTTTCAAAGTGCCGGAGCTGTTCTTGCTCTCCCGCGCTCCAGAGCCGGAGCGCGACCCCGGCACTCACGCGGCCCGCTCTTCCGGCGCGCTGATCGGCCGCGGCCCGACTCACCCGGAGCGTCTCGAGACGATCCAGCCCGAGCGCGGGATCCATCCGCATGACCTTCTGGAGCCCCGAATCGACCACAGCGCGAATCCCGGGAAGGGTCAGCGAGGTCTCGGCAATGTTGGTCGCGCAGATGATCTTCCGCCGGCCGGTCTCGCGGAACACCTCGCGTTGGCGGTCTTCGGGAAGACTCGCGTACAGGGGCAGAACATCGAACTCCCGGAGCTTCTCGCGTCTGGTCCATTCCGAGAGCTCCCGCACCGCTTTTTCGATCTCATAGGCGCCGGGCAAAAAAACGAGCACATCCCCGGACTCGGGCAAAACACTGCCGACCGCAGAGGGCAGATCGCGGGTGTCGAGATACCGCCGCTCGACCGGAAACACCCGCCCCGGGATGCGGAATACCTTGGCCCCGGGCAGATACCGTTCGAGCGGGGCGGGATCGAGAGTCGCCGACATCAAGACGAGCTTCAGATCAGGCCGGAACCCGCTTTGAATCTCCTTCAGGAGCGCAAGCCCGAGATCCAGATCGAGGCTCCGCTCGTGGAACTCGTCCAGAATCACCCCGTCCACACCGGAAAGCTCGGGATCATCCAACAAACGCCGAAGGAGCAGACCTTCGGTCATGAGGAGAATGCGCGTTCGGGAGGAGGCCTTGCTCTCGAAGCGGACCTGATAGCCCACCTCTTCTCCTAAACGAAAAGAATTTTCGGAGGCGATCCGCCCCGCCACCATTCTGGCGGCCCAACGTCTTGGCTGGAGAACGATCCAGGTTCCTTGGGAAGATCGGGAAAGCGCCACCGGAACGCGGGTGGATTTTCCCGCTCCCGGCTCGGCAATGACGACCAATGTCGAATGGGACTGTACTGCGGCCTCGATTTGAGGTAGGAAGGGGTCGATTGGAAGAGTTTGCGTAGTCATTTGGTTTGCCGTTAGTATTACCTTATATGAAAAGTTTCTCTTTGGGCCTGATGTTTCTGATTTTGAGTGGGGCGGTTCTCCCCGCGCCTGTCCTCGCCCAGGGAACTTCGGTCAAGAAAGCGAAGGCCGAAAAGAAGCCCGCCTGGACCGACAACATCAGAATGCTGTATCTGATGGTCTATGACGGGCCGAGATTCACGAATTTCGATCTCGCCAAAACCCAGGGCGTGAATGACCCCGAGGCCGACTACACCAGTTTGTTCAATATGTTCCGGTTGGGATACGCGGTATCGAAACGGGTCGTGCTCGGCGTGACCGTGACCGGCTTCGCGCCGCTCGATCCCCAAAAACAGTTCCAATTCGCGGACCTTTCGAATTACGTGAGCTGGGGGAAGATGGTCGAAACCGATCATGTCGAGATCCAAGGGCAGTTCATCGTCTACTACCCGACCTCGGAACGCTCGCGGAACGCGGGCAAGCTCCTCGCCGTCCGGGGTGCGTTGAACTGGAACTTCAAGACCCCGCTCCGGAACTGGAACTTCTCGGCCAGCACGAAATTCACCTCGCATTTCTTCAAGGATCCCTCCGAGCAGACCGACTTCGTCGTGGCGCTCGAGCCCGCGATCAGTGTCGATGTTCTTCCGAATGTCCAATGGCTGCTGCAGGGTGAGTTCGACGCTGCTCACAGGTATAGTGCGGTCACCTATGACTTCAATCAGGCGGGCGGGGACTCCTTCAACACCGGCCCGAACTTCTCGATCGGATCCCATGTCAGTCTCACGACCGCGATCAAGTTTTACACCGAGCGGCTCGGCTTCGACACCGCCACCCTGTACAGCGAACTCGCCGTGAGTCTCTGATGATCACGGTACAAAAAGGATCCGTCCTCATCTATCGGGTTTTTGACATCGCCGAAGAGGTGAATCTTCAAAGGGTCGAAGAGGTTCTCCGTTCCGGCGGCTCCGGCGCGCGACTTCGCTTCACCCTCTCCCCAAAACAGGTCGTGATCATGCGGAACGCACCCGTCACCCTCTCGATGGGCGAGACGGAGATCTCCTTGCATGGAATCACCCACCGCGCCGAGGTGTTCGCGAAGATCTGGGACTACGGAGTTCTCTCGATCTTGTTCCAGATTCCGCTCGAAGCAGGAACGGATTGGGATGCCCTGGTCGATCTCGCCTCGAAAATCGAGCTCGACACCCAGATCGACGAAAAGGCCCGCTCGCGCTCCCGCGAGCTCGTGACCCTGCTCGGCGATGCGCTCCGCGATCCGCACCACTGGGATGAAATCGAAGACTACGTGATCTTTTTCTTCGAGGAGCTGAACGGGATCTCGAAGGCCTCCGAGCTTTTCGAGCGCGCCGACATCGCCCGCCTCATTCTGGCCGAGCCCCATACGCGACTCTCGGAGATCTCGCGTCGCGGGATTCTCGATGAAGGGACGTTTCAATACGCCGAGAACGACCTGACGGTAATCGATTGGAACAGCGCGCTCGTGATCGAGCCCTCCGGAAAAAAAGAAGTGCCGGAGGTCATCGAGTTCGTTCTGACCCACATGATGGAGATGCGCTATTACGACGGGCTTCTCGATGAACGCCTCTCCACCCTTTATGATGCGATCGAGGAGTCGCGATCGCGCTCCTTCAGCAATCGTTTTTACCACCTCTCGCGCGAGGCTTCGGCACGATACATCGAATTCTCGGAGTTCATCGAGCGGGTCGACAACTCCTTCAAGGTGGTCGGGGATTTTTATCTGGCCAAGATCTTCCGCGGAGCGGGCGAGCAGTTCCGGATTCCCGAGTGGGAGGCGAACATCAGCCGCAAGATCAATATTTTCTCGAACCTGTCCGAACTCCTTCAGGGCGAGGTGAACACCGCACGGAGTCTCTGGCTCGAGGTCACGATCGTGGTCCTGATCCTTTTTGAACTCGTCACCACCTTTGTGAAGTTCTCCTTCGGGGGCACCTGATCCGCCATGCACGGACACTCCCACGACGAGCACGACTTCGACGATTCCTCGCCCCGGCGCATCCGTCTCGCCGCGATTCTTTTGTCCCTTCTCGGGAGTCTTTTCATCCTTGCGCTCAAGATCCATGCGGCGCGAATCGCCGACTCCTCAGCGCTTCGTTCGGATGCGCTCGAGAGCACCGTGAATGTTCTTGCCGCGGCCTTCGGGCTCGGATCCATCCTGTTCGCCGAGAAGCCCGCGGACCATGACCATCCCTACGGACACGGAAAAATCGAGTACTTCGCGCAGGCCTTCGAGGGCGGACTGATCTCGCTTGCAGGATTTTTGATCGTCGTCGACACCGTGGTGCGGATCTTCCGTCACGAGCTGCTCGATGACCTCGATCACGGGTTGAAGCTGAACCTGATCGCCGGCGCCTTGAACGGCGTGCTCGGGATCATCATCTACGCGACCGGAAAGCGCCATCATTCCCAGATTCTCGTTGCCGACGGGATCCACCTGCTGACGGATCTCATGTCGACCGTCGTGCTCGGAGCGGGATTGTTCCTTGTGCTCTGGACAGGCTGGAACTGGCTCGATCCCGTCCTTGCGATGGGAGTCGCCGCGTTTCTGTTCCGGACGGGATTCCACCTGGTGCGCGATTCCGCGGGCGCTCTCCTCGATGCGCAGAATCCGGCGCTCATCGACCGGATCGTGCGGCACCTGAACGAGATTCCTCGCCGGTCGATCATCACTGCGCATGAGCTTCGCGCGCAGCAGTTCGGGCGGGACAAGCATGTGGACCTTCATGTGGTGGTGCCCGAGTTTTTATCGATCAAGGAGGCCCATGACGAGTCCGACCGCTTTGCGGGCGATCTCATGCAGAAGCTCGGTCATGATTCGGTGGTGCACACCCACATCGACCCCTGCGAGCGGGAATACTGCGCGCAGTGCTCGTTCCTCGACTGCCCGATCCGGATGAAGACCTTCGAGGGAATCCGCGAGTTCGAAAAATCCCAGGTGATCCGCCGGGGAAATCATTGATTCACTCGCCGATCTCCTGGACCCGAACCGGCACCGGATTCAAAGTAAGACTATTGGTAGAGTTGCCGAGTTGTCCCAAGTCATTCAAACCCCAACAAAAGACGGCGCCGCTCACGATCGCACAGGTATGGGCACTCCCGGCTGCGATTGCCGTTGCTGCCGGAGCAAGTCCCGCAATCGAGTTCGGATTCGGCATGCTGTTCGGGTATGCAAGGGGAGCAGGGACCAGCCCACCCGACTGGCCTGATGAGTTGCTTCCCCAACACCAAACCCCGCTCCCCACAATGGCGCACGAATGCAGGGATCCTGCCGCAATTGCCGTAACCCCGGTGCCGAGAGCCGCCAAGCTCCCGGTTTGGCCATTGGCATTTGCCCCCCAACACCGGGCTTCACCATTGACGACCGCACAGCTATGATTGCCTCCGGCCGCGATTGCAGAAACTCCGGTCACACCCGGCAGATTTCCGAGCTGACCAGAGATATTCCAACCCCAGCATTGTGCGGTATGATTCGGGGTTTGGGTCGCACAAGAATGATACCCGCCGGCTGTTACCGTCACCGCTACGCCCCCGGGTGTGACGATCGTGGCTTCCACTGGAATGTTTGAATTGTTTGTTGTTCCATCTCCCAATTGCCTCTGGGCATTCACACCCCAACAATATGTCCGGCCATTTGCGATCGCGCACGAGTGATTCAACCCCGCAGAGATTGCAGATACCCCGGTGAGACTACTTACCTGAACCGGAATCAAACTATCCACAGTAGACCCATTTCCCAATTGTCCGAGATGATTTCTCCCCCAACACCACGCTTCTCCGTTTTTGACTGCGCAGGTGTGATTTGTCCCTGCCGCGATTGCAGTAACGCGAGAATCAAGCCCCGGCACCGGAACCGGAGTGGTACTTTGGAGCGTGGAATCATTACCGAGCTGACCGTACGTATTCTTTCCCCAACACTTCAACCCTCCCGCCATGATGACACAATTGTGCTTTTCTCCCGAGGCGATCGCTTGTGCAAGAGGGAGCGCCCTGAGCTCCAGTGTGCAGTCCGTCGTGATGGCGCCGGTCGTATAGGTGTTATTATTCCACGATCCCGAGGGACAAGTTCCGGAAACGGTATTCACGAGGGTGTGGTACGGTTCCGGAATCACCGGAACCTGCAAAGTTTGCCCCGAAACCACTTGCGGAGATTCATCCGGAAGAGACAAGGACGCATTCGTCGCAGTCACCGTCACCGTAAATGAGGGTGTGCTCGTGGGGGTCGCGACCGGGTCGAAGAGATTGGAGATCAGGTTGGAGGCGCCCCCCCCCTCCACCCCACCGGTTTGCGTCCTGTTGGAGCAGCCCGTGATCAAAAAGATCGGAAGAAAAGCCGCGACCGTGAAGCCAAGAATGAACCTCTGTTTTCGGACTTTGGACATGAAGCACGCTCCCTTTCTCTTGATCGGAAAGAGCGAGTAAAAACTGAAATCATTCGCCACATACGCACAAAGCCGGCCCCCCGGGACCACCCCGGAAAACCGGCTTTGCAACAAGAGAGAGAGAGAGAAGCGTTCAGGGACAGGTTATGGACAGTTGAGAAAAAGATTGAAACAGTTTACGCCGCTTACGGATCGAGCCAGTAGCCGTCGGGCTGAACGTCGGTCCGGATCCGGACGACGTGTCCCGTCCATACCGCCGACATCGAACATCCGTACTGATGGGGCTGATTCGTCCGGCAGTTGTCGTACTGGGGGTTCGAAACCCTCACGCTGACCGAGTTCGCACCCGTCATGGCATTCGAGAAATCAAGAATCTGCGAGGTGGGAGCATTCGCGCACTGGCTGTTCGGATTCTGGGTCACGCCGGCCACACGAAGCACCGCCGTGGTCTGGGTCACGTTGTTCACTCGTACGGTGACGCTCACGCAGCCATACGGAAAAGTCCAACCAGGGGCCTGAGGAAGAGACACTGCGGGTTGCGGGGTGATCTTGACCCGGAACTGAGCGGATGGATTGAATCCGCCGTGTTGAGCCGATGCGGAACCGTAGATGGTATCGGTAAAGTTCGGAGCAAGGGGGAGATTCATCCAGTTGCCGGAGAACTGCCCGGAGGCACCGCCGCTCCCGCCGAATCCGCTGGAATTCAAATTCGAATCCACAGTGGTGCTGCTCCCGCATGCGCTCAGCACGGCTGCGATCGTCAGCATGGTCAAAGCTTGAACTGTTTTCATAACCGTCTTCCCTCTTTCACTCTCACCCCAAAGAGAAGCACAGGGCGTGCCAAACCTTCATTCCGGCCTAAAACGCGATCCGAACACAAAAATCAACGAACTCGAATGAATCCAAACCCGAATCCGGTTTGCAGGTGTCGAGAGTTTCGACAGCGAGAATGAACTGCACCCTTTGAGTGTTCTTGATCAGTACGGTGTTTCGGGAAAGGGGCTGGGAAACAAAAAGGTTTTGCCGACTCTCGCGAGCCAGGATGGCGAAAGCGAGG
>JBEIJY010000038.1:0-19174 GCA_040380025.1 Bdellovibrionales bacterium | reverse complement strand
CAGAATCCGCATTATCCAATGTTTGTGAAAAAACACCTACCTCAGGCAAAGCACATTCGGCACCCGGGCCGCCGGGGCTCGAACACGGGGCAAGGGGAGATCAAGAGAGGCGGCTTTGATCCGCTCTTCTCGCTCAACCACCCCTGCGAGATGCTACGTGCGAACATCAACCGGATCTTCCGAAAAACCTGGTGCACGACCAAGCTGAAGGATCGGCTCATGGATCACCTGGCTCTTTACGTCCGGTATCACAACACGGTGCTTCTCGGGTGAGGTGAGCTCGATCTGAGCCCCTCACCCCCCTTGTTTAGGAACAGCGAAAGGGGGCAGTTGGGGTTATTTGCGGGCGCCCCCGCGGTCGATCTCTTCAAAAATATCATTGAACAGATCCGTCGTCTTCGAGCGAAGCCCTTCCATCAGCTGAATATGCCCCGAGATCTCGCTTCGCTTGAAAGCCTCCGAATTCACGGCCTTCAAGAACGCGCTCATGTGCGGCCCGCGCGTTCCGGCGAGGTCGATCTGGCCCAGATCGCCCATCAGGACGATCTTCGAGCCCTCGCCCACCCGGGTTCCGAGGGTCTTCAGCTCCTGCGCCGTCAGGTTCTGCGCCTCATCGATGATGATGAAGGATTTGGTGATGCTTCGGCCGCGGGAATACAGGATCTTGATCGGCTCCATACCGAACTCGCGAAGCACGTCATTGGGCGAGTTATTGAGTCTCTTCTTCAGGGCCGCAACCTGGTTCAGGCCGAAGATCACCTCGAGGTTGTCGACAAAAGACTCATGATACGGCCCGGTTTTCTCGTCATACGAGCCTTTCAGGAACCCGAGCTTGTCTTTGCCGCCCACGAGCTCATGCGCCTTGGCATAATAAATCTTCTCGTACACTTTTTTGTCGAGTTGCTCGAGTGCCGCCGCCATGGTGAGGAGGGTTTTGCCCGAACCGGCCTTCCCGAAAATCGACACCATCGTGACCGAAGGATCCATCAACAGGTCGAGCGCCAGGCGCTGTTCCAGATTTTTTGGCAAAATGGTTTTGATCTTCGTGGTCTTTTTGACCTTCAAGTGATTCAGGGTCTGGTCCGCACTCCGGTACCGCGCCACGATGGCTTCGCTGACCAATCTTTGGTTGTCGGGAGTCGCAGGCTTGTAAGGATCAAGCAGTGTAAACTCCTGATCCTTCAGGATCACGAACTGGTTGTCATAAAACAGCGAAGGATCCGAAACTTCCATGGTGCCGAGGGTGCGGAACTCGTCCAGCTCCTGCTCAGACAGGATGTGCTTTTTCAGGCCCGAATAAATGAGCTCGTCATTCGAGACCGGCACCACCGTCCGGTACTGCTCGCTGAAGCGTCCCACCGGGAACTCGTTCACCCGGGCCAGAATGCGAAACGCGTTGTCGTGCGAGAGGAACATGAAATCAGCGGCGGGATTTTTTTCGCGGTACTCGATCATCGCGGCAAGAATCCGATTGTCGGGGTTTCCGGCCGGAGTGAGATCGAGCCCCTGAATCGCGGCCGGGCTTGCCTCGGTCACGGGAGAAACCGTCGCGAACTCGAGTTTGGAACCATTCGGCAGAATCACGCCATTCTTCAGGGCGCCGGCACCGGTGTGCTCATCGAGCAGGCGAAAGAACTCGCGCGCCTTGACGCCAAGGTCGGAATCGGTCTTTTTTGCTTCGATCTCGCGGATCACCTGCTCGGGGATGACCACAGTCTCGCCGCGCTTGAACCCGAGGAATGCATCCGGCTCCGAGAGCAGCACATTCGTGTCGAGAAAATACACGCGGGGGCCGGCGGCTTGCAGATGCAAGAGATCATCGCAGACGTTCGCTAGGGCGATTTGGGGGAGTTGGGAGAGAACCAGAAGACAGGCCGACAATCGAATCAATTTCATTGCTTCCCTTTTTCGGTGTGATGGTTTCGGAGGACTAGACCGGATCAGGAAAAATTAGTCAATTCGATATCGACCGGAATCGTGTCAGGATTTTGCAAGCATGATTGAATCCTTAACGGAAGGATCCTGCATGCACAAAAAACTCTTGTCGGTTCGAGCAAAGCTGAACCGCGGCGAGCTCCCGGAATCCAAGCTCCTCGATTCGTCTCAGGTACAAGGGAATGCTTGCGGCGAACTTCCAGTCGTTCAGCTTTACGGTGAGGAACCCGCTCTGAAGAGCAAGTCGACTGCCGTGCATCTCGCGCAGGAGGCGAAGCACATGCCCGACCTCATCGAGCGCTTCGAGCGGCGCGAGGTTCATGTCGAGCACGAGCCATTCCGGATTCCATCCGCGAAAATCCTCTTTTTGCACCGTTTTTGCAGTTTTTTGAATGAGCGAGAACGCACGATGGCGCTCGACCGAAGGGTCCATTCTCTTCGGATCGATCCCGGTCACCAAAAGCCCGCGCGAAAGCAGGGCGGTCGTGGCTCCTCCGGGGGAACAGCCGATCTCGAGAACCTTTGCCGATTTTTGGATCGCAGGACGGAACCGGCGGATCGCCTCTTCGATCTTGAGCCAGGCGCGAGAAGGCGCGTTTGCGGGAAGCGCAAGGAAGGGCCGATTGCCCGGAGCAGGATCGATTCCGGGTTGATGCAAATGGCGCCCCAAGAACAAAGTGCTCTCATCAAGAAGGATCCAGTCGTACACCCACTCTCCTTCTTTCGGGCTTTGATTCGCGCAAGGGATCTTCCAGGAATCGAGAAGACTCCGCACCCTGGCGTTCAACACGAATTCTTCGGGCTCATCGCCCGGAAGAACCGAATCCCGCTCGAACGCGTGAACCGTCGCGCCGGAGGGAATCTTTGCCAGAAGCGCATGCGCCTCTTCGGGCGTGCGCGCCTGCCCGATGCTCTCGCCCCAAAGGCGCGAAAAAATACTCATGGGGTTGTCGATCGGATCGCCCGCATTCGAATCTTCTTTGAAGGTGATGAAGCCCGGCCGCGAGAACGCGGAACGAAGTCCGGGGTGGGCCGAAAGCACCTCATCGCGAACGACTTTCTCGGCACCGGCCTGACAAACCGAATAATAGAATCGTGGAGTCATGATCGGGGAACCCTATCACGCCGGGGGGCAATCTTGCCTCCTTTGATTGCGGAAGGGCCCTGATTTGATATGGTTTGAATTCGCATGCGGGCCACACTTCAATCATTGCTGATTCACCTTGGAACTCTGGGCCTGCTTCTTCTTTTGCTCTTCGCATTCGGGCCACACGAGGAGATTCCGGTAGAATTGGTCGAGGTGCAGGGAATCCGCTCGAGCCCGGGAACGCCGGCCTCGAAGGCTCGGCAAACGGCCGTCAAAACTCCGATCAAACCGTCTCTGAAAACGACCACGAGCACGTCTTCTGACCCGGCGCAGTCTTCTGCAACAGGCGCAACCACCGGAGGCTCGGGTGCATTGATCACCGGCGCAGGCGAGAGCTTTGAGGATTATGAGGTCTCGGAGCTCCCCGTGCTTTTGAACGAAGTCCGGATCCCCTATCCACCGGAAGCCCGCTCCCGAGGAATCCAAGGCCCCGTGCTTTTCGAGCTCGTGCTTTCTTCGAACGGCGAGGTTTCTTCGGCGAAGGTTCTTGATTCTCCCGCACCCGAGCTCACCGATGCGGCAATTTTTGCCGTGCGGAAGTTCCGGTTCCGTCCTGCGCGCATCAACGACAAACCCGTTGCAATCCGCATCCGCTATACCTATCGTTTTATATTAGAGTGATTTCATTGATCGCGATCCTGTTCGCGTCGTTGGCCCCGGCCCCCGCCTTGGCAGAGACCCCGGTCGAGGGAGTGGTTCGCATTCGCGGCACTCGCGATCCGGTACCACAAGTGAATGTCGTACTCCTGCCTTCGCGCCAACGGACCACGACCGATGACGAGGGACGGTTCCGGTTCGAGCCCGTGCCGGATGGCGAGGCCACGCTCATCGTGAACGCTCCCGGCTACAAGCGATTCGAAAAAATCATCACGCTGGCTCCCGCCGGAGTTCCCGAGCGGATCCTTCTTGAGCCGGATGCCACAACGGCGTTCGAAACCACAATTCAGGCGAGCGGCGATCGCGATTCCGTTCAAAAGACGATTTCGAAAAAAACGGCCGAGAGCCTTCCCGGTGCCGGTGCCGACCCGGTCCGCGCGATCCAGAATCTGCCCGGCGTGAACCGAAGCCAGGGCTTCACCTCCCAGGTGATCATTCAGGGATCAGCCCCGCAAGACACGCGATACACAATCGACGGGCACGAAATTCCGCTGATTTTCCATTTCGGAGGACTCAGCTCGGTGTTCAATCCGGAGCTCACGGGAAGTTTTGATTTTCTCTCGGCCGGCTACCAGAGCAATTACAGCCGTGCCCTCGGGGGAGTTCTGAATCTGAATTCCAAGAATCTTTCGAGCCGGCAGTTCAAGGGCTCGGCCTTTGTCGACACCTTCAACTCGGGCGCCGCGATCGAGACTCCGGTCGGCGAACGAGGACAGCTCGCGGCGGGCGCCCGAATCAGCTATGTCGGGCAGGTGCTGAAAGCCGTGTTGAAGGGAAACGAGAATTTTGCGCTCACCGTTGCGCCGACGTATGGCGACCTCGGCCTGATCTACCAGCGTCCCCTCTCACCGAACCTGAACTTCAAGCTCGTCTCGATCGGATCGCGCGACTCGCTCGAATTCGTCGCCGCGAACGCGCTCGGGAATGATCCTTCCTTGCGCGGGAACTTCTCGAATGAGATCGGGTTTTTCAGGTTCATTCCGCAGTTCGAGTGGACCCATTCGAATCATTCCAAAACCAAACTCAGCATGGCCGTGGGCCGCGACTTCATCAATACCGACATCGGCGACTCGTTCTTCAATCTGAGAACCCTGACCTCAACCGTGCGCGCAGAAAACCGGACCCGCGTGAATGACCAACTGACCTTGGCCTACGGCATGGATCACCGGTTCACGCTTGCGGATGTGTCGTTTCGAATTCCGGTGATCACGAGCGACGGAGGGGTCATCAATCCCCTGAGCTCGGGCGAAACCAGGACGGCCGATCTGCGCGGAGTTTTCTCGGATTTGTACGGGTTCTACTTCAATCCTGTTTTTCGGCCGGCGACGGACTCGAAATGGACGTTTTTTCCCGGACTCCGGATCGATTACTTCGGCCCGGTCGATGATCTGCAAATCGGTCCGCGCCTCGGAACCCGATATGCGGCGACTCCCGATCTGACCCTGGTCGCGGCAGGCGGCCTTTACGGTCAGCCCCCCGAAGAGAGGCAGTCGTCGGCAAGCTACGGAAACCCTGCCGTGAAGGGATCGCAGGTCTGGCAGTTGAAGCTCGGAGCCGAGAAGGATCTTTCGAACGAGATCGGACGGGGCTCGGAGGCGTACTCCGGTTTTTTTGGTCGATGGTTCCAGAATCTCATCATTCCGGACACCTCCCGGCTTTTCGTGAACGAGGGCTCGGGACGCGCACTCGGCTGGGAGAACAGCTTTCAGACCGTCCTCGACAACTGGAATTTCTGGGCGATTTACACCCTTTCGCGCTCGACCCGCTGGGATCCGCGTCGTCCCGAGTACTTGTATCAGTACGACCAGACTCACTTTTTGACACTGATCGCGGGGGTGAACCTGAAGCGGAACTGGCGGATCTCGACCCGCTTCCGGTATGTGACCGGACCGCTCGAAACCGTTCCCCAAAGTGCGGCGGGAGATCTCGACAATGATGTGTTCATTCCGATCCGCGGGGCGCTCTTCAACGAGCGGCTTGATCCCTTTGCGATGCTCGACCTCAGGATCGACAAACGCTGGGTCTATGATTCGTGGACACTCTCGCTCTATCTCGACATCTTGAACGTTTTGAATCGCCAGAATGTCGAGGGACTTCAGTATTCGTACGACTACACCCGCTCGGAGCCGGTCCGGGGGTTTCCGGTCCTCCCGACTTTCGGGTTGAAGGGAGAATTCTAAGATGCGAACTCGCCTTGTTTTGCTAGTGTTTCTTCTTACTTCTCTCCCGGCCTGCGGCCCCGAGACGCTTCCGAAATATTCGATCCTGCAGGGCCTTCGCGTGATCGCCTTGCTCCTGGATTCTCCCGAGGTGAGCTTTGATCCGGCGACCGGGGATTTCACGCCGTTCTCGATCCAGGCGACTCCGGTGATCAGCGACCTGTACGGCGGCGGACGGGCGCTCAATTACCGCATGTATCATTGTCTTGATCCGGGAGTCGGGCTCGGTGCTCCACCCACCTGCGAGGGGAACCCCACCCGCACGGATGTCGCAAGCGGCACACTGACCGCCCCGAGCGGGAGCTTCGCTTCGCCGAATCACACCGGCGACATCGCTCCGTTCGGGTTCAACCTGAACACGATCACACCGGCCGCAAAAGCCGCATATATCGCCCGCTACAATGCACTTTCTCAGGATCGGCGCTTCAACGGCTTTGCGATCTTGGTGTTTTTCGAGCTCTTTCCGGCCGGAGAAGAGCAAAAAAAGATCACCACCTTCAAGCGGCTTTTGTTCTCTGACCCGGCAAAACCCGCACGGAACAACAATCCCGCGAGCCTGGAGTTCCGTTCGGGTGGCGTGAACCTCGCCGCTTTGCCATCGAGCGAGACCCTGATCGAGGCCTTTGTTCCGGCAGGAAGCATCGAGAGCTACCTTTCGATGAAACCCGACGGCACGACCGAGACCCTGAGCGAGAAAGTCGAAACGGCGTGGTTTCTGAGCGGGCCGGAAGACATCGAATGCTCACGAAAAAAAGAATGCACGAGTGATGGAACCCTTTTGCTCTCGCGGACGCTCCCGGGCGAGTGGAACCGGTTTTTTCCGCCCGTGGCGGCTCTTCCTACGGGACGCGGGAGAATCCTGATCGGGATCGCAAAAGACAACCGCGGAGGAGCCGTGTTGAAGCGGATCTGCGATGGGGCGACGTGCCCTTAGGGCAACCCGATGGGTCCCTAGGAGGGGCAACCCGAGGATCCCGGACGGTTCGCCGGGAACACGCCCTCGATCAGATGCGTGAACCCCGGAATGATCCGCCATTGCCAATACCGGTACTCAAGGCCCCGCGCATCCCGAAAGAGCTCGGGAGCGGGATGGGCATTCACCGTCACTTCACGCCGGAACCGGTCGCTCACATAAATCCAGCGTTCCATCTCGGCAACGCCCGCACGCCCGGGCCTTTTGTCTTCGAGATCAAACTCGATGCCTTCTCCCGAGAGCGCGTCGTGGTACGAGGCCCATTCCCTGCCATCGAGTTTTGAGCGCAGTTTTCGTTCGAGGGACGCCACATCGGGAATCCGGATCTGCCCGAGCAAATTGCAAAACAGAATCGCCGTGTTCGAGAGCTCAAGGCCCCGGAACGGCTCAGGACTGTGAAACGGGAACCCGCGACGGATCCAGCGGGGCCGAACGCCATGCCGACGCTCGAAGAGCACACGCGCCAGAAGATCGGGCTCGAAGGCCGTGATCTCTTCAAACCGATTCAGCCAGCCTGCAGGCAGGGAATAGCCGGCCGAAGGGCCGATCAGCAGGATCTTTTTGGACTTCGGATTCCACGCCGAAAGGAACGAGGCCACCCCCTCCTGATGTTGCCCCCAGAGCTCGCGCCGGAACCGGAGGGCGCGAAGATGATACACCACTCCCCCGCTCCGGATCACGGCAGCACCCTCACCTCTTCGTGCATTTCGATTCCGAGTTCCTCTTTTGCACGGGTCTTCACGAGCGCGATCAGGGAGCGCACCTCGGAGGCCCTCGCACCGCCCAGATTCACAATGAAATTCGGGTGTTTTTCAGAGATCTGCGCGTTTCCGAGGCGATGCCCGCGGAGCCCGAGCTTCTCGACGACCTCCCAGGCCTTCATTCCCGCCTCGAGCGGATTCATGAAGACACTTCCGCAGGACGGAAACTCCACAGGCTGGGTGGATTTGCGACGCTGGTAAAGGCGGTCGATTTCGGCTTTCACGGCCGAAGGATCGGCCGGCTCATAACGGAGCAACGCATGCAGGAGAAGATCCCCCTCGGTGAGAAAATGATTCTTGCGATACGAGAAATCGGCCGGTTCATGATCGCGCACCCGAAGCGAGAGCGGGGTGACGGGATCGAGCAAATTGACCCACTCGGATCGCAGGATCACGCCCGACATCTCGCCCAGATGCGTTCCGGCATTCATGGCGATCATTCCCCCGATCGATCCCGGAATGCCGGTGAATCGCTCGAGGCCCCCGTAGCCTTTTTCGGCCGCGACACGAAGAAGACTCGAGGCACCAAGCGAGGCGCCGACCCGAAGGACTCCGGGCGAGACTTCCTCGACGCCGGAATTCAGGTGCTTCATGCGGATCACGATCCCGCGAAATCCTTCATCCGGGAACAACAGGTTCGAGCCCCAGCCCAAAACAAAAAAGGGAACGGAGTGCTTGGCGATCACTCCGTGCAAACGCTCGAGATCCTCCATCGTCCGGGGTGTTGCGAGTGCGGCTGCAGGGCCTCCGATGCGATAGTAGGCCACCTTCGCGAGGGGCGCCTCGAACTCGAGGGCTCCCGTGAAGCGGGAGCGGAGCGATTCAAGCTCGGCGATGAAGTCCACTCGAATTCCTCCGACGGTGATGGTAGGCGATGAAACCACAATAAAGCGTCTGAAGAAGCAGGAATCCGAACACGAAGGCCTGACCGCCGGTCGAGAATCCATAAGAATGCAGACCGACCCCGAGAACGAAATTCACTCCATACCAGGCCATGACCACGGTCGAAAAACAAATCACGGTCCAAAGCGGAAAGGCAAATGCCCCCACCCAACCGGCATACCGTCCATGAAGGACGGCCATGTACGAGAGCAGGGCAATGAGGGCCCAGACCTCTTTCGGATCCCAGCCCCAGAACCGGCCCCAGGAGTAATCGGCCCACACTCCGCCCAAGATGGTTCCTGCGGCGAGGAGGACCGTCCCGAACATGAGCGACCGGTACGAGAGCTGATTCAGAAGAGCGATGCGCTTGGTGATTTCGGACGAAGGCCCGCGGCGCGACTCTTGGAAGAATCCGAAGAGGGAAAGATTCGAGATGCCCATCGCCAGCATGAAGGCCCCGTAACTGAGCGTGATCGTGAGCACATGGATCGTGAGCCAATAGTTGCTCCGAAGCACCGGCACGAGCGGCCGAATCGTGGGATCCATCACCATGGGAGCCGAATCGGCGGCGAAGAGCGCAAGGCCCGAGAGGATGGTCGCTGTGGAGATCAGCATGTTCTGGCGGTTCTTCCAGAACAAAAGAAGCGCGAAGAACATCACCCCGAGCGACACCCAGATGATCGACTCATACATGTTCGTGACGGGGGGCCTTCCGGCCACATAACACCGGAGCGCGAAGCCCAAAACATGGAGTAAAACGGCGGTCACCGTGAAGAACTTTGCCAAAAGACGCAGAAGTCGCTTTTTTTCTGCGAAGAGCCAGAGGACTCCGGCAAGAAGATAAAAAATCATCGACTGCAAAAAGGGCCTCAAACGGTTGTAAAGGACTTCTGCAAGAAGGAGGTTCTTGACGCCGTCGAATTCGGGAATCTTCGACTCGACCGAAACCCTCGCTTGCGCCGCGAACACCCCGAACTCTTCGGGATTGTTTTCGAGATAGCTCTTCAGGAGCGCGAACACGGCCTGCGATTGCTCGGAAGGCTCGGTCATTCCTTCGGCCACGGTCTTCCAAGGTTGCTCGCGATCGCTTCCGGGGGTCACCGCCCAGAGGCTACCTGTCACCAGCGCCTGAAACCGCATCACGCGGTCCACCACGCGCTTCAGCTCCTCGGCCCGCGGATCTTTTTGCCCGGTCACGGCATTCACGCCGGTATCGGTGACCTGCTCGAGCGCCGAGCCGTTCGCGCGAATGCCCTCGGAATACTGCAAAAAAGCGTGATTCGCGAGAAGCTCGTTCAGCGAAAAGTACTTCCGGTCCGGATCGAGAAGCAATTGCCGGTTCACCTCGGGCACAGAAATCCGGATGATCTTTTCGTTTGCCCACTCGGACGGCCGGACCATCATCGAAAGAAGCATCTCGGAAGGATCAAACCCCGAATGGCTCCGCGAGCCGGTCAGCGCGAGAATGTTCTCGCGCGCAAATTCATCGAATGGCTTCAATCGTCCGCCACTTTGCACGGGGATCAGACGAAGATCATTCTTGGGAAGCCCCTTCACGGGCTCCGGAGCGGACACCGCCTGAAGGCCCGAAAACAGGCCCAACGCCAACAGGATCACGCGTGCGAATCGCGATTCAAGCATTTTGGAGCTCCTTTGTTTTTTTCTTCTTCACTGTTTTGGCAAGATACAAGGCGACACTCCCGAGGATCAGAAGCACCGAACCCCAGTACTTCAAGCCCCGGCCCGGGTCGTAATTGACCGACAAAATCGTCGTCGTGGGGCGCGGAATCTCGGGAACATAGCTCGATTGATAAAACGTGTAGCCCTTCCATTCGAGTGGCTCGTTCATGGTGATGTGGTGAACCGGAAGGGAGCGCAGATCGGCCTCGGTTTTTTGAAACTGATCGACCACTTGAACCCGCGAAGAATACGTGGCCGGATCATTGGTGCCGGGGTTGGTCGTCATTTCAAACCGCTCGAGCCGAAGCCCGTACGGAAGAAGAAGGCGTTTCGGGAAATACCCGGCCGTGGCCGGATTTCCGTTTTGATCCTGAAAATTCGCGCGATCCCCGAGACCGAGCCAGAGTCGCGATGCGGGATTCCCGGCCATCGAGATTTCGATGGCGGGCTCGGGCTGGGCCGTGCCCATGCCGACAGGCTTCACCTTCCGCTCGACATAGCGGGTTTCCATCAAGGCGGATGGAAGAAAAGATTTTACCTGCAGACGGATCGGCATCTTCCAGCCCGGATCGACGATCACGGGTTCCTCGCGGGCTTGAAGCGTCTTCAGATCGACCGAACCTGATTTCTTCTCGCCGCGCACGGAAACCGCCTGAAACCGCAGGGCTCCGGATTTTGAAACAATGAAATCGAGCCGCGCCTCGCTCGCCTCATCTGATCCTTGCGCCACCGAGGGAGCTTCGAGATCTTTTTGCTCTTCTTTTCGAATCAGAAACCGAGCGGGCCCGAGCTTCTGGGAGGCCGATCCGGGATCACCGCCAAAGAGCCAGAACTCGGGCGCTCCTCCCATGGGTGCGCCGAGAACACGCACTTGCACAGCGGGAGCGGCCTCGGGATTCGATCCATCGGCCGGAAAATAACGCGTGACACGCTCGGCGTCGGCGACATAACGCTCGATGCGGATTCCCAGTTCCGGAAACTCGCGTGGCTTGAAGGATTTGGCCACCGAAGCCGGCATCCACGGAAAGGGAACGGTCCGAACCTCTTCTCCCCGTTTCGATACCAGCACGAGCTCATCGAGTTCCACTGCCGAGTTCATCTCGCCCTCGGAGATCAGGAGGGATCCGTCGACTCCGTTCACATAAGTAAGCCAGGACCCGGCCAGAATCATGAGAATCCCGGCATGCGCGAGCAGAAAAGGAATATGCCGCCTCTTCCACGGAAGCCGGCTCAAGGCGACTGCCAGGATGTTCAGGCCCAGAACCGAGAGAAGTCCGTAAAACCACGCGGCCCGATACACAAAATACTGTGCGGTCTTGGTATCGTGCATGGACTCGATCACGGTCGCCACAGACAGGGTGATTGCAAGAGACAGGATCACGATCACTGCAAGCTTCAGTGAGATGAGCACATTCCAGAGTTTCTCGAGCAAGAGCGCACTGCGATTCGGCATAAGACTATCGATTCTGCATGGGCGGAAGGTGGGATGCGATCTCGCGGGCAAGATCTTGCGTCACCCCGCCCTGCCGACGAACCGGAACCCCTGCAAGCTCCAGAACCCGCCGTTGGGCCCAGCATTCTGATTCGAGATAATCGCCCGGGATCGAGGAATCCGCGGCCTGATCATACACGCGGTCATACCGGGCCTTCCGGAGGAACAGACCCGCATTCCGGCCTACAACAAAGCGACCGCGCGAGCGCATTTTTGCGGCGAACAGCAAGGGCTGACGCGCCTTCGGCTCGGTGAAATCGATCACGAGATCGACCTTCCCGGGTGCGGCCACACCCACGGGGTCTCCGCTCACAGAGACAAAAAATACCGCTGTTCCGGGATAGGCAAGGTGAATGTGATTCCGGAGCGCCGCCTGGTCGAACGCCATGGCTCGAGAAGAAAGAACCACCAGAACCGACTTCACGCCCTCGAAAACTTTCGCGACCTGGTTCATCTCAAGACTCCCTCATGGCACGAATGTCTGAAAGAACCTCGTCGACATGGCCGGTTACCGAAACCTTGGGGTACACTTTGGCAATCCGGAGCTCGGGATCGATCACAAACGTCGAACGCTCGATACCCATGTACTTCCGGCCGTACATGCTTTTTTCTTTCCAGACCCCGAACGCCTCGCAGACCTTGCCGTCGGCATCCGACACGAGCGAAAACGGAAGGTCGAACTTGCTCCGAAAGCGTGCATGCGACTCGGGCGAATCGCGACTCACTCCAAGCACCACGATGCCCTCGGCCTGAAGACGAGCGAAGGAATCCCGAAAATCGCAGGCCTCCTTGGTGCATCCGGGGGTGTCGTCCTTCGGATAGAAATAAAGCACGATCGTACGCCCTCGGAGCGACTCCAAGCGCACGGGGGAGCCGTTTTCGTCGACCGCATGGAACTTTGGCGCCGGAACGCCCGGATTCAAGAACGAGGTCGCCCTGATTTTCGGGGTGGTTTTTTTAATCGCTGTTTTCTTCACTGCCGTCTTTTTTACAGCGGTCTTCTTTACAGCGGGTTTTTTCTTCGCTTTTGGTCTGGTCGTGGTTTTTTTCTTTGCCATGAGAATCGGCTCCTCTTCACGATATTGAACTCAAGATTTGAACAGGGAGTCTTGCGATTCATCGCCAGAATTCGTCTCAACCGAATTCTCGGCCAGATTCTCGGCCGCCTTCGCAGCCGACGCACCTGCCGGAGCGCTTTTCGCCTTGACCGCCTTCGCCTTGGTCTTGATCACAGCAGGCTTCCGGGGCGTGCTTTTTTTCGCGACCGGTGGCTTGGCAGAGCCTCCTTTTGCGGGAGCTTCCTTCACCGGGGTCACCTTCGGGGTTTTCACCGCATCAAGCGCAGTCACGCTCTTCAGGATTTTCTCGAGCTCCTTCTTTTGCGCCTCGACAAACTTGGTGAAGCGCGCGAGTTCTCCCGGAATCGACTGCTGGAGCTTGCGGAGCTCGACCGCCTCTTTTGCGATCCGCGCCTTAACGGTCTTCAGGTCCGCGCCCTTCAGGAGTTTCTGAATTTCTTGCTTCGAGTTCTCGGCATACCGACGGGCATCTTGCAAGGTCTCCCGACTCATCAGGGACTGCAGATGCTTCTGGGTCGTCTTCAGCTGACCCACCACTTCCTTGAACCGGTTCAAATCGATTTTTGCGCTCATGGTCGTCTCCTTATGACGGACGGTTGAAAACTCTTTGTTAAAAACCAGAGCCGCAGGCGCGGGAATCTCCCGACACCCGCGGCTCGAATTCTTGTACCGGACTCTTACCAGCGGGTGAGGACTTCGTTCTTCTCGAAGAAGTACGAGATTTCGCGATCCGCCGAGGTCGGGCTATCCGAACCGTGTACGGCATTCGCCTCGATGCTCTCGGCGAAATCCTTGCGGATGGTGCCGGGAGCCGCCTTCGAAGGATCGGTCGCGCCCATGATCTCACGATTCAGGGCCACAGCGTTCTCGCCTTCGAGAACCATGAGAAGCACGGGACCGCTCGTCATGAAATTCACAAGGCTACCGAAGAACGGACGATCCTTGTGCTCGATGTAGAACCCTTCGGCCTTCTCTTTCGAGAGGCGGGTGAATTTCGCGGCTGACACGCGGAGTCCGCGCGACTCGAAACGATCGATGATCTTTCCGATGTTGTTCTTCGCGACCGCGTTTGGTTTGATGATGCTGAACGTTTTTTCGACTGCCATTGATTGCTCCTTGATTTCAGCGCGCAAGCGCCTCTTTCATCGTTATGCCCAGAGTCGCGGGCGAGCGGGAAATCCGCACACCTGCGCGCTCCAGCGCCTTGAATTTCTCCTCCGCCGTGCCTTTGCCCCCGGAAATGATCGCGCCCGCGTGTCCCATCCGTTTTCCCGGAGGGGCCGAGGCTCCACCGATGAATCCCGCCACCGGCTTTTTCATGTTCTTTTTGATCCACTCGGCTGCTTCTTCCTCGGCTGTTCCGCCGATCTCGCCGATCATGATCACGCCATCGGTGCCCGGATCGTTGTTGAACGCCTCGAGCACATCGATGAAGTTCGTGCCATTCACCGGATCACCACCGATTCCGACACAGGTGCTTTGACCGATGCCGAGCTTGGTGAGCTGATGGACCGCCTCATAGGTGAGCGTTCCCGAGCGGGAAACAACCCCGATGCGACCCGGAAGATGGATGTGGCCGGGCATGATTCCGATCTTGCACTCGCCCGGAGTGATGATGCCGGGGCAGTTCGGACCGATGAGTCGCGAACCGCGCTCGGTCACATATCGCTTGGTTGCGATCATGTCCGCGATCGGAATCCCCTCGGTGATGCAGATGATGAGCGGAACGCCCGCATCGGCCGCCTCGCAAATGGAGTCGGCGGCGAAGGGAGGCGGTACGAAAATCATCGAGGCATTCGCCCCGGTCGCTCCGACCGCTTCTTTGACGGTGTTGAACACCGGGAATTCCTCGACCGTTTGCCCGCCTTTGCCGGGAGTGACTCCGCCGACGACTTTCGCGCCTCCGGTCTTCACTCCGTACTCATGACAGCCTTTCGCGTGGAAGAGCCCCTGCGAGCCCGTGATCCCCTGAACAATCAGCTTTGTGTTTTTATTCACCCAGATCGACATGAAAGGTCCTTCCTATTTTGCCGCGGACACGACCTTGCGTGCCGCATCTTCGAGATCATCCGCAGGCGTGATCTTCAGCCCGCTTTCGGCAAGCATTTTCTTGCCGAGCTCGACATTGGTTCCCTCGAGCCGGACCACCAGGGGCACCTTGAGCTGGAGCTCCCGGGCCGCGGCGATCACGCCTTCCGCGATCACATCGCACTTCATGATTCCGCCGAAAATATTGACGAGAATCGCCTTCACCTTCGGATCCTTCAGGATGATCTTGAAGGCCTGGGTCACTTTTTCTTTCGAGGCTCCGCCGCCGACGTCGAGGAAGTTCGCGGGCGTTCCCCCGTGAAGCTTGATGATATCGAGGGTCGCCATCGCAAGACCGGCTCCGTTCACGAGACAACCGATGTTGCCATCGAGGGCGATGTAAGCGAGCTCGTATTTCGAGGCTTCGACGTCTTGCGCGTTTTCTTCGAGAATGTCGCGCATTTCGATCACATCCGGATGACGAAAGAGCGCGTTGTCGTCAAAGTTCACCTTGGCATCGAGGGCAAGAAGACGGCCATCGGTGGTTTCGACCATCGGATTGATCTCGACCTGCGAGCAGTCCATTTTCATGAAGCACTCGTAAACGCCCTTGAAGAACGCGACCGCTTCTTTGTGGAGCGCGGCCGGAAGCCCGAGGGAGGTGGCGAGAACGCGACCGTGGAAGGGCTGAAACCCGGTCCCCGGATTGATCACCACGCGGAAGATCTTCTCGGGATGGGTCTCGGCGACTTCCTCGATCTCCATTCCGCCTTCGGTCGAGGCCATCATCACGACCTGCGAGAGGGCGCGATCGAGCACGACTCCGAGATAGTATTCTTTTTTGATGTCGGAACCGCCTTCAATCCAGAGCTTGTGGACTTTTTTTCCTTCGGGTCCGGTCTGGGGAGTCACCAGCACCTTGCCCATGATGGCATTCGCGGCATCGGCGACATCTGAAACATTCTTGCACACCTTGACGCCGCCGGCTTTTCCGCGTCCGCCCGCATGGATCTGGGCCTTCACGACGAACACCGAAGGATTCACTTCGCGCTTCAGCTTCTCGGCCGCATCGAGCGCTTCTTTCGCCACCTGTTCACGGGCCTTGAACGACACCCCGTCGCGGGAGCCTTCGACCAGCACGCCCTCGGACACCGGAACCTTGAAGCGCTTCAGAATTGCTTTTGCCTGATACTCGTGGATGTTCATCAGTTGAGCCCCAATCGTTTCATGTCGTCCACGAGACCTTTCACCGCGGCGACGGATTTGCCGAACATGTCTTTTTCTTCGGCGTTCAGCTCGAGGGTCGGAACACCTTCGAGGCCCTTCGCGCCGAGCTTGGCAAGAACGCCCACGAACAGGCCATTCACGCCGTATTCGCCTTTCAGGCTCACCGCGCACGGCAGAATGCGTTTTTTATCACGCACGATCGACTCGACCATCTGGATGGTGGAAGCGGCGGGAGCATAGTACGCGGAACCGGTCTTCAGAAGTTCGACGATTTCGGCGCCGCCCTTGCGGGTGCGCTCGACAAGCGCGTCGATGCGTTCTTTCGAGAGCATCTGGGTGAGCGGAACTCCGCCGACCGAGACGTACCGGGGCATGGGCACCATGGTGTCGCCGTGTCCGCCGAACACGAATGCCTGCACATCTTCGACGCTCACATCACATTCCATGGCGATGAAGCTCCGGAAGCGCGCGCCATCGAGAACTCCGGCCATTCCGAGCACCCGCTCGCGCGGAAACCCAGTGGCATCCATCGCGACATGGCACATGGCATCGAGCGGATTCGAAACCACGATGAGAACGCAATCCGGCGAGAACTTCGCCACATTCTGCGCGCATTCTTTCACGATTTTCGCATTCGTCGCGAGGAGGTCATCGCGGCTCATGCCGGGCTTGCGCGGAAGCCCGGCGGTGATCACCACCACGTCGGAATCCTTGGAGAGCGCGTAGTCGGACCCGCCGACGATGCGCGAATCGAACCCTTCGACCGGAGAAGCCTCGAAAAGATCAAGGGCCTTCCCTTTCGCCGCATCACCATTGATGTCGATCAACACCACATCCCCGAGCTCCTTGCTCGCGGCCCAATGGGCGCAGGTTGAACCTACAAATCCGGCACCAATCACGGAAATTTTCGGCCTTCGGTTTGCCATGAATACGGATCCTTTCTCAAAGTTGAATTTTGATGAATCTACACGATCCACCTCGGTGATTTAAAGGAGAAAAACGCGGAAAATCAAAATGGTTTTCATTGCGGATCCCGCAAAAACCAACCCGCGTCAGCCCCCTGACTTCCGGATGGTCTTCCGGATGCCGTCGATTCCGCGCGCAAGCTCCGACTCGGAAATTACGAGCGGTGGTGCGAAACGGATCGTATGCACATGGGTTTGCTTGGCGAGCACCCCCTCCTCGACCAGGTCATGCGCAACATCGTAGCCGGTGCGAGGCTCCCCTTTTTCGTTTTTTCCATGCGGGCGGATCACCACGGCGTTCAACAGGCCTTTTCCGCGGACTTTTTCGACAATCGGCGAGCGCATGGCCTCGATCTCGCTTCGAAAGATCTCACCCAATTTTTGGGCGCGTTCCGCGAGGTTCTCGTCCAGAAGAACCTGAACCGCGGCCGTCGCCACCGCGCAGGCCAGCGGATTCCCGCCAAAAGTGGAGCCGTGCTCTCCGGGACGGATCGTCAGAATCACCTCGTTTGACGAAAGAACCGCCGAAACCGGAAGCACGCCTCCCGAGAGCGCCTTGCCCAGAATGAGAACATCGGGCTTCACCCCCTCATGATCGCAACAAAACATCCGTCCCGTCCGGGCAAGGCCGGTCTGCACTTCGTCGGCAAGGAAGAGCACATTGGCCTTCCGGCACAGTGCCGCCGCGCCGGACAAGTATCCGTCTTTCGGCACGCGCACGCCGGCTTCGCCCTGGATGGGCTCGATCAAGAATCCTGCCACTTCGGGGTCCCTGAGCGCCTCTTCGAGTGCCGGGAGATCGTCGTACGGAATCACGATGAACCCGGGGAGATACGGACCGAATCCGCCGCGGGAAGCAGGATCGGTGGAAGCCGAAATGATTCCGAGCGTCCGCCCGTGGAAGTTCCCTTCGCACACGATGATTTTCGCGCGATCCTTTGCGATTCCCTTGCGATCGTAGCCCCAGCGGCGAGCAAGCTTCATCGCGGTTTCGACCGCCTCGGCGCCGGAGTTCATCGGAATCAGACGGTCAAAGCCGAACAGAGAGCAAATCCATTCCTCGAATTTTCCGAGGCGGTTGTTGTAAAACGCGCGCGAGGTGAGCGTCAGCACCCCTGCCTGTTCTTTCAGTGCGTCGATGATTCTCGGGTGGCAATGCCCCTGGTTCACCGCGCTGTAGGCCGAAAGAAAATCAAGATACTCGCGGCCGTCGACATCCCATACTTTCGCGCCGGCCCCGCGAGCCAGTACCACGGGAAGGGGTGCGTAGTTTTTTCCGCCGAACCGGTCCTCGAGATCGATGAGTTGCCTGGATTTTTCTGAAAGGTGCATGGAACCCTTTTAGCCCATCGCCCCCGCTCATGTATAGTAGCGCCGAAGAGGATCCCATGAACCCAGGCCCGCCGAAGCTCAAAGTCGTCTACCGTGACTCATTCTGCCTTGCCGTCCACAAACCGCCCGGAATCGCCACCTACCGCGAATCCCGAGGCGGAAATGCCGATGGGTGCAAGGAGCTTTTGGAAGAGCAGCTCCAACAACGCTTGTTTCCGGTCCACCGGATCGATGCCGACACCTCGGGGCTCGTGCTCTTCGCGCTCGATCCGAAGAGTGCTGCCGGCTTCATTCGGGCCTTTCGCGAGCACAAGGTGAAGAAAACCTACGAGGCATGGTGCGTGGGCGAGGTGCCCGAACGGGGCTCTATTCGGACCCCCCTTCCGAAAAACAAAGGAAAGGAAACGGAGTCGGCCCGGACGGATTATGTGCGAATCCGGCGGGATCGGGGGTTTTCGCTCGTGACCGTGACGCCTCTGACCGGCCGATTCCACCAGATTCGCAGGCACTTCGAGTCGATCGGCCACCCCTTGGCGGGAGATCCGCTCTACGGTTCGCCCGAGCTCTGGAAGGGGTTTTTTCGGGGGGAGCCGAGGTTGATGCTTCAGGCCTGCGAGTTGGCGTTCACGCATCCGGTGAGCCGGAAGGAAATCCGGATCCGGACGAAAGTCGGAATGTAGGGTTCCCCAAACTGCCCCCTTTGAGTGTGCTTGATGATGGAGCGAGATCGGCCGGGGGAGTTGGAATGATTCGGCTTTTACCTCCGAGCCGCGTCGTGCGGCCTCGCTTTCGCGCGT
>JBEIJY010000037.1:0-20296 GCA_040380025.1 Bdellovibrionales bacterium | reverse complement strand
GATGCTCCAGCCGGTATCGTTGGAACACATTCACCCCGTAATCGACGCCGATGCCGAAGGTGATCGGAAGCGCGATGAAGTTCAGGAAGTTGATCTTGTGGCCGGAGACGAAAATGTAGCCGAAGAGCCAGATCACGCCCAAGATGAGCGCAAACGAGCAAACCAGAATGGTGCGCGGATCGCGAAAGAGAATCACCACCAGAAGCAGGACCGCCAAAAACGCAAACAAAGTGGCTCGGGGCCCATCGTTCACAATCGACTCGAAAAGATCGGAGGTGACCGGAAGCGTGCCGGCAACGGCGGTTCCCGGCGCAACGGCGTCAGCAGCCTCGCGGATCAGGCGCACAAAACCGATCAGGTTGCCGCTCTTTTGCAGCTCGGGCGAGAGGGAGGGCTCGATCAGGACCAGCTTGCCGATGGTGCCGTCCCGTTCCCGGAATTTTGAGCGCACGAGCTCCGGCAGATCGTCGACCGAGAACTTCCGGAAGGAACTCTCTGACAGAAGGGTCGAGGTGATTTCCAATTCCCGGGGGGAGAGCCTCTTCAGGATCTGGGTCGGCAGGAGATGGTCGATCTCCCGCAAAAGCGAGACCTTCCGGTCCTGCTCGGCGGGCACGAAATCCCGGAGTGTGCTCACGTTCACGATCAGGTTGCCGATCGGCGAGGACGCTTTTCGTTTTCGTACTTCCTCTGCGATCCGTTCGACGTCCTGCTCGTTCTCGGGGAGGATCACGACCGGCAGAAGATGGCGGTTGAAGATCCGGTCGACCCGCTCGCCCCAGTACATCGAGCCGCTTTCAGCGCTTTTCCGGTTCCGGAGTTTCTTCATGTCGGTCTCGATCAGCTCCGGGCCGATGGCGCGCGCACCCAGAATCGAAATGACCGTGAAGCCGGCGGTGATTGCGAGGATTTTTCGCGGGTGCCGGTCAACTGCGAAGGCAAGGAGATTCGACATCCGGGCTTTCGAGCGGCGAGGGGGCGGCTTCATCAGGCCCATCCGGTTCATGACAATCAAAAGTGAGGGAAGGAGCGCGTAGGTCGCAAGCCAGCAAAGCATCATTCCGGTGAATCCGATGATTCCGAATTGCCGGAAGCCGCGAAAGCTCGTCAGCACCAAAGATCCGTAGGCTAGTCCCGCCGCAAGGGCCGCCACCAGGGTCGCAGAGAAGGTGCGTTTGACCGCGATGAAGACCGAGCGCGGCACCTGCTTTCCTTTCTGACGCTCTTCCAGAAACCGGGCGAGCAGGATGATGCCGAAGTTGATGCCATTTCCGATCACGATGCTCGCCATGAAGGCCGAGTTCGCGTTCAGGTAGCCCACCTGGAGGAGCGCCACCCCGAAAGTCAGAAGCGTTCCTGAGAACAACGAGAGAATGAGGGCGATCGTTCCGCTCCACGAGCGAAAATAGGCGAGCATCGCGATGCTGACGAGGATGGTGACGAGCACGGTCGAGAGCAGGAGGTCCTCGACCAGGGCCTCGTGTTCGTCGATCAGATCCTGGGCTCCTCCGGCGAAATGAACCGCGAGATCGGGCGAGTAGGATGTCGGATTCAGGCGCGCGATGATCTTGTCCACGGCCTCGCGGAGTGCTTTCGAGGCGCTGATCCCCGAGCGGTCCCCCGGAAGGTACGCGAGGAGCACTCTCTCTTTTTGATCGGGGGAGGCGTAGTATCCGTCGGGAAAGCGCGAGTAGCTGTCGGTTTTGGACTCGTATTTTTTTTGAAGTCCTGCGACATCGAGCGTCGGTTCCGGAATTTCCCGGTTGTCAAAAATCGTGAGCGGATTGGAGAGGGTGATCTCGTAATCGACCTTCGAGCGGATGTAATTCCGGATCCGCTCGAGATCGCCCAACTCGAGAAACAATGACTTTCGCCGGGAGAAGAATTCGATCTCGCGGTCGATCCGGTACTCGACTCCGGCGCAGACCTCGCGCGGCAGTGCCGAGATCTCGCGCGCGAGATCATCGATGAAGCGCTTGCTTTGAACCGGATTCTCCGAGAGTGCAAGAACAGCAAGGTTGCTCGTGCTCTCCAGACGGGAACGCACCTGGTTCAGGTCGAGCACGCTCCTCGCCTGCGGAGGAAGAAGTTCCTCGAGATCGGTCCGGAGGTTCGAAAACAAATGGAACGACCCGTATCCTCCCGCCACCGAGAGCAGGGCAAAGAGGCCCGCCACCAGGCCTGCCCGTTTGATCAAAAACCGGATGATCGTGTTCATTCCCGGAGCGTCCGGAGGGTTCCGAGGAGACCGCGATGAAGTTCCCCGGGAGTTCTGCGGTCCGCCTCGATTTCCTCGGTCAGATACACTCCCGATTCCTGTCCGGAGAGTCTCCGGACAAGGATGTTGCCGCATAGTCTCCGAATATGAGCGGTGCCGGAGGTCTTTTGGTAGGAGATCACGATCGACTCCGGCGCCCCCGAGGCGTCGTTTCGGACCGTGTAAAGCCACTCCTCGACCCATTCGAGCGTGAGGAAAAAAACGGGTTTGATCCGAACGCGGACCTCGTTTTTGCGATATGCCCCGGGAACTTTGATCTCGGTGACCTCGACCTTGGTGTTGCTGCGATCCCGGGTCACCATCGGATCGAGGAGTTTCGCAAGAAGATCAGAAACCGGTTTTTTTACGATGCCACTCGCGCGGGCCCACGAAAACCCCGTCGCAGGATCCTTGCCGTAGTCAGGGTCGTTTTCGTTCTCCGGCTTCGCAAACTGGTCCGGAGCGGGCCGGAGAAGGTTCGAATTCGGCTTCGAGAGATCAAAGCAGGTCGAGGGTGCGGCAGCCTGTGCCAGCCCGGAACCGGGCAGCACCAGCGAGGAGTACGGGATGAGAAGAAGCAAAGCCATCATCAGACGGGTTCTCATTTCTCCGGCGGTCCCTTTTGGTTCTGATGAATGGCCTTGGTGAGACGATGTTCGATTTGAATCCAAAGAAGCCGCGAGTACCGAAAGAGCAGGGGTTGCAAAAGCAGGATCAGGACTGCCGTCGCTCCGATCGAAAGAGCGGTTCCGGCACGGGCGAAAAAAATGAGTCCGAGAAGGACCGGGAAGGCGAGAAACACCCCGAGAAAATACGAGGCGATCATGGCCCCGATGAAATACCCCGACTCCTTCTCGAAAGCGATGCCGCACGAGGGACACTCCCGGTTCATCGAGAGGAAGCTGCGAAACACCGGTGCCCGCTCGCACGACGGGCAGAGGTTCGAAAAAAGGGATGTCATGGGTGCGGAAACACCTTTCGATATTCACTGATGAAGCGGCTCCATTCGATCTCGACGTCTCCCGTGAATCCCACGCTGACGCGCAAAAGCCCGGGAGAGAGCTTCATTGCCCGCTGCTCGCTCTCGGGGATTTCGCTCGAGGTACTGACCGAGGGACAGCTCATCAGAGTGCGCGAGAATCCGAGCGAAACCGCATAGAGGCCGAACTTCGACTGCTGAAGAAGGCTTGCGAGCTCCATGGCTTTCCGGGATGTGCCGCAGTCAATCGTGAGCATTCCTCCGTACCCATAGCCCTTGTTCAGGTGGCGGGCCATGAGATCATGCTGGGGGTGGGATTTCAGCCCGGGATAAAAAACGGGAACCCCCGCCTCTTCCATCCGTTGGGCCAGAATGTGCGCATGCCGCGAATGTGCGCTCATGCGGATCGGCAGATGGTCGAGTCTGAGATAAAGCTCGTGCGCGATCCGGGCATCCATCACGGGTCCGGTCAGCATCACCGAGCCGGAGTTGATGTCGGAGAGCTGGCGGATGAACTCGGAGCTTCCGGCGATCACTCCTGCGATCATGTCGCTCGATCCTGAGATGTATTTCGTACAGGAATGCAGGACGACATCGGCCCCGAAATCCACAGGGGTGATCAGAACCGGCGTGAAGGTGTTGTCGACCACGAATTTCAAGCCGTGCTTTTTTGCGATCCTGCCGCTTGCCTCGAGGTCGCAGAGGTTCAAGATCGGGTTGCTCAGGGACTCGGTATAGATCACACGGGTTTCGGGCCGGATCAGAGACTCGATCGAGGCAGGATCATTGGGATCGAAAAACGAGACCTTGACGCCGCGACGGGGCAGGATGTTCTGGAAGAGTGCATAGGTCCCGCCATAGATCGTGCGAGAAGAAAGAATGTGTCCGCCGGCCGGAACGAGCTGATCGATCGTGGCAGCAATCGCGGCCATGCCGCTCGCCACACCGAGAGCCGCTTCAGTGCCTTCGAGCGCGGCGAATTTTTTTCCGAACGCATTCACCGAGGGGTTCGAGTGCCGGCTGTACAGGTAACAGCCTTCCATCTCGCCATGAAAGGCGCGCTCCATGTCGGCCGGGTTCAAAAAGGTCGAGGTCGACGCGACGTCGATCACCGGAACCACTCCGCCTTCTTCGCCAAAATGCTGAACATCTCTCATTTTCTGGATTCGATCCGTCATATCGGGTCCAGTGTACCGTGAGCGTGTCCGGTTCCGGAAGGGCTATTTGGATCGGATCACGCAGGATTCTTTTGCGAGAGAGCAACGAACAGAATCAATTTGGTATTCGGCCGCCGAGCTTCCGTAGGAGGCGATCAGGCCCCGGATCGAGTCCGCCTTCGGCCCCGAAATCGAAAAACCGACGACCGCTCCCTTTTCTCCCTCGGATTCGCCTGTGCAGGGATCCTTCATTCCGTCCGGAGTGTTTTTGCACCGGAGATTCTTGATCTCGATCAAGTTTTTTTTGTCGGGATTCGGAAGGGCGGCGATCACTCTACGGGCGGCGTCCCGGAAGATCTCGTTCTCGACGGGCGAGGGGGTCATCCGGGTCGGATCAGGCCGCCTCACGAACGATCCTTCGGTCCATCGATACAGCTGTACCGCCTTGTCCGACTTTGCGAGGATCAGAAGATCGCTCTGATTTGAGAAATGCGCTTCTCCCGAGAGGAATTCCGGAAAGAATAGTCCAGTCTTGCAGTCCGCGATCACCCAGATCGTTTCGAACAAAAGTTCGATTCGAACCAGCCGGAATGAGCCGGCAAAATTCGGAACGGAGAGCGAGCCTTCGGTTTTAAGAATTTGGTCCTTTGCCTGCTGAGCTCGGAAGTAGGAATCGAATTTCAGAGGAACGCATGCGGCGAGCGACTCGCGGGCGGGGTGCGCATCCAACAAGGACTGATACTGCTCCCGCACGCTTTTCGGGGCTCCCGCGGTCTTGCCGATTTCTTCCTTCACTGCGACGGGCTCGGCTTTCTTTTGTTCTTCGACCTTCACAAACCCGGCGCCGGTGAATCGGTACCAGTTCGTTTCTTCCTTGCCGACCAGCCGGATCAAAAAACTATTCTCGCGGAATTCGGCATTTCCGGTTCCCAGGACTTCCTTCAGGAAGGTTCCGGTCTCGCAGTCGAGAATCAGCCAGTCGGTTCCCATCATGTAGGGAACCTGCAAGAGCAGGTATTTTCCGCCGAAGTTCGGTTTTGAAAACGAAGCATTGCTGCTTTTGATCATCGATTCGGCGTTGCGCGCCCGATGATACGACTGAAAATCGGCTTTTGCGCAGGTTTCAAGCACGGGGCTTGCCGGCTCGCTCGCGAAGTCCACCTCTGCGAGCGCGGGGGCGGAGAGAGCAAGAGTGGAGATCAGGGATGCGAACGAAACCAGCGGTGCAAGTCCTGATCCGATCATGAGTCCGTTGCCTTCTCTTTGAAGTGCCCTGAGGGTGGGATTTCGAGGGTTTTTCCGCGAAACGCGCCGAAATATACGAACTCCTCGAGCCACTGCGTTTCTGCCTCGAGATCGCGCTGGTCGACTTCCTTCCACCAGTAGCGGTTCCGGCTGTCCCAGCGATAGCTCCGCGATTTCAGCAGGTCCTTCGTTTCGAAGGGGGCTCCGATCGCATAGACCTGAACGGTGGTTTTTCGTGCGTTCTCGAGAAGCTCCAGAAGATACGGCGTCTTTTGCCCCTGGTCCTTCATGCCGAGCAGGTGAAGAAGTGCTTCGGCGTCCTGGAGGGCCCGATGCGCGCTCGTGAAGAATCCGTGATAAATGCTGAGCACGTCGAGCTTCGAGGAGGTGTATCCCTTCGCGTTCCAGTTGATTTGCTTCAAGGAGCATCCCCAGACTTTTCCGGCGGATGCGCGCGAGAGCCGGTCCACGAAGGGGCGGTCGAACGAGGCATTGTGGGCGATCACGATGTGCACGGACTCCAGAAGCGCGTTCACACGGGCCCAGTCGATCGACCGGCCGCGCACCATTTCGTCCGTGATGCCGGTGAGGCTCGTGATCTCGGGATCAAGGGCATGGCCGGGATCTTGAAACTCCGAATAGGCTTCGCCGAGTGCGAGCACCTCGCCGGTCAGGCGGTGGAACCGGAAGAGGCGGATGCCGATCTCGATGATTTTCGAGTCTTCAGCGGAGAGTCCGGACGTTTCAACATCCAGCACTGCGCCGGAGCGGATCAGGTCGGCATTCGCCGACATCCATTCAGGTGTGGAATAAGCCGGAAACTCGAAGAGTTCGGGTTTCAGGCGTTTGAGGACGACGGTCTCCCCGTCGGATGACTGACCGATCCAATGAAATGCCACGTTGATTCTCCTTTGAGCCCGAACGTTATGGCAGGAGGGAGGATTTTCCAACCCTGAAAAAGGCATGCGCGGACTCGAGCGCCCTTTCGATTCCGGAGGAATCTATTTTCGAATGAAATGCGTCGCCGATCAAGAAAAGCCCTTGCGCGTCGGGAAGGGCCCCGAAGGATTCTTCCATGGGGTTTTCGCATTGCGAATAGCGCCATTTCTTGATTTCGGGCTTGATTCCCGAGAAGGCCGGAAAGGCTTCCCTCACTTCCGGAAGCAGGGAGCTCCAGATCGCCTCCTCCGGTTGCTCAAAAAGAGTCCGCGATCGTTCGGGGCTCACGAGCAGGACCCAGGCAGGGACCTCCGAGATCCCCTTCCACCGTTGATCGCAAAGCGAGAGAAAGGGGCCGCTTTTGAATCGGTTCGAAGGAGGAACTCCGGGAAAAGCCTCTCCCTCGAACAAAAGCACGATCGCCATCGAATAGCGAATTTCACCAAAGAGTGCAGGGAAGGGAATCTTGCTCTCTTCGAGAAGTGAGAGTGCCTGGGGCAGAGGGGCAGTAAGAATCACGGTTTTCGCCATGAAAGATCGCCCCGAATCGGTGTCGGCCCGCCAAAAACTTTCTGCGCGTTCGAGTCGGTGGACGCGGGTTTCTTTTTCGATCGGAAGTGCTCGTGCGAGAAATTTTGCGATGCCGGTCATGCCGTCCTGACACGCTAAGCGCTCTCCGTCGGGAGTCAGCAGGGAGCGCAAACGCGCGTTTTCGACTCCGTCGATTCCCAGTCGTTCTTTTTCGTGAGGGGTAAGAAAGGGCGCGCCGTGGTCAAACCGGGCGCGATCGGTTCTTCGGGTGGCGAGCCGTCCGCCGAGGCCTTTTGATTTCTCGAGCACGAGCAGAGCGCCTTCGGGGAATTCCTGCTGGTAAAGGCGGGCAAAAGTGAGTCCGGACAGGCCGGCTCCAATTACCAAGACATCAAGAGAAGTGGGAGTCATGGGGGGATGGTTTCATAAAAACTCAATTAATTCAATAATTTGTAAAAATATGATTTTAGTTGATTTTTTATTTCAAGTATTCAAAATGCTGACCGATATAGTCCAGTGTAAGCCACTTGACGGACAAAAAGAGTCAGGTGTGGGAACCGAGGATGGGGCCCCGGAACGCAGAAGCCAGGCTTGCAGGTTTCAGCACAGATAAGGAGAAAACAAATGGGACTCAGAATCAATACCAACGTACAGTCAATGGTCGCTCAACGGAATCTCGGCGCGGCGGGCCTGAAGCAGGCTTCGAGCCTCGAGAAGATCTCGTCCGGCACCCGGATCGCAAAGGCCGCGGATGATTCCGCAGGATTGTCGATCGCGTCGAAAATGACCGCCGATATCCGCTCGCTCCGTCAAGACAACCGCAACGCCAACGACGGGATCTCGATGGTCCAGGTGGCCGAAGGCGGGATGAACGAAGTGGGAAGCATCCTCACCCGATTCCGGGAACTCTCGATTCAGGCCGCTTCGGACACGATCGGCGATCGCGAGCGTGGATTCATCAATAAAGAAATGCTCCAGCTCCGGAGCGAGATCGACCGGATCTCGCAGACCACGGAATTCAACGGCCGCAAGCTCCTCTCGGGCGTGGGCGACCCGCTCGAGATCCAGGTGGGGCTTCATAACTCGCCGGAGCTTGATCGCTTCAAGTTTGACGTCCAAAAACTGAATGTCACGACCGATGGTCTCGGGATTGCCGATGTGAACACCGAGTCGAAAGAGGCGGCTCAGGCGAATCTGGCCAAGATCGACTCAGCGATTACCAGGCTTTCTGAAAACCGCTCCGAGGTGGGAGCGCTCCAGAACCGTCTGGCCTCCTCGGTCACGAACCTCACGACCTACGAAGAAAATTTGTCCGCAGCCAAGAGCCGCATCTACGATGTCGACGTCGCCGCAGAAAGCTCCGAGATGGTCAAGTCGAACATCCTCGCTCAGGCCGGAACCGCAGTTCTCAGTCAGGCAAACAGCAACGCACAAGGTGCATTGAAGCTCCTTTCGTAGCCGGGTTGCCTCCTTATCTGGGGGAGGGGTCTTTCGGGACCCCTCCCTTTTTCTTTTGCCTTTTTTTTTTAAACCTCCTAAACTGATTCTTATGAAACCATCATGGCTTGTTCTGGGATTCTTGCTCTCTGTTGTTTCAACCTCCTCCCTGTCGTACGCATCGGAAGACCCGAAGCCCGCGGCAGATGCGCGTTTTAGTGACTGGGAGTTCATTAAAGATGCCGACGGCGTCAAGACCTTCCGACGCGACACCGATGCGGGAATCGTGGGATTCCGCGGGGAAGCGACGATGAATATTCCGATGGAAAAAATCGCGACGCTTCTGGCGGATATGGAAAGCCGGAAGAAATGGATGGACGAGGTCGTCGAGACCAAGCGTCTTCATATGAAGGATTTGTTTGATCGCACCGAGTACAATCACACTGCGGTGCCCTGGCCGTTCCAGAACCGAGACTTCGTGTACAACGCAAGAGTCGAGCTCGACAAAAAAACTCGCACGATGATCATTAATATGAAGTCGGTCGAAGATCCCTCCATGCCTCCCCAGCCGGGCATCGTTCGGGGCAAGATGCACGAAAGCCGGTACTTTCTGCGCGAGATCGAAAAAGGCAAGACCACCTTCATCTCGGTCGAGATCATGGTCGATCCGATGGGTTCGATCCCGAAGTGGATCGTGCGCCTGAAGCAAAAGAAATGGCCGCGCAATACCCTGAACGGACTCCGGACCTATCTCGAAAAGACCGAAGTGGTCGTTCCCGAGGAGTTCAAGCTCATCGGCAAGAATATGAATTGAATTCCGTCAGGTCTTCCTCTAGTCTCGGCGCCGGATGCGGATCGGGAGAGGAGGGCGTGTGGTGGGTTTTTTTGTCGCTCTGTTTTTTTGGTTTGGGGGTTTCACGGCGTTTGCCGCCGGTGTGAACCCCGAAGATTATCGGGTTTTGATCGAGGGCCGTCGGGAAGCGTACTTTGAGTTGCATCAGGTTCCGTCCCGAGGCCCTCTTTCTTTTGCTGTGCGGCCGATATCGCTCTCCCGGCGCCTTGCGATTCCGGGAGGGTTCACTGCGTACCCCATTCGTTTTCCGGAGAGTGACATCGGCTTGATTTCGCAATGGGACAGCATATCGCGGACGTTCACGGCCCGGTACGGCGATGACCCGCGTTCGAGGGTGCTGTTCCGGGTTCAGGCGCCCGCCGAACTCGCTCAGATTCCGGAAGCCTTCACCGATCGGCATCAGAATTTGTTCTGGGTTGCCGAGAATATTGCGGGCCAAAAGCGCCTCTATCATCAAAATGCCCTGGCTTCCGAGGTTCCACTGAATGAGATCTGGTTCCGCGAGGAAATCATGAAGGTCCGGCCGAGTCCTTCCGGAAGCGGTGTGGTCGTTCTTCTTCAAAATGGCCAGGTGCTCGAAGTCGATGTGCCGCCTGATTTCTCGCTTCATGTGAAGGCTGTGAATGATCCCGCGCTTCTTCGGGTGGTGGACCTGAACATCGGTCCCTTGGGTGACGATCCGTTTCATTTTTCTTTGGTTTTGTTTGGCATTGATTCGGGAACCGCGGAAGCAGGAATTTTTGTGGAGGATGCTCGCTTCTCTTCGGGGCTTGTGCGAGTTCCCTTGCAGTATCGCGATGCGTTCGGGCGTGATCTTGAGGTTCCGATGATTTCTGCGGTTCACAGCACGGTGGTTTCGACTGAGCTCAGGGACTTGATCGTTCGAAACCCGTCCGAACTGGGGAAGTTCCACCAGCTTCAGTACCAAGCGCGGTATGAGGAGATCCGGCTCCGGGTGCAGGGCGCGGGAGCGGGAAGGGCGCTGATCGGTGGGCGTCGCGTGGTACTCGATGCTCAAAATCCGGGACTCTGTCGGTTGTATCTTTTGTCGAATTACGGGCTCAGCCCCGACCTGTGGCTGAATTAAGTCCATGCCTGACCCAATCGGACTTTCCTCCAAAGAAGCCTTGGAGCGCCTGAAATCACTGGGCCCAAACGAGATTGTGCCTTTGGAACTGAGTTCCCGCCTTCAGGAACTGAAGCGGATTCTCCTTGATCCCATGGCCCTCATGCTCCTTGGTCTTTCGGGTCTTTATGCCTTGCTTCGGGAGTATCGCGATTCCCTCGCGCTTTTGATTGCGGTTCTTCCCATCACGGCGGTCGATGTTCTGCTCGAGATCCGCGCAGGGCAGGCATTGCGGGCTCTGCGGGGTGCGTTTCGACCGGTGGCTCGGGTGTATAGGGATGGAGTGATTCGTGAGATTCCGACGCGGGAACTCGTCCCGGGCGATGTGGTGGTCTTTGAGGAGGGGCAGGCGCTTCCCGCCGATGGCGAGGCGATTGAGGCATCAGCGCTCACTGTGAATGAGGCCGCTTTGACTGGGGAATCGGTGCCGGTCGAAAAAAATGCGGGGGATCCGTTTTATGGCGGAACTCTGATTTTGCAGGGAAGCGGTCTCGGGCGCATCACTCGAACCGGCGCCTCGACCCGCTTCGGGAAAATCGCAGGACTCGTGAAGGAAACCGAGGGTACGGAGACGCCGCTACAAAGGCTGGTACGCGCCGGAGTGAGGCGCGTGTTCGCGATTGCGCTTGCGCTCGCCTTGATTTTGTTTTTTTTGGAGTGGGCTCGAAAGGGCGAATGGACCCGGAGTCTGATTACGGCGCTCACGTTCGCGATGTCGGCGATTCCCGAGGAGTTCCCGATCGTGTTCACGCTGTACTTGAGCCTTGGAGCCTGGAGGCTCTCGCGGCACGGGGTCCTTGTGAAGTCGCTTCCCAGCGTGGAGACGCTCGGAAGCGTCGATGTGATTTGCACGGACAAGACCGGGACGCTGACCGAGGGGCGGTTTCAGCTGATCGAGCTTCGAAGTCTTCGACCGGAAGTCCCGGGCACGGAAATCGAGCGGATCGCCCTGATGGCCTGCGCGATTCATCCGGTTGATGCGATGGAGCGCGCGATTCATGACCGGTTCCATTCGCAGGTTACAGCGCTTTTGACCTGGAATCTGCGTTATGAGTTCCCCTTTGACCGGCAAAAAAAGCTCATGTCCCAGGTATGGGAATCCAAATCCGGGAATCGCGCCTGCGTTGCCATGAAAGGGGCGGTGGAGGGAGTGATCCGGCAATGCCGCGGGAGTGCCGAGGAGCACGCAATCGTCCTTGCTCTGGCGGATCACCTCTCCCAGCAGGGACATCGTTTGCTGGGGCTTGCCTCGCGTGAAGGCGGGTTCACCGGAATCCGCGATGAGGACGAATCGGGGCTGACCTTTCTTGGAATTCTGATCTTCGATGATCCGATCCGCGAATCGGTGAGCGGCGCAATCGAGGAATGCCGGAAAGCCGGAATTCTAATCAAGATCGTAACCGGCGACCATCCCTCGACCGCTCGTGCCGTTGCCGAAAAACTCAAGATCGGACACTCGGGCGAGGATGTGTTCACGGGAGAGGATCTTCTTCGGATGGACGGGGCAAAGCGCATTCAGGCCTATCGGGACGGCGTGATTTTCGCGAGGGTTCTTCCCGAGCAAAAGCACGAGATGGTGCGGGTATTGAAAGAGCAGGGGAGGGTGGTGGCGATGACGGGCGATGGGATCAACGATGCTCCGGCTCTGAAGCTTGCCGACATCGGCATCAGCATGGGCGTGGATGCGACCGATGCGGCCCGATCGAGCGCACACATGGTGCTTCTTAAAAATGATTTCGGCGGAATCGTGCACGCGGTGTTCGAGGGAAGACGCATTTTCTCGAACTTGAAGCGGAGCTTCTCCTACCTGATTTCATTTCATTTTCCGGTGATTTTTTTGGCGCTCGTGCCCGCTCTTTTGGGCTGGGGGGATTTGCTTCTTCCGATTCACATCATTTTGCTCGAGCTCGTGGTGCATCCGGTGTCGGCGTTCACCTTCGAGAATCTCGCGCCTTTGTCCATGGCCGAAAAAGAAGCGCGTCCCGGAGTTCGCATGGTCCTCTTCGCGTCCCTCTCGGGAATTCTCTTGAGCGTGGCGAGTCTCGCCGCGTTTCGGATGCATCAAGGATCCGGAATCGAAGCCGCTCGAACGATCGCGCTTGCCACGGTGTGGTTCGGCAATGTGTTTTTTGTGCTGGTCGAAAGCTGGCCGTCCCCGGGAGTGCGGTTTTATCTGACCTCGGGGATACTTACGGTTCTGGCTTTCTTGCTTTTCAGGATCCCAGCCTTGGCTGGATTCTTCCACCTGGCGCCGGCGAGCGGGGGCGTCCTGCTTGCGGCCCTTGTCCTCGGTGCGGCTTCCTCATTGCCATCCTGGGTGCTTCGCCACGGTTCGGGGCGCGCCCGGGGCCTGAGGAGCTAACAGGCTTGTTCTCGTATTGGGGCAGGGCGTTCTTCGTGCGAAGGAGTTTTTCGATGTCCTTCCATTGCCCGTGCTCCTCGGATGCGATGAACGAGATCGACTCGCCCGAGCGTCCGTTCCGTCCGGTTCTTCCGATCCGGTGAACATAATCTTCGGGCACCTGCGGGAGGTCGTAGTTGATCACGTGGGCGACATGCGAGATGTCGATTCCGCGCGCGACAATGTCGGTCGCGCAGAGAATGCGCGAGGATTCTTCTTTGAACTCGCGGATCGCAAGGTTTCGCTGTCCCTGGCTCTTGTTGCCGTGAAGGGCCACAACGCCAAGACCGTAGCTCTTCAAAAATTTTGCAACCCGGTCGGTTCTGCGCTTGGTGCGCACGAACACAAGAATCGAGCCTTCGCGGGCGTTGATCTCATCGAGCAGCCGATCATTCTTTTTGGCGCCATCGAGGAACACGGCCGTCTGGCTGATGGCCGCAACCGGAACCGAGATCGCGCCCGCCTGGATGCGGACCGGAGATTTCAGGAGCTTGCGCGCAAGCTGATCGATTTCTTCGGGGAAAGTGGCCGAAAAAAGAAGAGTCTGGCGGTTTGCGGGCAGGGCAGGAAGAATCCGTTTGATTTGGGGTGCGAAGCCCATATCGAGCATGCGGTCGGCTTCATCAAAAACGACGGTGGTGGCGCGGCTGAGAAGCCCCGGATTGCGTTCGATGTGATCGATCAGGCGTCCCGGAGTGGCCACCAGAATGCGAAAGCCTTTTTGGAGCTGGCGGTTTTGAAATTGCATCGAGGCCCCGCCGATCAGGTTCACGAGCTTCAGCTCGGGATTCTTACGGGTAAGATCGCTTAACACCTCGAGGACCTGGTTTGAGAGCTCACGCGTGGGGACAAGAATGAGGGCTTTGGCGTCGGGGTTCTGAATCAGGCGCGAAACCAAGGGGATTCCGAAGGCCGCGGTCTTGCCGGTGCCGGTCTGGGCGAGTCCGATGACGTCCTTGCCTTCGAGCGCGACGGGAATGGCCTGGGCCTGGATCGGGGTCGGGGTTTCGAACCCCATTGCGTTCAGGGAGTCTTGAAGGGATGCGGGAAGAGAAAGGTCTGAGAAACGAAGTTGCTGGGTCATGGGGCCTCCTTAAGGCTTGGGCCACTGAAGAGAAAAGGGGCCTAGGGTGCCCAAAAACGTCTAAAGAAGCAGATTTGCAGTTACTTTATCTGATTGGTCAAGAAAAGTCCAAAGAATTCAAACTGGCCTACTTGACTGCGCATCATTTCAAAGCCCGTACGGGGAAGTGCCCGAAATAAAAATGTTTTAGCCTCCGAGCCGGGTCGTCCGGCCTCGCTTTCGCCATCCTGGCTCGCGAGAGTCGGCCAAACCATTTTTATTTTGGGCCCTTCCCCGTGCGGGCTTCCTTAGTGATGCGCAATCAAGGGAGGCAGTTTTGGATTTCTACGGAAGCTCCATCGAACCAAACAGCTTCCCGCAGGTTCCCCACTGCTCGAGCGTGACTCCCACCGGCACGCGGGTCCAGTCAAAGCGAAGCATCCCGAAGTTCCTCTTTACCATGCGCTTACCCACGCGAAGGGGGTTCCGGTCCTTGCGAAAAAACAATCCGTGTGCGTGTGTGAGGCCGCTTGAGGTGAAGTCCACGAGCATGCGCCCGTCTCCCAAAGGGATTTGAGAGATTTCAGAGAAGTGGCGATCGCCGCTCAAGATCAGGTGCTTTCCCGGAGTGCGGCGGAGAAGCTCGAGCAAACGTTCGCGGGACTTCGGGTAGAGAACCCAGCTTTCTTCTCCTTTTCCTCCCCAAGGTAGAATCTGCGAGCTCGATCCGATCAAAGTGAGCTCGGCATCATCTCGCGCAAGTTCGGTTGCAAACCACTGCCATTGGTCCTCGCCCAGAATATCGGCGTTTGCACCCTCGTTTTCTCGAAAATACCGCTGGTCGAGAAGGATGATTTTGAGAAGGCGGCCCGGAGGGCCGAAGCGGTAGGCGGCGTGAATCCCCGGTTGTTTTCGCCTCGGGCTTTCGGCGGGCTCATCCAGAAAATCCAAAAAAAGCTGTTTTGAGAGCTCTTTTCCGCCAAACGAGGAGTTGCTGTTGTCGTACCCGTAATCGTGGTCATCCCAAGTACCGAGGATGTAACTCTTTGAGACGAGCTCCCGGTATCCGGGCGCGTTTTTGACCTTGCGATAGGCCTTGGCTCGCATGGCCGGCGTGAAGAGGTCGCCATAGACGACATCCCCGAGCCAAATCCAGGCGTCGGGACGAATGCGCGCGATGTTCCACCAGAACTTTTTTCCGAGCCCTTGGTGGTTGCATGAGCCGAATGCGAGGTTTTGGAGCGGAGTGTCTTGAGATTCTGGCGGGACCACCGCGAATGCCGGCGAAGCCAAGAACAAAACCCCTGCGACCAGAAAACGAGTAAAATTCATGACTTCCTCCCTTGTAGTCCTAGTGTTCCAATGATTTCAGTTTTTTTGCAAGCTGACGAGGAGGAGTGTCAATTTTTCCATTAAAAAAATTGATCGACTGTGTTAAATGATTCTCATGAACTTGACTATTGCAGCCCTGATCCTCCTCGGTTCAATTCCCCAAGCCGGAGCAACCGAGCTCCCGAATCCTGAAAAAAACACTGAAAACCAGCTCATTTCGGGCCAGATCATCAAGACCGATCGCCGACAGCTCTTTGTGAAGCTGAAGCCCGGAGCGGCCTTTCCCGATGCCGAGGGAGTCCTCTCGGTCAGACCCTTGTTCGAGAATCTTTACCTGGTGCAGACCCTCGATGCCGGGGCTCTGGCGCGCACCCTTCAGGGGCAAAGCGAAGTCGAATACGTCGAGCGGAACACCTACCACGGAAAGCAGGTTCTTCCCGAGGTTGAGCCCGCTCTTCCTGTTCGTGAGTCCGCAAGCCAGGAGGCTTTTCCCTTCAATGACCCCGAGGTCGGCCGCATTTGGTCGTTCCTCGATGACTCGGGGTTCGGAGTCTCGGTGAACAAGGCGTACTCCTCGATTCCTGCGCCCTCTCACGAGGTGGTAATCGTCGCCGTGGTCGATACCGGTGTCGATTATCGACACGTTGATTTGAGGGATTCGATGTGGGTGAACCGCGGGGAGGTTCCGGCAAACGGCAAGGACGATGACGGAAACGGGTACGTGGATGACGTGCACGGAATCAATACGCTGGTGCGCGATGCCTCGGGACGGGCAAGCGGTGACCCCGCAGCAAGCCATGCTCACGGAACTCATGTGGCGGGAACGATTGCGGCTGTCCAGAATAATTACACCGGAATCGCAGGAATCGCGGCGCGCGCACGGATCATGGCCATCCGGACGGTGCCGGACAATGCGGACGAGACCGATGTCGACATCGTGGAGTCGTTTCTTTATGCCGCCCGAAACGGCGCAAGGATCATCAACTGCTCGTTCGGAAAAACCCACAACGAGGGCGGGCGAGTCGTGGCCGAGACAATCGATCATGTGGCGAATCGCTATGGATCTCTGGTGGTCGCGGCCGCCGGAAATGACTCGAAGCCTTGGGGCAGGTGGGACATTGATCGGAATCCGAAATACCCCGCATCGTTTGATTCCGAGGGGCTCCTTGTGATTGCGGCATCAAGCGCAAGCGGAGGTCTTGCCTCGTTCTCGAATGTGGGGGCGGTTTCGGTCGATGTGGCGGCACCAGGAACCAGCATCTATTCGACTATTCCGGGCAACAGCTATGGTGCAATGTCGGGAACCTCGATGGCGACTCCGACCACGGTGGGGGTGCTGGCCGAGGTGCTGAGCCGAAAGCCCTCTCTCACCCCTTTTGAATTGAAGCGCATCGCAATCGAGTCAGTTACCCCCGTGAGTTCCTTTAAAGGGCTTATGGTGAGTGGGGGCAGGGTGAATCTGTTCCAAGCGATTCGCGTGGCCGAGCGGTATCGCTGATCAGGAGGGCGGGCGGGCCTCAAGAGAAAGCAAAAACTGCTTGATTCGGCCTCCACCGGCTTCTCTGCCATTGTAGCCCCCGATGCTTCCATCGCTCCGGATGACCCGGTGGCATGGAATCAAAATCGGAATCGGATTTTTGCGATTGGCGGAACCTACGGCGCGAGAGGCGTTTTTGGATCCTGCCATCAAGGCTTGCTCCTGGTACGAGCGGGTTTCTCCATAGGGAATTTGTAAAAGTGCGCGCCAGGCATTCTGCTCGAATGGCGTTCCGTCGAGCTGGAAAGGAATGTGGAACTCACGCAAAGAGCCCGCAAAATAAAGCGAGAGCTCTCGAATCGTGAGTGCAAGAATCGGGGAGTGGGTTTCTCGGGCATGAAGATCAAGCGGCGCAAACGAGAGACGCCGTAAGCGATCCTTGCAGGCGTACAAATAGAGCGTGCCGATCGGGGAGGGTGTGGAACGAAAGAACAAGGGTATCATGATCGAGTTCACGGATTCGGTGTCGGCATTGCATCCGGGATATTCAGTTCGACCGCGCATCGGAAGCCGAAGTTAACAGCTGCGGACGTCTCAAGGGATGATCTCAAATTCATATAAAAACGGCCCGCTGTGGCTTGGTTCACTCCCCCGTAAAGAAGGGGGCGCGTCACATTTTGACCTAAATTGTCGAGGGCAGTCGAAATCAAAAAATAGTCGCCGTGATATGTTTCGCGATTCCTTGATACAATTCCATCCCCGCTGAAACCTGCAGTAACAGGAATTCCAATCGGGAATTGAACTCTGTCCGTGACGGAAAAAAGTCTATTGTCGACATGTTGCGCTTTGTTCGCGCCGAACGTGACATTGTTGAAGTCCGTGTTCCCTGAATCCACAGTGTTTGCATTGCCCGATAATCCATCACATTTTGTACCGTCACATCGAACTTGGTCTGAAGCCCAATGGAGTATATTTCCAGTCATGTCTTGAGCTCCGTACCGGGAAACACAATTTCTGGTTGCATCGCTTCCCAACCGTAGCGTTCTGACAGTGGACAATTGTGTTGCGGGGAGGGTGTCCTTATTCCCTGTTGCTTGAGCATAAGGATTCGATGAATTATTGAATTCGGATTCCAACCCCAAAGCTTGTCTGGTATTGCATCCTCGGATCAGGAAAGAGTTGTAACCGGGCGGAGTCGGAGAGGGAAGAGGTAGCGCCTCGATGTTTGCAATTGTAGGGTCGGACCAGTAAGGGTCCCACGCCGAAACCAAGAGTTGTTCTTTTCTTCTCAGAAGTCTTTTCAGTGTTCCATTCACGGCCTGTCCCCGGCACACCTGCTGGCTGGCCGATTGCGTGAGACGCACAAACGGGGGAAGCCCAGGTGAATTCGCCCCCATTTTTTTTCGATTTGCTTCGGTTTCGAACCTTGCATCGGTCCAGGTGTTCGTGTTTGTTGTAGTGTTGTAATAGCACCACTGATTATCTCGACTGTAGTAAACGACGTTGTCCCTTTCCGAAGTGACGTTGGTCATGGGGGTAGTAGTGCCCCTGATTCCAATGCATGGACCGGTCGTTCCGTTATCATTACAAGAGTTCGAGAGAGTATAATTGCACCCCTGCCCGTAGGTGTCGACGAAGAGGTTGTAGCCGAGGTCTAAGAAAGGCGTAGGCTCCTGATCTCGCAAATTACATCCGTAGTGCTTGTTCCGGTTGAAGTTGTTTTTGTTCATCAGTTCCTGGCACATCTCTCGGTTTGCAGCCCAACGATGCAACAGAACCATATTGTAGGGTGGCATGGAGATGCCCAATCTTTTATCCGGAGCATCCTCGGTTGGAATGGTGTAGTCCCGGTTCCCGCTCCGAAGGACCGGAGCGATGGAATAGTAATGCAAAGGCCCTTGGTTCGCGGTCCCTGGAATCGGTGAAGGATCCGGAATCGCATTCAGGGCGGCGCTCCTTTGGTAAAAGAAATGGATTGCCGATGCCGGCGAAGGCGCCGGAGAAGGCAGGGGAGATGGCAGGGGAACGGGGCTGTTTGCGACCTCTTCGTACGGGCCGTTGATCTGGGTTGATCGATAAATCTTGTAGTTGCTTACCATTTGGACTGGCGCGGGCGACGGCATTGGCAGGATCTGAACCGGATCCCACTCCAGCATCACGTAGGCGTCCTCTTCCAGGATTCCCGAGGTCGGGACAGGCACCTTCCTTCCCACAGCCTTGATTTGCTTCCACCCCTGGAAGTTCGCTTTGTAAATAGTGAGGTCGTGAGTGATCGTGAGCTGGCCGCCTCCTCCTTGGGTGGGATTTTTCGTGATCAGGATCGTTTTATTCCCTTCCTCGCTGAATGTAAGTCCGGACCAAATCGCCACTCCTTGGTTGGCCTGAACAATGGTTTGGCCGCTGATCGTTCCGTTCCCCTGTTGAAGTGTCAATTCCAAGGTCGCGCTACTATCTGCACCGTATTCGACAAGAGTTCCGTTCGTATCCCTGAGGTGTACAACAAGATCGTACTGAAGCGGAGTCCCCTTGCCCCCGATGACGGGCGGATTGTCCAGGGTCGTGCTTGTTGCGATTTGGTTCGGGTTCACAGTGAACTCGTTCGAGCATGCGTAGGTTCCACCGCTTGAGGCCTTCAGTCGGGTAACCGAGGTGCTGGAGATCAAAACCCCGCTGAAGCTCGCGATCCCCGCAGAGAGCGGGATCGGGTTGGAATTCACGGTAAGAGCTCCCGGAACGGGAGTGTCTGAGCAGTTGGCAGAGGAGTGAGCGGAGAGCGAGAGTAGAGACAAGGTGTCACCGGTGAGGAGGTTTTCGTGGATGTCAAAGGCTCGAATGACGGGCTGGACAGGAAGAAGAGCGCCTGCAGTCGTGTGTTGCAGTGGATTCGCGAACTCGAGTCTTGCAAGGCTTCCATGGTTCACGTCGAATGGGCTCGAGGCCGCGGTGAGGCCGCCATAGCTAGCCGTGAGAATGAGATTATCTCCTGCGGTGTTGATGATGAGGTTGTTGAATTGGGCTCTTCCGTTGACAAGGTTCGCACTGCCCCCTGCCGCGATCGCCCCTGCCGAGATCGTGAGTGAAACCGCCCCGTTGGCGGTCGGAATGGGATTTTGAAACGGATCCCACACCTCGACCGCAACGCTAAGGGGTGATCCTGCGGTGGTGTTCGAGGGCTCGGTGGTGAATACGATGCGATGGGGAGCACCCGGATTCGCGGTTGCCGAGAACTGAACCTGGAGGGGCGGACTTGCCGCCGAGGCTTGTACGGTATGCGAAGAGGCGGTGGTTCCGAGAGTGAGTCGCGTGCTTGCGAGTCCATCGGGTCCGGTGGTGACCGTTTCTGGGTTGATGGCACCGGTTCCTTGGGAGACCTGGAACGTGATGGTCTGGTTCGGCACCGGGTTTTGATGGGAGTCTTCGAGTCTCACGATCAGGGGATTTGCCAGTTGCTGATTCACGGTGCCTGTTTGTGAATCGCCCGAGACGGTCACCAGGCGAT
>JBEIJY010000036.1:0-22390 GCA_040380025.1 Bdellovibrionales bacterium | reverse complement strand
TCCATGCCGCATCCTGCGGCCTCGCTTTCGCCATCCTGGCTCGCGAGAGTCGGCAAAAACGGAATTATTCCAAAGACCTCTCCCGATCCCCCTCCTTTACCAAGCACGATCAAAGGGAGCGATTTAGAACTTCCCCCCATCCACTCCAGTGAAGTCCAAACGAAGGTGTCTAAACCCTGGACACCCGTCTGTCCAAAAGCAGGGCAGGGGGCGGGAGATCCATTTTAGGGCGCCTACGAGTTGGCCCCGGTCTTGCTTTTAGTCAAGATGATTGAATTCGTAAGGAGAGAAACCATGAAACCTAGAATCTATAGCTCGTTACTGCTATTCGCCCTGATGGGCACCCCGACCTTGGCGTGGGCGCAGGATCAAACCCACACCCTCACCGAAGGGGACCTGAAAGACGTGGGTCTGACCCTCAAATTCAAAGGGGACAAACTTGAGCTGACGGGGAATCTGCCCGATGGCTGTACCGTCACAATGACTTCCGAATCTGTGGAGCCGGAAGAATCCGATTCCGAGTCGAGCGAGATTGATCTCGACGCCAGAAGCAAGCGGCTTCAGGTGACGATCAAATACTCTGGCACGAAGTCCTGGGAAGATTGCGAAAAAGAAGACAAGGATGCCACCAAACAGAAGAAACAAGTTGAATTATCGGACACTGTAAACGGCAAATCCGAGCTTCTGATTGTTCAGCTTCCCGATGATAATGGAACATTCGAGGACACTGAGATTTTTTCTCCGAGATACTTAAGCCTCGAAAAACTGTACAAATCAGATGCCGACAAAGATTGCACCAACTGTAACGCTGACAAAGTAGAGGAAGCACTTTCTGTCGGCGAATGGTTCGAACCCATCGCCAAAAGCCTGATGGAAGACACCGTCGGCAAATCAAAACAAAAAATTGAAGACGCCGAGACCCTTTCGGGACTGAACAAGATTTTGAAAGAGCTGGATGATCTCGCCCAAACCGCAAACAAGTTCGGCGACGACAACAAAGAAGACATGCTCGGAAGCGTAAGCGAGCTGTATGACGAGCTTCTTGCCAAAAACGAGGCGATCGCAAAGGAATCTGCCGCCGAGTGCCGAAAAGAAGGCAAAAAGCGCTCCAAGGCCTGCGCACGCCCCGAGGATCATGCTGATTTCATTGCGGCGGTGTACCGCGAAAAGGCTGAATTTCCCGGCCTGGATCGCGACGAAAAACGCGAGGCCCGCGAACTCAAGCGCGCCTATTCCCGCGGTTCCGCCCGCGTGAACTTCATCGCCGAAGTGGACCCCCTCCATCCTGTGGCGACCGAAGCGTTGAACGACAAGAAGCACGAGGTACTGAAGCGCCAGCAAGACGTACAGTATGTTTGCACCCAGGCTCCGATGTACTGCCCCCGGGCACAGGCGGAACTCGAAGCGGCACAGAACAACTTCAACTCGCTTTACCAGCGCTACATGAACGCGACCTTCCAGGAACAGGCTCCGGCTTATCACAACGGAATGTTCGATGTGGGACGCAGCAGCGGGTTTGCCGTACAGGGTCAGCAGGTCGCAAATGCGCCCTACCCTTGGATGCAAAACCAAAGTCTGTACGGCCCGCAAACCACGGCGGTACCGTTCCAGACCGGGTACCCGATGCTCCAACAACAGCCCTATGCTCCGTTTGACCCGCGATTCCAGGCGCCTTTCAACCAGGCTCAACCCATGAACCAACAGATGTTCATGGCTCCTGCGGGACCGGCACCTTACATGATGTAACCCTGTCCTCTCCCTACGAATCAATCACCATGAAGCAGAGCGGTCCGCCGCTCTGCTTTTTTTGTTTGACGGATTTTTGCTCGCTCGTTATCCCTGAGTAATCAACACCAACATTGGTTGCTTCCATCTATGTTTTGAAAGGGGATTTCAATGGCAACTCAGGTAAAAGGCACCGTGAAGTGGTTTAATGATGCAAAAGGATTCGGATTTGTGCAGGCAGAAGCCGTACAAGGCGATATTTTTGTTCATTACTCCGCGATCCAAGGGGATGGATTCAAAACTCTCTCGGAAGGACAAATCGTCGAGTTCGAACTCGTGACCGGACCGAAAGGTCCTCAGGCGTACAACGTCGTAAAATACGACGTCTGATCGCGACGGAACAATTTCCGAAAAGCCCTGCAAGGAACCCCCTTGCGGGGCTTTTTAGTTTGTAGCAGCTGATTCAACCGACGAATCGGCTTCGCATGAGCTGGCCCAGAAGCCCGGTTCCGAGCATCGCGTGGTTTCCGCTCCGCTTGCACACCTGGGCCGAAACCGAAGGGTCCGATCGCAAAAGCTCCTGATTCACAAGCACCCGGCCGAACGAAAGCCCCTCTGCGAGAGCGCGCGCATGCGAAGAATCGCCATAGATCGCCGCGGAGTGTCCGTAACTGAGCCGCGAAAGCGCCCCCGACAGCTCTTCGTCGCGGTCAAAGCGAATGATCGAAAGATGCGGGGCGAGAATCTCGGTCTGAAGACTCACGCTCCGCCGCATCTGATCGGGCGTCATCGACGAAAACACCGCAAGGGTCGGGGTCACCAGGTTCCCCCCGCCCGACGAAGACAGGGGCTTCCCCCTCATCACGATCTCGGCGCCTTCGCGCTCCGATATTCCGATGAATTTGAAGTACCGATCTGAAATCGCCGCATCGAGCAGGGGGCCCATGAGGGCACCGCTCCCGGCAGATCCAATGCGAAAGGCTTTTGATTTTTCATGAAAATCCGCAACGAAGCGTTCAAAGAAGGCCCCTTGGACCCACACCTGCGAGGCGCTCAGGCAGTTCTGGCCCGCGCCGACAAAAGCATCGCGAAGGATCGCATCGAGAACAGCCTCGCCGGGCTCGTCGAGCAGAATCACCGGATTCTTCGCCCCCAAGAACAGCAGGACCTCCTTGGCCGGCTGTGAGAGCGTATCTTGCCGCACTCGCATTCCGGCCTCGAATGAGCCCTGAAACACCACCACCGAGACCCCTTCGTGGCACACGAGCCTTCGGCCCGTCTCGCGGTCTCCGGGCAAAACCCGCACGTCGTTCCAGAGCGGATGCGCATTCGCAAGGAGTCCGACCAACGCCTGCACGGTCCGGGTGACCTTCTCGGCGGGCTTCAGAATCACGGGGTTTCCCGCGCCCAAATTCAAAAGCGCAAACTGGACCGAGTGCAACACCGGCCACACCGAAGACCCCACCACGGCGGCCACGCCGCGCGCCTCGAGTCCCGGCCCGGGGGCGGGAATCTCGTCGAATGCGCCCAAAAGAGCACGCACGGCCGCAAGCTCGGCCTCGAAATCGCACTCGATGCGTCCTGTTTCTTGCTCGATCGTCGAGAATAACCGCTCGCGATTCGCCTCGATCGCTTGCAAGGTCGCCCGAACCAGGGCCCTCCACGCCGAAGACCCGGCAGGACAGGCTGTGCGAAAGTGGCCCGTGCGAAGTAGGGCCCCTTGGACGAGCGAATCGATCTCAGAATAGGCTGAAGACACGGCGCTACCCCTGCGATGCGCGAACCATCAGGTCGCGGTACACTTGAATCGCCTGCTCGAGATCGGCCCACCGGACCGCCTCGTTCGGACCCTTCGGAAAATCCTGCACGGAGCCCGAGCCGATGATGCTCACCGGAAAGCGCGCCTTGTGGAACAATCCCGCATCGCTCAGGTAGTTCGTGTTCCACTCCGAGCCCGCCTGGGGGGCCGCCATGCCGGGCACAAGGTGCTCGCGGAGCACACTCAGGTGGAACCGCTCGTATTTGACCGAAATGCGCTTCACGCGCTCCTTCCACGCTTGGTCGATCACGACCGGATCATGCTCGGGCAAAAACCGCAGCTCGAACCCCACCGCCACCTTCGCGGGGCTCCGGCGCGAAACGCGCACCAGCGTGCCGATGCTCTCGGGAAGCTCGAAGCGCGGATTCGGAAGCCGGTTCAAGTCGGCGACGAAGCTCTTCCACTCGTGGTCGAGCTCGAGGATCACCTCGATGATCTCGCCCGGAATGAAGCGGGTGCCCGCCTCGGTGATGCCCGAAAAATCGACGCGGTAAAATCGCTCCTGGTCCTCGCTTCCGATGCGATTGCGCAAAAACTGCTTGAAATCCTCGAGCTGAAACGAAGTGAGCGAAATCTGCGCCGAGGCGAGGTCGGGGTTCGTCCCCGACGCACTTTTGGTCTCGAGGAGCGACCACTGAAAATCAAACCCCTGCTCGGCCGCCGAGAGTAGAAGATCCATGAGCAAGTCGAACGCATTGATCGCATCGCACGGGGTGGCGAAATCGACCCCGAGGCCGAAGGCAGTGATCGTAAGGCTCCGGTTGTAGCCGCGCGCATCGCGCTCGCGCATGGGCGAATCGAGATCGACGCGGTACACGAGTTGCCCCGGAGCTTCTTTCGAGATCTGGAGCCGCGTGGGCGCGAAGGTATAGACCTCCTTCGGGTTCACCGCGAGGGACTCGATCAGAAACCGCGTGCCCATCATGCCGTGATGGGACCCGCAGGTTCCCGCAAGATAAATCGGATTCCGAAGCCGTTTGTCGACCAGCTCGGTGGCGGCGAAAATCCGGCACAAAAAATCGAGCTTCCCTTGCACCGCCCCGGCTCCCACGATGCCCTGTGCGGTCACGATCGGCGCTTGGGGATTCCCCTGGGTCGCCGTCCAGAGGTGCGGAAGGTTCCCGGTGCTCACATCGAGCGGATTCACGAACAGGCATCCTCTTCGCGTGGTGCGATCGACAAGAGGATCGCCGGTAAAGCCGATCAGGTTGACCTGGCGCTTGGAGAGGTCGTCCGAGGAGTGGTTCACCGGCTGAAGCCGCGTCTTCATTCCGAGATCGTGCATCAGCGACTCGTAGTACCGCGCGAGCTCCTCGTTTCCGGACTCGGCGTGCGAGGGAATGCCGAGAATCCGCTTCGCATGCTCTTGAAATTTCTGAAAACTCATCATCTTGTTTTTGAATATCAAACACTTATTTTTGTTGCAATGAAAGAGCCCCCGTCGATACATTCTGCTCCGATGGCGGACATTGTTCAGCTGGAGTCTGCGGGAAAACTCAAAGAGGCCATCGAGGCCCTCCGCCAGAGTCCCACCTACGATGCGACGTATTTTTACAACCTCGGCATTCTGCACGGCAAACTCGGCCAGGCGGGGCTTGCCGTCGCGTATCTCGAAAAATCCAACCAGCTGAAGCCCCATGATCCCGAGATCACCCGGAACCTCCGACTTGCGCAAAAAAAGCTCGGGGAGCATTTGGCCAATTCTGGAGCCGGGACCGCGCTCGATCCGGCCTCGACCTCGCTCGAGCGCTTCTCGGACCGCATCCAAAAAGACGAAATCCTGGGCGTGATCGGCCTGATCACCGTGGTGGTCTCGCTTTTGTGGATCCGCGCCTACCTGCGCACCCGGAACATCACAAAGGCGTTTTTGCGGCCCTCGGGCTGGTTCGGCGCGCTCGCGTTCGTCCTGACCCTTGCCCTGTACGCGGCCTACCGCACCGGCAGTTCCTCGCCCGCCGCGGTGCTCGTCAACCGCGAGCTCCTCCGGAGCGGCCCGGGCCTGAGCTTTCCTGAAATCACGCCCATCGACATGGGGGTGAAGGTGCGGCTCGTGGGCCAGGCGATGAACGTGAATGAAAATGAAAGCTGGCAGAAAGTGCGGTATAACGGCGAGCAGACCGCATGGCTTCCGCTTTCGAGCCTGCTTCCGCTTTAGGAGATTTCCATGACCCGTGCTCTCATGAAAACCCTGCTCTGCGCGCTTCCGGTGCTGGTGTCGATCGCGCTTCTTCCCGGGTGCTCCGGCAAGAGCCTGAACGAGAACGACCCGAAAGAAATGTACGAGGACGCCGATGCGGACGTCGAAAGCGCCCGCTACCTGATCGCCCTCGACAAGCTCCGCGTGGTCAAAAGCAAGTTCTCGTACTCGAAATACGGGGCGCTCGCCCAGCTTCGCATCGGCGATGTGTACTTCATGCAGGAGCTGTTTCCCGAAGCCTCGGCCGCCTACGAAACCTTCGTCGAGCTGTTCCCGAAGCATGAGCGCACCGGCTATGCGCTGTTCCGGGCGGGGGAATCGTATTATCGCGACATTCCCTCGACCATCGAGCGCGACCTGAAATCGGGCGAAAGCGCCGTCACGACCTTCACCCAGTATCTGCAGCGCTATCCGGACGGGGAATTCGCCACTCAGGCCCGCGAAATGAAGACCTCGGCCTACAACAAGCTCGCCCAGAAGGAATTCGAGATCGCCCGGTTTTACATCCGCCGCAAGAAACACGCCTCGGCGAAGCTCCGGCTCGAAAAAATCCTGAGTTTTTACGCCGAATCCGACGTTGCTCCGAAGGCGCAGGAAACCCTGAACCAACTCCCGAACGAGTGAGGCCATCATGAACACGGCAAAGGAAATCCAAAAGACGATCCAGCAAAAGAAGTACCGGGCGGCCGAAGACCAGCTCGTCCGGGCGCTCACGACCGAGCCCGACAACGCGGATTTTTATTACCTCCGCGGCTTGCTCCGCTCGTATCAGGGGCGGCTGGTCGACTCGATCGAGGATCTGCGCCACGCGCTCTCGCTCGAGCCCCGGCACACCGATGCGGCGGTCTGCCTGAGCATCATCCTGAACGACATCGGCCGCTACGACGAGGCGAAGAAGATTTTCGAGCAGGCGAACCAGAGCGTGTTCCTGAAGCAAATCGGCGACGACCTGCAAATCGACCGGCGCTTTGCGGTCAAGCACTTCGAGCTCGGGGATCTGTACTTCCGGCACCGCCGGTTCGACGAGGCGATCGAGGAATACAACAAGGCGATTCTTCTGGATCCGCAATCGAGCGAGATGCGGATCAAGCGCGCAAAATCGTTCGCGAAAAAGGGCTTCATCACGCGCGCAATCCAGGACCTCCAGCAACTGAAGCAAGAGCGGCCCTCGGACCCTTCGGTCCGGGTACAGCTCGGGCTGTTGCATTACAGTCAGGGGAATATTCTGGATGCGGAACTGGAATGGGAATCGGTGCTCGAGCTCGACCCCGTCCATCGCGAGGCGATCGCGTATCTCGATTTGATCAAATCGTCTCGACCCGTGTCGTGACCGGAAGGGCCTCGATCGGAACCGGCCCCTTTTGAGCCGTGCCCAAGGCATCGCCGAGCGCGGAGCGGAAGCTCAGAATGTGCGCGCGAAGCTCCTTAAACATCGGATGCTTGATGGGCTGGTCGTTCTCTTGAAGAACGACCTGCTTTGCGATTTTTTCTTTGATGTTGATGACGATCGGGGCCTTCAGGTTGGCCGTCATCTCGGTCAGGTTCGAGGGGATGGTCAGAATCGTGAATACGCTCGCGTCGCGAATCGAGGAGAGCCGGAGCTCCCGAAGCTCGGCGGCAGAGAGGCGCACCACATAATCATTTTTGTAGAGCCTGGGCTCGATGACGGGAAACGCAAGTCGGGGATTGGTGAGCGACTGGAGCCAAAGAATGAGCGTGTCGTCTCCGGCATCGACGAGACAAAAGCTCTGATCTTCCGGAAAACCGAGAACTCCGCTCGGAATCGAAATGATCTCGTCGGTGGAGATCTGGATTTGGCCAAAACGTCCTGTTTGTACGACCACGACTACCTCCGCGGGAAGCGCAAATCGCCCCCTATGCTAAAGATAATCCGAGGTTAACACTCAATTCAAGGAACTTTATTGCCGAGGACGGATTTTTGACGGTGGTGAATTCGATCGCCTGATCAGTCTTTGAAGGCCTTCGAGACTTCGGCCAGATCGGCAGGAGCCCCCACGGCGACTTTGTTCTGATCCTGAATGGCCGAGTAGACCTCTTCGCGATGAATTTTGGTCTCTTTGGGCGCCTGGATTCCCAAACGCACCTGTTTGCCTTTGATTTGAACGACCGTGATTTTGATATGATCGTCGATTGCGATACTTTCGCCGAGTTTTCGGGTCAGCACTAACATGAACAACCTCCATGTACCGAAGAACGAAGTAATCCGTTACCCAACTCCGTGTCTTAGCCTGTTTGGGGGGGTTGCACAAGGGATTTATCGCAAAAAGTCAAGAAGCGTGGGCTGGATCAGGTGCTTGGAGCTGGCAAGACTGCTCTTGAAGACTGTTTCTTCTTTGGCTAGGTCGCTCACCACCCGGGTCATGTCGGCGTCTTCGATCGTCGAAGTCAACTGGGCGTTCGTGATGTCATGCCGATCGAGCGCGCTCATGTTGCCCTCGATGGACTGAATCCGCGCGCCAATTTTTGCGCGGGTCGCCACAACCTTGCCCAAGAGAGAATCCAAGCCGTCCATCGAATCCCGGACAATCGAGACGTCGCCCGTCAGGAGCCCGGTCTTCAGGGCCTTCAACTGCTGGAACAGATTCACGTTCTGCGGCCCCGACGGGGCGGAGGCCTGGGCCGATGCGTCGGTTGCCGCAGGGGTCCGATTCGCGGGAGCCTGCCCGCCGGGCGGCTTCTCGAACGCCTTCCGGTCGGCGGCGGTGGCCGGATTCGTGTTGAACACCTCGTGGCCGGGAATGTTCACACCCAAAAACACCTCGCGGCCGACCTCGACCATCATCTCGCCGTCGTCGCCGCGGTAGGCGCCCTCGGCATCGACCGGAGGCACCGTGGTGCGGTACCCCCCGAACAGGTAGCGATCCCCGATGCGCCGGTTCGCGGTCGATACGGCCCGCTGATACAGCTGATTCACCTCTTCGCTCACCCCGAGGCGGGTTTCGGGGGTCGAACTCGCACTGCTCGACTGGTTGATCGCGATCTCCTTGGCCCGCATGACGATCTCGCTCAGCTCCGAAAGGGCATGGTCGGTGTTGTCGAGGAATGCTTGCGCGAGTCGCGCGTTCACCTGGAATTGTTCGTTGTTCACTTTGTCCGTCCTCACCTCGAGCACCTTGGCGGCCCCGACCGGATCATCCGAGGGGCGATTCAGCTTCTTGAGTGTCGCCGTCTCCATCTGGAGATTCTCGAGACGGCCTTTCGACCTGCTGATGCTGTCCCGGACGACTCCGTAGTTGGTGTTATCGGTCACTCTCATCTACCTAGCCCCGCAACTTCAGGATGGTGTCCATCATCTCGTCCGCCACGCGGACCACCCGCGCGGAGGCATCGAAGGCATGTTGAAACTGCATGAGGTTCGAGGTCTCCTCGTCGATCGACACGCCCGAAACCTGGTCACGCACCCGGTTCAGCTGGGTGATGATGCTTTGCTGCTGGCCGAGGGCCTCGCGATTCCGCGAGTTTGCGACGCCGATCTCAGAGACAATCGAGTTGTAAAAGTCATCGACCGTCGAATGCCCGCCGTTCATCAGGCGATGATTCTGCAGGCCGGCGATCGCAAGGGCGTTCCGGTTGTCGCCCGGAGAGTTCGGCGCGAGCGAGACCGCGATGTTCCCGACATTCTCGCGGATCGCATCCGAGAGCTCGATCCGCCCTGCGGCTCCTTCGACATCGCCCACATTCTTGAAGAACCGGATGCCGGTCTGGTTGTCGAGCGAGAAGCCCTTTTCGTGGGCGGAGTTCACGGCGGTCGCGATCGAATGGGCGAGCTCGTCCAGGCGGCCCACGATGCGGTTCACGGCCTGATCGCGGGCCTCGATCTGGGCCCCGAGGGTTCCGCCCTTGAAGAGATCGGTGATGTGCTTTTCGGCGATCGGGGAGCGGGTGATCTGGATCGAGTTGTCGATGCCTCCGGTCCCGGGCTCGGCCGCGCGCCGGCCGATCGAGTAATCGGTCACCACGACTCCGGTCACGAGCGGGCCGACCCCTTTGATGTCGACGTTCACGTTGCCTTGGTTGTCTTTGTGGGCGGCGATATCGACGTGCGCGTTGATTTTTTTCACCACCTGGTCGCGCCGGTCGCGGAGGTCATTCGCCGCGTCCGTTCCCTGCACCTCGGCCTGAACGATCTTGCGGTTCAGCTCGGCGAGCTCGGATGCGAGCCCGTTCAGCTCGCGCATGCCGCCCTCGATGCGGTTGTCGATGTGGGAGCGAACAGACTCGACCTCGCTCCGGAGCCGCTTGAAGTCGCGGACCATCGCCTCGGTCGACTCGCGCACCGACTGACGAATCGCCTCGCTCCCCGGATCGTTCGAGAGCTTGCGGAAGTCGTTATGAAAACGCGCGATCAGGCGATTCAGCCCGTCGCCGTTCATCTCGTTGAAAACATCCTCGACCTGATTCAAGAAAACCTGTTTTTCTTCGTGAAAAGCCGTGTCGCGCGCGCCCTGGCGGAGCTGTTTTTCGAGGTACTCGTCGTTGATCCGCTCGACCCGCGAAATGCGCGACCCTTCGCCCACATACGGACCGCCGCGACCCATGACTTGTTTTCCGACCTCGGCCTCGGATTGGACGCGCTGGCGTGAATAGCCCTCGGTGCCCGCGTTCGCGATGTTATGCCCTGCCGTGGCGATTCCCGCTTTCGCCGTGCTCATTCCGGACTTTCCGGTTTGCAGGACATTCACCAAAGCCATCGCTCACACCTCTTTCGAGATCAGCCGCGGGCCGTGCGCGTTCGATCCGGCCTGGTTCTTTTGTCCGTTCTGGTTGTAGGTTTTTCCCTGATGGGTCGTCTCGCCGAAAATATTGGCCTTCATGTTGTTGATGTGCCCGAGGGAGCGATCGACCAGCTCGCCGTTCAGACGATTCTGGGTGCGGATCCGTTCGACGAGCACCACGAGCGCGTGAAGATCGGCCTGCAGACGATCGGCGAGATCGTTGTTGCGGCCCTGAAGAGACGCGATGATGTCACGAAGCGAGGGAGAGCGATCGGATTCCGGAAGGGCTTGCGCGATCACCTGGCGGTTCAGCTCCTCGCGATGGATCCAGTGGATGAGCGCCTCTTTGTTCGCCACTGCTTCATACGTACCCTTGGTGTCGGCCTGGGTGATCGCCTCGTGTTCGGCCTTGACGACCTCGTACAGCTGACGATGGAGACCGATCAGCTCCTGGAGGGAGTCGTGGAGACGCTCGTATGGATTTCCGCTCGCGTTTTGATTTTCTTCCATTTTCTTCCCCGCCCGCATCCTGCTTGGAGGTTGATTTCAAATCAGATCAAGCGCCCGTCATTCCCAAATGATCGTCCACCAGCCGGTCCGCGATCGCCTCGGCGCTCACGTTGTATTTTCCGCTCCGGATCTGCTCGCGAAGCTCTGCGACTTTCGACTCGCGCACATCGGGAGCCTCGGAGGCGGCTTGCTTCGCCTTGGCCATGTCGCGGGCCCTGCTCGAAATGTCGGCGTTCACGGATTCGGATTTACCGCCCGAGAGAGGGGATGCGCCCGATTTCGATTCGTACGCGCTCGATTTGACTTTGTCGGCTTTTTTTCCGGACTGGGTGTCCGTCGCGCCCTGGACCGGCGAACTATTCGTTGGATTGACCCTCATGTGTACCTCCTGTACCCACGGAACCCGGGACCGGATTCCTCTCTTGATTGTACTGCGGATCCGGAAGCGAGCGCAACCAATAATCGAGAATCTGTTGGGAAAGACCGATGGAATTCTGGCGCGCGGCGATTTCGGCATACTCCTGGTCGAGCATGCCCTGGTACAGGTCGGACGCGGAATTCCGCATCGAAAACTCTGATTTTTCGGCCGTGCCGCGCATGGCCTTGATCATCTCGCCCGTGAAGATCGCCTCGAGGCCCTCGGCCGCCTGGCGCATTTCGGGGGTGATGCGGGAGGTAACCGGGGGGAGCTTCATCGAGCCCCCCCCGTCCCCTTGTGAAACTGTGGCATCCGGACGGGAACTTCTTGTTCCGGCTGAAGGCAGATGGATTGAAAAGATCTGAACGGACCTGCCATCCTAGCAAGTCGTCGCTTCGTCCCTGTTTCCTGGATCATCCGCTCTTCCTCATCCTTCCTTGGACGGTTTGCCTGGTCCTTCCTCCTTCGTTTCACAAACTTTCAAATCACACTTTCAAATCATATCGAGCTCGGCCTGGAGCGCCCCCGTGGCCTTGATCGTCTGAAAAATCGCCGTCATGTCCTTGGGCGCCACCCCGAGCGCGTTCAGGAGCTTCACCAAATCCGCCACCGTGGCATTCGCGTTCTTCAGGCCCTCGTCGGCATCGGGCCTGGGCCCGGGCCGCATTTCCATCAGGCGCTCGGGCTTCTGGCCCTTCACCTGGATCGAAAGATCGGCATGCGAGATCGCGATCGGCGCGATGCTCACCTTGTCTCCCATGACGACGGTTCCGGTGCGCTCGTTCAGCACGACCTTGGCCCTCGAGTCGGTCACGATGCGGATGTTCTCGATCCGCGCCATCAGGTCGACCGTGTTGCCCTCATAGTTGAAGGGCACCACGATGTCGATCGTGGCGCTGTCGCGGGCGGTGGCGAACTTTCCGCCGAGCTCCGAATTCAAAAGCGCAGTCACGCGCGCGGCGGTCGTGAAGTCCGGATTCGAGAGCGAGAGGCGGAAGCTCTTTTTGCCTGCAAAATTGGTGTCGACATCCCGCTCGACCGTGGCCCCCGAAACAATCCGTCCCACTGTCGGAAAAGCCGCCTTGCCGTCGGTGAGCGAACCCAGGGTGACTTGCCCCTGCGCGACCGCGTAAACTTGCTGGTCTCCGGCCCGGAGCGGGGTCACGAGCAGGGTTCCCCCTTCGAGCGAGGCGGCATCCCCGATCGACGACACGGTGATGTCGATCGAAGTGCCCGAGCGGGCGAAGGCGGGGAGCTTTGCGGTGACAATGACCGCGGCCGCATTCTTCGATTTCACGGCGGCGTTCTTTTCGACATCGAGTCCGAGCTTTCCGAAGAGGCGACCCAAAGACTTCGCGGTCACATCGGTGCTCGAATCGCCGGTGCCTTTCAGGCCCACAACAATGCCGTAGCCGATCAGAATGTTCTCGCGCACGCCTTTCACTGCGGCGATGTCCTTCAGGCGCGCGCCCACCGTGGTCGACGAAAGCGCCGACGGCGCGGTCGCCACCGCGAGCAAAAAAAACAGGGCCGTCAGTGCCTCAACGCGTGACACGAATCTGGTATTCATAGAGTTTCCCTGAATTGATCATGTCTTTTTCGTCGAAGTCGGCGACCGGCGCGACCCCGACGAGCGACACCATTTTGGAAGATCCGCGATAGAGGACGCGCTTGACCGCCCGGATCTTGAAGTTGCCGTTCTGGTAGCGATCGACGATCTCGGCGCGAAGCTCTTCGGCGGGGGCGAGTCCGATCGCAGTCGAAAGATCGACCTGCGACCAGCGCACGGCCTTCTCCATTCTCTGCTTCACCTCTTCGGCCTCAGAGTTCAGATCATCCGATGCGACATTGCGATACGCCTTCAGGTCCTGATCGTTCTTGGCACCCTCGGTGTTCCGAAGATAGAGCGCCATCTCGACCTCCTGCTCGGCCGGGCTCAGGCTCTTTTTGATTTCTTCGGCCACCTGCTTGACCATCGAGTCCTCGAGCTTGACCGAAACAATGTCGCCGACCGCGTGGACTTTTCCTTTGGTGAAGAAGTAATTGCCGTCGTTCTCGGTCGCCCAGAGCGATCCGTCACTCGGAGCATTGTCGAAAAAATCGGCGCGGGTCACCCGGTCCCCGCGGATTTTCGCCTGCGCCTGACCGCGCTTGGCCTCGATTCGCGCCCGCACGGTGTCTTCGGTCGGGTCGAGAACGTCTTCGGCCGGGCCCTCGAGATTGCGGCTCATCGCGGGAGCGCGAGCCTCGGGTGCCTCGTATCTTACCGAGGGCCGCGGGATTTCGACATTCGCGCCTCCCCATCGGCCCTGGCGGTTCGCTCCGTACACGCCCTCTTCGCCATAGGTGATGGCATTGTAATCGGTCGAACGATGCGACTTGAAGGGATTGATCGAGGCGCAAGCGCCCGAAAGCATGCTCAGAACCGGAACCAGCAGAATCCACCGCGGGACCGTCCTCATAGCGCGACCTCCACCGAGTGATCCTCGCGGACGATTCCGACGACTTCTTTTTTGGTTTTCGGCGCCATCACGCGAATCCGGTCTCCGACCGAGCCGTTCTCGGATGCGGTGGCTTGGGTCGAGAGCGAGAGATCGCCCGAAACCAGATCGAGCCGGACCGTGTCGCCCCGGCGCACATCGGGCTGGCGCTCGACCGATGCGGTCGTGACAAAGCGGCCTTCGAGGAGCGTCTGTTTGGTTTGGAGACGCGCAAGAGGTGCCTCGGCAGAAAGCAATGCGCCCCGGTACTCGCGGATCGCGCCCGTGGCGACGTTCATCTCGGTGATGCGAAAATCCGCCTCTTGCAGACGCGTGTTCGGATAAATTCTGCGAGTCGGAACGAGCACTTTCTTCCAGGCCGAGTACGGGGTCTGCACCAGCTCGATTTTTTCGAGGCCGGCGGAGGTGCGCCCGGTCACTTCAAAGAGCGCCGATCCGTTCGGGCGATCTTCGATGAGGCGCACGCGATCAAAGCGCTCGAACATCGAAAGGGGCGGAGAAGAGCAGGTCTGCTCGAGAGAGGGGATGGCAAGCGACGCTTCGGGAATCACCGCCGAGAGGCTTGCGCGCATCAGGCTTGCGAGGCGCGCGGAAGGGGCCTCCGCTCCGGCGAATGCGGACCCGAAGGAGAGCCCGAGGGCCGCAAAAAACAAAATCAAACCGAAACGGAATTTCAAGCTCGACCCTCCCTGGTCCTGCGTCAAACCCATCCTTGAGTTCTAGCTATTTGTATCATCTCACGACGTTTGTCGTGGCTTCAAGCATTTTGTCGGCGACACTCATCACCCGCGTGTTCATCTCGTAGGCCCGCTGGGCTCCGATCATCTCGATCATACTGTTGGCGACGTTCACGTTCGAGGTCTCGAGCGCGCCTTGCAGAATGGTGCCGGTCCCACCCTCGCCGGGAACCAAGGTCTGGGCCTGCCCGCTTGCCGGGGTCGACTTGTAGAAGTTGTTTCCGACCGCAAGAAGCCCTTGCGGATTGATGAATTGCGCGAGCTGGATCTGTCCGATCGCCTGCTCCCCTTGGGCCGTCACCGCCTTGACTTCGCCCGAAGGAGTGATCACCACGCTCGAGGCCTCGCCCGGGACCGAGATCGGCGGTTCCAGAAGAGCCCCATTGCTCAGGCTGATGCGCCCCTGGGAGTCGAGTTTGAAGTTCCCGGTGCGCGTGTACACGAGTTCGCCCGTGTTCGGGAGAGTCACCGGAATGAATCCCTTGCCCTCGATCATGAGATCATACGGATTGCTCGTCATCTTGACCGAGCCCTGTTCGAAGATCTTGTGCGCCGAACCGACCTTCACCCCGAGACCCTTCTGGATTCCGGTCGGGCTCACGGTCGCGGCGCCTTGCCTGCCGCCCGGATCCTTGATCGTTTCGTACATGAGGTCATGAAACTCGGTGGTCTCGCGCTTGTAGCCGTCGGTGTTCACGTTCGCAAGATCGTTCGCGATCCGGTCGATGTTCGCCTGCTGGGCCTCGAGGCCTGTGGCCGAAGTATTGAGCGCTTTCAACATGGTTCATTCCCCTTCCTGGTTCAAAGCTTTCCGAGATCGACCACTTCTTTTTGAAGCATCTCGTTCACGGTTTTCATGGCCTTCAGATCCTGCTCGAACATCCGGTTCGCCCGGATGAGATTCGCGATCTCCTCGACCGGATTCACATTCGAAGTCTCGAGCATTCCCTGCCGCACCGGCGTGGCCGTCGCCTCCTGTGGCGGATTCGCCCCAGGATCCTTGTTCTCGAAATACAGGCCGCCGGTCTTGCGAAGCAGATTCGCGTCGGCGAATTCGACGACCGCAAGCGTGGCCACCGGCGTGTCGTTCATGTAGAGTTCTCCGCGATCGTTGATGTGCACGGACCCGTCGCGCCCCAGAAGGCTGATGTAACGCGAGGCCGGATCGCTCCCGGGTTCGCCCTTCGCGAGCACCGGATGCCCCTCGCTCGTCATGAGTCTTCCGTCGGCGCCGAGCTTCAGCGCTCCGGCCTTCGTGTAGCGAACGCCGTTCGCCGTGGCGACCTCGAGGAACCCCGGACCGTTCAACGCCACATCGAGGGGGTTGTCGGTGACCTTGAGTCCACCCGTTCGCATGCTCGTGCGGGTGCCGTTCACGATCACGAAGGACTGATCGCGACCGTCCAAGGGGTATAAATCTTTGTCTTTGATCGGGGAGCGGGGGATGTCGACGGTGAGGTCCGACATTTTTTCGGTCTGGGAGAGGTATTCCTTGAACTCGACCGAATCTTTTTTGAATCCGTTCGTGTTCGCGTTCGCGAGATTGTTCGAGATGACCTCGACTTGCAGGTCGCGGGCGACCGCCCCCGAAACCGCGGGCCAAAGAGGCTTCGACATCCTTGTTCCTCCACCGGACCGCCTCCATCCTGGAAGCGCGGCCTTTTCTTGATTGTAGGCGATTCGCCCGCCCTCCGCAAAAGGAATTCGCACGCGGACCCCGCCGAATCGTGGTAGGATGAAGAGAAAATGATCAAACGATACGACATGCCGGAAGTTTCGGCGATCTGGAGTGAGGAACAGAAGTTCAAACGCTTTCTGGATGTGGAGCTCGCACTGCTCGAAGCCCTCGAGGAGACCGGCAGGATTCCGTCGGGAACGGCCGATGCGTTCCGCCCGGCGAAAATCGACCCGGCAAGAATTGCCGAGATCGAAGCAACCACCCGCCACGACGTGGTCGCGTTTTGCACGAGCATCACCGAGCAGGCGCCGGCCGAGCACGCGCGGTATTTTCATTTCGGGGTCACCTCTTCGGATGTGATCGACACCGCGCTTTCGCTCCAGATCCGCGACTCGATCGGTCTTGTGATCCCGGCCCTTCAAAAAGTCCTGAATGCCCTCGACGAGAAAATCGAGGCTACCCGCGACCTTCTTTGCCTCGGCCGCTCGCATGGCATGGCGGCCGAGCCCATGATCTTCGCCCAGAAGTTCCTTTCATTCCGATGCGAGCTCTCGCGGCGCCTGGTCGATTACGAACGATTGCTCCTGACTTCGATCACAGGACAGCTGTCGGGCGCGGTCGGAAATTACTCGATTCTCACTCCCGAAATCGAGGCGCGCGCCCTGAAGAAGCTCGGTCTGAGACCCGAACCCGTTTCGACCCAGGTGATTCCCCGCGATCGCGTGGCCTCGATGGTCTCGATCGGGGCGCTCACCGGCTCGGCGATCGAGCGCATCGCCGTCGAGCTCCGGCATCTTCAGCGCACCGAGGTGGGAGAGGTGTCAGAAGGATTCGGCCGGGGCCAGACCGGATCGTCGATCATGCCCCACAAAAAGAACCCAGTTTCGAGCGAGAACCTGACGGGCCTTGCGCGGGTCTTGCGGTCGCACGAAAGCATCGCGCTCGAGAACATCGTGCTCTGGCATGAGCGCGACATCTCGCACTCGAGCGCCGAGCGACTGTATTTGCCCGATCACTTCGGGATTCTCGTGTACGCCCTGCGGAGGCTCGCCTCGACCGTGCGAAACCTCGTCATCCATCGCGAAGAGGTCGAACGGCACGTGCTCGGGCATCATCGCATCTTCTCGAGCCTGCTCTTGCATCGCCTGATCGAGCAGAACTCCTGCACCCGCGAGAGCCTGTATGCGCTCGTGCAGTCGGCGGCGTTCTCGTCGCACTCGCTCGACGAGATGCTCGGGGCGATTCAAAAATCGGCCTCGGCCCACAAGATCCGCTGCGATCTGGGCGCGGTCTCGATCGACGATCTTCGCGCGCACTACCGCACGCAGTTCGAGCAGGTGCTGGCACGGGCGACGAAGGAGACCGGATGATCCGTCTTGCCGCCAAGCCCGTGATCGAAGCGCGACGCACGAAGCTCGAGGAAGACACCCGGGCTCTTCGCGCGCGCCTGGGCCGCGCCCCGCACCTTTGTGTGGTTCTGGTCGGAGATGATCCGGCAAGCCAGATCTACGTGGGTCGGAAGGCAAGCATGGCGATCAAGGTGGGATTCACCAGCGAGACGATCCGCTTCGATGCCTCGGTCGATCCCGAAGAAGTGCGAACGAAGGTCGCCGAACTGAACGCGAACCCCGATGTCGACGGAGTGCTCATTCAACGGCCGCTCCCGCCCGCATTCGCCGAAAGCGAGGTCTCCCGCTGGGTCACTCCCGAAAAAGACGTCGATTGCCTGCACCCCGAGAACGTGGGACTCCTCGTGACCGGATCGCCGCGCTTTTTGCCCTGCACTCCGGGCGGGGTGCTGATTCTTCTGGATCATTACGGAATTCCCGTTTCGGGACGGACCGCCTGCGTGATCGGACGAAGCTCGATCGTCGGAAAGCCCCTCGCGGCACTCTTGCTGTCGCGGGATGCGAGCGTGATCCAGATCCATCGCAAGACCCAAAACCCCGCGGAGCTCTGCCGCCTGTGTGAGCTCGTGTTCGTCGCCGCAGGCTCGAAGGGACTCGTCGACCAGAGCTGGCTCAGACCCGGCGCGGTCGTCGTCGACATCGGAATTCACCGGAACCCGGACGGAAAAATCGTGGGCGACGTCGACACCGCCTCGGTGGGCGATACACCATCGGCATTGAGCCCCGTACCCGGAGGCGTCGGCCCCATGACCATTCAGGTCCTGCTCGAAAACACATTTGCAGCCGCCAGTCGAAGGGGCTAAAGTCCCCCCATGCTGAAACGAACCGCTTTGTTCCAGGAACACCAGGCCCTTGCAGGCCGCATGGTCGATTTCGGCGGGTGGGAGCTGCCGGTGCAGTATTCCGGCGTCACCCGCGAACACACCGCCGTGCGAACGGCCTGCGGAATCTTTGATGTGAGCCACATGGGCGAGATTTTTGTCGAGGGCCCGGGCTCGATGGAGTTCGTGAGCTTCGTCACGACGAATGACCCGTCGACCCTTGCGATCGGACAAGCGCAGTACTCGGCGTTTTGCAACGAGCGGGGCGGGGTGGTCGATGACCTGGTCGTATACCGGCTCGCCACCGAACGGTTTTTGCTCGTGGTGAACGCCTCGAACACCGAAAAAGACTTCGCCCATCTTGAGCGCGCGCTCGCGGCTTACGAGGGCACAAAGCCCCGAATTCAAAACGCTTCGAGCGAGTTTTCGCAAATCGCGGTGCAAGGGCCGCTTGCCGAGTCCATTTTGCAACGCCTGACCGCAACGCCGCTTGCGGCGATCAAGACGTATTGGTGCGCCGAAGGCTCGGTGGCGGGCGCGAAGGCGGTTCTTGCGCGAACTGGCTACACCGGCGAGGACGGATTCGAGATTTACTGCGCTTGGAATGACGGCCCCGCAGTCTGGCGGGCGCTCCTCGAGACCGGCGCGGGCGACGGGCTTCTTCCTTGCGGGCTTGGCGCTCGCGATACGCTCCGGCTCGAAATGAAATACGCGCTCTACGGGCATGAGCTCAATGATTCGACGAACCCGCTCGAAGTGGGTCTCGGATGGATCACGAAGCTCAATAAACAGGGCACCTTCATCGGAAAGCCCGCAGTAGAGGCACTCAAGGCCGCGGGCGCAAAAAAAGCCCTGGTGGGTGTGGCGTCCCTGGGCCGCGGAATTCCGCGCGAGGGCTACGAGGTGTTCGATGCCGATCGCACCACGAAACTCGGCGCGATCACGAGCGGCACCCAGAGCCCGAGCCTGAAGCGCGCCATCGGAATCGCATGGATCGACAAGACCCGCGAGAAACCCGGAACCAGGCTTTGGGTGAAGATCCGCGAGGATTTTCATGAGTTCGAAGTCTGCAAGACCCCGTTCCTCGAAAAAAAGTAACCAGGCAAAATAACACCAAATAGCAACACCAAGAAAAACCCCCGTAAATCACAGGAGATCTTCATGAGCTATCCGGAACAATACCGCTACACCAAAGACCACGAATGGGCCGAACTGCTTTCGGACACGCAAATTCGCGTCGGAATCACCGATCATGCGCAGAGCAGTCTCGGAGACATCGTGTTCCTGGAGCTCCCAAAAACCGGCCGCGAGCTGAAGTCGCACGAGACCTTCGGCGTGGTCGAGAGCATCAAGGCCGTGTCGGATCTGTACTCGCCGGTGAGCGGAAAGGTCGTCGAGTCGAATTCCGACCTGATCGCCGAGCCGGGAAGGATCAACGCCAACCCGCACGGGGAGTGGATGCTGGTGCTCGAATCGTCGGATGCGAAGGCGCAGTTCGAGACCCTGATGACGGCCGGAGCGTACCTCGAATTCGTGCGCTCGCTTTGAGCCCGGGAGGCACTCCGTGCTTCGCGAGGCCTTTTTGATTCATCAAGATACGCTGTATGTTTCGCGTGATGCGACCGTCGGCGGTCGTTTTTCGTCGCCGGTTGCGGCGCTTGTGAGCGGCATCGCCGGAATGCTTCCCGACCGCTCGCGTGCGATTCTTCGCGAGCGGATTCATACGAATTATCCCCCCACCCCGCTTTGTGAGGGCGTTGTGAAAGTCGCGGCCAAGCGAATGAGCATGCTCGATCGCGATGCGAATCGGGAACTTCGGCACCCGAGCCCGCCCTTTGCGCGGGAAGTGGAGGTTTACGCCCCCCCTGCACTGGAGTTCGGCGCTGGTGCCAACTGCGCCGGCTCGCGCACACTCCGGCCGGACGAGGTGGCTCCTTTTTTGCGTGCGCTTCAAGAGAACGCTCGCGGATTCAAGCGCGTTTCGGCGCTTGCGCTCGGTCCGGACGGTGCGCTTCTGGGGTACGCCTGGAGCACGGCCGAGTCGAATCAGACGCTTCATGCCGAGTGGAATCTGGCGCGATCGATTTTCGCGCAACGGGGCGGGGAGCTTCCCGCCGGGGCGACCATTCACTCAAGCCTTGAGCCCTGCGCGATGTGCGCGGCGATGATTCTGAGCCTGTTCCGGGAGGGCGAGCCCGTGCGGATGTCGTTTTTGGAGCCCGATCCCGGCCCCGCCGCCCGGAACACCTGCCTGAAATCCGGCTCGGATTTGTGGAAGAAGGCGGGGCGGCCGGTGGTTGAAATGATCTAGTTCAAACCAAGATTTGCGAACTTCTCAATCCTTCAGGTAATAGAATGCGCCCATGGTCTGATTCGTCGCCGGCGCGCCGATCAAGATGCCCTTGTTGACTCCGTCTTCATAAAAAAACGAGAGCCCGAATCCGAATTGCCGGTACGTCGCACGGGTACCGCTTGCCTCGATCCCTTTTGTGATTCCCTGGGCCCCCCAGCGAAACACCGCCCCCGCACTTGCGAGTTGCGGGTCCGCCTGAACCAATCCGTAAGGGTGAAAATAGCTCGAGGCGAATACCCGCGTCTCGCCGGTATCCTCGCGAATCGCCGCAAACCCGCGATTTCCGAGATAGTCATCGCTCTGCACCGCCGGCGGATTGAGATTCGGTGAAATCATCGAAAGCGGATTGGCCGGAGCGGTGACCGCACTCACATAGGAATTGTTGCTATAATTGAAGGTAATCGCATATTGCTTGATTTCTCCCGCGTTCGTTAAGTTTCCACTCGGCCTCCTCGGTACCGAGATCACGATGCGATCTTGAACCGCATCCTCGAGCTCACCGATGTTTCCCGGCTGTGGACTGCGGCGGAGGCTTGAAATCCGCTCCCCGAATCGGGAGTGATCCAGTACGATCGAGTTGTCGAGAATCGCACCGTCGTGCTGACGATGATGTTCGGTGTTGTCACGCATACCGCCGAAATATCCGGCCTCATCCTGAAAGGAATGCACCACGCCCGCCGCCTTCCTGCGGTAGTACAGGTAAACGCCCCCGCGCTGAAAGTTCGCATTATTGATGACCGCTTGCCGCGCCGGCACTCCGAGCGCAACCCAGCTTCGGGTGATGGCCATGCCCTCGACCTGCTCATCCGGGTTCAGGCCGCCTCCCGGGATGTTCGCCCGAGGCTGAAGCAAGTACTGCTCGTCGTGGTAAAATTCCCCGCCCCAAAAAGCACCCGGGTTCCCGGTGGGTGGAATGTAACGGAGCACGAGTGCGCCCATGTCGGCAGCGTTCCCCGCGGTCCGATCAAAACTCGAGAGAATCATCGGATAATCTGTCGGCTGTCCCTCCGAGAAAGACCGTTTCTCGATGGCGACTCTGCGTCCGAACTGGCAGTTCGCTCCCACCCTTCGAGCGGGCCAGTTCGGCGAGGTATGAGCCTCGACCTGATACGGCCGATACTGAAACAAGCTCCATCCGCCATTCGGGCCCGCCGAGCGCTTCAGAATGATGATCATCCCGATGTCCGTGCCACTGGTTGGTTGCAAAAACCCCGGACTCGAGAACGGACCATCCGCTCCCGGAACCCCGATCACTGCAATGGCTCCTCCTGCCGAGCTTCCGGCAATGGCTACCGATTCGCCCATGCGATCTCCGCTGTTTCGGGGCGGAAGAAACGGAACCGGCTTGCCCTGACCATTCGGCCAAAGGCTCGGATATTGAACCGGGCTGATGAAATGATCCTTGGAGTCGAATTCAATCACCCAGCCCTGGGTCGAATCCCGCCTGAGAATCATGAAGGCACCGTATCCGCCTGCGGCATTTGCG
>JBEIJY010000035.1:0-24273 GCA_040380025.1 Bdellovibrionales bacterium | reverse complement strand
GCCTCTGGAATAATTCCGTTTTTACCTCCATGCCGGGTCGTCCGGCCTCGCTTTCGCCATCCTGGCTCGCGAGAGTCGGCAAAAACTGAATTATTCCAGAGGCCTCTCCCGGTCCACCTCCATCACCAATCCCGATCAAACAAACAGTTTGTAAGAACTCTCGGCTACTCGGATCTCAGTCCTCGCGGACTCCGTTCGTGTTCAAGTAATGCTCAAGCGCATCCGCGAGGCCGATTCTCGGGGCGCGTGTTCCTGTGCCCTCAATGCAGCACAAAAGGTATTCTTGCTTTCTTTCGAGCAAGAGCGGGCGCTTGTGTTTTTCTTCCCAGACCGAGAACCGCACGAGCGCATCCAGCCACTCAATGAGCGAATACGGGCTCTGATCGACGCCGTCTGCGAATTGCGCGAGCCATTCGGCCGGGGCCGCATGGAACTGCTCCCGAAGGGCGGCCGGGGCTGCCATTCTGGCAAGTTCCCGGTCAACCCGGGAGGCAAGATCGGAGTTTACGGGAACGGGACTCATAGATTGGGCGCCAGGAGCTCGCGGGCGCGCGCAAGGGGAACGTCTTTTCGTTTGGCGTAGTCGATCAGTTGCTCTTCGTGGATCGGCCCCACATTGAAGTACCGCGCCTCGGGGTGAAAGAAATAAATACCCGATACCGAAGACGGAGGCGTCATCGCAAAGCTCGTCGTCAGGCTCACACCGATCCGCTCATCCGCGCGAAGAAGCTTCCAAAGAGTCTCCTTCTCGCTGTGATCGGGGCAGGCGGGGTAACCGAGCGCAGGACGGATTCCCTCATATTTTTCTTCGATCATTTCTTGAACCGAGAGCGATTCGCGCACTCCCGTCTCGCGCCGCACCTTCGCATGGAGCCATTCGGCCGCCGCTTCGGCAAAGCGATCACCGATCGCTTTCACGATGATCGAGCTGTAGTCGTCGTGTTGGGCCAGGAATTCCTGCGAGAGCTCCTCGACCCCGGGGCCTGCGGTCACGCAGAACACGCCTAAAATATCGCGGATCCCGGACGACTCGGGCGCGATGAAGTCCGCAAGCGAGTAGTATGTCTGATCGCCCACCTTTTCTTTTTGCTGGCGCAAAAAATGGAATTTTGCGCTTGTTCCGTCGCCATGAAGAAGAACGTCCTCGTCCCGGACCTGATTTGCCGGGTAGTATCCGTAAACGGCTTTCAGTGTGAAGCGCTTCTCGCGGATGATCTTCTGGAGAATCACTTTTGCATCCTGGAAGAGCTGGCTTGCCTGCTCTCCGTGGACCGGATGGTTCAAGATGGCCGGATACTTGCCCTTCAGCTCCCAGCTCCAAAAAAACGGAGACCAGTCGATGAACTCCGCCACCTCTTCGAGCGGGATGGACTCGAGAACCTTCGTACCCGTGAACGGGGGAGCAGGGGGATGGAATGCTTTCCAGTCGATGGGAAAACGTTTTTTGCGGGCATCCGCAAGCGGCAAAAACGAACTCTGGCCGCGGTTCCGCTCATGGCTCTCTTTCAGTTTTGCCTGCGATTCGCGGAGCGCGCGCACGTACTCTTCCCGAAGGGTCGGGCTCCGGAGCTTCGTGCAGACCTCGACCACAAGCGAGGCATCCCCCACTTGCACCATCGGGTGGTCGTAGTGCGAGGCCATCTTGATCGCCGTATGGGCAGGCGAGGTGGTGGCGCCTCCGATCAGAAGCGGAACTTCGAACCCCTGCCGGTTCATCTCTTTTGCCACATGGATCATCTCGTCGAGCGAGGGTGTGATGAGGCCGCTCAGGCCCACAAAATCCGCATTCTCGCTCCGGGCGACCTTCAGAATCTCCTCGCAGGAAACCATGACACCGAGATCGATCACGCGATAGCCATTGCACGAGAGCACGACCGAGACAATGTTCTTGCCGATGTCGTGCACGTCGCCCTTCACGGTTGCAATGACAAACGTGCCTTGGGTCTGGACCGCGCCTGTGGCGCTTTTCTCGGCATCCATGAAGGGGGTCAGGTAGGCCACGGCTTTTTTCATCGAGCGCGCGCTTTTCACGACCTGGGGGAGGAACATCTTTCCTGCGCCAAAGAGCTCGCCCACGACCTTCATGCCGTCCATGAGCGGGCCTTCGATCACATGAAGAGGCTTGCCGTATTTTTGACGTGCTTCCTCGGTGTCCTGATCGATGAAGTCCGTGATGCCGTGAACGAGCGCGTGTTCGATCCGTTTTTCGAGCGAGAAAGATCTCCATGCGTTCTTCTGGGACGCAGAGCCGGATTTCGCCGAGGCAGCACCCCCCGAACCCTTGACCCGTTCGGCATACTCGGTCAGGCGCTCCGATGCGCCGGGAGCCCGATTGAGGATCACATCCGTCACGAGCTCCCTCAGCTCGGGCTCGATGTCGTCGTACACGGTGATCATTCCCGCATTCACGATCGCCATGTCGAGGCCCGCTTTGATCGCATGGTACAAAAACACCGAGTGCATGGCCTCGCGAACGGTGTTGTTGCCGCGAAACGAGAACGATACGTTCGAGATCCCGCCGCTTGTGCGCGCACCCGGGCATCGGGCCTTGATCTCGGCCGCGGCCCGGATGAAGTCGAGAGCGTATCCGTCGTGCTCCTCCATGCCGGTAGCGACCGTAAGCACGTTCGCATCAAAAATAATGTCCGAAGGGTGAAACCCGCAGCGTTCGGTCAGGAGCTTGTAGGAGCGCTCACAGATGCGGACCTTGTCCTCGAAGGTCGCGGCCTGGCCCTTTTCGTCAAATGCCATCACGACCACAGCGGCGCCATAGCGACGGACCTTTTCGGCATGCTGAAGGAATGCCGCTTCGCCCTCTTTCAACGAGATCGAGTTCACAACACCTTTCCCTTGCATGCACTTCAGCCCCGCCTCAAGCACGGTCCACTTCGAGCTGTCGATCATGAAGGGAATGCGCGAGATATCAGGGTCGGAGGCAAGAAGGTTCAAAAACCGCACCATCGAGGATTCGGCATCCAGAAGCGCCTCATCAAAGCAAATGTCGATCAGGTTTGCGCCGTTTTCGACCTGTTGCTTGGCGACCCGTTGGGCTTCATCGAACTTTCCGCTTCGGATGAGTTCCGCGAACTTCGGAGAACCCATGACATTCGTGCGCTCTCCGATCACGAGAAACCCGTTCTCGCCCGGGCGGTGAATCATGGGCTCAAGCCCCGAAAGCGAGAGCACCTCGCGGGCTTTTGAAGGAGCAGGGATCCTCGGGCGATACTCGCGCACGGTCTCTGCGATGGCGCGAATGTGATCCGGAGTGGTGCCGCAGCAACCGCCCACGATGTTCAGAAGACCCGCTTCAGCGAACTCACGCAGGGTTGAGGCCAGCATCTCGGGTGTTTCGTCGTAGCCGGTCGGAGCAAGCGGGTTCGGGAGTCCCGCATTCGGGTAACAGCTGATGGCGCACTCCGCGATGTCTGAAAGTGCTGAGATGTAAGGGCGCATCTCTTTTGCGCCCAAGGCGCAGTTGATCCCGACCGAGAGCGGGCGCGCATGGGCAATCGAGATCCAGAACGCCTCGATCGTTTGCCCCGAGAGAGTGCGGCCGGATTGATCAGTGATCGTGGCCGAAAGGAGGATCGGAAGCTTCCGATCGGGGTTCGCGTCATTGTATTCCTGATACGCAAAAACCGCGGCCTTCAGGTTCAAGGTGTCAAACGTCGTCTCGAACAAGAGCGCATCCGATCCCCCGTCGACCAGCCCCTCGATCTGCTCGCGATAGGCGTCTTTCAGCTCGTCAAAGCTGACCGCACGGTACTCGGGCCGGTTGACATCAGGCGAGAGCGATGCGGTCTTGTTGGTGGGGCCCACGGCTCCCGCGACAAAGCACTCGCGGGTCTCACCGCGTTCTTTTGCCTCGCGCATGACCTGATCGCAGGCTTCGCGCGCCAGAGTTGCGGCGGCACGGTTCATCTCATACACGATCGACTGGAGCCCGTAGTCGCTCTGGGCGATCGAGGTGCCATTGAAGGTATTCGTCTCGATGATGTCGGCCCCGGCCCGAAGATAATCAAGATGGATCGAGCGGATGACCTCGGGCTTCGTCAGCACGAGAAGATCGTTGTTTCCCTTGAGGTCCCGCGAGAAATCCCGGAACCGCTCGCCGCGGTAATCCTCTTCGGTCAGCTTGAATTGCTGGATCATCGACCCCATGGCTCCATCGAGCACGAGGATCCGTTCTTTCAAAAGAGCTTCTAACCGAGACATTTCAAAACCTCCAACGCCACTTCCACGCGTCCGAGCGGAGCGCTGATCGCAAACCCCTCGCACTCATTCGAGAGCTCGCGCATGATCCGGGCCGCAATTTCGATTCCGGTTTTCACCGCGTCCTCGGGCTTGTCGCGTGTTGCGGCCATTTTCTCGAGCGCCCAGGCCGGCACATGGACCCCGGGCACCTCGTGCGCCATGAACTCGGCGTTTTTGAAGCTCACAAACGGCCAGATTCCGATGATGTGGGGGCGGTATTCCGCACCGATCGAATCCTTCCAACGCAGGAACGTCCCGGCCTCATAGACAGGCTGTGTGACGGCGAAATCTGCGCCCGATTCGACCTTGTACTTCCAGCGCCGGATCTCAAGTTCAAGATTGATCGCAGTCGGGTTTGCGGCGACTCCGATCGCAAAGTCCGTGCGCGATCCCAGCGCGTCTCCGCGCGGGGTCAGTCCCTGGTTCAATCGATCGACAAGCCAGGTGAGCCCGATCGAGTCGATGTCATATACCGGAGTCGCTTCTTTGCTGTTTCCGAGCTTCGGCGGGTCCCCGGTGATCAAAAGAACATCATGCACCCCGTTGATGGACGCTCCGAGCAGATCGGACTGAAGCGCGATCAGGTTCCGGTCACGGGTGGTGAAGTGGGGAATCACGGTGACGCCGAACGAAGGATCGGAGTTGATTTTGGAGGCGAGATGGAGCGAGCTCACGCGGGTCGAGGCGCGAGCACCATCCGGAACGTTCACGAAATCAACGCCTGCGGCGCGGACTTTCTCGATCGAAGAGAAGAACCGCGAAAGATCCGTGCCCCGCGGCGAGGTGAGCTCGATCGAGATCACTTTTTTTCCGGTCGCAAGCGTTTGCCCGATCCGCGAGGGGGTCCGCTCCGAAAGCGGGCGTCGCACCGAAGGGATTTTTTCTTCGATCGTGATCCGGCCCATTTGGAAGGGCATGCTCTCTTCGGTTCCGGGAGCCTTGGCGTCCATCATCCGCACGGATTGGGCGATGGCTTGGATGTGAGCCGGACCTGTTCCGCAACACCCGCCCACGCCACGCGCGCCCGCTTCGATGAAGCGTTTGGCGTGCTTGGCCATGTAGTCGGGGGAGGTCATGTAAAAATAGCGGCCGTTGATTGTGCGTGGAATCCCGGCATTCGGCTGGACGATGATGGACTTTGCGGTGAGCGGCCGCAGGATTTTCAGCGATTGCAGCAAATCCTGAGGACCCTCCGAGCAGTTGAGGCCCAGGTATTGCACATCCGTGCGCTCTCCGATCCGGCGGGCGAATTCCTCGATGAAGCGCTTCTCGGTGCTCATCGTGGTGATCGAGGCCAGGATCGGAGTCGTGGAATCCACCCTCCGGATTCCCTCGATCGCGCACTCCAGCTCATCCAAGTTCGAGAAGGTTTCGAGCAGGTACAGGTCGAATTTGGGCACCTCGAGCGCGAATCGCGCCAGCGTCTCGTATTCGGTGCGCACCTCTTCGCGCGAGGTCGGTCCGAGGGGCTCGATCAGCACGCTCATGGGGCCGAAGGAGAGGCCGATCTTCGTGTCGGTCTTTTTGTTCCTCACGGCCTCTGCCGCGACCTCGATCGCCGCATGCAGGAGTTCCCGTTGTTTTGGCGCAAGGTCGTGTTTCGCGAGCTGGGGCGAGAGGAGCGAGAAGGTGTTCGTGGTGATGACCTTCGCTCCCGCATCGATATAACTCTCATGAACCGCCGCCACATCTTTGGGGTTCGAGAGGTTCAGCTCCTCATAAAGACGGTTAATGTAAAATCCACGCTCATAGAGTTCGGTCGCCACTCCGCCGTCAAAAACCGGATGCCGGGGGAGGGGGTCATTTTGAAAAAAAGACATGGGGGCGAACGTACACCAGAAAACGCAATTTTTCATTGAAAATCAAGGACTCAGCCTGAGATACTCAAGACTGATGGAATCAAAAAAAGGCAAAAGACGGTCCATTCTGATCAACCCGAGGTTCCAGTGGACTTTGGTCGGCTACGCGACCGGGGTTTCTGCCCTGCTTCCGGGGGTGATTTATCTTTTGATTTCGTACGGGTTTGATCAGTTTGTTCGCGTCGGAACCGAGCTCGGCCTCCCGCCCGATCACGTGTATTTCGAGTTCCTGAGGATGCAAGAGGGCACGTTCAAGCAGGTGATCCTCGCCATTGCCATTCTGGTGGGGTTGATTCTGATTCTGGGAGGCCTTTTTGTGTCGCATAAAATCGCAGGTCCCATTTACCGGATGCAGAAAGAATTGAATCTCATGAGTTCCTCCGAGCCGGTCAAACTCCATGAGATCCACTTCCGGCGGGGCGATTTCTTCCCCGAGCTTGCCGAGTCCTTCAACCGGCTCGTGAAGAGCTCGAAGGAAAGACGCGAGAATGAGTAAGTCCCCGTTCCCGATTCCGGAAGGAGTGACCGACATTTCGGATGCCTACCAGCTCGGGCTCGTGCATTTCGAGCTGAAGAACCTGAAGCCCAAGGGCACCATTCTTTTCTCGGGAGAAAAAAAAGAACTTCCTTTCCAGTTTTTCTCGGGTGGCGAGATCGCGGACGGCTTCATCGCAAGGAGTGTTGCCGCCTCCTCCGCCCACACCAATCGCGTGCTCGATTCGGTGGAGCGCTATTCCGGCATGGAGGCGTTTGTCACCCTGACCCTCTTGCAGTTCAAGGTGATGTTCCTCGCAAGTCGGATGAAGGTGGAATATCAGAACGGACAGAGGCTTCTGCGGATCCCTTTTCCGGGGAGGCTGCTGAAAAGCCATCGTCGGAAATTCATCCGGATTCCTTTCAATGATAGTTTTCCTGCGGAGCTTCGGTTTCAGACCGAAAAAGGTCCTGTGGTGCGAAAACTCAGGGATCTGAGCCGGGAGGGCATGCGGATCGCGCTCGAGCCCGGGGATTCGGAATTCATGGTGCCCGGATTCCGGATGAAACAGGCGGTTTTGAAGGTTTTGAATCGTGAGATGCCGGTCGGTTTGAATGTGGTGGCGGTCCACGGGGCCGAATCGGCCGGAATCAAGATTGTGGCGATCTCGGACTCCGACAAACTCTGGATCAAGGATTGCGTCCGCATTCTGATGGGGCAGATTCTGGGCATCGACAACCAGAAGTTCTCGGACGAGCTGGAGCCGGGCGAGAAAACCTGATTGTTCCGTTTGTGGAACGCTTTGTTTTGATTGTTTCCACTAGTCAGCTTTGGTTCTTTTGTTCATACTTCATGCTTGCCATACGGTTTCGACCGTAAAACCCATCCTAAAATAAGGAGGATCCATGAAACGTACGTTTGTTCTTTTGTCCGCCATCATCGCCCAGGCTTCGTTCGCCAGCACCGCGAAAATCGAGGAAGGAAAATACTCTCTCGATGCGAATCACAGCAAGATCGGCTTCGAAGTGAGTCATCTTGTGATCGCCTCGGTCGAGGGCCGCTTTGACAAGGTCTCGGGCGAAGTCGAGATGGGCAAGAAGCTCGAAGACACCCGCATTGCAGCGAAGATCGATACCTCTTCGGTCAGCACCGGAAACACCGATCGCGACAAGCACCTCGCCGGCGCCGACTTTTTTGACAGCGCAAAATACCCCGAGATGACCTTTGTTTCGAAATCCGTCACCGGCAAGCCCGACGCGTTGAAGGTCACCGGAGATCTCACCCTTCATGGAGTCACGAAGCCCGTAACTCTGCAAGGGAAGTACCTTGGCGTGGTCAATGATCCGTTTGGCAACACCAAGATCGCCTTCCGCGTAAGCGGCAAGATCAATCGCAAGGACTTCGGACTCACTTGGAGCAAGATGGTCGAAGCCGGTCCCGTGGTCGGAGACGAAGTTTCCATCGACCTGAAGGTCGAGGCCGGAAAGCCAGTCGCGAAGAAGTAATCATCCGAAGGCTTTTTTCAGGGATTCGAGAAACAATCTCGTTCTCAGGGGCACATAGGGTTGGTCCGGATACACAGCGTAGACGGGCTCTCTCTCTGTGCCCCAGTTTTTTAAGACGCGGATCAACTGGTTTTTTTCGACCTCCTCGTGCCCGAGAAACACAGGCAACAGGGCGATTCCCGCACCCTTCAAAGCCAGTTGCATGGCCATGTTCAGGGAGTCGCAGATCAGTTTTTTCGAGGGATTCACTTTTGCCCGTCCGTTCCTGGATGACAAAGGCCATTGACCTTCGGGATGCAGGTTCCGAAACACAATGCACCGATGTTGCTCGAGGTCCTTCGGGCTCAGGGGTTCGCCATATTTTTTCAGGTAGACGGGGGAAGCGTATAGCTTGAATTCCGAAACCCCGATCTTGAGCGCCTTCAGGCTTGAGTCCTCCTGGGTTCCCGCTCGAACCGAGAGGTCTACTCTTTGCTCGATCAGATCAATCAGGGCGTCGCCGAGCACGAATTCGAGTTCGATCCCGGGATAGGTTTCGATGAATTCGCTCGCCAGCCCGGCGAGGTAAGTGAGGCCGAGATCAAGCGGTGCAGCCACCCTGAGTTTGCCTTCGGGGGTTTCTTCCGATCGCGAGGCGAGACTCTCGGCCCGTTCGATCTCCGAGAGGGCTTTTTGACAGATCTTCAGATATTCGAGGCCCGTTTCGGTGAGTTTTACCTGTCTCGTGGTCCGTCGGAGGAGTGTGACGCCGAGTCTTTGCTCCAAATCCGAGACCTTCCGTGACAGGGTCGATTTCGGGATGGAGGCGGCCTTGCTTGCGGCGCTGAAGCTTCCGTGTTCCGCCACCTGTTTGAAGCACTGAATCTCATTCAGATCAATCATCCTGTATTTGTTCCAAATCCGGAACAATCTGTCCAGTCCCGGACGGATTGGCAAGGTGCCTGGTTTGACGGTATTGTGAGTTCAGGGAGATCCTTCCATGCACCTTTTCCGTCCCTCGGCAGAACGCGGCACCTTCGATCACGGCTGGCTCAAAACCGCCCACACTTTTTCGTTCGGTGAGTATTATGACGAGCGCCATATGGGCTTTCGGGCCCTTCGGGTCATCAACGAGGATGTGATCGCTCCGGGTGAAGGGTTTCCCTCGCACCCCCACCGAAACATGGAGATCCTGACCTACGTGGTGCGCGGGGCTCTTGAGCACCGTGACAGCATGGGAAGCGGATCTGTGATCCGCCCGGGTGATGTGCAATACATGAGCGCCGCCTCGGGGGTGTACCATAGCGAGTTCAATGCGTCCAAAACCGAGGAGTGCCATCTGCTCCAGATTTGGATTCTCCCCCGCGCACAAGGGGGGAAGCCGATTTATTCCGAGGCGCATTTTGTCCGTGATTCCCGAAGAAACCGCCTTTGTCCTGTGGCTTCGCTCGACGGACGGGGCGAATCGATTGCGATTCGGCAAGACGTGGTGTTGTATGCCTCGCTCCTGGATCAAGCAAACTCGGTCGAGGCGCCTGTGACGGAGGGCAGGCATTTTTGGATTCAGCTCATCCGGGGGACTCTTGAAGTCGCGGGTCGTGAGATGCGGCCTGGGGACGGACTTGCGGGGTCGGGCGGGGAGCGGCTGATCCTTACGGCGAAAGAGGACTCGGAATTTCTTCTTTTCGACCTTGCATGAATTGATCAACCTCAAGAAAGATCGATCGCACAGCGTGCGCGAAGGCGCCTTTTTCGAGCGCAAGATACAGGGTCACCAGACAGATTCCGAACACCATGAACTCGCTCGAGAGTTTTATTTTTTTCCGGACCAGAAACTGGAAGATCTTCAAAAAGGATTCCTGAAATCCCGCAAGCCCGAAGACCATGTCCCGATCGAGGCTTTCTCCGAAGTGGGACCGAAAGAGATTCTTGATCTCACTCTGATCTTCCTGGCTCCAGGAACGGTCCAAAAGTCCCGTGGCTACGAGCCCTTCTTCGAACAGCTTCTCATCCCCGCGGTAAAATCCCTGGTAAACGGTAAGAATTCCGGTGCGAAACGCATCACTCAAACGGTACCAAAGACCGTTCGGCGCAAAGAGAAGCTTTCCTTCTTTCCAGTCGAAATGCTGGTCCCGAAGGTCAAAAAAAAGTCCTTCCGGAACATACAGCTGGGCAAAGTACAGTTTCAGAATCGCATCGCCCTTTTCTTTGGTCGGCAGATCAGCGCTGGTCGGGCCGGGGCCTGACGAAAACTCTACAAACGCACCGATCTTGTGCTCATGCGCGCGCCGGAGCTCCTGGATGCCGGCTCCCGTAAGCCAGCGGTGTGAGATCACCGGAATGTCGCGGCTTACGCCCCGCCAGTCCGTGACCTCAAGCGCAAGATCGGGCACATGCTTGGCGAGTTCTTTCACGACACCGGGCAAAAAATGCAGTAAGCTCATCGAGGCCTCTTCTAGGGCAGATGCTAACACGGAGGATCTGAATCCATGAAAAAAATCATGATGACCGGGGTGTCGGGGTATGTGGGAAATCTTCTGGCCTTGCGGCTTCTGGAGGAGGGGTTTGTCATCCACGCTCTCGCGCGGAATCCCTCGAAAGTCACGATCTCGCATCCTTCTTTTCAGGTCTTTCCGGGCGATGTCCGCGATGCCAAGGCGGTATCCGATGCCATGAAAGACTGCGAGTCGGCGGTGTACCTCGTTCACGGGCTGGGCGAGCCGCGTTCGTTCGAGCATCACGAGGCGCTTGCGGCGCAGGTCTTCACGAAATGCTCGAACGAGCAGGGAATCGGTCGGATCGTGTATCTGGGCGGTCTCGGGCGGGCGGGGGACCTCTCACCCCACCTGCGAAGCCGGCATCTGACCGGCGCCATTCTTGCGCTCGGGCGGGCACAGGTGCTTGAGTTCCGGGCCTCGATCGTGCTCGGTGAGGGCTCGACCTCGACTGAAATCCTGAAGGCGCTCGTGAGCAGGCTTCCGTTTTTGATCGATCCTGCGAATTTGCGCGAGCTCTGCCAGCCGATCCATTTTGAGGATATGATCGCGTACCTTGTCCTCGGGCTCACGCAAGAGGTGCGGGGATCGCGCGTCTTTGAAATCGGGGGCCCCGATCAAATCGCCTATGCCGATCTTTTGGGTCGCGTTGCCGCACACTCGGGGATGGATCGAAAGATGTTCCCCGTGCCCGAGATCGATCCTGCGGTTCTGGGAGAAATCTTCGAGCTCGTGGTGCCCGAGCATGCGCGGGTGGGGCGGCATCTGATCGAGAGCCTGACTTATCCGACCGTGGTCGAGGACCAATCGGCGCGCGAGGTGTTTCCGACGATCGCACCGCGGTCTCTTGATGAGTCCCTGAACGGAATCGGCCGGGTGAAGCCCGAACTGAAAACCATTCTGACCCGCGAACACCGGATTCGCATCCTTCGGATGCTGGGCGAACGATTTCCGAAGCTCGCCTCGGTTCGGGAGCGGATCACCAGCGGTGCCGGTGCGGCCTTCTTTAAACTAAATAAATTTAATTTATGATTGCGTTCCAGCGCTGCCTGTGCGATGACCTCTCTTGATGAAACGAAAATCATTGTCTTTGGTTGTACTCGCGCTTCTGCTGACCCCGGTTCTCCAGGCCTGCGACCCGGGGGCGTTCCAGTACGGGTATGCCTACAACCCGAAATACGTGCTCTACCGCGTGTTCGAGTCGCTTCGGGACTCGCACTTTGACCGCGACTGGGGAACGCTCTTCACGGGCAAGATGGCGTGCTATTACTCCTCGCCCGAGGGCATTCACTTGCTTCAAAAAACGATGGGAGACCCTGCGACCGCATACCGCCGGTTTTTGGTCGGGGAGCCCGAGTTGATCGAGACGGGGCCGCGGATCCGGGGCTATCGCGATCAGCCCGCTCCTGTCGTCGCAGGTGAACTTTACCGCACGCGCGTGACGACGCCCGCGGACGGGGCTTCGGTGCTTACCGTGCTGACCAGTTGTTTTCAGCTCGGCGGGGCCTTCGCGGGTGCGAAATTCTGTACGATCACGGGGCTCGAGAACCACCGCTACGGGAACCCGGCCGTTCCCGAGTGCGAGGGACCGTAACCAAGATTCATCAAGGCAAATCAAACATGAATTTCTGCGCGTTCGAGCCGTTGCAGCCCCATTGTTGAATTGCCGTGCCATTATCCTGAGCGACCGGTTCAAAAAGATCATCCGCTCCAGATAAATCCATACAGAGGTTTGCGCCCACCCGTTGAATCGTAAAAAACAGTCCCGCATTCGGAGTCGGCTGGATGTTCCAGAGCTGTTCCACCACATAGCCGGTTCCGCAGTCTTGCTCGGTGATTCGGGTTCCGTTTTGGGTCGCGCCATCGAGCACGGTCAGGCACTTGTCGTTGCCGCTTTTGATCTGGTAGGGGGCCCCGTTGCCGGCAAACGAGATCAACCGAAAGCGATATTGTGAGCCGGCTCCACAAGAGTAAGACCACAAGTTGGGCGAATCCTGGCCTTGTCCGATTGCGGTGCGGACGCATCGGCCGGCGATGTGCCGGATTCGAAGTTCAGTAGCAGGAGCGATTTGATTCAGAGCAGGTGCCGGCCGGACCCGCAAGAAGCGTTGGGCCCATCTGCGACCGTCGTTGTCGGCATGGCAGTCGTATTGGATTAGCTGGGTCGTGTTTCCTTGGTTTCCGTGGGGCACATCCAGACACTTTCCGCTATGGATAGCCTGAAGTCTCAGGTACCCGTTTTGGTTCGTTTGCGCCCAAAGCTGGTTTGCGTTCTGCTGGTTGCAGGCGACCATCTCGATGGGTGCACCGTTATCGAGACGACTGTCTTTCACCGTGGCGCAACTTCCGGCAGACGACCGCAACTGAAAGACCCAAGTCTGATCGATCAGAATCGCTCGCAATTCAAACTGTTCGGATTGGCTTCCGTAAGGAGTGCAAGGGTTTTTGATTTCGAGTTTTCCGTTGTTGCTGATCAGGCAGTTCCCGTACGGGGTCAGAAGATTCCGGAATAAAGAGGCATTCGGAGTTGCGGTCGGCGTGGTGGTCGGAGTCGATGTCGGGGTTGTCGTCGGAGTGGCTTGGGCCACCTGGAGCGTGATCGAAACAGTCCTGATAGACCCTGCGGAATCTTGAACGGCAAGGCTTGCAGTCTGGTTTTGGGGGATCGTGTTCGGGGCTCGGTAGGTTGCGGTATTTCCCACGATCGATTGGATGCTTCCGGGACCGTTCAAAGTAAAGGTGTAAGAGTTGGATCCTCCGAAGGCTGTGAAAGCCTGTGTCGCGGATGGACCCAGAGTCGCGGTTGCCGGGAAGAAAGTAAGCGGCGTCGGGGTGTTCAGGTTCAGGTTCTCATCCATCGAACCATCATTCAGACCGCTCGGCGCGTACTGATCCGGACTCACGCCGCAGTTCTGGAACAGGACGAAAATCAGCACCACAGCGGCGCCCGAGATCAAAATCCCGCGGTTTTTTCGGGCTGTGACCAGCATGCGTTTCCATCGAGTCTGTAGGATCATAACGAACTCCCTCAGAAGCTTCTCGGCGCTGATGCTGGAATTCTTGAGGGAGACTCGTCAGTTCTTTGATGTCTGATAATGATGATTATGTGAACTGGGAACGAGGAAACAGTCAGGGATCGCCTGTGTGGCTCATGCTTACTGTGCCGAACCCGTCGGAGCAACCGGTCCGGGCGCCATCGGCACGACAGGAGCTGCCGGGGCCTCGATCTGGGCTTTCTGCGCTTCAGGAGCGGTCTCTTTTCGAGCCGCCGCTGCTGCGGCTTTCTTCTTGCGACCTTTGCCGGCCTTGGCAGCCCGTTTCAGGGCGGCATGCCTCCGGTGCTTCCCGGGCTTTGCGGAGGATACTGCGGGAGCCACAAATGCAGCCACAGCAAGAGCCAGAACAACTCGCGACAGGATGGATTTCATGGATGTTCCTTTCTCGAAAAACACGGATTCGATTCCAAAGATACATTCATGGTAAATGAATCCGGTCGAAAATCAAGCGACCGGATCAAGAAAAGAGTTTTCGCAGGAGCACGAACAGGCCGGCCGACATAGCAACCGTCATCGGAAACGTCAGGATCCATGCCAGAAGGATGTTTTTCACGGTGCCCGAGCGGACTCCCGAACCCGCGGCCACCATCGACCCCGCGATCCCCGACGACAGACAGTGCGTGGTGCTGACCGGAAGCCCGATCACGGCCGAGATCCCGATCATGCTCATGGCGACGAATTCCGAAACCGCGCCCTGGGCATAGGTCAGATGGGTCTTTCCGATTTTCTCTCCGAGCGTGACCACGATGCGCTTCCAGCCGATCATCGTGCCGAGACCCAGTGAAAACGCGATCATCACGATCACCCAAAACGGCGCATACTCCACAAGCGAAGTCAGATTCTTGCGCTGACTCTTCACTTTTGCCAGATTGATGCCGGTCTTCTCGAGTTTGCCGAGTTCGGACTCCAAAAGAAGGATGCGGCTCCGGAGCTGGAACCGGTCATCGTTCCGGAGCTCTTCGATCGAATGGATTTTCTCGAGATCGTGGCCGATCTCGTTCACCAGCGCGGACGCCTTCACGACATTCTGGGGAGCTTCGTCCGCCACCGAGGCACGTGCTTCTGGAACCAGCAGAGAAAAGGATTTCGAAGGCTTCGACTGCGGCACCATCGCGAGCTCTTCTTTGATCGCATTCGCGGCATTCAGGGCCTTCGTGATTCCCTCCGGCGTTGCGGTGGGATTCAACGCGAACTGCGCCGGAAGAATCGCGATCAGGATCAGCATCACCAGTCCGACCCCTTTTTGTCCGTCATTCGAGCCATGGGCGAAACTCACGCCGGTGCTCGTCGTGATCAGCGCAAGACGCACTCCGAGCGGCGGTTTTTCGCCTCCGGGAGGCGTCCGGTAGAGCGTCGGATTCTTCAGCACGGTTTTCATCAAGAGGTAACCCGAAGCGGCCAGTGCGAAACCGAGCACAGGCGAGATCAAAAGAGACAGTCCGATGTCGGTCGCCTTCGTCCAGTTGACTCCCGATGTGGCGGGCAGTCCGTCCCAAAGGGCGCTTCCCACCCCTACTCCCACGATGCCGCCGATCAGGGCATGCGAGCTCGATGCGGGAAGACCGAAGTACCAGGTGCCGAAATTCCACACACAAGAAGAGATCAGCATCGAGAACACCATGATCAGGCTGGTGGAAGAATCCGATGCCGCAAGAAGAGTCACCGGCAGAAGCTTCACGATGCCCATCGCAACCGAAACACCGCCCGCGAACACACCGATGAAATTGCAAATGCCCGACCAGATGACCGCAGGCCACGGACGAAGGGATTTTGTGTAGATCACCGTTGCCACCGCATTCGCGGTGTCGTGAAAGCCATTGATGAATTCGAAAAAGCACGCAACGGCAAGTGCGAGAACGAGAAGCCAGAGGGAGCCCGACTGGATCGCAGTCTCGATCCCGGCCATTAAAACTTGTAAGTCAGCATTCATCGGATTCATGTCGTTATCCTGTCAACGAATTCCGTTATCGCAAAACGCACCACTTTATGATTTCGGGCATAATTTACCCGAGAAAACGGGGTTTTGGTAGAGTATTCCTGTCAGGGTTCAGTGGGGATTCGGTTTTCTCGGTTCCCGAACCAAGCGGAATCCGAGGTCGGAATTGATGGTTTTCGGATCAAATCCCGAGACATACGCGCAACGGGCGTATTCGACCGTCAGGTGGTTCGATCCCCCGCGGACCACGCGGAATTCAGAAGATTTGCCTGTGCTACGGACAAGGTCGGCGGTCCATTCCTGGATGTTTCCATGAACATCATAGAGCCCGAAGCGGTTCGGTCTAAGGCGCGCCACGGGGTGAACCATGAACTCCGAGTTCGATGCGGTCCATCCGTACTGATCCATTTCTTTCGGGTTGTCGCCGAAAAAGAAGCGGGAACGAGAACCGGCGCGGGCTCCGAACTCCCACTCGGCCGAGGTCGGAAGCCGGTACACATACTGTTCCTGCGCAGAATTCAGACGCGAAACAAACTCCATGGCATCGAACCAACTGACCCTGAGCACCGGATGGTCCGGGTCCAGGCTCACTTGCCGGCCGTCGATGTTCACGGATTTCGCGTTCACTCCCGTGATCGACGGGTTCCGTCCCATTACGATCATCCACTGGAGCTGGGTCACCGGGGTCGCCTGCATTTCAAAGGGCGCCGAAAGATTCACCATCCGGGCAGAGTCCCCCTCGCCCATCCGGAACAAGATCGCTCCTCCGGGGGTTCCGTTCGGAAATCCATCCGAGACGAACCGGAAGCTTTCTTCCACGCCTTCCCGGAACAAAAACGGAGACAAGTTTTTTTGCTCGGCGAATGCCCGAAAAACCCCGATCGCGCTTTGATCCTCGATCGCCCGTCCGAGTTCCTCTTGCAAGTCCGGCGGAACCGCGCGCCTCGCCCGATCGAATCGCGGAAGATCCGCGCCGATTTGCGAAAGAACAAACGCGCTTTTTCGCGTGGTTTCGATGGCCGGATCCCGAAGCCATTCCCATGCGGCCTCTTCCAGTCCTGCGCCCGATCGCCGGGCCAGGGTCAGGATTTCCTGATGGGTTTCGCGAACGGGAAAGCCCTGGAACCGTTCCTCCGAAAAGACCCGCGCGAACACGGCGTCCCGGAATCCGCGGATCCCCGGTTCCTCTTCTTCCCGAAGAGCATTCAAGCGGCGGGCCAGAGCATCGTTCGAGAGCACGTCATTCAAAAACAGACCCCCGAGACGATCCTCGATCCATTCCCGGATGCCACTGTTCGCGGCATTCCGGAGAACCCCGGCATAACTCGAAAAATCCCCGTGATTCAGGCATTTTTCGAGGTACCGGATCGAGCTCTTCACCTGCTCCGCATTCAAATCCCCGGTCTCCGCGATCCGGGTGATCAACTCCCGGATCGACTCCGGATACAGCTCGGTCAGCATGGTCCTGACCTTCGGCACGAATCGAACGCGCACGATCAGATCAGGAGTCACGGGCATCCGTTCGGTGATGAGGTGGCGACGCCGGGGGGTATCGAGAATGTTCTGGATCAGATCGACTTGTTCTTTCTGAGAAAACGCGATGAGCGCCTCCGGAAGAGACCGCACATGGTCTTCGCAATCGATGAGCAAGGCCTCTTTCCGGATCAGGAAAGGCAGTGCCGGATTCCGGATCCACTCGCGAAGGGTGGGTTCAAAGAGCGGATCACCGACTTGTCCCGCTTTGCGGAGGGCTCGGATCGAAGAGAGATACCGAAATTGCTCCTCCGGCCCTCCCCGCTTCAGGGCGACCAGCGAGGCGATCGCACTCTGGATTGGAATTTCGGGGGTTTTCCAGTCCGTGATGATCTCGCCGGGAAGGATGCGCGTGGTTTCTGGAACGGGGGCGGAAAGCACCATGCGCATCGGAAGCGCCTGATCGGCGCGGGAATAGGTGTTCTCGAAGCGATAGCGGTGGGGCCGGGGTTTGAAGCGCAGAAGAACCGGCTCCATGGCCACGGGAATCCGGTTTGCGATGAAATTCCGGGTGCTCGCATCGTTCGAGATCCCGTTGTGGTTTCCCGGATCCATGGGAATCGCCAATCGAAGATTCTTTTCGAGGAGCGACTGCCGGATCGCCTCCAAAAACACTGGCAGGACCGCCGGATCGACATTCTGGACTTTGTCGAGGAAGGCCGTCTGAAGCGGCGTCTCCCCTGCCCGGGCGCTTCCGAGAACCACCGTCGCCTGGCCCGTCGAGCGCCCCTGCTCGTCGGTCATGGTGAAATAATGGTAGTTCGGATCGAGTGCGCGGGTCAGATACGTGCGGGTCGAGCAATCCGAGCCTCCCACGCACGAGCGGAACAGTGACTCGATCAGGGAGAGATGCCGGACTTCGAATCGCAAGGTGGATTCAGTCCGATTCTTTTGGGCTGCGGCCTCGTCATAGAGCGACTGGATGGTTTCCGGCAGATTCGCCTCGGACTCGACACCGGTGGGCATCGCCACCCCGAGCTGGTTCAAAGCTCCCGCAAAGTGGTCGCGGAATCCGAGCTCCATCGCGAACTCGTCCCGCAGGACGAGGACCTGACGGAAGGCCCCGATCCGTGTTTGTGCGTCGGCGCTTTTCAGCGCATCGATGACGGATTGGTCGTGGTAGCCGATCGTGTGGATCAGGTCGACCATCGTTTGCGAGATTCGCTGGACGGACTCGCCATTTTTTTGCATTTGCCGGCGTTGTTCCCGAAGATGGGAGAACAGCGTTTTCGCCCTCTCTTTTGCCGGAGTGGCCGCATTTCTGAGCGCCGATCTCAGCGAGGAGGGAATCCTCGATTCCAGGAACTCCTCCATTCTGATGCCATATTTTTCAGACTCGGATCCCGGATACGAGAAGACCTGCTTCCAATAGCCGAGATTCTCCCCGACCCGAAAAAGGTTCGAGCGGACTTGTCCCGAGCTATTCAGATGAGAGAGGGTGAACTTCGCCAAGCGGTCCGTCACCCCGTACCGGAACGCCTTCTGCTCTACGATGAAATTCCGGAAGGGCTCCTTGTGGAGATCCGGATGACGGGCGAGTTCCTCGGCCACCCGACCCAAGGGGTCGGCTCCGAGGAAGGCATTGGGGTTACCAAAGCGGATTTTCAGGTAGAGGTCGAAGGCGATTCTCTGATTCGGTTGGCTCAGGTCGGGAATGAGGCCGCGGGAAAACAGCCCGAGGAGCTCGTCCAGGGACTGCGCAGCAAGCGGCAAGGAGCCGCTTGCGGGAAGGGATGGATCCCTGTTTCCGTGCAAAAGATCGGAGCAATCCGGATTCGATTGCGCCTGCGAGTCTTGCGCTCCGAGGCCAGCCAAGAGGCAAAGGATTGAGATCATTCGGACTGAAACTGCCATTGCGGGCGGAGCCTAGCATGCCCGCCGAAAGTGCTCAACAATGATTCTCTCAAGGATGAGTCGGAAAAAAGAAGCAGTGATTAAAAAAAACGATTGACTCGCAGCGATATTTCTTATAGCATCCTGCGTCGAGATTGTTTTTCTCGGAGGAGTGGTTATGAAATCCGTAGTTCTTGCTTTGTTCGCGTTTGTTTCTGTTTCGTCCGCTGTTCATGCCGGCACCCAAGGCGGTGCTCAGGTGTATGCCTGTCTGGATCCCGTCACGAAACGGCTCGGGCCTTGTTTCTACGATCTCGCAAACCAACAGTTCGAAGATGCTTGCTATAACCCCGAAACCAAGCGCTATGAGCCCTGCGTTTCGGACGAGTCTGCGAATCAAAACCAATAATTTTTGAAACCAACGCACTGAGGTTTCCACCCCCGTTCCCGGGTTCTTCCGAGAGCGGGGGTTTTTATTTGTGAGCGATGCGGTTCTGCATTAAGTTCCCAAGGAAAGGAATTTTATGAGCACCAATGCAGTCTTCACCACTTCCATGGGAACCTTCACGGTTCGTCTGTTCCCCGAAACCGCCCCGCAAACCGTCGAGAACTTCGTGGGCCTCGCTACCGGCGCCAAGGAATGGATGGATCCGAAATCCCGCGAAAAAATCACCGGAAGATCTCTTTATTCGGGCACGGTGTTTCATCGCGTGATCCCCGAATTCATGATCCAGGGCGGAGACCCGCTTGGCACCGGAACGGGCGGACCCGGCTACCGGTTTGCCGACGAGACCGGTCCTTCTGACCGCTTCGATCGCCCCGGCATCCTCGCCATGGCGAATGCGGGCCCGAACACGAACGGATCGCAGTTTTTCATTACCGTGAAGGCCACCCCCTGGCTGAACGGACGACACACGATCTTCGGAGAAGTCACCGCGGGCATGGATGTGGTTCTTGCGATCTCGGGCGTTGCTCGCGATGCGATGGACCGTCCGAAAACCCCGATCAAAATCGAGAGCATTGTCATTTCATGAAGCGAAAGCTCCCCCGTTGCATCGGTGTGATCCATCTGCCTCCCCTGCCCGGCTCTCCCGGCGCATCGAGGTTCGATCCGGCGTCCGCGCTCGAACGGGCGGGACTCCTTGCTGTGACCGAGGCGCGCGCGCTCGAAAAAGCAGGCTTTGAAGGCATCATTATCGAGAACTTCGGGGATGCGCCCTTTTACCGCTCCGAGGTCCCGCCCGAGACGGTGGTGGCGATGTCTGTGATTTCGGCCGCGGTCCGCGAGGCGACCCGCCTTCCGATCGGGATCAACATCCTCCGGAACGACGCGCGAAGCGCCCTTGCGGTGGCCGCGATCACGGGAGCCGACTTCATCCGGGTGAATGTGCTCTCGGGGGTCATGGCGACCGATCAGGGAATCATCGAAGGTTCGGCGGCGATGCTGATCCGCGAGCGCGAGCGCCTCCATGCGGGGCATGTGGCGATTCTTGCCGATGTCCATGTGAAGCACGCAAAGTCCCTTTCTTCGGACGATCTCGCCCTTGCGATCGAAGAAACCGCAGGCCGCGGAGGCGCTGATGGCGTGATCGTCACCGGGAGCACCACCGGAAGAGCCCCCTCCGGGGCTGACCTTTCGATTGCCGCCCGCGCGGCAAAAGAGTGCGGAGTTCCTCTCTTCATCGGAAGCGGTCTTCAGGCGACGAATCTTCCGGCTCCTGCGATCGGTCTCATTGTCGGCTCGACGCTCCGGCGCGCCGGCAGGGCCGGGGCTCCGCTGGATCCCGCCCGGATGCGTGCTTTCATGAAAGCGGTAAAATCGAGCAAGAAGAAGAATGGCAAAACTCGGCGCGCTTCTTCTTAAGCGTCTTGGTCGCACTCCCCGCAATGCCCGCGTACGCGCGCGGCCCGTGCGTCGGAAGGCACGAAAGTTCCAAAGAACGTTTGCCGGCGCCATCCGGCCTGAAACTGCGCAAAAATCTTCAAAAAAAGCAGTATTGAACCCCATAGCGAGGCCAGCCCCGCTTGAGGTCCCGGCCCAAGTTCCCGGACAGGATGAAATCCGGGCGCTCGATCTCGCCCGTCCCGGAGAAACCCTCCGAAAAAGCATCGAGGCGTTTTTATTGGATCAGCGATCTGAGCACACCAGGCGCGCCTATTCGAAAGACCTGAAGCGCTTCATGGGCTATTGGCTCATGCGCCGCGAACGGACCGGTTCGGCCAACCTCGACCGCGGGCTCGTGATCGGCTACAAGGATCAGCTCCTGAGCGAGGCGCTCGAGCACACGACCATCGACCGGCATCTTGCCTCGCTCCGCAGTTTTTTCAGATGGCTGGTCGAGGATGGCATCCTCGCCAAGAATCCGGCCGAGAATGTGCGGTTTCTGAATCCAAGACGGGAATCGCGAACCCGGGGGTTCACCGACGAAGAGGTGAACCGCGTGTTGAAGCTCCCCGACCTGCACACTCGCTCGGGCTCGCTTCATTACGCCGTGCTCATGGTCCTTTTTTACTGCGGGCTCCGCCGCTCGGAGCTCTGTGATCTCCGCACGGCCTCGATCCAGACCGAACGCGGGTACCGGTTCTTCCGTCTCCGCGGCAAAGGAAACTCCGAGCGGATCGTGGTGATTCTCGAGCCGGTCTGGAATGCGATCCGCCACTATGCGCGCATGGTGCGGAAGGACCTGAATGCAGACCAGCCGCTCTTCACTCCGGTGCGGAACAATCGCACCAGCAAGGTGAATAAGTCGATCGACTCTTCGCTCGTGTTCTATGTGGTGCGAAAATACGCGCGCATGGCCGGAATCGCGCATGCGGTATCGCCCCACTCCTGCCGCGCGACCGCGATCTCGAATGCGCGGGATCACAATGTGCCGGATCGCGCGATCCAGGAATTCGCGGGCTGGTCGACTACGACGATGATCACCCGGTACGATAAGCGCAAGACCTCGCTCGAGAAGTCCGCCGTTCATTCGATCGATTACGGAAGCGCCGAGCGCCCGCTCCCTCCTCGCATTCCCGGAACTGCCGACGAATCCTGATCCTTCCCGGCCCCTTTCCCCGGCCGATCTCGCTCCATCATCAAGCACAATCAAAGGGTGCAGTTAGCAAAAGCATGAGTAAAGTCCACTTTTTGCGGCCTGATCCTTGGTTTTTCACGCTTTTCTCGATTTTCCCCGCACTCGAAGCAAGGGCGTTTTTACATTCACGATAAGAAAAGTTATCGCGAATGAATACAATTCCGCTTGTCACCCCCGTACCCGATCCCGCATCCTTGGATCGTTCAAAGGAGATTCGGGCCATGACGATCGGATTCATACTTCTCGGCGCATTCGCCGGCATTTGTTCGGGGTTGTTCGGAATCGGCGGAGGGATCGTGCTGGTCCCGGGGCTTGTGTTCTTGATGAACTTCGCGCCGACCGCAGCAAGCGGAACATCCCTTGCGGCCATGCTTCTGCCGGTCGGGGCACTCGGCGTCTGGCAGTATTATTCCGCGGGCAAGATCGGCCCCGAGCATCTTCGCTTCGGAGGGTGGATCGCGCTCGGAATGTTTCTTGGCGCGTGGCTGGGCGCGCGGATCGCGGTCAACTTGCCGCTGGCGTGGCTTCAGCGATTGTTTGCGTTATTGCTGGTTTTCGCGGCCTTCCGGCTCTTCCGGCAATCTTTGGGGTGAATGCCCCCGAACATCGTTCAAAACCGCGGGACCGGCGGTTTTTTCGGCTTGGCATGGAACAGCAGGAACTTCATGCCGACGCTGTTGCCGACAAAGCCCAGCCGGAACTTCTGGGTGCCATCATAAAACGGCGCTTCCATGGTGTAGCCGCCCACGCGGTTCTCGTAGAACACCCCGAAGCGATCATTCTTCAGGTTGAACTCCACGCGATTCAGGACGCTCGCGCCATATCCGTACAGTCCGATTCCCCGCCGACTGTCCTCGAAATCGTACCAGTTTCCGGGCTTGGTCATGACCGAGCGATTCCGCCCGAACATGAGTCCGACTCCGACCTGCGGAATGTACACGATGTTCCCGATGCGGGATTTCAGCACGGTGAAACGGTGTCCGTAGCCGACTTCGTAGGCCATCTGCGCGTGCGTGAACTCGTTCCTAACGAGGTGACTCTCGCCGGGAAGGGGCTGACCGTCCCGGGGAGGCGCATTCACCGGCTGGACCGCATCGACCGGAACCCCGTCGATGACTCCGACCATGGGTTTCACTTGCCCGGGATTTTGCAGAAACTTCGGATGGAATGCCGAAAGAAAGAACTCGTGCCCGTTCCGTTCGATGCTGACCGTGAAGGTGTTGGTGGGTTCGTCGATCATCTGGGCCGGATTCATGCCGTTCCGGAACCAGTTCGCGGGATTGAAGAAATTCCGCGAACCTCGTTCCGCCCATTCGTAATCGCGGATCTCGACATTGTAGCGCGACGACCGGAAGCTCACATCCGAATTGAAATACCGGGTGAAGGAGTGGCTCATGTAGAAGCGGATTCTCCAGCCATTTTGCGCGGGCCCGGGGCCGGAGCCGGAGTCGAGCGTCTCCCGGTACTCCTTGCAAAAGCCGTGATCCACGAAGAGCAGCTCCTCGTCGACAATCGTCTGGAGCTTCAGCGAGGGATGTTCCTCGGATGCGGCCGTCGGGGCCCCCTCGGTGGCATCGGCATTCCCGCAGATCTGCTCCATGTCGAGAGACTGGGAGAACGCGGGAATCGCGACCAGGGATGAAAACAGGAACACCGGAAAAACCAAACGAAGCTTCATGCAAACCCTCCTGTACGGGTTTGGAAACTATCATTGATTCCGGTTTAATCAACAAAAATAATTTATAAAATCAACTTTTCTGGTTTTTTGTTTTGATCCGGTTCTTCTCGTCGAGAAGAATGACCTTCGGAACATGGTGGGCGGCCTCGTCGGCATTCAATCCCAGATACGCGCAGATGATGACCAGATCGCCCGGCCGGCAAAGATGGGCCGCGGCTCCGTTGATGCAGATCACGCCCGAACCCCGTTCTCCCTCGATCGCGTAGGTCGAAAAGCGGTTGCCGTTCGTGATGTCGTACACTTCGACCCGCTCGTTTAGAAAAATCCCGGCCGCATCGAGAAGGTCGCGATCGATGGTGACCGATCCTTCATAATTGAGATCGGCTTCGGTGACCGTGGCGCGGTGGAGCTTGGCCTTTAAAAACGTGTAAATCATGGATGCGGTTCTACACTTGTTTGACGCGGGGTTCAAGAAAATCGCCGGTGCGTCGCTCGGGTGTGTGGCCCAAATTGCCCCTTCGGGTGTGCCTGTGCAGCGCTCTGTTTCAGAAAAGGGGCTGGGAAACAAAAATGTTTTTGCCTCCGAGCCG
>JBEIJY010000034.1:0-24340 GCA_040380025.1 Bdellovibrionales bacterium | reverse complement strand
TTCGTTCCGGACCGAGATGAACACCTTGCCCTTGTGGGGAAGACGAATGCCCGCCCCTTCGAGCGCCTTTTGATACGCCACCGGAAAGGTCTTCGCCCGCCCCATCACCTCGCCCGTGGACTTCATCTCGGGGCCGAGGACCGGGTCGACATTCGGGAATTTATGAAACGGAAACACCGGTGCCTTCACGTGATATACTTCAAGCGTGCGATCAAAATCGCGCGTGAATCCGAGTTCCGGCAGGGTCTTGCCGAGCATGACCCCGACCGCGATCTTGATCACCGGAGTGCCAACCGCCTTGCTCACAAACGGTGCCGTGCGTGAGGCCCGGGGGTTCACCTCGAGCAGATAAATCTCATCGCCCGAGACGGCGAATTGCGCGTTCATGAGACCCTTCACCTTGAGCTTTCGCCCGAGAATGCGCGTGTAGGTGCGAATCCGGTCGATGATGTTCCTCGGAAGCGACTGCGGAGGAAGGCATGAGGCGCTGTCGCCCGAGTGGATTCCCGCCTCTTCGATGTGCTCGAGAATTCCGGCAATCAGGGTGGTCTCGCCGTCCGAAAGAGCATCGACGTCGACCTCGATCGCGCGATCCAAAAACCGATCCATCAGCACCGGATGGCTTCCGGAAGCGTGAATCGCCTCGTCGACAAACTCGCGAAGTGCCGCTTCGGAACGGATGATCTTCATGCCTCTTCCGCCCAGCACGAACGAGGGGCGAAGCAAAAGAGGAAACCCGAGCTGAAGCCCCTTTCGGATCGCTTCCTCGCGGGTTTTCACGATCGCGGACTCGGGTTGCCTCAGGCGGTACGGAAGAATATCGCGCACGAGCTCGTCAAACTGCTTGCGATCCTCGGCAAGATCGATGCTCGCGGTCGTGGTGCCCAGAATCGGAAGTCCGCCCTCTTCGAGAGCGCGTGCGAGCTTCAGCGGCGTCTGGCCTCCGAGCTGCACGATCACACCCTGAGGTTTTTCAATACGCGCGATGTTCAGCACCGATTCAGCGGTCAGGGGTTCAAAATACAGCCGGTCCGAGATGTCAAAGTCGGTGCTGACCGTTTCGGGGTTGCAGTTCACCATGATGGTCTCGTACCCCATCTCGCGGAGGGCCATCGCGGCATGAACACAGGAGTAATCAAACTCGATTCCCTGGCCGATCCGGTTCGGGCCGGAGCCCAGAATCATCACCTTGCGGGGGTTGGATGAGGGCTCGGATTCATTCAGGGTCCCCTGGTAGCTCGAGTACCAAAACGGAGTTTTTGCCGCGAACTCGCCCGCGCAGGTGTCGACAGGGTGGTAAGTGGGGAAGAGTCCGAGTTGTTCGCGGGCGGCACGCACCTCGTGCTCGGGAATTTGTTTCAGGGCGGCGATCGAAAGATCGCTGAAGCCCGTGCGTTTGATCTGCGAAAAAAAACCGGCATCGAACGGAAAGCTCGCCCGTTCGATCTCGCTCTGAATCCGGATGATTCCTTCGATCCGGTCCAAAAACCACGGATCGATTCTCGATCGCTCGTGAATTTCGGCAAGCGAGGCGCCTTTTGCGATGGCATCGGCAATGGCAAAAATCCGGTCGGGATGCGCGCGCTCGATCCGCTCCCAATGAATCCGCCCATCGGGCAGCGGCGCAAGCCAGCTTTGCGCCCGCTCGGTACTCGCAAGGGCTTTCAAAAACGATTCCTCGAAGTCGCGTCCGAGCGCCATGACCTCGCCCACGGATTTCATCTGGGTGCCGAGTTCGGGGTCGGCCTGTTTGAATTTTTCGAAATCAAAGCGGGGGATCTTGGTCACGACATAATCGATGCTGGGCTCGAACGAGGCGGGAGTCGTACCGGTGATGTCGTTTTTGAGCTCATCGAGCGTGTAGCCCACGGCGAGCTTCGCCGCGACCCGTGCGATCGGAAACCCCGTCGCTTTCGATGCGAGCGCCGAAGAGCGCGAGACCCTCGGGTTCATCTCGATCACGATCACGCGACCCGTTTCGGGGTGGATCGCAAATTGAATGTTGCTCCCGCCGGTTTCGACGCCGATGGCGCGGATGATCCGGATTGCCTGGTTCCGGAGATTCTGGAACTCCTTGTCGGTCAGGGTCTGGGCCGGAGCGATCGTGATCGAGTCGCCCGTGTGCACGCCCATTGGGTCGAGGTTCTCGATCGAGCAGACGATCACCACATTGTCGTTCCGGTCGCGCACGACCTCGAGCTCGAACTCCTTCCAGCCCAGAAGACTCTCTTCGATCAGGCAGGACGAGGTGGGAGACAGAAACAGCGCGCGCTGGAGCTTTTCATGAAACTCCTCTTCGCTTGCGATCAATCCGCCGCCCTCGCCGCCCAGGGTGAACGAAGGCCTGAGAATCAGCGGCAGTCCGAGCTCGCGGAGAATTCGCTTTCCGTCCTCGAGGGAGCATGCGGTCGCAGAGCGCGCGCTCTCGACTCCGATCGAGTCCATCGTTTTTTTGAACGTCTCCCGGTCCTCGGCGCGATGGATGACCTCGGGCGAGGCTCCCAGAATCTCGACCTGATACCGTTCGAGCACGCCGCTTTTGTGAAGCCCCAAGGCGAGATTCAGGGCGGTCTGGCCTCCCATGGTCGGCAGAATCGCATCGGGCTTTTCTTTGCGGATGATTTCTTCGAGAGTCGGCACGGTGAGCGGCTCGATATACACCCGGTCGGCAAGGCCCGGATCGGTCATGATCGTCGCGGGGTTCGAGTTCACGAGCACGACCGTGTAGCCTTCTTCTTTCAGTGCCTTGATGGCCTGGGTGCCGGAGTAGTCGAACTCACAGGCTTGTCCGATTTGAATCGGACCGCTTCCGATCAGGAGGATTTTTTTCAGGTCCGGGCGTCTCGGCATGGGTCAAAAGCTCCATCCGGCTTGAAACTTCAGCTCGATCGGATCGGCGGGCCGGGCCGCGTTCCACGAGTCGACGGCTTTGGGAATCAGCGCTTCGTTCGCGCGAAGAAGCGAAAAACTGTACAAAAACCCCCCTGCGGTCAGGCCCAGGCCTCCGAGCTGGAGTACGGTCTTGATGGGGTATCTCGATGAATCCAGATGGCTCATGAAGGTGTTCGCGATCAGGATCATGGCAATTCCGACCGTGCCGGTGTAGGCGCTGACTCGACTCAGCTCACGTCGTTCCTGATAGCGCTTCAGGTGGGCTTCGGCCTCGGGCACCTCGCGCACGAACGAACGAAGAACCGAGGCGTCTTGGGATTGGGGTGAGTCGACGGAATAAGTTTCTCCGCGGTACACAAAGGGACGTTCGCATCCCAGAATGGGTGAGAGGACGGGCTTTCGAAGTTCTCCCGGGCGCGATGGGGGTAACGGATCGGCGCACTGGGCATGGGCGAAAGAAGTAGCAAGGGAGCCCAGAATCGCGCCTAAAATGAAAACCCAGCATGCCCTCATGATCGCTCCCCATTACGTCATGAACCGCCCCCGATCGGCAAGTGTTTTCAGGGCCGGATTGATGGTAGGGTAGAAGGCATATGAAGCGACCGGACCCCCAAATACCGAGCACCTGGAAGCCCTTCCGCAAAGGCCTTTGCGAGGGCTGTTTTGCGGGGTGTTGTACGCTTCCGCTCGAGGTGAGCGCCTATGATTTGATCCGGCTCGGGGTACTGACCGAGGACGAGGCGGCGACCTCGCTGAAAAAGGCCGCCAAGCGGCTTCAAAAAGAAGGCGTCATTCGCGATTTCTTCTCGAAAACGGGGGTTTTTATCGTCGAGCAGAAGCGGGGCCGCGATTGCTACTTTCTGGACGAAAAAACCCGTCGGTGCACGGTGTACGAGAACCGCCCCGAGGTATGCCGCACTTTCCCCAAAATCGGCCCGAGACCCGGGTTTTGTCCGGCGGGAAAATAAAAGCCATGATCGCGCTGCTGAATCTTTTTTCCAGGCTTCCGTTTTCGGTTTTGCACCGGGTCTCGGACGGAATCTTCTTGGTTTTGTATTCCGGACTTCGCTACCGCCGGAAGGTCGTCCGCGAGAATCTGGCCTTGGCCTTTCCTGAAAAATCCGAAATCGAGCGCGCCCGGATCGAGCGGCTCTTTTACCGGAACTTTGCCGACACCCTGATCGAGACCTTGAAGGCCTTCACCATGAGCGAGGAGGAGCTTCGTTCGAGAATCCGCTTTGTGAGCGGAGATCTTGCGCGTGATCTTTGGCAAAAGCAGGTGAATATCGCCGGCATCTCGAGCCACCTCGCGAACTGGGAGTTTTTGGCCCAGTCGCTTGCGCTCGACTTCGAGCATCTGTGTTACGGCGTGTACAAGCCCCTGAGCTCAAAGCGCATGAACGAGGCGATCGTGACTTCGCGCGAGCGCTTTGGAATGAAGCTTGTGCCCATGATGCGGGTTCGACGGGCGCTGAAGGAGCATCAGGGACGGCCCTATCTGCTCGGTCTTTTGTCGGATCAGGCCCCGCATGATTACGAAAAGGCCTTCGAGGTCGTGTTTTTGGGTCAAAAGACTTTTGTCGTGCCCGGGCCCGGGATTCTTACCGTCCAGCTCGGGCTAACGCCGATTTGGGGATGGATGAGGCGGATCGGTCGCTCGCAGTTCGAGTGGGGGGCCGAGGTGCTCTCGACAGAGCCTCCGGAGGGTGGATTCTCGGAATCAGACCGCGAGCAAATCGAGCGGATCGCGAGGGTGCATCGCATTTCTGCGGATCAAGCCGGTCGCGCGCTTGCCCTGATTCAGCGGTATTCGGAGCGGTTGGAGGCACAAATCAAAATGGCCCCACAGGACTGGCTGTGGAGCCATCGAAGATGGAAATCTCGGAATCAGGGCGGATCAGCTCTCTGATTCGCCCCAATCCGAAACAGGAATCGCCTCGCCGTTGATGACCTTGAAGCGCATCTCGATTTCGTAGGAGTCCTTCCCAGCAACCGTGATTTTCTTGATTCGCAGGGTTTCTCCGTTGGCTTCAGTGGCATTAGCTTCATTACAAAGCTTATCAAACGCTTTCTTTGCCTTTTCCTGATCGTAATCCTTAAGAGTCACGATCGCCACAGCGCCCTCAATCTTCAAAACCGATGTGCCCGAAGAGTACTGCCGCTGATTGATGTCTGTTGTGGTCATCATGGGTCCCGAGAGATTGCTCTTCATGGGCTGAGCGGGGTCGTCCGTTGAAATCGTCTGCTCAAGAACCACCCCTTCGTCGAGATCCAGATTGAACTCACAACGAAAGTGCTTCTGGTCACGGTCTTTGAAATTCTTTTCACTCGGATTCTCGCTTTTCATCGCCGCGTAACAGTAATAGTGCTTGCCGTAGATCAAGTAATGGTCATTTTCGCGTTTGATTTCTTCTTTGAGAACTTGACCCTCAAGCCGAAGAAAAAGTTCCTTCGCATCTTGATTCTGAAGCACAGTTGCGGCGGGGACGATCACTGCCTCTTGATCGGCTGGTTTGTTGTTGCCCCCATTTTTTGTGTTTTCATATTCATTTTTCTGGTTGCCATTGTCATTGCTGTTGTCATCATCTTGATGGCCACCACCACCACCACCACTCGAATGGCGGTAATAGTAGTACTCCGAGTATTTTTTTACGACCCGTTCACAATCGCAAGGAGCCACGTAGCACGCACAGCGGGTGGGGGTGAATGCCGGCATGCACCGATTCATCCAGCCGAAATTGCCTTGATTGCAAAAGAGCGAGGAGTTGGCCTGCATGTTCCACATCGCCTGCGCCTGAAGCTGAAACTGAAACCGGAATCCCGCATTGCCCTGGCAGTATGCCGGATAGTTTGCGAAGTACGGATTCACATAGGCGTTCGGGTTGTTCGCTTGATTCCAGCCGTTGTTGTTCCAGCCATTATTCCAACCGTTATTGTTCCAGCCGTTGTTCCAACCATTATTCCAGCCGTTCACGCCGTTGAACGCTCCCTGGCGAAGCTGTGTGTTCGGGTTGAAGGTGTTGTCCGCACAACCGGTGGCGATGGCGGCCACGAATCCAAGCACGATGAACAAAAGATTTTTTCTCTTCATAAAAACTCCAAAATCGGAGCGATACTATCAAGAATTAGCGCATCTTGTCAAATTGATTTGAGGATGCTGGAGTTCGTGATCTAAGTAATTGAAATCATTTAGTTTAATTCTTCCGGTCCGGGACCGCTCTTGATCTGTATCGATCCCCTTAACCGGATCGGCTCTCCTGCCGATAGGTTGGGTGGAGACAGTATGAAGATCAACACTTACCCCATGGTGAACCCCTTATTCGGTAAAATCGCCGAGACCAATCAAGACAAGCAGGGCGGGGCCGGCTCGAATGCCTACGAGCGCCAGCAAAAAAAGAAGGATCAATCCGAAACCGACAAAGAGGCAAGCCCGGAGGATGTCGAGGCCGCAGTGGTCGGGTTTGACGGAGACACCGCCCATCAAGAGCATGGAATCACCGCCAGTACCGAGGGGAACGGCCCCGGGCTTCGGGTGGTGCTGAAAGACGCGAGCGGGGGAGTGCTTCGATCGGTCTCGGGCGAGGAGTTCCTGAAGCTTCGCGAGGCGGCCGCATCCGGCGCCAAGTCCGGGCGGATCCTCGATCAGAAGGCATGAGGCGGTTTGGGTTTTTAGCGTTCTGGTTTATGATCACAAGACCATGACCTCAGCCAGGCTCCGCCGAGTATGGATCTTTTCAGATCTCCATCTGACCTGCCTTGATTCTCCCTTCGGAAGATCATTTCTTCGGACTTTGGACGAACCGGCCCGATCCGGCGATGCTGTGATCCTCGCGGGTGATATTTTCGAACTCCTGATCGGGAGTTCCATCCGCTTTCAAAATCGCTTTGCCCCGTTCTTTCAAAAAATCGAGGCTTTGATCGCACGAGGAGTGCGGGTCGATTACATCGAGGGCAATCATGACTTCCATCTTCGGGGGCTGTTCCCCGACGCGGTCCGGATTCATGGCGATGCGGTCGATCTCGATGTGAGGGGTGCCAGCGGCGCCACGCTCCGGATCCGCATCGAACACGGCGACCTCGTCGATCGCGAGGATCGGGCGTATCTGAAGATGAGAGCATTGTTCCGCTCGCCTTTCGCGCAAAAATTGGTGGCGGCCCTTCCGGGAAGCGCGATCGAAGCCGCCGGCGCGCTTCTCGCCCGAAGCGTCGATCAAAAAAACGCCGATTTGCCCGAAACCATGCCCGAGGCCGATCGCTCCCGCCTGCGTTCGAAGTTCCGCAATCATGCGCAAGCGCTCCACCACCAAGGAGCCGACTTTGTGGTGCTCGGGCATTGTCACGATCTTGACGAATGGGGCGGCTTTTACTGGAACATGGGCTATCCCCCGGCCCACCGTCAATTCCTGTACTACGAGGCGGGGCCCGACGGATCAAAAGATTCGATCAAAAGGCGCAATTTTCTTGGAATTTGAGCGGGAACCCGCGAAAATGAAAGTGAGGTCAGGGAGGATCTCAATCGGTGGGTTTACGTTTCGACCCGATGGGTGGTGGTCAATTCAAGAATGCGCTGAGCGCGATCATCGAGGCCGAGAAGCAGCCTCTGAAGGCGCTTGAGAAGCGCAAAGAGAACGAAAACTCACGCCTGAAACTCTTCGGCGATTTCAAATCCAAATTCAACACCCTTCGAAGCTCGCTCTCCTCGATGATCGGCTTCAACAAGTTCAAGGAACTCAAGGCCGAGCTCGGTGACGGCGCGAACGTCATGAGCGTCACCATCGACAAAGAAAAAGCCCAGGCCGGAAGCTGGGAGGTCGAGGTGAAGGAGCTCGCGGAGCGCTCCTCGATGATCTCGAACGGATTCAGCGATCCGAACCGCAAGATTCTCGGGGTGGGCTACATCAACTTCGACCTTCCCGACGGATCGACCAAGCAGGTGTATGTCACCGAGAACGATTCCTCCTTGTACGGAATCGCGGCGAAGATCAACGCCATTCCCGAAGGGCCCGTGAAGGCCACCGTGCTGAAGGACGTGACCGACACCGAGCGGCCGTACCGGCTCGTGATCTCGGCAAAAAAAGACGGAAACGAAAACGAGGTGCAGTTCCCGCAGCTTTATTTTACCGACGGCGAAGAGGAGATCTTCATCGAGCGCGACAAGGGCGCGAAAAACGCCCTTCTTGAAGTCGACGGATTCGAGGTCGAGCTTCCGAGCAACGACAATCCCGATTTTCTGCAAGGGGTGGGGGTTCAGCTGCGGCAGGCGAAGCCCGGCCAGAAGTTCACCATGAACGTGAAGGCCGACTATCCGAAGGTCGTCGAAAAGGTCAAACGCGTCGTCGAGGGCATGAACGGCGTGCTCGAGTTCATCAACAAGCAAAACCAGGTGAACGAAAGCTCCGACACCCGCACGACCTTCGCCGGCGACACGAGCTTGCAGAACATCGAGTTCCGGCTCCGGAACCTCATGCACGAGGGGTTCCTTGCGCGCGAGACCCCGGATGGGGACCCGGTCATTTATCACCTCGGAGAGCTCGGAATCGAATTCGACAAAAAGGGCGTGATCACGCTCAAAGAAGACCGGCTCCAGAAGATGCTCGAGACCGACTTCGAGGGGGTCGCCGAGTCGATCTCGGGAGACCAGGGCCTTGCCTCCCAGCTCAAGACAGTCATGGACGGGTACGCCGATGCCGGAAGCGGGGTCATGGCCGCGCGCGAGAAGGGCATTCAAACCCGCATCCGCCAGATCGATGAAACGATTGCCAACAAAGAGCGCGCGATCGAGCGCAAGACCGAGTCCCTGACGGCGAAGTTCTCGCGGCTCCAGGCTTCCCTTTCTGACATGCAACGACAGCAGAATTATCTGCAATCGACGCTCGGTGGTTCGGGCGGAAACCCTGTATCGCAACTCCTAGGAGGATGATCCCGTGTCCAAACTGAACGCATACAAACAGACCGCAGTCACAACCGCATCGCGCGAGCAGGTGCTGATCATGCTCTATGAGGCGGCCATCCGGCACCTGAAGCGGGCGTCAGAGTGCTGTCAGTCGAAGGATCTTTCTGGCAAGGGGGTTGCCGTCGGAAAGGCCCACGACATCATCAATGAGCTCTCGAACACCCTCGACTTCAATGTGGGCGGCGAAATCGCAAAAAATCTCGAGCGGCTTTACGGATTCATGATCGAGCAGATCGTGCAGGGGAATCTGAACAACGATCCGACCCGCTTCGATACCGCCCGGAAGCTCCTCGAGAACCTGCTCGAGGGATGGAAGGGTGCGATCGAGCAGATGAGGCAGGTGAAGTCATGAGCGATCTCAAAACCTTGTTCGAAGAAAAAATCCGGCTCCTCTCGGCATTCCTCGGAAAAACCCGCGAATACCGCAAGGCCCTCGAGGAGGAGGGGATCAGTCTCGACCGGAAGGTCGATCTGATCGACGAGATGAGCGATGCCCGCGAGGTGAACCTGAAGACCATGCAGGCGCTCGACCGGCAGATCGAGATCGCACGGAACACCCACGGGGCGGCGGAGCTCGCGAAACTGCAGGGGGATCCGGGGTTCAAGGACCAGCTCGAAAGAACTTTGAGACTGATTCAAGAGATTCAATTGACGGACCAGTCACTTTTTTTATACATTCAGACTACGGGGTCCGAGATTCGATCAACGATCCTGAAAAGCCTCAAGGAAAAAGAGGCGGTGTCGAAGTTTAAAAGTCAGTCTCAGAACCCGACAGGAGATGAGGTTGATAAAACAATATAAATAGAGACGAGAAACATGATGTTTGGACAACCTGAGCGCATCCCTGATCTTCCCAACCTGGAAAACACCCGGTTCATTCCCGTGAGCTCCCTCGAGGAGGTCGCGATGAACCTGCGCGAGAGCGATGACGAGAACCGCTACGAGCATTACCTCGTGCAGATCCGCCACCCCAAATCAAAGTCCGTCGCGCCTCCTTCTCCTCCGGCACCCGTGGCGGCGAACCCCGAATCCGCGCCGGAGCCCGGATTCAAGGCCGAAAAAGACGACATTCCTTTTCTTTCGCGGAACGCGGAGCTTCTCTTGCAATCGGGAGAAGTCGAGCTCGCGCGCAATGTCTATCGCGCGATCCTGAAGTCGGGCGAGGCGAACGATCTTGCCTATGCGGGGCTTGCGGCCTGTGCCGACAAACAGGGACTCGTCGAGCAGGCGATCCAATTCGCGTGGGATTCGGTCGCATTCGCGCCCAATCAAAAAGGCTATCAGATTCTATCCCAACTTCTCGTGCAACAGGGGCGCGATCAGGAGGCCGCGCAGGCCCTCGGCCGCGCGCTTCGTTCGCTCGAGCTCTCGGTCCAAGAAAAGGCCGAGTACCACAAGATGATCGGCAACTGCATGTCGCGGCTCGGACAAAATGCCGAGGCCGAGCGGGCTTATAAAAAAGCGCTCGAACTGAGCCCGGCAAGCGATGAGGTCCGCTCGAACCTGGGCTCGCTCCATCTCGAGCAGGGCCAGATTCCCGAGGCCAAGCGCTGTTATCAGGACGCGATCGCGGCGAATCCCGCGAACGACAAGGCCCTGGTCGGGCTCGGTCTGTGCTTTGTTTCGGAAGGCGACAAGGAAGCCGCCCACGAGGCATTCGCACGGGCGCTCGAACGGAACCTCCGGAATTCCACCGCCATCTTCCACCTCGTGAAGTGCGCCTACGAGATCAAGCGCTATTCCACGGCCGAGAAGATGCTCTCGAATTATGTCGAGGTCGCTCCCGTGAGCCCGAGTCTTCTTTACAGTCTTGCGGGCCTGCAGTTCCATGTGGGCAAAAAGAAGGAAGCCTCGATCACCGCGCGGAGGATTCTCCAGATCAAGGGCGACCATCAGGGCGCGCGCGATCTCATGAGCCGGATCGAAGCGGAATAATCCGCCCGATCCAAAAAGAATTTCAAAAACCGTCGGAAGTCATGGAGGACAGATGGTCGCAGACATTCGCTTGTTGCAGGGAAAAATCGTCGAAGATCCCGATCTGAAACCGAAGAACGTTTCGCGGCTCATTCATGAGCTCGCGCTCGAGATCCTCTCGGGCGCCGAGGCCGGAGAAGAATCGCAGAAGGCGGAAGGCAAGTCATGAGCGGCAACGAACTCGCTCCGGCGAAAGAATCGACCATGAGCTCGAGCCGGAAGGCCCTCTCGATCCTGATCGTGCAGATGGGAGAAGTCGAAGAGGTGTTCCGGTCCCTCATGGCCATGAAGGCGGTGAAGCACCTGTACCCGCAGTGCTCGATTCATGTGCTCTCGCGGGCCGGAGTCTCGGACCCGTTCAAGCGGGTCGAATGGATCGACTCGGTGATCGATGCGCCGGCCATCGCCAAAGAAGAAGACCCGGTCGCGAAAACCGCTCTTTGGATCGACCGGATCATCTCGAAGAACTACGACATTCTTGCGAACTGGACGGCATCGCCGAAGCGGGCCCGCATGGCGGCGCTGGCGAGCACGCTGATTCCCTCTGCTGTGAAGCTCGGCGATTATGTCTCGGACGACCTGATCGTCCGGTCGGCCGATGCCTGGAGCATGTACCGGAACGCCTGGGCCGGTGCAGAAGGCGTCGAACAAGACATCCACCTGACCGACATGGTGACGACCCAGCTTTTGACCGCGCTTCAGATTCATGCGGGCGATCCCGACCCCGCGGCGGGTGCGACTGCCGTGACCTCGCGGTATTTCTTCAAGCCGGTCGGAGGAGTGCTCCCCCCTGCGTGGGCCGAGCGTCCGAAGGGCTACAAGTGGATCGCAGTCCACTCGGGATCATCTCCCGAGGGAATGAATGAGTGGATCGGAATGGTTCTGCGCCGGCACCCTGATTTTGCGGTGGTCCTTTTGGGCGAAAACCACATGCCGGAACTCGAGCCGAATCCGCGGGTGATCGATCTCGGATCGGATCTGCACTTCGATGCGACGATTTCGGTGCTAGCCCAATGCGGCTGGCTCGTCTCGGGCGCCCATCCGATTGTCGATCTTGCTTCGCTGTTGAATTTGCGGGTGTTTTACTGCGTCGATTCTTCGACCAACGGCGGCTTTTTGAAGTGGACCGAGTCGGGCCCGTACGGAAACGGCCACATCGTCGCGACGGCATCGGGAGAATGGCAACCCGAAGCCGCCTATGCGGCCTGGTCGTATTTTCAGAGCGAGTGGTTCCACAAGAACTCGCTCACGGTGAGCGGCCACTTCGAGAATCTCGGAATCCCGGGTGCGATCCGTGAGCTGAGCGTGTTCCAGTCGCGGATCCGGCCGGCGTCAGAGGGCGGCGGTGTCAGCTATGAACCCGTCGCAGGCCCGGTGCCCGAATTCGAGAACTGGATGTACCGCGTGCGCGGGCAGATGGCGCGGGCGTGGTTCTGTGGTTGGCTTCCCCCGGTCGAAGAAGAGGTCGCGCGGTGGAATCTCACCCCGGGGCTGATTCAACGCATCCGGACCTTGGGCGAATCGATCGAGGTGGTCGGAAAGCTCGCGAACGAAGGGCGTGCGACCGCACTCTCGCTTGCGGATTCCGCCGCGAAGACCAAGGCGGGGTATTTGATGAGCGTCGAAGACCGCGCCTTCATCGAAGAGGCGGGCCGAAAACTGATCGAGATCGAGGAGCTGATCGCCCGGGTCACCCGGGTCGAGCCGGGCGTGCGGTGTCTGCTGAAGTGGTACCGGCAGATGGTCCACAACCTCGAAGGCCGCACCATCGCCGAAATGGCGAAAGAAACCGCATCGGCGTTTGATTTGATGTCGGGCGGGGTGGATCTCGTGAATGCCTACACCCGCCGGACCCTCGATCGGGCAAGACCGAAGGCGGTCTCCGAGAATGCTCGAATTCCAAAAGAGCCCGGCCTCCATTCTTGAGATCAAAACAGATATCGCGTCTCGAAAAACACGTGGCTCCGCGCTCGCAAGGCCCCGAGCGGCCGTGATTCGTTGCCGCCGTAAATGTCGGCGCCGGCAAGGAGCTTCAGGTTCGTGACCGGCGTGTAGCCAATCTGCGGGCGAATCAGATAATCCTGCCCGTTCGCGAAGTAGCCGATCAAAAACACATCGCCCGAAAAATCCGAGTGCTCGCTCGAGTAAGCGAACCGGAAGGTCGCGCCGGGATTCCCCCGGTACTGGTAATTCAGGATGAGGGCATTTGCCCGCGCGATTCCCGAAGCCAGCTGGTCGATGAGCGGGTTCCCGGTGGCCGCGTTCGCGGCCGGAAAAAACAAATGCCAGCGGTACAGCAGTTGGATCTGCGCCCGAAAATCATCGCCGATCGGGCGCTCGACGCCCACGACCGAGTCCCAGTGCCAGGGCTCGACGAACCCCGCGAGGGGATCGGTATCCTTGCCGTTGTCGGGCATGAGGAGCGCCGTCTCGAAGCGCAAAATATGATCGCCCGCCGTGAAGGACCCGTCCGCGCCCACGGCGGTTTGGGCGGGGTAGATCGGCGCCACCGACAGGGTCGCGGCATTCAGCACATATTGCGGAAACCGCGAATACCCCCGAAACGCCGAGAGCGAGAGGTCGAAGTCGGACTGCAGGTACGAGATTTTTCCGCCGATCTCGTAGTTGCCCTGAAAGGGACGGGGGGAGTCGATCGACTGGGTGAATTGCACCTGGGACGGAATCGACTGCGCCGGAATCAGGAGCTTCGTTCGCGGAGAATCAGCTTGCGCCACCACCTGAAACGAAAACGGCGAGTTGCCCTCGTCGGGGGTCACGGTCAGATTGAGCGCGAATCCGCCCGAACGGCGCACTTCTTCGTCGGGGTTCAGGAGCGTCAGGTTCTTCGCGGTAAAATAATCGGTCGGGTTCACGCCATCCGATTTGCCCCAAGGAAGAATCTGTTGCCCGAGCTTCAGCTCAATTCCGGTCCCGAGCCACGAAAGATACCCTTCCCGGAGCGTGGCGCGCACCGAGGGGCGGGAGGGCTCAGCGATGCTCCGGTAAAACGCGTCTCCCTGGGCGATCGCGCGAACCCCGAAGCCCTGGCCCAATCGCGAGTCGACATCGAGCCATGCCGAAAGACTCGATTGCTCGAGGTTCCCCGAATTCGGCGCGGAGGTAAACACATACTGGTCGGTATACACGCGTCCGCCCACGGTCGTGCTTGCCTCGTCGTCGGCCCGTGCAGGAATCGAATGCGCAAAAAGAACGAGGGCGATCAGCACAGGAAGCTGTGCCCGAAACCGCGCCAATGCTCGAACGAAACCCAAAACCGGCATCAGTTCACTTTCTGGAGGTTCTGCTGGGTGAAGATCGAATCGGGGATTCCGCCGTTCACCTTCACGTTCCCGAACGAGAGCTTCGTGTATTCTTTGGTCTTCAGGTTCACGATGAAGAGCTCATGGGCGAGCCATTTTTTGTTCTTCTCGTCGACCATGCGGATCTGGCTCGCCTCGAGCCGCTTGAACAGCTCGCCATCGAGGTTGTAGTACTCGGCCTTCACGACCATGAAGTTGTCCTGCCGGACCCAGGCGATCGAGCGGGTGTAGCCGGTGCGATCCCGCACTCCCTCGTTCGCCGGGATCGCTTCGACCTCGTGACAGCGCAGGCTTGCGCTCTCGGGGGTCGGGCACTTTGCTTCTCCGCGGAGCTTGTATTCGTATTCATCGACATGCGGGGTGGCGATGTCGGAGTAGCTGAACACCGAGCCCATGAAGCTCCCGCTTTGCTGGCGGCTCTCGACCCGGCGGACTTTTTTGTACGCAGGCAGGTACAAAAGCACGTCGTTCTTGCCGCTCTCGTTTTCGACGATCAGAATCCCCTCGTTCCGGACCTCTGCCGGCGAGTGAAAGCGCGTGAAGGTGTTGTTATGAACGCCGTCGGCGCGGACCTTCCGCCAGAAGCTGAATTCCTTCGTGCGGATCGCATCCGATCCCTCGGTTCCGGTCGTGAGCTTCGAGCGGGACTCGAATTCGCCGACCCTGCGGGCCTCTTCGTTCTTGGTCATGATTTCCTTGCCCGAGAGTCCTCCGGCCCGGGCAGAGAGCGCCAAAAGAACCTGCAATGCCAGAACAATAGCTTTATTCATAATCGAGTGCCTCCGTGATTTCGAGTTGTGCGGCTTTCCGAGCCGGGAAGAATCCTGCGATGCCTGCGACGAGGACTCCGGTCAGAATGGTGCTGGCGATCGCGGCTTTCGGAAAATGATAATCGATCACCCAGCCAAGCGAGCTGGTCAGCGCGTATTCCACAAAGAGCTTGCCGACATAGGCCCCGAGAACGATCGCGACGATCGAGCCGAAGAATCCCTGCAATACGGCCTCGTTGAAGATCATGCGCGAGACCTGCAGTCGGGTGCTTCCGATCGCGCGGAGCATGCCGATCTCGCGGGTGCGCTCCATCACGCTGATCAAAAGCGTGTTCAAAAGCCCGAGGAGCCCGACCAGGAGCGCGATCCACTCGATGGCCTTGGTGTAGGCAAACGAGCGGTCAATCGCACTTTGCATCTGGTCTTTGAACTCGCGGCTCGAGATGGTGACGAGGTTCCATTTTTTTCCGGGGCCACGGTCGATCGCCGCCTTCACGTCATCGAAGGAATGCCCGGGAATCAGACTCAGGACGAAGACCGTGACCAGATGATCGTTCCAGAGGTTCGCGTACACGGGGCGGTGCAGGTAAATGACCCCGTTCGGAGAGGCGTAGTCGGTGACTTCTCCTAGAATTTTGAACGATACGAGCCCCTTCGGGGTTTCGAGCGCGACGGTTTCGCCGACCTTCTTTTTGGCGAGGGTCAGAAAGCTTCCCGTGGCGAGCATCGCGGGCTCTTTGCTTTCAAAAAACGCCTTCGAAACAGCAACGCGGTCGCCGCTCACGAGCGGGATGTTCCGGTACTCGTAGAACTCGGCGTAGTGGTCGATCGCCTTCACCGCGAGCTTCACGCCCTGAAAATGAATCGGCACGATCCGCGAGGCGGCCCCGTGGCCCTCCCCGATCGGACGGATGCCCGGAATCTGCAACAGCTCCTGCACGATTTCTTCGCGCACGGGTTGCACATCGGCATTGATGAACCGTCCGTTCGATCCCACCATGATGTCGGCCACAAACACTCGGTCCAGCCACTCGGTGAGGGTGTCATGGAAGCTCGAGCGCACGCTCGAAATCAGCATGACGAGATACAATCCCACCATGAGGGCCATCACGTTCGCCGTCGTCCGGCGGCGCGAGCGCATGAGATTTTCTTGCGAGATCCTGAGGATCGGGAGCGGAAGCGGCTTCGTGAGCGCACCGAAGCCCCGAAGGAGCAAAAACACGATGAAGGGCCCGAAGAGCGCGGCCCCGAGCACGGATGAGCCCTTCGTGAGATAATCAAAACCGACCCAGACCGTTCCCCATTGCTGGATCATCGAGACGGTCGTGAAGGCCAAAAGCGCGAAGCCCAGGACGATGAGGGCGCGCGAGCGGGCCTCTTCGGCTTCTCCCGCGGTCTCGGCGTGACGCTTCATCGACTCGAGCGGATGGACCTTGGCGGCCTTGAGTGCCGGGAAGAGTGCGGCCAGCACCGCGGCGAGTGTTCCCGCGACGAGCGTGAACACGATTTGGGATGGGGTGAACTCAAGGCGCGAGATCTCGACCCGGGTCTGGAATTGCGCCGCGACCGAGGTGGCCACCTGATGCGACAGACGGTGCGAGAGAAGCTTGCCGAGCACGCATCCCAGTGCCGAGCCCAAGAATCCGATCACGAACACCTCGGTCACGAACAGCACGACCATCGAGACCCGGGTCGCGCCCAAGGCCCTGAGGGTTCCGATCTCGCGCTTTCGCTCTGCGACCGCAATCGAGATCGAGTTCATGACCAAAAAGAGCCCGACAAGCAGGGCAAGGGTGCTGAAGAACGTCAGAATCAGCTGGTACGAATCGAGCAACTTGTCGATCTGCGCCGACTGAGTTTCGGGGCGTTCGACCGCGTATCCCGGCCCCAAGGTGTCGCGCAGGCGCTTCTCGAGCGCCTCGACCGCCACCCCCTGTGCGGGCACGATGTCGACGCGATCGAGCTTTCCCTCTTTGCCGAAATTCACCCGGGCCGCATCGATGTCGAGAATCGCGAGCGTCCCGCCGTAGGCGCGGGCGGCTCCCTCGGGCTCAAGGAGCCCCCTGACCGTGAACTCGCGCACTCCGTCTGCGGTCGAGAGGCGGATCTTCGAGTCAATCGCGAGATTCCGTTTTGCGGCGAGGGCCTTGGTCAGGATGATGCTGTCCGGCTGGTTCAAAAAACTGAGCGGGTCCTCGATGATTCTTTGATCGGTGGCCTTGTAGGTGCGCACCGAGGCCTCCTGCAAAAGATCGACCCCCATGATCTGGAGTCCGTCGGTCGATTCGGTCGCGCCCTCGAAAAAGGCGCGGGCCTCGACCAGCGGAACCGCCGATTCCACGCCTTCGATCGCACGGATGATCTCGAACTTCGCCTCTTCAAACCCCGCCACGCCGGCCGAGACGCTGATCTTGGCTTTTCCGGCGACCGCGTCGATGCTTTCTTTCATCGAGTTCCGGGTCGAGTGGTTGATGATCGCAATCGCGACATAGAGCGAGATGCCGAAGGCCACCCCGAGGGTGGTCAGGATCGTGCGGGCGGGGCGCATCCGGATGTGCCGGAGACCGATGAACCGGAACAGGTTAGAGAAGCTCATCCGACTCCAGCTCCCCGTCCTTCATCCGGATCAGGCGATTGCCGTACGAGGCCGCCTTCGGATCATGCGTGACCATGACGATGGTTTTCCCGGTCGTTTGCGCCATCTCCCGCAGAAGACCCAAAATCGATTCGCCGGTTTTCGTGTCGAGGTTTCCGGTCGGCTCATCGGCGAGAATCAGGGCAGGATCGCTGATCAGCGCGCGCGCGATCGCCACCCGTTGCATTTCTCCGCCCGAGAGCTGATCAGGCTTGTGGTGCATCCGGTGTTCGAGTCCCATTTTTTGCAGAAGCTCTTTTGCGCGAGGCTCGATCTTTTTGATGCTCTCATTGCCAAGAAGCCGCGGAAGACACACATTCTCGAGCGCCGAGAGGGTGGGGAGCAGATTGAAGAACTGAAAAATGAAGCCGAGCTTTTTGCGACGAAACAGCGAGAGCTCCGAATCGCTCATCGAGGCCATCGAGTCGCCCCGCAGGATGACTTCGCCTTTGGAGGGGCGATCAAGACCGCCCATCAGGTGCAGGAGGGTGCTCTTGCCCGAGCCGCTCGGGCCCATGATGGCAACGAACTGACCGTCGCGGATGTCGAGGCTCACGCCCTTCAGTGCGCGGACGGTTTCTTCGCCGCGAGTATAGGTTTTTTCGAGGGATTTGACCGAAAGAAGCATGCCCCGTACCTTGTCACGGTTCGCCCTCCGGGGCAATGGCCGATCCCGGGTTTACCGCAGGAAACCGGCAGATAAACGTGGTTCCGGTTCCGATCGTGCTCTCGACCGTGACCGAGCCGTTGTGCCTCTGCATGACATGCTTCACGATCGAAAGGCCCAGGCCCGTTCCGCCCTTGTCGCGCGAGCGGCTTTTGTCGAGACGGTAAAACCGCTCGAACAGGCGATCGAGGTACTTTTCGGCGATCCCGGGGCCGTTGTCGATGACCTTCAAAACCACCGCCGGATGGGCGGGGTCGTGATCCTCGGACCACTGAACGGTGATGGTGGAGCCGTTCGGACAGTACTTGATCGCGTTGTCGACGAGGTTCGTGATCACCTGCTCGACGCGCTTCGGGTCCGCAAACACGATCGGCGTCAGGATTTCTTTTTTCAGAATGGTGTTTTTCTTGTCCGCGCCGAGCTGGAGCACGTGCAGGGCATGCGAGGTGATCTCGTTGATTTCGAGGTGCGCCGGATGAAGCTCATCGGCGCCGGATTCGATCGCCGAAAGATCGAGCAGATCATTGATGAGCGCCAGCAAGCGGTCGGAGTTCTTCAGGATGATTTTCAGGAATTGCGGATCGGGCGCGTGGCCCTGCTCGAGATCCTGAAGAAGCGTTTCGGCGTAGCCCTTGATGCTCGTCAGCGGGGTGCGGAGCTCGTGCGAAACATTGGCCACGAAATCAATCCGCATTTTCTCGGCTTTTTTGAGCGCCGCGATGACATCGATGTTGTCGGTATGGCCTCCCACGGTCAAAGCTCCTTCAGCCGGTAGCCGAACCCGCGGACGGTCTCGATCCGGTCGGCGGCGGCGCCCAGTTTCTTCCGAAGTCCGAGCACGGTGGTGTCGATGGTGCGATCGACCACGGCAACCCCGGGACCTTGGATCAGCTTGATCAGGTCGGCCCGCTCGAAGGTGGTGCCCGGTTTTTTGATCAGGGTCGAGAGGAGCTTGAATTCATTCGGAGTCAGCTGGATCTCTTTTTTGTCGAGAAAGATTTTCTTCGAGGCCTCGTTCAGCTCGAACGGACCGCACCGGAAGAGGCTCAGATTCCCCGGACTTGCCCGGCGCAGAAGCGCCCTGACGCGAGCCACGAACTCGCGCACCTCGAAGGGCTTGGTCAGATAGTCATCTGCACCGATCTCGAGTCCCAGCACTTTGTCCATGGTGTCGGCCCGTGCGGTCAAAATCATCACGGGCACCTTCGATTGGAGCTCGGATCGCACGCGCTTGCACACATCCAGGCCCGACATCTTCGGGAGCATCCAGTCGATGATGAGCAGATCAAAACTCTCTTTGCCGATCGCTTCAAGCGCAACATCGGCGGACTCGTACGGGTGAACCTCGTATCCTTCCCGCTTCAAATGAAGGATGATCAATTCCCGCACGTCGGCTTCATCTTCGAGCACCAGAACTTTCGACATGGCCCCATTCTATCAAAAACTTTGCGGTTCGAGACCTCGAAAAAGCGGGGAGGACTCCCTTTCGGTCAGTCGGTTTCCCATTGGCTCTCGGTGCAGGTCACCAGGACTCCGGTGATGTTCAGGGATTTGAGGGTCAAAAACGCTTTGAATTTGATCATCCGGTACACGAGCGGTTCCTTGCGGTCAAAAAGGACCTGCGGAGGTTCGGGGTCGTTCCGGTCCCGCTCGAGCAAAATCTCGGGCACGCGTTCGCCCCGCCTCGAAACCACGAGCGGAGTGGATTTTTCGGGATAGAACTTGAAGTCATGGATCGGGGTTTTTCGGTTGACCTCCGGGAAGATCCGTTTCTCGCCTTCTTCGACGGCGGTCGCGACTTTCTCGCCTTTTCCGTCCGAGAGGTCGGCGGTCATCTTGATTCGAAGATCATCGGTCGAGCAGATGATGAAGTTGCCATGATAAGGGGCCGCTGAATTCGCAAGGCCCGGAGCAAGGAGCAAGATGAATAGAAGAGGAACCCGAAAATTCATGGCCGGCACTTTAGCTTGAATCTTGATCAAAATAAACGGGAAATTCCAGCTCTTGGAGTGCGTTTGGTTTTGTTAAATTAGATTTATTGATTTATTCGACGACTGCCATTAATCTCCCCCTTCGAAGGAGACCCCCCATGGCTTCATCCCGTTCTTCCCTGATCCTCGTTTCGGCGCTCTTCCCCCTTCTTGCCCTTGCACAGGCCGACAGGCCCGGTCTCTCGCGGGTGGTGCCGCCCGAGACTGACCGCGTGAGCCCTTCGAGGCCCGGGGATTTGATCGATTTCAGGGCGCCCGCCGGAGGGTACTCGGTCTCGTATCATGATGGAGATCGAAAAGTTTACGGGTTCTCGTTCGAAAACGAGGGGGTGAACCCCGTCGTTCCCGAGAAGCCTGAGTGCATCGGGTGCGGTCCCTACCGTGAATACCGATTCGTGTTCCGGGATCGGGCGAGGCAGAACATGCACATGGCGGTGACGGATTCCCCCACGGATCGCATCTCTCAGCGCATGGGGAGCCGGATTTATTTTTTCCCTCGTAAAAATCTGCCTGCGATCCGGTTCGATGCCGATCGGGGGATGGTGTTGGTGACCCTGCCCACCGGAGAAACCGTCGATTTTGACGCCAAGACCAAGTACGTGACGGGAGGCGCGCTCGAAGAGATCGCACCCGTGGATCGAAACCCCGATCGATTCGCCCGCAAATTCGCCCAGATCGTGTATCGAGGCTCCGGTACGGTGGTCCGCGTGAACAAGCGGGGAGGGGACCCCGGGCTCAAAACTGTGGCCACGATCACGCGCGGGGATCAGACCTGCTCTGTGGACTCGAAGTTCTTGTTCAATCAGGATGAGCGCTCGGATGTGGAGTTTTTGTTTCCGACGGACGAGGAGTTTCACGAGTTTTTGCTGAAACGATGCGGATTCGGGTTGTGACTTGCTGATTTAGGTGCGGCGTGTTACCTAGCCGCGCATGCAAAGAGATTCTTTTGGATTCGATCGGGTTTTGGCCCTGCTTTCTTTTTTGATTGCCGGAGTTCTGCCCGGACTTGCCAGTGCCCAACCTGTGTCTGATTCTCCCACCTTGCTGATGTCCCCGGAACCGGGATCGATGGGAACGATCGATCGCGGGTTGACCGCGCTTCTTTCGGAGCTTCAGGGAATCAACGCGCCTCTCGAAAAATCATGGGCAGTGGAGCGCCTCGGGACGGTTCCCGGAGTGCTCGAATTCCTGGAGCAAAGAAATGCCGCGATCAGGATGATTTTGAATGAAATCAAAACCCGGTCGCTCCGGGTCCATCCAAAAATGGTCTCGGAGCACGTGGCTCTCAACCGGGTGAATCCTCTCGAGGTCACCGCTTTCAGCGAGTACGAGCAATTCTACAAGCCGTCCACCTCTCGATTTGCAGCGGATCTGGATCTTCTTCTGGAGCGGAGTGTCTCGGGTCTCCGTGAATCGCTCCGAAAATTGCGGGATTCTTTCTCGGGCGCATCCGTGCCCGAAGCCATCGCGCTTCTGACTCCGATGCAGTCGGATGCCCTGTTCGGACTCATTGGCGAAAGCGAGGCTCTGACCCGGAAGCTGATCGGGACTTTGACCCTGGTCGTTTCGATTCCCGCGGTGGATCGTGTTTCGGTGCCGATCAAGGCAGTGGAGCGCGGATGGCGTAACTGGAGAAATCCCGGCGAGGCGGGCCGCAATGATCCCCTTTGGGCGATCTTGCGGGACAAAACCGCTCTGACCGCGTACCAAGGCGAGTTTCCCGCGATTTTCAACCTGTCGAGCCATGCGGAAGATCCGCTCGAGGCCATGCGTCTGGTCTCCCGCGCGGTTCTGGAACAGGAGGTCGATGTCATCGCCCGTCCTCACTGCAATGTGGTGGTTTTCGCGAAGGCGAATCTGGGCAATTCTCCCGAATCCGTTGCGGCGGAGATCGAGACGTTCGGGCAGATCATCAGGATTCTCAACCGGAATTTCAGCATCCCGGTCAAAGGCAAGAAGTCCGAACCATGGTTCGGACAACTCTTCAAGCGGGCGGATTTGCATTATCTCACGGATCGCCTGGTTGATCCTTCGCGCGGCTCTCCCGCAGGGGGCTCGCTTCATGTGCATTCCGCGGTGGCTCCCGGATGTTCCAGGCTTCTCACGAAGGACTGATCGGGGATGGAAATGAACGGATTCACGATGGTTCAAATCAGGAGTTTCATGGCTTTCGTTTTGGCCCTTCTGACCATGTTTTTGACCGGTTCCGCACGGGCGCAGTTATCGGACGCCCAGCGATTGAGGCAATACGAGGAGCTCACGTTCGACCCGAAAAGCCTCGAGATGATCAAGCCCCGATCGGATTTCGCAAGACGGGGAGTCTCCGGTGTCCCCTTCTTCGCGAACCGGTTCGACGTCGTTCCTTTCTTCCATCGCCCCCTTCCCCCGATGCGGGTCCAGCCCGGATCGCTCGCCGCAAAAGAAAGCCAGTTGGCGTTCCTGTTGATGGACATCCGGTATGTTCATGCGCCGTTGGCGGAGTATACCGCGAACTATCGACAGGCTCAGGGGGGGTATCCGAAGATCGAATGGGAGGTTCAATATGTGGATCAACGAATGCGCGCGGTGCAGAGTCTGCTCGATGAGTTCGGCAACCTGATGGCCCGTGAGAGTCCTGAGGTCGCGAAACCCCTCATCAAGGAGATCGATGATTTCAATTACTACATGGAGCTCCTGTTTGAGGAGCTGAAGAGTCAGGCCGATGACCGGTCCCAAACCCTTTTCCCTGCAGTGGCGCATGAGCGCTTGCAGAAGATGTTCCGGATTTCAAAACAGCTCGAGATGAGTGTCTCGGGCTTCGTGGGAGAGCTGTACATGGGGGTTTCCCTGCCCGAAACCGTAGGGATCAGCCTCAGGATTCTCGATACCCCCCCGCTCAAGGCATTGATCGACCAGGTGTGGTTTCCTTTGCAAAAGCGGCTCGAAAAGGATTCCGAATTGTTCCGCAAGTTCGAGGCCCAATATCCGATTCTGTTCAATCGGGCCTTGGAGCATTTTCAGTACGACGGGCGCGACGTGCAGATCAGTAATGTCTACAAACGGATGATGTGGGAACGCCCGGACGTGATTCGGAAGGAAGGGGAGGCCATTTTTTTGGGCGAGTCCAAAATGAATTATGAGGTTCTCGATCTGGCCTTGCTGCAAAGAACGGCAGGGGCCGTCACCCTGGAGGAGCAACTCCAGCTGAGAGAGGAAATCGTGAAATTGCTCCGGTCCTTGGGCCTGGACATCCGGATGGAGCTCATGGCCTCGGGGGGAGTGGACGAGGAGTTTGCGAATCGAATGAAAGCAAAGGGCTGGGCCCTTTATTCCCCGATCCGGCCTTCGTGTTCAAGCTTGTTGAAGCCTCCGCCTTCGTCCCGCTGATCGCCATTCCGCCGGGGATGGACGGATTGAGGCTTGTTAAAGATAATGCATCGTGTTAAAAGTTGACAGTTGTGTTTTGGTATTTGCAGTCCGGATTCAGGTTTGCGTTCTTTTGGGCGGTTTTGATCGGTGTCAGCTCCCCTTCGGCATGGGCGCAGAACCACGACTGGCACCTGCTCCAATGGTTTGAGGAGACGCGGTTCGAAGAAGGTGACCCCGAAATGAGAACGCCGAGATCCGGATTCTCATTCCTCCCTGAATCCCTGATCTGGGATTTCATGGATGATTATGAAGAGACTGAATTCGAGCATTTCCGCAGACCTCCGATGCGGGTTCAGTCCGGCTCGCCCGCCGCAAGGGACAGCGAGCTGGCATTCCTGCTCATGGACATTCGCTTGATCCACCGTCCCCTCTCCAGTTTTTCGACCAGGTATCTGGAGGAGCATTCGGAGTATCCCGCGATGGAACTGCAAGGGTCCTACGTTCATAACAGAATGGTGGTCACCGAGAGCCTGCTTTACCGGTTTCTGGATCGGGTTTCGTGGGAATCACCGGCCATTGCGGAGAGTGCCGGACCGATGATTGAGAATCTCGCGATCAGGATGAGGACCCTGGATCATGAGTTGTACGAGTACATCCATTACCCGCCTCCGCACATCGAATCCATCCCGTATTACAAGCGGATCAGGCGGATGTTCGAACTCTCCAAGATCATGGAGAACGAGGTTTCCGGCTTGTTGGGCGAGCTTTACATGGCGATCGCCCTTCGCGG
>JBEIJY010000033.1:0-27699 GCA_040380025.1 Bdellovibrionales bacterium | reverse complement strand
TTCCTTGGGAGACCTGGAACGTGATGGTCTGGTTCGGCACCGGGTTTTGATGGGAGTCTTCGAGTCTCACGATCAGGGGATTTGCCAGTTGCTGATTCACGGTGCCTGTTTGTGAATCGCCCGAGACGGTCACCAGGCGATGGGCAGTGCCCGGGGTGATGGTAAGGTCCGCGGTCGAGGTGACCGGAGTTCCGGCGATGCCAGCCCCGATCGTGACTGATCCTGCGACTGCGCCTGTGAACGAGGCGGTGTAGACGGCCTGTGCTTGCGAATAAGATACCGGGGCGAAGCTGCCGGTTCCGCCGACCATGCTCGAACGGAATGTGATCTGAGCAGGGTCTTGGGGCAATCCTGAAGGGTTCAGGTTTCCGTACTCGTCTTTCGGGGTGAGGGTTGCGGTAATGGAGGAGCCGGAGATGACGGTGTTTGCGGAGAGAGAGACCACAGATTGAGATGCGGAGTATGGTCCTGCCGAGATGGTAGCCGTCGAGGTGGCCGTGATGGTTTGGTTGTTCACGGTGGTGGTGGCGGTGACGGCCTGTGAACCTGCGGTTTTCAGCATGGCAGAGAAAATGGCGGTACCGTTCGTGAGATTCGCGGGCGCGCCCAGCTCGGCCGAACCGTCCGAGCTGCTCAGGGTCACGGCTCCATTGAAGTGGGTGGCAAGGTTGTTGTTGGCATCGAATGCCTGGACGGTGAGGGTCTGGTCGGTGCCTGCGGTGGCGTCGGAGAGTCCGGAGAGGGCGAGCCTGGTGACTGAAGCCGGGTTCACGTTGAATTGGCTCGAGGCCGCGGTGAGCCCGTGATAGCTAGCCGTGAGGATGAGATTCTCTCCTGCGGTATGGATGATGAGGTTGTTGAATTGGGCTCTTCCGTTGACGGGGTTCGCACTGCCTCCTGCCGCGATCGCCCCGGCTGAGATCGTAAGTGAAACCGCCCCGTTGGCCGTCGGAATGGGGTTTTGAAACGAATCCCGCACCTCGACCGCAACGCTAAGGGGTGATCCCGCAGTGGTGTTCGAGGGCTCGGTGGTGAATGCGAGTTGATGGGGAGCACCCGTCGCAACGGTGAGTCCCGCACTCGCAGGCTGAAGCGGATTCGCACTTACCGTGATCGTTTTTGGGCCGGATGTGGTGCTCTTGAAGAACACGACTTTTTGCGAGTCTCCCGCATCGATCGTCGCCTGAGAAATCGCCGATCCCGCGCATCCGTTTGCCGGGTAGAACCCGCCCCCGCCCGTGACCGAAAGCCCGACAGTTGTGGCACTCGCAGGAGACGCCAGGTTCCCGAATCCGTCCTCGCGCGACACCACCACCTGGACGCAATCGCCCGCGGTCGGGGTCACCGTCATCGGAAGCAACGTAAGACGATTCAGGGCACCTGCTTGAGCCGTGGCCGAGAAGAAAACTTCCCGTGACTCATTCGTCACCCGCACCGATTGTGCAAGCGAGGCATTCGTGCCCGAGGTGAGCGAGGCGCTCGCACGACCATTCGCTCCCGTCGAAACCTGCGCCGGAGTGACACTCCCGCCGCCCGAAGTGACCGAATATTGAACGCTCGCGCCCGGAACCGCATTCCCGAACTCATCGCGAACCTCGACCACCAGCGGGTTCGCGAGCGGTGCATTCACGGATCCGGTTTGCGAATCCCCCGAGATCTTCACGAGCTCGTGTGCGGGGCCCGCAACGAATGTCATTATGGCCGTATCCGTGATGGCGACCGAATCCGAAGTGTCGGTTGCGCTCAGGGCGACGGTTCCGCTTCGAGTGGATCGCAAAGAAAACACCGCGATTCCTGATGCGTTTGTAGTCACGCTCGGAGGTTCGATTGTATCGAGGGCTCCCCGTGAGGAGGCAAGAGACACGATTTGCCCCGGAACCGGGTTCCCGTCGCGATCCAGAATCGTGACGGTCACGGCACCGCTCGAGACACCATTGGCGACGACCTGTGCCGGCGACTCCGAGACCGAGCTTTGAAGGGCATCGGTTCCCTGAACCTGAATCGAGAGCGAGGTCGATGTGCTTCCCGACGCATTCGATGCCGTGACGGTAAATGAAGTGAGGGAAAAGACAGCCCCCGGAGTGCCCGAGATGATTCCGAGGGTTGGGTTGAGTGAGAGGCCTGGGGGGAGCGAGGGAGAAATTGAGTAAAGGGTGGGTGTTCCGGAATCAAGTACGGGGGTAAGAGGTGCAATGCTGCGGTTCTTGGTGAACACGAAGTTCCCCTGTCCGTAGCTGAGGCCCGACATGGTCGCGGGCGTTCCTCCCGGATCGGGAAGGGTGATTCCCGGCCGGAATCGCTCATCGATGAAGCTTCCGCGAGGATTCCGTTTGGAGCAGGCGGGGGCCAGGATCAGGCAGACGAGGAGTAGCGCCGCTTTCGTTTGGCTTCTGCGAGTCAATCGTTTGTCGATGCGTCTCACGTCCATGGCTTATGCTTTATCGGAGGAGCTCTTGATTTGTTGAATCATTCAATCCGCCTGTAGGGCACACCGGAATCCGACGTTGGACGCGGAGTAGGTCTCCGCCCATACAAACTGCATCAAGTATCTCCCTGCGTTCGTGCCCCCGTAGGTTCCGGATGTGGCACCGCCCGTCAGCATTCCTCTGGTCGCACTGCCTGTAAGGAAAAATCGGTCCCCATGAAACTCGTTCGCGGTCCCGCTTCCGCTCCAGGTGATGACCCCGTCGCCCGCAAAACTTGCGCTGATGATGGGAATCCCGAGGGGGAATTGAATCCTTCCGTTGGTCGAAAAAAGAAGGTTCGAGGTGTTCGGGCCCTGCGTTCCGTTAAAAAGAACGCCGTTCAAGTCATCGTTTGTGGCATCCGTGGTGGAAGTTCTGCCGGTGCAGGGAAGGCTGGTACAGGTGATTTGTTCTGAAACCCATTGCAGGACATTTCCGACCATGTCCTGCGCTCCATAGCGCGAAACACAACCGGTTGTGGTGGTGTTGCCGATTCGAAGGGTTTTCAGCCCGAGAGTCAGGGTGGAAGGAAGCGTGTCGAGAGTGCCCGGTGTTCGGGTGTCGTCGAAAGTGAGGCCGTTCGCGGAGTTGGTATTGCATCCGTTCGTCGTGAGCAGACTTGTGGCCGAATATTCGGTGCTGTCGATCGTGGCGTGGGACCAGCTCGAATCCCATGCTGAAACCATCAGTTGCTCTTTTCTTCTTAAAAGTCGCTTTGTCCCTGCAAATCCGCTCACGGTTTGTCCGCCACAGACCTCATGGCCCTGGAGCTGACTGACCCAAACCAATGGAGGAAGCCCCGGCGAGTTCGCGCCCATGGTCCTTCGATTGGCGGTCATGGTCGAGTTCGCATCGGTCCAGGAGGTTCCGCTGCCAGAGCTGGTATTGATGTAACAGGTGGCATTGGCGCGGCTGTAATACACCGTTCCCGAGGGTGCAGTGACGTTTCCGACCGGGGTCGAGCGAGTGCCGATGCAGGGTGCTGCTGCTCCCCCGTTTACGGTCGAGTCGGTGCAAGTGTTGGTTGCGGTGTAATTGCAGCCTTGTCCGTAGGTGTCGACAAAGATGGACGATCCGAGGTCAACGAACCCGGTGTTTCCGGTTCCCGGAGGCGCATTCGCGCCCGTTGCAACCGAACAGCGGTAGTGGTTGGTGCGGTCCGAGGTCTTGCCCATGAGCTCGACACACATCTCGCGGTTAGCGGCCCAGCGATGCAAAAGGACCATGTTCGCGGGCGGCGCGATGATTTTGATCTCTTTATCGCTTGCGCTTTGGGGCTCGACCGCAGAGCCCGATCCGTTCATCACTGGCGCGATCGTGTAATAGTAGGTTGTTCCTCCCGTGACGTTCGAATCGGTATAGGTCCGGGTCGAGGCGCTGATGCCAGTGACAAGTGGGGATGCGTAGTTTTGCCCGCCGGAGCTGGTGGAGCGGTAGATGTTGTAGCTCGATATGGTGTCTGTCGGAGCAACGGTCACTGCGCTCCAGGTCAGCGTGACCGAGGCCGCTGCGGAGACCAGGTCAGTGGCTCCTGCCGCGGGTGTTCTTGCTCCCACGGCTTTGATTCCGGTCCAGCCCTGAAAGGTGACTGCGACTTCGTTATAGAAGGAATTCGAGTTCGCAGTGAGTGCTCCTCCGCCGCCGGATCCGATCAGATTCGGCTTCGAGACTTGGAGCGTCTTTGATCCGATCGTATTGATCGAAAGCCCGGACCAGATCGCAACCCCGCCGACTGCGGTAACCGAGGTGGTGCCAGACAGTGTGCCGGTTCCGGACGCGATCGACATGGTGAGTGTTGCTGTGGCATCTGTTCCTGAGGTCACAGTATTCCCCGATGAGTCCCGGATGATGACCGCAGGTTGAGAAGTAAATGCCGAACCTGCGGTTGCCCCAGCGGGCTGGGTGGTGAAGACGAGACTCGCCGCAACGCCCGGGTTGATATTGAACGTGGAGCTGGTTGCACTTGCTAGGCCTGTGCTGGAGGCGCTCAAAGTGTAGCCCGTTCCCGTTTTATTGATCGAGAGTCCACTGAAGGTCGCAATGCCGTTCACCGCGCTCACGGTCGCGGTTCCCGACAAGGTGCCTGGGCCGGGGTTGGTGCCGATGGCGATGGTAATCGACGCGGTTGAGGTCGTGACGGTGTTGCCGTTTGAGTCTTGTACCGTCACAACTGGTTGGGTTCCGAAGGCCGATCCCGCGGTGTTCGGGCTTGAGGGCTGTGTGGTGAAGGCCAGAGTTGTCGCGGCCCCTGCCTGAATGGTGAACGTGGAGCTTGTGGCGCTTGTGAGGCCTGCACTTGAGGCAGAGAGAGTGTAGCCAATGCCGGATTTATTGATCGAGAGTCCACTGAAGGTCGCAATGCCGTTCACCGCGCTCACGGTCGCAGTACCCGATAAGGCCCCTGAGCCGGGGTTGGTGCCGATGGCGATGGTGATCGATGCGGTTGAGGTCGTGACGGTGTTGCCGTTTGAGTCTTGTACCGTCACAACGGGCTGGGTTCCGAAGGCCGATCCCGCGGTGTTCGGACTCGACGGCTGTGTAGTGAAGGCAAGAGTCGTGGCAGCACCTGCCTGAATGGTGAAGGTCGAGCTCGTGGCGCTTGAAAGGCCTGCGCTCGTTGCAGAGAGGGTATAACCGGTTCCCGACTTATTGATCGAGAGTCCACTGAAGGTTGCAACCCCATTCACCGCGCTCACGGTCGCGGTCCCCGATAAGGCCCCTGCGCCCGGGTTCGTGCCGATCGCGATGGTAATCGATGCACTCGAGCTCGTGACCGTGTTTCCTTGCGCGTCCCTAACGGTCACCACAGGCTGAGTGCCGAAGGCCGATCCTGCAGCGTTCGGGCTCGACGGCTGCGTGGTGAAGGCCAGAGTCGAGGCTGTGCCCGGGTTCACAGTAAGATTTGCACTCGTCCCGACAGATGTTCCCGAGATGCTTGCCCCGATTGTGACTGATCCTGCAACCGCGCCCGTGAACGAAGCGGTGTAGACGCCCGTTCCCGCATTCGTGATGGCGCCGAAGGTGCCGGTTCCTCCGATGGCAGTCGAGTTGAAGGCAATCGATCCCAGCGCAGGAAGGCCCGAAGGGTTCGGGTTTCCGTACGCGTCTTTCGCGGTGAGGGTCGCGGTGACTGTGGAGCCCGAATCGACCGCGTTTGCCGAGAGAGAAACCTCGGATTGCGCCGCGGAATAGGCTCCTGCGTTTACCGTGAATGCGTTTGAGGTCGCCGAGAGAGCTCCATAGGTTGCAGTAAACGTGAGGTTCGTTCCGCCTGAGTTCACCTGAAGGCCCGAGAACGAGGCAGAACCTCCTGAGATCGCAGCGGTCCCGCCTGAGGCGATGGAGCCTGCGGAAATCGCAAGCGAGACCGATCCGGTCGAGAGCCCGCTCAGCAAGTTGTTATGGAAGTCGTAGACTGCGACCACAGGCTGGGTTCCGAAGGCGGATCCCGCCGTATTCGTGCCCGAAGGCTGGGTTGCAAAAGCGATGTGATGAGCGGCACCGGGCGCGATCGTGATCGGGTCCGAGCAAGCCGTGTGAATGCCGTCACTCGCTTTGATCCGGATTGCATCGGTTTTCAGGACCTGGAATGAGCTGAAGGTCGCAACGCCGGACGACGCAGTTGCAGATGCGCCGGATACGGAACTGGCAATCGCGGCACCCGTACAGGTCGAATCCGAGTGCGCACTCAGGGTGATCAGGGTGCTCGAGTCGTCCGTGATGACGTTTCCAGAAACGTCCATCAAGCGGACTGCAGGCTGGATCGCAAGGGGGGTGTCGGTATTTCCGGTGGAAGCGGGCTGCACTTGGAACTCGATTGAAGAAATTTGTCCAGAAGCGATCGATATTGCATCCGAACAGACCGAAACAGCGCCGCTCGTGGCCTTGAGTCGGGTGACGGATGGGTTCGCGAGAGCGACACCGCTAAAACTTGCGGTTCCCGCTGAGACCGGAATCGGGTTTGCATCGACGCTCAGAGCCTCCGTAACCGGAGTGCCGGAGCAAGTGTTCGACGAAAAGGCAGAAAGAGTGACGAGGGATGCGAAATCATTGCTGCGCAGGTTTTGATACGCATCATAGGCCCTGACCACAGGTTGGGTCGGGAGGGTGATGCCACTCACGCCCGACGATGGCTGCGTCGAGAACTGAAGCGAGGCGAGTGAGGCAGGAGAAATGGTGACTGCAGAGGTCGTTGCCGAAAGGGCACCCGAGGAGGCAGTCACAGTCTGCGATCCCGCAGTTCGCAAAGACACCGAAAATGCGCCGACTCCCGCAGTAAGGGTTGCAGGAGCACCCAGCATTGCCGCGCCATCCGAGCTGCTCAGGGTCACGGTTCCTACGAACGTGCTCGCGGGATTCGAATGAGCATCTAACGCCGCGACGGTCAGGGTTTGAGAAGTGCCGGCGGTGGCGCTGTTGGGCCCTGTGAGGATGAAGCTCGTGGCAGGGCCCGGTAAGAATACAACCGAGGCGGTGTCGGTGACTACGACCGAGTCCGAGGCGTCGGTTGCCGTAAAGATCGACGAACCGCTGGTTGTGGAGGTCACGCGGAAGGTCGCGACGCCCGAGATGTTTGTGGTTCCAGAGAGAGTTTGGATCGTATCGGTGGCCCCGCGAGACGATGCGAGAGAAACACTCTGTCCTGGAACCGGATTACCCGTTGCATCCCGAAGAGTGACCGTGACCGTCGCACTCGAGGTGCCGTCTGCGGTGACCGATGCCACTGATTCGGCGACGGTGCTCTGTGCAGGATCGGTTCCTTGCACGGAAAGCGAGAAAACCGTCGAGGCGTTTCCTGAGCCACCTGTGGCGGTTACCGTGTAACTGCTGGGTGCTGAGATCGACGAGGGAGTTCCGGAAATCACCCCCGTCGTCGGGTTCAGAACGAGACCTGCCGGAAGCGAAGGAGCAACCGAGAACCCGGTCGGAGTCCCCGAGTTGAAAACAGGCGTAAGAGTCGCGATGGCGGTGTTTTTTGTGAAAACGAAACTGCTGCCCCCATAAGAAAATCCCGTGATCGGGGTCGCGCTCACTGGTTCGGAGACCAGGATCCCCGGGCGGAATGTCTCAGCGATCTTGATGCTCGAGCCGAGCGGATTCGAGCAGGCCGTGACCATGAGTGCGAGAAGTCCCGTGCAAACCGGATTCAACCGATTCCAAAGAAGAGTCATGGCTTAACTTCCCCCTTCTTTGGATGATGGTTGCGACAGTTCAAAGCGGATCCGGTAATGAAGGCCGAATCCGAGGGTTGTGATGTTTTGCTCTACGATCGACGAGTCTTGTTGGGCTTGCTTGAAGGAAATGCTGGCACCGATCAGGGAGCGTTCAAAGGATTGCTCAAGAAACAATCCTCCTCCGTATTCGTACCCTGATCGAATGGAGTACGACGAGGAATACGAAGGAAGCAGGAATCCGCCCTCAAGGTGAAACCCGAAACGAAACGGATCCGTCTGCGCGAGCGTGGTTTCAGACCGGACAGCGATCCGGGGAATGATCACGGATTGAATGGCGACGCTGCTGATGTTCGGAGCGGCAAAAAACGGACGCTGATCCAAAGACGCCTCGCCCCCGATGAACTGTCCCCGTGCCCATTCATGGCGGCCCCCCATCGCGAATCCGTACTGGGTGAGGGCCCCGGTGGTCAGCACCGTAGAGGCATTCGGGTCGAACGTGGTGTGGGAAACGCGGAATCGAACGTAGCTCGAGGAAGATCGCGACCAGTGCTGCCGCCAAAAAACCGGCACATTCAGATGGGTTCTTGACAGGATCGCGGCCCGGCCGAGATTCACCGGATCAAACCCGTCGATGCGAAAGAATTCCCAAGCCGGAGCGACTTCGATTGAGTTCGCGGCCCGAAACGCGTCTCGGGGCTGTGGCTGTGGTTGTGGCAGTGTCCGTGCTTCTGGTTGTGTCTGCGGCTCTGTTCCCGATGGTTTCCGGTCACTCGGGAGGGGCTGGGTCTCATCCTCCGAATCACCCCCGACGCGAATGGATTGGCCCGGATAGATCCGAAAAGGAGGCTCAAGGCCCGGATTCAGCGACAGGATTTTTTTCAAGGCTCCGCTTCGGGTATAAATGGGTCTCCCGAAATACCTCTGCGCCATACGCGAAAGCACCTCCCCCTCACGGACGATGTGAACGTCCGGAGCACTGGCTCCTGCTGATTCCGCATGACCCGCGAGGGTCTGGATCGCCAGCATCAGGAGCCATACGAAAGGTTTTCTCGCCAGACACAGAGGCATTCGCATAGCTCTTCGGGGAAACCGATCAAAACGTTAACGATGTTTCATCATCCGGGTCAGCATTTCTCCTTTACTCCATGATCTCAAAGCGGGGGGTGCTCCGGAAGATGTGTCGGGAATGACCGGATCTTCAGAATCGGGTCAGGGGTGACACGGGCGCGATCCTGGAATGGGCTTCACCACTGCAGCAATGGAACCACCGGGGTAAAGGCCGTACCGAGGGATCCGTTGCCCAAGCCTGAATTACTCCCCAATCCCCAGCAGTAAAGCCCGCCATTCTTGATCGCACAAACATGGTTGTAACTGCTCTGAATAGCTTGCACGCCGGAGGAGAGGCCGGTCACATCGACCGGAACCGAAGAAATCGAAGCTGGAGGAGACCCGTTTCCGAGACTGCCTTCCACATTCGCCCCCCAACATTTTGCGGCTCCCGAGAAAACACCGCAGCCGTGGACTCCACCAAAAGCCAATGCGTTCGGAAGGGACGGGAGGCCTGTTGCGGTTCGGGCAATGTACACGTCATCCGTGGAGCCGTTCTGAAGCATGTGGAATCCGCCGGAGCCCCAACACTTCACTTGAGCTCCCACTTTTGCACAAGCGTTATTCCCGCCCAGCCAAAGGTCCGTCACTCCCGCCTGAAGACCGGTCACCGGAACGGGAACAAAGCTTTCCATGACGCCCGGAACCTCGAAGGGCGTCATGAGGGTTTGATCAATTGAGCCGTCGCCGAGCATTCCGTTCTGCCCCCAACACCAAACCGCTCCGGACACGAGAGCGCAGAACCAGAAACTCATGCCTCCGCCGGATACGATTTTCTGAACCCCCGAACTTAACGCAGTCAGAGCCACGGGAACTCTGGCTGACTCATTCCCCGAATCCCCTCCGTTCCCAAGAAGGCTTCCTCCTCCCCAGCAATAAACGCCACCATTCGCCACGGCGCACGTGGTGCTCATGGCAGCGGCGATCGAGGTCACGTTGGCAAGCCCCAGAACCGTGACAGGAGTGGATGGAGGAAAATTGTCGTTCCCAACAGGATCGTTGCCGAGTTGACCACTGCTGGCGCGCCCCCAGCATTTCACGAGTCCGTTGACAATTGCACAAGTGTGGGACATGCCAAGAGCGATTCCCGTGACTCCGCCGTTGATTCCGAGAACTTTCACGGGCAGAGGGACGAACACCGCTGGATTCGGATTCGGATCGGAGGCAAATGGCACTCCGTTCCCGAGTTGTCCATGAGTGTTTTGCCCCCAGCACTGAATTTCCTGATTCACCACAGTGCAGCTATGGGTGGACGAGGTTGCGATTTGCGTTACCCACGAAACATGAAGAGCCGACGAGGGGAGTTGTGCTTCTGCCAGATCCGGGTTGATGACCCGGATGTCCGTGTTCCCTTCCGGAAGATCGGGAACCCGAACCACGATGCTCGTCGAGGTCAAAGAATCCACTTGCGCATTCATCCCTCCGATTTGCACAGTCGCTCCGGTTTGAAACCCCGTTCCCGACAGAGTGATCCTGGCACCCGGTCCGCTTCGGGCGGGAGAAACCGAAGCCAAAGAAAGAGGAACGTTGTTCGCGGCGAGCGGAGGGGACAGGGTCTCGATCAAATTCGCCGCTCGTTTGGCGGATTCGCAGCCAGTGAGGAACAAGATCGCGCATGCGGCGGAAAAAAGAAATCGTGTGCTCATATTTCCTTATTCTAACAGAATCAGGTTTTGCGCATGAAGATGTGTCATCCATGATTCCGTTCAGACCCCGGTGTGCTTTTCTCGGTGCGATCCGCATGCAATTCCGGCGCAAAAGTCCCCGGATGACACGACTCTGTGGTAATGGATCATTGTATGGAAATTCCGTCTCTGATCTTCTTGTTTGCCTCGGTTTTGAACCTTGTTCTTCTTGTGCTCTTGTTTCTCAGGTCCAAAAGCAACCGGAATGATGAGCTTTTCGCTCTTTTGAAGGAAATCCAGGCATCGCTCGACAAAACCATCCGCGACGAGTCCTCCCGGGTCGAAATCTCTCTTCGCAATGAATTCACTTCATCAAGGCAAGAGCTCCAAGCCGCCATGGGGAGCCTCAGAAAGGAAGTGGGCGACTCGATCAAAAGCGCCAACGACACCATGGTCAATCAGCTCCTGGGCTTCAAGGATTCGATCGTTCTTGCTCAAGGCGAAGTGGCCAACGGACAAAAAGCCCAGCTCGATTCCTTCGCCACCACGATCGAGCAGCTCACGAAATCGAATGACAGCAGGCAAGCCCAGCTCAATCAGACCATCGAGAATCGTCTGAATGAAATCCGCACTTCAAACGAGGGAAAACTCGATGAAATGCGCAAAACCGTGGACGAAAAGCTCCAGGGCACGCTCGAGAAGCGCTTGGGTGAGTCTTTCGCCCAGGTGAGCAAGCAGCTCGAGCAGGTTCATCAGGGGCTTGGCGAAATGCAAAACCTCGCTGTTGGTGTGGGGGACCTGAAGAAGGTGCTCACGAATGTGAAAACCCGCGGAACCTGGGGGGAGTTCCAGCTCAGTGCCCTTTTGGAGGATATGCTCACGCCGGAGCAGTACGAGAGGAATGTCCGAATCCGTCCCCGAAGCCCCGAGATGGTCGAGTTCGCGATCCGACTTCCCGGCAAAGAAGAAGGGCAGGAGCATGTCTGGCTTCCGATCGACTCCAAGTTCCCGAAAGAGGACTACGAGCGCTTGCTGGATGCCCAGGAGAAGGGACTGCCCGAGCTTGCCGAGGCTTCGGCAAAACAGCTCGAAATCAGCATCGAATCCTGCGCGCGTGACATCCGCGACAAGTACGTGCATCCGCCGTATTCGGTGGATTTCGGAATCCTGTTTTTGCCGGTCGAAAGTCTCTTTGCCGAGGTTTTGAGGCGCCCCGGGCTTGTGGATCGGATCCAGCAAACGCATCGCGTGACCATTGCCGGTCCCACGACGCTCACTGCACTCCTCACCAGTCTTCGAATGGGTTTCCGCTCCCTTGCGATTCAAAAACAGTCGGGTGAGATCTCGAAGGTGTTGGGTGCGGTCAAAACCGAGTTCGGGAAGTTTGGTGGAATCCTCGAAAAAGCGGGCGAGCAGCTCCAAACCGTCCAAAAAACCATCACCTTGGCCGCAACGAAAACGAGAACCATTGGCCAAAAGCTGAAGAACGTCGAGGCCTTGCCCCAGGCCGAAGCACAGCAGCTGTTGCCGCAGGAGGGGGTCGAGGAATCCGCCGACTTGTTGCTCGATCAACACGAGGGCTGATTTCTGCCGAATTCAGAGTTGAGCAAACTTGTTTTTTTGTGAGATTCTGGAAGCCGGGGTCGTCGGACCAGTGAAGAAGCCTGAGGCCGAAGCAAAGGAGTGAGTGAATTGGATCAGATGCGATCCGTTCTTTCAAATCACTGAATTCCCCGTGCTCCTCCCAAAATGCGAGCAGCCTCTTCCACCGGAATTTCCTTGTCCGGGATCATCATCGGGACCAAGTGGTCCAGGAGCCGGATCCGGTAAAACAACAGATCATACAGCATGATCTTCCGGTCTAGATGGGTCTCGTGGATTGCGTAATCGAGCTTGGACTCGAGAAGCCCCGCCATCGAAGAAGAGGAAACCTTCTCTGCTGTTTCGCGAATCCGTTCGAAAAGGTCAAGAAGCTCCCGCTGCACGGCAAGGTCCGCCGCATTGTGGGCGGTAAAAAACCACCCCCACGAGAATTCCTTGGGTTCGGTCGCGATGCTGTTCACAGACCATTCTGGCGGCTGCTTCAGATCGGCCAATGGGCCGGCGCGGTCTTTCTCCCAGTACTGATTCAAAATAATTCTCTGCTGCGAGAGCAGGCGAACGCTCGATTCTTGAAGGGCATAACCCTCATTTGCAGTTTTCACGGCAGGCATCATGAGGTTCAACATGATCCAGGCTCCGACCGCCAGAATCGCGGATTGCATCGCAGGCAATCTCAAAAACGAGATCAAAGTCCCAAGAAATGACCAGAATACCGTATGGGTGAGAACCGCGGGCAAAACCGATCTCAGAAGCCCACCCCACTCCGATGGGGGCGCGGTGAGAGCAATTCCTACGGCCACGGCAATCAACACACAAAAGGTGATCACCGTCAGAACCACAGCGAGCTTCATCGCCATGAGCGGAGCGATGCTCCCGCCCTCGGCCTGGATCTGTCGCAAGGTCCCCTGATCCTTCTCGCGCGAATAAAACGAAAAGGTCAGCGCAAGACACCAAAGCGGAAGAAAGATCGACAGGACTCCCCAGAAATCAAATCCGCCCAGTGCGGTTCGCAGGGGGTTCACGAATACCGGGGTGAACACCTGCGGGGTGAAGGACTTCAAGGAGAGTTCGATGGTGTGCGGAGACCGCTCGACCGCGGCAACCCCCAGTGCGGCACCCGGAGCAAACTGAGCGGTGAACGGAAAGCGACTTTTCGACGCAAGCGAGCCGAGCTTGATCTTTCCACTCTTAGCCTCCTTCGCATACAGTTGTGTACTCGCTTTCGAGGCCTCGACCAGTTGCTTTTGGTCGGTCTCAAAACGATGAAGAATCCAGATTCCATGGATTTGCGAGAAAAACGAGAGCGCAAAAAAGAGCGCCGCCGACACGCGGAACACGCGGTCCCGGGTCAGGAGTTTCCATTCTTTCCAAAAAAGATTCTTCATCCCGGGAGCCTCCTTCTCGCGACGAATCGTAGCGCAAGGAAACACTGAAGCGCCGCGATCAAAAAGGGAAGATACGCGTTCCGGAGCGCCGATAAAAAGGACAGGGACTCAAATCGGAAGGACGGAATTTGCTCCCAGGTGCTCGAGGGGAGTTTCTTTGTTTTTCTCTCCTTGTGGGGAATCGCAGTCACCATCTGATTCAGCTCGCGCACGAAATCCGAGCGGTGTTTCTCGACACGGTCTTCGAAGTGGATCTGATCGCGAAGGTGCGTTTGCGAAAAATGCATCGCCAGCACCCGCTGGGTCAACGCGGGCGCGATCGCGCCGAGGGCAAGGGTCAGCGCTTCCTGTCTCAGGAATCGGTCCCATTGATCCCTGAAAACCTGCTGAAAGATGGCGGATGACTTCTCTTCTGCGACCTGAAGAATCACGCCCTCATAGTTGATGGGTAGTTCCTCGAGCGCCTTCGCCCCGTACTGATTCAGGAGTGATTCCTTGATTTTTTCGAACTCCGCTCCTCCCGGGCGGTGTCCGTCGGGAGCCTGAGACAGCATGGTATAGAGGTTTCGTCTGAGCTCTCCGACGCCGTTTTCCTGAACAAGAAGCTCAGACAAGGGTGGTAGTGCCTTCGGAAGAAACAGATTCAGTCCAAGGAGCACTCCGAGTGTGAGTGCCACGGATCCTTGCTCTGATCGGCCGTACGAGGAGACCCCGATGATCACGGCCGAAATGGTCAAGTGATAGAGGGCGCAGACCACGAGCAAAAAGAAAAGGTGCGGGATCATTGCGGGAAGAAACCACGAGAACCATCCGACTCCGATCAAAAACAGGGGCAGATCAAAGCAAAAAAAGGCAACTCCCCAAAGCCCTAGGGTCTTCCCGACCAGAATGGCCGATCGGCTCGCGCCTTCGCTCTCGAGGATCCGAAGAAGCCCCGACCTCGCTTCGTAAGGAATGCGACGTGCCCCGAGGAACGCAAGCGCAAGGGGAAGGATCAGATTCAAAATGGCATTGATGTCAAAAAAACCCATTCGCGAGGACGGAGGGGTGCCGAGGTAAGGCGCAAGCACCGGCTCATGCCGAACGTGCGACTCAAGGTACACTCCCGATCCGGCATACGGGTGGATTCCCCGCTCGAATGGCCCGAGCGGAGCAGGGGGGCGGAATGCGAATTGGCCGAAGTGGGTCGCCCGGTGGGGATTCCGGTCGGGTTGCCCGGTCCATGCCTCACGCTCCAGTTGCGCCACGGTCTGGTGCTGTTCAGAGAGATTGCGGTTCCGTCCCGCTTCCAGAACCCCGCAAACCGCGATCAAAAACCAAAGAAACGCGACGAGTGTGAGCGGAAGCCACCCCCGGAGCATTTGCCGGAACTCCGAGCGGGCAATGACCGATCCGGGGTGCCGGCGCCAGTCAGTATTAAATATAATCGAGATAAATTTTTTCAAGCGATTCATGAGACAAATCCCGGGTGGAGGAGTCATAGACAAGGCGGCCGGATTTCATAATTCCGATTCGGTCGCCGGATTGCTTCGCACGGAAAAGGTCATGGGTGACCATGAAAATCGTAACTCCCTCTTCGCGCGAGCGTGAGGTCAGAAGACGGGCAAAGTCGTTCGAGGCCTCAGGGTCAAGCCCGGTGGTCGGTTCATCGAGAATGAGAATTTTCGATTTCTTCGCGATCGAAAGGGCAACCCCCACTTTTTGGCGCATGCCCTTCGAATATTCCCCGGTCGCGCGGGTAAGCGCCTTCTCGTCGAGTCCGGCGGCAAGAAGCGCGCGTCGCAACAAGTCGCGGTCGCGGGCGAGTTCGGGTGACGAAAGGCTCAAAAAATATTCCAGATTCTCGATTCCGCTCAGTTCCGGATACAAATTCACCTGATCGGGAATGTAGGTGATTTTTTTCCGGATGGCCGGAATGGAATCCCGAATCGATTCGCCGTCGATCCGTGCATCTCCGGAACTCGGCTCAAGGAATCCCATGAGCAGGTTCACGAGGGTGGATTTTCCGGCGCCATTTCCCCCGAGAAGGCAGAAGATCTCGCCCTTCGGAATCGAGAGGGAGACATCAGAAACAGCGCTGACCGTGGCTCCCCGGGACGGGTATTGTTTGGAGAGAGATTGAATTTGGATCACAAGATTTGCCTACCTTGATCGCAGCTTAAATGCAAGTAAATTGCATTTGATTTCAGGGTTTCGAACGATGAAAAAGGGCACGAATCAAACCCTTTTTTCGACCTTGGCATAACGCGACCCCAGAATCACGAGGGCGACTCCCGCGACCTGCAGGGCTCCGAGCGGTTCCTCGAGCAGGATTGCCGCAAGAAAAATCACGAGCGGACGCTGAAGAAGGGTCAGAACCGAGATGCGGGTGGAGCCCAGCGATTTGAGCGCCTGGACGAAGGCGATGTTCGCGGCGGCGCCGGCAAGTCCCATCCAGAGTGCCGAGAAGTAGCCCTGTGAATTCATCGGGGGTGCCACGGGAATCAGCGCAAGGCCGACAATACCCGCGATCGCGAAGATGGCGCCCGATACCGTGAGCGGTTCCAGTCCGCGCGTGAAATGATCAATCGAAACCCGGTAGAGTGCGGAGAGCGCCACCGCAGTCCCGCAAAGGGCGATTCCCGGTCCATCGAGACGGACTCCGGCGGTTCCGAAGAGGTCCAGGCTCAGCAAGACTCCGAAAAAGCAGGCCGCCCACCAGAACCAGAATTTCCTGCCGGCTTTTTCACGCATTTTCATTTGGTTCATGAGGGCCACCAGGGCCGGTGTGCTGGCAAGAAAAGTGACCAGGATCGAAGCCGAGGTCCGGGTGAGGGCATAAAACACGGCAAGATAGTGCAGTGAGAAGCAGGCACCGATCCAAAGAAGGACCGGGATTTTTTGTTTCGGAAGGTCCCGGTTCCGGACCATGAGCGGAAGCATGAATATCCCCCCGAAAATGAGCTTCCACGCCAGAAGCGAGACCGGATCCGAACCGGTCCGGTAGCCAAGCTTCACGATCAGAGGCTCAATGGACGAGGCGAGAAGAGCAAGCGCCACCCAGCCAAAGGTGATAGTCTCTTGCGGGATCGATGAGGTGCGCGCGCGCAGGGATTTGATCAGATCCATTTTGAATCATTCCACAGGCGAAGGGAGGTTCCGCGGCCCTGGCTTATCGCTGTTTGGTACACACGCATTGCCACCAGGGCATCCTGAAACCCGAGCCCTGTCGGACAAAAGAAAATGTTTTCTTCCGAACGGGTTCTTCCGGCTTTCTCGCCGATCAGAATGGGACCGAGATTCTCGATCTTCGTTTCGGGAATGACTCCGTCCCGGACAGCAATGGCATGGGTCTGAACGCCACGGTGTTTTCCTTGTTCCCAGATGTCCGCAATCACCCGGTCCATGCGATTGAGGAGAACTGCCTCGCTCTCGTAGCAGCCAATGTTGAAGACCGTTACGCCCGATTCGGCCACGTGTCGATCCATGAGCACCGGAGAACTCACATTCGCAAGGCAGGTGACGATCGTCTTCATTCCCTCGCTGGCGGCCCGGGCGGAGTCGACCGGAACAATGTCCATTCCGAGTTTCTCGGACATCTCGCGCGCGAAGATCTCGCGTGATTCCCCGCGCGAATACACCCGCGCGTATTTCAGACGCGGAAGCGCGAGTTTCAATCCCAGAAGCTGGGTCCGCATGTTCACGCCCGATCCGATGAGCCCGACTGCTTCCTCATCCTCGCGCACGAGCTTTCGCGCCGCGACCATCGAAACTGCGCCGGTTCGAGTGGCCGAGATGACTTGTGCATCCATGACGCAAAGAGGGGATTTCGTTTCGGGGTCGAAAAGAAGAATCAAACCGGTCGCGCGGGGCATTCCCTTGGCCACATTCGAGGGCATTGCGCCCAGCGCCTTCAGGCCGAAAATGGATTGCTCTCCGGAGTTCACGTACGAGGGCAGGAAGTTCACAAGCCCGGTGCCTTGCTCGTTGGTTCCGGCCGGCTTCAGCGTCGTCTTGTGGGGCTGTTGAATGCGACCCTGAAGCAAAAGGGCGAAGCCGCGGTCGACATCCTGAGCGGCAAGGGCCATGTCAGCGCCGCCGGAAGCCAGAACGTCCTCGAGAGACAGGAACAGGATCTCTTTTTCACGATTTTGCATGTTCCTTGGTGATACACGGAGTTTTTCATAAATGCAAACATATTGCATTTGTGGAAGTCCCGGGCGGCGGTCGTTGCGTTCTGGGCCCGATCGAGGGGCTTGCCAACCGATGAATCTCCTGAGTCATCACTCAATCAACATGAGGGCTGGTTCGTACCGGATCGCAACGCCCGCGATTTATTAAATTTCAATAATATAACGAATGGCGTCCCTTCTCCGTGACAATTATGACCGGAAAATGGGACGTCTCGACCCTCGCTTCAGCAGTCCTCTGGCTTTGTCCGGCCTGGAACTCTCCCGCGATCTACAGTGATTGTTTAAAAATCCGCACGGATCTCCGGCTTCGCTCGGTGGAACTGCGAAATTGAGCCCAATTTTCCGCCCCCGAATCCGAAAACAAGAGGCTCGCGAATGATGGCACAGAGAGTGCATGTCGCCATTTCGCTTCCATAAGCAATCACAAATCAAGGGGAGAACCAAAATGAATCGATGCAAACACACCGGAATGGAACGTCAAAAACCTTTTCTTACGATCGAAGATTCGAATGAGCTTCGTAGAAAAATCGATCGTTATATCGACCATAAAATCGAAGAATGGAATGCGACGGTTCCTTTCGCCACCCACTTTGAGAAAGGTGAAATTCATACCGCGTATTATCAGCGGTTTCTGATCGAGACAGCTTTGAGGATCCGGCTTCTTCGGGTCTCCGAATCGAGAACACTGGCGGAAGTGGCCAAAATCTCTCCGGATGCCGCTCAAATCTGGGCGCACTACGAGTATGAAGAGATGATTCACGACCGACTCTTCATCGAGGATGCAAAAAAAACGGGCGCATCCATCGAGACCATTCTTTCGACGGAGCCGTATCTGTCCACCAAGCTTCTTACCGGGTTCTTTTCTTATCTTCTGGACCATGAAGGTCCGTTGGGCGTGCTCGTTTATTCGTATCTTGTGGAATACGTGAATGTGAAACTCGATCCGAAGAAAATCAGCGGGTTGAAATCGCGCCTGGGAGAGAAGGCAGTCTCCGGCCAGATCTCGCACATGCACACCGACCTCAATGACGATCACCCGGGAGAGGTATGGAACGCAATCCGCCATCTCATTCGCTCCGAGGCGGATGTACGGAGTCTCACAAAATACATCGACGAGCATCAGAGCATTCTGGCCATGTTTTTTCGCGAGATTCACGAGGACCAGGTTCTCTCGAAAGTCGAGGGTACGGTATGAGGAAGACCGTCCTCATCCTGAGTCATCAGGGATATTCGTTTCTCGAGGACATCGCCGTTTGGTGCCGGGAAAACGACATCATACCGGTGATCCTGAGTTCCTCGATCCCGCAGAATTCCGAGGAGAGGATTCCGGCGATTTTAAAACTCAGCGAGCATGTCATTGTGACTTCAAAACCGTCATTGTGCCTGGCTGATGTGAGGAATGCGATCGAGGCGTTTGCGGCGAAGAACCTGAACCCAAGAGCCGTGGTTTCGGTCTGGGAAGGATACCGGGAGCTGATGGCTTTTGGGAACGCCCAGCTCGGGGGAAATGACATTCCTCCGGGTTCGATCGGTGGAGCGATCGACAAGCTTTCCTTCCGGCTGGGTTTGAAGCGAAAGGGGTTGAGTGGCGTCAATGCCGTCGAGGCGAATGAACGCACTCTCGATTCATGGATGGATGAGGGGAAACCCGGGTTCGTGAAACCACGACGGGGGCTTGGTTCCTACGGTACCTTCAAGCTCAACGCCAAGGCCAAGGAGAACCTCCGCGAGCTCCGAAGGCAAATGGGAAAAGACATCGAATACGACGGGGTGTTTCAGGAAAATCAGGAATTTATCCTGGAGGATTACATTCCGGGAAAAGAGTTCAGTTTCGAGACCATCGCCCTGGACGGAAAGGCGTTTTTTCTTGGAATTCACGAGAAACTGGATGTGGAAGAGACGAACTCCACGACTCTTGAGAATCTGTGCGTGTCGCCACCGGTTTCGCTCACCAAAAGAAACACCGATCGCGGCATGCGGTTTGTCGGGGAGTGCCTGAAAGCCATGGGTCTCGACAGGGGGCTTTTTCATGTCGAAGCGAAATGGGATCCGGCAATGGATCGATGGGAGTTGATCGAGATCAACCCGAGGGTGGGAGGGGCGCTGATCAAGGAGAGCGTCAACCAGCGCCATCGGGGGATTTCGCTTCTGGGACTCTGGATCGAGACACTTCTTGTCCACGACGCAAGCGAGATGTCAATACTCCTGAAGAAGCTCGAGAAACTGGAAATGGAATCCAGGAATTCTGAGGTACGAACCCTGTTTCGCGTGTTTTTCGGGACACCCGGAAAAGTCATCGGAAAAATCGGGCCATCCTCCCATTCAAAACCCGATATTCTAAAAATCCATTTCCGGCCCGGACAACCGATTCCGCATGCCGAGCGCGAGGTATTTCTCGGGCAGGCCCTTTGGAGTTTTCCCCGACGCCTCCGTAAGGATGAAATTCAAACCTTTACCGAAACTTCAAAAAAAGCACTGGAGATTGAATATGTCTAAGTACCTTGTCATCGTCGATTACAACCTTACCCGCTTTCATGATGTGAAACTCATGACGGATTATGCGAAATCCCGGTATCAAGCAGAGACCATCCTGCTTCGGCCGAATCCTCAGCCCTGCGACCGCGAGGTGGCGACCGTGATCGGCGACCTCGACCCCCGGGCGGCGGATTTCATTCCGAAAGCGTTGCAATTCCTCGCGCCGTATTGTTCCGGGATTTCTGCCGTTCTTCCGTTCTCTGACAATGGGGTCGTGAGCGGGGCGACTCTTGCCGGGCATCTCGGGATGAAGTCGGACTCGGCTCTTCTTGCCCGAAACGCCTATTCCAAGTTGAGCTATCGAGAGGCCGAGGACCGCTTGCGACACTATCTTGAGGCGCAGGAGATCTTCGTGCCACGTTTTGCAAGGGTAAGCACACGCACGGAACTCGAGGCATTTGCCGATCTGTGCCCCAATGGATTTGTGCTTAAGCCGTCCTGTGAAGGGAACAATCGGGGAGTGCTTCGTCTTGAAAAGGGGTGCGATCTGCGCGCTGCATTCGATGAAGTCGAAATGTATTTGAAGGAGGGATTGATCTGTGAGGAGCTGATCCCATTTGATCGGGAGTACTCTTTCGATGGAATCGGCCATCTCACTTTTGCCACGGAAAAAATGAGCGTAACGGGGAGGTATCCTGTCGAAAAGGGCCAGATCGTTCCCGCTCGATTGAGCTCCGATCGTCTTCAGAGCATTGAGCGCGCAGGGAGAGCCGCAAATCTGCTTGTCGGCCAGCGAATCGGGCCCTTTCATAACGAGATCAAGCTCGATTTCTCCGGCACCAGATCAGCGGTGATCGAGCCAAACCGACGTCCGGCGGGAATGCGCATCTGGCATCTTGCAGAAAAGGTCTATGGGGTGAATTTCTTCAAGCTTTGGATCGACCAGCTGTTGGGTGAGGGAATCCCGACGACCCTTCCGGCCCCGAAGGGGGTGGCGGCCATCCTCGAGCTGGCGGCGCCCTTCAATGGAACTTTGTCTCCTGCGATCGATGACCCCAACTTTTCCGGGGAGTTGCTTCGGAAGCTTCTGAGGGATTCTCCAAAAGGCCTGATGTGGAGCGACTTCCGCTTCACCCAGAGGGGAGGAACTCTCGTGAATCGCGAACCGAGGGACAATTCGGGTTTCATTGCCGAGATTTGCGTGTTTTCTGATGATCCCCTCGCGGACATCCGGGAAATCGGAAGCCGCTTCGAGGAGAGATTCAAGGAGTCCATGCGGGAACACATGCATTTTCCGGAAATGGAGCTGGCATGAAAATCCTTGTTCTTCATCGGGTGCCCTATTACAAAATCGAGTATCACCGTGGGATCAACCACGACACGCACGAGGTCACCTATGTGGGCCTTCATGAGCGAATTGGGGATTTGCCCCCGGGGCTGAATTGCAAAAAACTCGTTCGACAGGGAGTGGAGAGAACCGCAAGAGAGGTTCTGGATGTGATTCCCCGAAACGAGAACTTCGATCGGGTGATTTCCGTCTCGGAATACGAACTCATGGATGCGGCGATCATCCGTGAGGTTCTGGGTGTTCCGGGGCCTAGGCCTGTGGATGTCGAGAAAGTCCGAAATAAAGTCGCCATGAAGCGCGCGGTTCAGGACCATGGGATCGCAACTCCCCGCTGGATTCGTGCCGATGAGGCGGTCAGTCGTTCTTTGGAACTACTCTGGGAGGGAAAGGTCGTTTTGAAACCCGTTGACGGAGCATCTTCGCAAGATGTGACTGTGCATCGGACTGTTGAAGAGGCCTTGGCTCGGCTCGAAGTGTATCGATCGCACGGAAAGAATCCAGAAAAATTCGAACTCGAGGAATATGTCGAAGGGGCTATTCTTCATATGGATGGCCTGGTCTCCAACGGTGTCATTCAGTGTTTTGTCGCCAGTCAATACATCGGGACTTGTCTTGATTATGCGCGGGGAAAGCCTTTGGGTTCGTTTCAGATCGAGCATCGGAGCGAGCATCAGGATTGGGCCCAGCGGTGTATTTCCGCAGTCGGGATCCAGAACAGTGCGTTTCATCTGGAGGCGATTCAAAAGGGAGACCAGCTTGTTTTCCTTGAGGTGGGAGCCAGAGTGGGAGGAGGGGATGTGGTCGATACCTTTGAACTTGCCACGGGAATTCATCTCCCCTCGGAGGAGTTGAAGCTGTACCTCAATGAGCCTGTTTCAATCAGGGTGTCGGCTCCGTACCAGAGCCAGTTCGGATGGTTTGTGTTCCCGGGGCACCATCTTCCGGGCCCGTTTTCAGGAGTTCATGGATTCGATGCGTACAAGTTCCATCCCGGGATGGTCCGATGGAATGCATTGGCGGCCGGGGCTCCGCTTTTTAACAATATCACCTACCAATCGAGGGAGGTCCCTCTGGCGGGACTGGTCCGCGGGGAAACCAGTTTCGAGGTGAAAACTTTGATTCAAGAGATTTTCGAAAACGTAAATTAGGAGACTTCATGTCACGCTTCAGACTTCATCGTTTTATGCTCTCGAGAATGTTGGCCGCACTGGGCGACCAGTTCATGATGTTTGCGGTGCCTTTGTATATTCTGAAGGTCACCGGCAGTGTGAAATGGTCGGGACTTGCGTTTGCGATCGAGTGGCTGCCCCGGTTGTTTTTCCTTCCGGTCTCAGGCAGTCTCGCAGATCGGATCAATGTCAGGAATCTCTATCGCTTCTCGGATTTGGGGAGAATGATCCTGATTCTTGGTTCCTATTTAGCGATCCATGTTTTCCCTTCCAGTTCCTTCTGGCTCTTGAGCGGCATGATGGCTTGCATGTCGATCTTGAACTCCTTGGCCTTCATCGGAATGGAGGCCACGCTTCCTCGTCAGTTGCCAGCAGAGGATATGCCCAAGGCACAGTCGTGGCTTCAAGGTGTGGATCAGCTCAGTCAGGTCCTCGGGCCGGCTCTGGCCGGGGCGGCGGCGGCGTTTTTCGAGCTGAGATCCGTAATTGCATCCGGTGCAGTTTTCTTCGGAGTAAGCTTTCTGAACTCCTTGTCTTTGCCCAAGGCGGATTTCACGCCACCCGCTCCGAAGTCTTTTCAGGCGATTGTCGTCGAAAGTTATACAAGGGGTTTTACGATCCTATTCCAAAAAAAGATGCTTCTTCAGCTCTGCGCGCTGACCTGGCTTGTAAATTTGATCTACGGAACGATCCTTGTGGTCGCCCCCGCGATCGTTACCCAACGCTTGATGCAGCCGGAGCACGCATTCGGACTCATGCAAACCGCCGCTGGCATTGCCTGCATCATGGCCTTCATGGCCGCCCCGGAATTGGTGCGGAGGATCGGGCTTCACGGGGTCGGGCTCATGGCGTTCGCTGGAATGGTGCTGGGAGCGTGGATCGGGTCCCTTGCTGGAAACATCCTTGTGTTTGGCTTGGGCCTGAGCACCCTGTTCGCGTTCGACGGAATGTTCAATGTATACATACGCTCCTTGCGGGCGAGAATCATTCCCAAGGAGGATTTCGGAAAAGTGACCGGGGTGATCATTCTTGTGAACAACTTCTCGCTTCCGATCAGCGGGTTCGTGGTCTCGCTCACTGCAGGTGTGATGACCCCACAGGAAAACTTGCTTTTGATGAGCGTGATTGCCGCAACCTTGGGCGTTTTGACCATTCTCACGGGAAAATGGATTTTCGGTTACCGGACCGTAATGCCATCGCTTGAATCTTGATCAGGAGAACCTCATGAATCAAAAATCCAGAATTCGCTTGAGACTCGAAGAGCAGGATTTGTTCGTCGAACTGGGTAAGGGATCTGCGTTGATGGATGTGGCGCATGAGATCGATCTTCCAATCACATTTGGATGCGGGCAGGGCGTATGTGGAAGCTGTAAAGTGGAGGTCCTCGAGGCCGAACACTTGGCTCCTCCGGACGAGTCTGAAGTCGATTTTCTGGAGCGCCTGAACGCGGGAAAAAGCGAACGGCTTGCTTGTCAGATCAGGCTGGTTCCCGGGGAAGATCAAACACTCCCGGTAGTGGCAGACATCCTACTCCCCGAACCAACGCTCCATCCTCACGCGCGCATGGTGCGAAAGGATCGCAAAGGTCCCGAACTTGATCACGCGCCCGAGGAGCATCCCCCAAAAAATCGACACCATCGGCAAAGCCGATAGCGCGGCCACGGCCACGACCGGATGCTGGTAGATCGGGATCGATGCACTGCCCGCCAAAGCCCAAAATCCGTAACTCTGAAACCAGATTCCCAAGGTTCTGGCCCAATCTCCCTCTAGAATTCCGGGCGTCACTGCATTCAAAAAACCCATCCCGAGGTGCCGGATCAAAAGGGCAAATCCCACCGCACCCAGGGTGGAGCCAAGGGCGGTCATCCACGCGATTCGGAATCGTTTTCTAGGAGCGGCCAAAAACGAGCCGATCACGATCGCATCGAGCGGAACAATGAAGATGAAGAAGTCCAAGAATGCCAGGCCCGCCACTGCTGGAGCGAACCACGCGCGTTCGGTGTAGGCGGGAAGTCGTTTGCAGGCCCTGAGGAATGCCTCCATCCATTTGGACATGGGGATGAGTCTAGCACGGTCGTGGTTTGCGGAGGGAAGAATCGGACGGATTCGCTTCGGTGTCTGACGCGCTAGTTCAGGAGGAGAGGTGTGGCGGTTCCCTCCCTTGTCCCCGGATGTCATCCCTGTGCCGTAGTGTGCTTCGGCAATCAGTGCATTTTGGATCGTGACATCATTCCCCGAAAGGAAACCCATGCTCTACCGAATCGATTCGAATACGAAGAATCTCATCTATTTTCCCCTAAAGACCAATTTCGCAGAGATGCAGTGGCTCGAGAAGGACCTCGAGAATCTCATCGCTCGAAACCTTGAAACCGTGACCGGCGAAGACCTTCTTTTGGTGTTCCAGGAGAATCAATGGCAGACGGAGCCCGATCTTCTTGCGATCGACAAAGACGGGAATTCGTGGATCTTCGAGCTGAAGCGATGGACCGCATCTCAAGACGCCGTGGAGCAGCTTTTGAAGTATGCCGGTATTTTCGGGCGGTTCTCGTACTCCCAGCTGAATCAGTTTCATGAAAAGTTCAAGAGGCGTTCCTCTCCCCGGGAAGCCACGGAGACTCTCGAGCTATCCGAGGCCCATCGAAGGTATTTCGATCTGAGGAAGGCTCTTCCCGATGAGCAGTTCAATCAAAAGCAAACGCTCGTATTGATTGCGGATGGAGTCGATCCCGGGTGTCGCGCGAGTGTGGATTTCTGGAGAAACAAGGGAATCGACCTCCGGCTTCATCTTGTCCATGTGTATGAAACTTCTCCGGGGGATTTTGCCATCGAGTTCCCGTGCGGTGAGACATTGGAATCCGGAGCCTGGCTGTTGAACACAAACCGGAGCGCGGGGGATCATCACGAGGAAGAGATGCTCTCGGAACAAAAAGCTTCTGCATTCCATGATCCATGGAAGTACAAAATCGAAAAATTGCAAAAAGGGGATCGTGTGTTTTTGTACTCGAACTCCAAGGGAATCATTGCGACCGGAGTGGTCGATGGCAAAGTCGAAAAAAAGGAGCATGATGGAATTCCCGACAATGAGTTCTTTGTGAGGCTCAGGGACTTCAAAAGGGCACGGCAACCGCTCAGCGTCGCACAGATCAAGGCGATGAACATCGATCTGATCTACCGGCAGACTCTGGTCGGGCTCGACCCGGGGGTTGGAAGCCGCCTTTTGGAGGAGATTCGCACCTGATGGGACTGATTTTCATGGGACGGATCCAAAACAAAGGGAATGGTCACAAATCCGAACTCGCGCCGGCAGCGGTCCGATTGGAGTACACCATATTGCGAGACAAGAAAGCTATTTCTTCGACCCACTTCCACGGCAGATCAGTGAAGGGTAAGAGGGTTTTTGCTCAGGTGACCCGTTCGGCCCATGCTCCATCGAAACTCGAATCCCTGATCCGTTTTGCGAATGGAGCCGGAGTTACGGTCTGTTTTTCGCGTGATCAAATATTCAACCATCCGGGCCTCGATTTTCATTTCAATCTCGACAGGGTCTTCACGCAAATGTTCGAAAGCGGAGTCCCCGCCTGGCGCCAGATGCTCCGCGAAATGGCCGGTCTCGAACGGGAATGAAAGGATCGGGTGCCGAACGAGCGGCGAGGAATCACGGTTTCCGCTATGAAATCCGCCCGAGCGAAAAATCCCCGCGCGAGAGCCCTCTCCATACTGCCTCCAAGGGGCCCACCCGAAACCGCGAGGTCCATGCCATCGCGAGAAAGATCTGGAACACCCAGAAAAGAACTGCGGCAATGATCAGGTCCACGCGATTCCACGACCCGTATTGCCCGAAGCCTTGGCCGCAAAACACAAACATTCCTGCAATCGATTGCAGAATGTACGCACTGAAGCCAACCTTTCCCAGTCGAGCGATGTTCGAGAAGATCCCCTGTAGTGCGCGCATTCGGGAGAGTGCGACCAGGCCTGTGAGCCACGCGAAGGCGATACCGGCCGAGCCAGCCATGTGCAGGGATTGACCGATCAGCCATGCGTGCGGCGCGAATTGGTTTTTCATTGCGAAAAATACCCCTAGCGCGCTCATCAGGATCCCGATCGAAAAGAAACCCACTGCGACCCGGATGAACTCGTGGGTCCTCTGAAAGAAGCCGGATCGCACAGCCGCCATGCCAAGAAGCATACAGCCTGCGGCTTGCCAGCCCGACTCAAAAGCGGTCCCGTGAATCTGGTTCGAGAAACTGAGTTCAGCGCGGTGGGGGAGTTGCGAGAGGTAATCCGATCGAAACACGGCCAGATCGCGCGCGACATCAAGGTCCGTGACTGTTCGAAAAAGCTCCGATTGCAAGGAATCCGGAAGCCACTCGTGGCAGATTCCCAATCCCGCAAGAGTCAGCGGGGAAGCCATCAGAAGCGCCAGACCCGCACGAAGCTGGGTTTTGATCGCCCAGGTTCGGGCGGGTAAGATCAAAAACCCGACAATCGCATAGGTGAAAAGAATGTCGCCGACGAAAAGGAAATATCCATGAATCAGACCGAAAACAAGGAGCCAGGCGAGTCGTTTTTTCGCTTGGACTCCGCCACCGGCCAGTACCAGCGAGGCACCGAAGAGCATCGAGAAGATGCTCAGGAACTTCACATCGAAGAACAAGCGGGTCACGAGCCATGCGACCCGGTCCGATCCCGAGAAGTCGCCATAGACCATCGGATTGAAGTAGGCCGCGATCGGAAGCGCGAACGCCTGGATGTTCATGACCAGAATGCCAAGCAGGGCCGATCCGCGGAGAATGTCGATGGCCTCAATGCGTGCCGGATTCACGGGGTTCATCAACTTTAATTTTGTGCAGGAACGGGAGCGGTGTAAATGGCAAAGATGGGAACGGGTCATCAATCCCGGTGGAAGGCGCCTGAAGGGGGATCATCTTGGGATTTTGTTTGATCACAAGAAGGACTTCGACCAGGAGAACGGATGCCGATTCGATTTTATATTGCCCAACGAATCGTTGGGCAGCGTCAAGATTGTAGTAGCCCCTGTTTAGACCGGACTGACGTTGCCCCACGAACCGTAGGACTCGAATCCTCATAGTTAAGAGACTCATGCGTATAGCATCAGCCCCTGTTCTCTTGCAAACTCTTCCGGGGTTCTATTCCGAAGAGCCTTGTTCGGACGATCG
>JBEIJY010000032.1:0-28468 GCA_040380025.1 Bdellovibrionales bacterium | reverse complement strand
CTCCGAGCCGGGTCCTCCGGCCTCGCTCTCGCCATCCTGGCTCGCGAGAGTCGGCAAAAACCGAATCATCCCACCCCCCTCTGCCGATCCCGCTCCCTGCAAAAGCGCAATCAAAGGGGGCAGTTTCTAAGAGACGCCCCTCACTCGTACGGCTTCGCCTTGCTCCAGCTTTCTTCGAATCGGGCCTGATACCGGGCCACGATTCCCGGGTCGTCCAGATACAGCTGATTCTCCTGATTCGCGCGCGAGGCGTGATTGGTGTAATTGAACGAACCCGTCTCGAGGCGTGTTCCGTCGATCACGGTGAACTTGTGGTGCATCACGCCCCGCTGGCGTCCGATCCGCACCTCGACGCCGCCCTTCACCAGAGTCGAAACGAGCGAGTGCGGCCCCTTGGATTGCCGGCGATCGGCGAGCACGCGAACCCGGATCGTTTTTGATTTTACCAGCAACTGATGCACCAGCGAATCGAGATTGATATCGAAGACCGCGACATCGATGCTCTTCCGGGCGGATTCGATGAACTTCACGAGCTTCAGATCACAGCGGGAGTCGGGCGAGAAGCACACCTCTTTGTCTCTCGGGGGTTGAACCAATGCCTCTTCGACCAGATCCTGCACTTTGCCGGATACCGAATTCCTTCGAGTCCGGGCCTCCGCATCGAACGGGACCAGAAACCACACCGACAAAACCAGCAACAGAGCGCGATTCATGGCTCGATGATGACACAAAAAAGCCCCGACCGGAATCGATCGGGGCTTTTTCAACAAAAGGAGTCAGAACTCAAAGAGCGGGCCGGAAAATCACTCGTTGCCGAGGCTATTCATGCCGCGGAACTCATCCGGATTGGACTTGAGCGGAGTGATCATGCCGCGCTTTCTCAGCTTTTCGACGAGGGTCGTGCGATTCAGGCCGAGGAGCATCGACGCGCGATTCTTGTTGCCGTTCGTCCGGGCAAGCGCCTGATCGACAAGATGGTTCTCGAACGCGGTCACCACTGCCTTCAGATCAACACCCTTGTCGGTCAGGAACATCTTCGGGAAATCCACTTCCTGGATTCCGCCCGAAGACACGGAGTTCTGCGCCGACTGCGAGATCTTCGCAGGAAGATCCGATGCGTTCACCACTCCCTGGCCTTTCACGATCACGATCCGCTCGATCACATGCTCGAGCTCGCGGATGTTTCCGGGCCATGCATAACTGGTGAGTGCGTCGATTGCTTCCGGAGAAGGCATCGAGGAAACATTCGAACCGGTCAGGCGGTTGTATTTTTCGATATAGGCGGCAACGAGGGTGGGAATCTGCTCAATGCGGTCCCGAAGAGCGGGAATCGCGAACGAAACGCCCGAAACGCGGGCCAGAAGGTCGGAGCGGAAAAGCCTTTCGGACACGGCTTCCTGCATGTTCTGGCTGGTCGAAGCGATCAGACGGATGGAGTTCTGGTTTTGGATCAACCAAGCCTGCAGGTGCAGGGGCAGTTCGTGGATTTCTTCGAGGAATACGGTGCCGCCCGCCGCAGACTCCAAACGGGAACGAAATTCGTTTTCCAGGATGTCCGTGCTGAGAGCGCAATTGATGACTATGAAGTTCGCCTGAGAACGCGAAGAACGATTGTGAATGATCCGGGCGATCAGCTCTTTGCCCGTACCGTTTTCGCCGAAGATGAGCACTCCCTGCTCGGTCTGGGCCGCCTTCTCGATAAGATCCGATTGAACGGGAAATGGGGTTTCCAACATAACAACTCCTTCCGTGAGTTTCTTGTTTCCAGAGCCAGTCCATCCTTTAGACTCCAGGGCTCGGTGCCTAAAATAGGGTAAAGCCAATTTTGTCGCACTGTCAAAATCTTTTCTAGAAAAATTCTTTTTGACTCAGACAACCGTTTGGCACTCAAAAAAACAAAATCATTCCAATCACTTGGGAATTACTATTTTTTCTATATTTACAATAACAGGACAGAGCACCGGCTCAGCCGGTCCGGACCCACTCCAAAAAATACGAGAACCAGAGGTCCGCATTCCGGTCTCCGCGGAATAAAAACCAAGCAACGGTCAGGGCCACCATCAGCACCGCAAGGAGCAAAAACCCGATCCAGATTTTGTTTCCTTTTCTTCGAAAGTTCCGCGCAAAATCGAAAAACAGCACCGCGAGAGCGCCTCCGAAAGCGGGAAAAACCTTCAGAACCAGGAACACGACCCCCATCACCGGGCCCTGCTCAAAGCTTCGCTTTGAGTGCAGCCACCTGATCGGTCTTCTCCCAGGTGAACTCGGCTTCCGTGCGACCAAAGTGCCCGTAGGCCGCGGTCTTGGAGTAGATCGGGCGAAGCAGATTCAAAGTCTCGATGATTCCGGCGGGAGTGAGGCGGAAGGTCTTCCGGACCGCTTCTTCGATTTTTTGAATCGGGGCTTTTTCGGTTCCGTAGGCGTTCACATGAACACTGACCGGCTCGGCAACCCCGATCGCGTATGCCAGCTGAACCAAGCAACGGTCCGCAAGGCCGGCCGCCACGATGTTCTTCGCCACATAACGGGCCATATAGCAGGCTGAACGGTCGACTTTGGATGGATCCTTGCCCGAGAACGCTCCACCGCCGTGGGCTCCATGCCCGCCGTAGGTGTCAACAATGATTTTGCGTCCGGTGAGACCACAATCCCCCATCGGCCCGCCGATCACAAAGCGGCCGGTCGGGTTGATGAAGTAACGGGTTTTCGAATCGAGAAGGTGCGCAGGAATTGTTTTGCGAATCACATGCTCCATGACCGCGTCATGGATCTTGGAATGAGCGATTCCGTCTTCGTGCTGGGTCGAACAAACCACGGTATCAATCCGAACAGGCTTGCCGTCGACGTATTGAGCCGTGACTTGGGTTTTGCCGTCCGGACGGAGCCACGGAAGGGTTCCGTCCTTGCGGACTTTCGAGAGCTCCTGCGCGAGCTTCTGCGAGAGAGAGATGGTGAGCGGCATGAGCTCGGGAGTCTCGTTCACGGCGTAGCCGAACATGATTCCCTGATCGCCCGCACCTTGTTCGCCCTGATTGTGGATTCCCTGACCCTGGGTCACGCCCTGATCGATGTCGGGGCTCTGGCGGTCCAGTGTGACCACCACGCCGCAGGTATTGGCATCGAAGCCTTTGTCGGAGCGATCATACCCGATCTTCCGGATGGTTTCGCGCGCAACATGGGCATAGTCCACCTTCGCGTGGGTTGTCACTTCTCCCGCAATCACCACCAAGCCGGTGGTCACGAGCGTCTCGCACGCAACGCGGGCTTTGGGGTCTTCGGTCAGAATCGCATCCAATACCGCATCCGAGACCTGATCCGCGATCTTGTCCGGGTGCCCTTCTGTCACTGATTCCGAGGTAAACAAAGTTTCGTATGCCACGTTCGACTCCGATCGATATCCTGGGGTGATTTTTCTCGATTACTTCTTGTGGATGGGGAACTTCGGGGTGGTTCCCTTGTTCTGCTCCTTGCGCTTGCGGATCTTGCCCTTGCGCGCTTGTTTTACTTTTCTTGCCATGCGGGTCTTGCCCGTACGTGATGCCATACCGTTCTCCTTAATCGTCTGAAACTTGATTAAGCCATCTTGATGCCCTCAAACGCCCGAAAAGTCAATTTGAATCCCCGTAAATGCCCGTTCTGGCATCGTGTTTGCTGTTCTGGCATCGGGTTTGCTTGGGGTTTTGGGGATCATGATGCCCCTTGAACGATTCCCGTTCCTCGTCTTTTTTGCGCTATTTTGCGTGTTCCGCCCGTCCGTACCCGTACGAGCGGCAGCCCCGCCGGTTTTTCTGGAGACCGGAGAACAACGAAAAATCCGTATTCCGGACATCGATCGCTACTCTTTGAGCGGAGAATCCGTGCGCGTCTGGCGCGATCCGAGCGGAAAGTTCTTTTTGGTGAAGGGGGTGAGGCCCGGTCTCTCGACCCTGTTCACCCGATCCCGCGCCGGTAAATCCTCGACTCGAATCCTCCGGGTCGAAGCACGCCACTCCCTGCCGTATCCCGATGCGCTTCTTCGGGCGATCGGCACTCTCGAGGCAATCGAAGTGATTGACGGGGGCTCCGGATTCATTTTGCGCGGGAGCGTGCGGAACCGGGACGAGGCCCGAACGATCGCGAACCTCCGGGAGCGATTCCCGGCCTTCGTCGTCGACGAGACAAGGCTCGATCCCGCCTGGGCCGAGGCGAGCGCGCGGCGTCTCGAAGCGATTCTTGCCTCGTATCCCGAAACCCTCCTGCGTCGCGACCGGGAGGAGTTCCTGATCGAAGGTTCGGTCCCGAACGAGGCGGCACTCGCCTCTCTTCGCAAACAAATCCGCGAAATTCAGCCTCTCGCGCGCATCGCAGTCCGGCCGCCCTCAGAGCGGGACTCGACCTTGTACTTCAAGGTGTTTCTGCTCGAGATGCGAAAAGACCTGCTGAACCGGCTCGGAGTGGCCTGGCCCGGCAGTGTTCCCGCGGCGATCGGCTTCGATCCGCTCACGCTTCTCGGAGGTCGATCGATCGATCTTTCGATTCATGCGCTTTCCGAAAAAGGCATCGCGAGGCTTCTCTCCTCGCCCGAACTCGTGGTCAAGGCGCCCGGGCAGGCCGAGCTGTTTTCAGGCGGAGAGCTCCCTATCCGGCAACGAAGCCGCTTCAATGATTCGGTCTCGTGGAAGACCTTCGGGCTCACGCTCCGGCTCGACGTGAAGGAGCTCGCGGGAAACCTCGTGCGCCTCGGAATCGAAACCGAGATCAGCCAGATCGATCCGTCCCTCGACACCGAGGAGCTTCCGGGCCTGAAGAGCAACCGGATCAAAACCCTGGTCGACAGCCGGATGGATGAGCCCCTTTTGCTCTCGGGACTTTTGCAAGAAGACATCCGCGATCGCGCCGGAGGACTGCCCTGGCTCTCGGACATCCCGGTTCTCGGCAAGCTCTTCTCGAGTCAGGATTACCGGAACCGTCGCTCCGAACTCGTTGCGATCCTCCTCCCCCACCGGAAGCCCCCCTCCTCGCCCCAGACCCGGATCGCCTCCGGACTTCCTCGCGGATTCCTGCCCCTTCCCCGCGATCACATGAGCGCAGGAGAGCGCGAAGACGCACGGGCCTCGCCCGATTATCCTTGGAATGTGCTGTGATTCCCGAGGCACTGGTGCGGCTCCTGCAAGACGAATCCGTGACCGACCTGTTCTTGTCCGGACCGGGCGAGGTGATCGTCGATCGAGGATCGGGTTTGGAGACCGTGCCATCCGTCTCGATTTTTTCGAGCGATCTTGAGCTTCGTCAGTTCGCCGTCGAACAGCTCTCGCTTGCCGGAAAAACCTGGGATGCGAAACTCCCCTTTGCCGATGCCGTCTTCTTCGGCACTCATCGCGCGCATCTGGTGTTCCCGCCGGTGAGCCCCGCAGGCGTCCTCCTCTCTCTTCGCCGGCTTCCCGGGCGGCATCCCGGAGTTTCCCTGCACGATCTCCAGACCCGGGCCCTTGCGCGCTGGAGCGAGTCCGGAATGGCGTTCGAACTGCTCCGGGAGTCGGTAAAAAAACGCGAGAGCATCCTGTTCGCCGGAGCCACGGGATCCGGGAAGACCACCCTCTTCAACGATCTACTTTTGTTTGTTCCCCCACACGAGCGGATCCTTGCCCTCGAGGACACGGCCGAGCTGAGCCCCGCGCATCCACGCTTTGTAAGCCTCCTGACCCGCTCCGCGAATGCCGACGGCTTCGGGGCCGTCACCTTGCGTGATCTCGTACGGCAGACCCTCCGCATGCGGCCCGACCGGATTCTGATCGGCGAGTGCCGGGGCGATGAGGTGCTTGATCTTCTTCTGGCGCTGAACACCGGGCATCAGGGCTCGATGAGCACGATTCACGCAAGCTCCGCGCGGGATGCCGCCGCCCGACTCGAACTCCTCGCCTTGATCGCGGCACGCGGGCAGATTCCAGACGCGCTCGTGCGGAGCCTGATTGCGCGTGGAATCCGAAAAATCGCGTTCCTGAAGCGATCCCCGGATGCACGCCGGATCGAAGAGGTGATCGCGATCGAGGGAATCGAGCGCGGGGTCATTTGCGCACGAACACTGACTTCCAGGAATCGAGCGAGCGAAGCTCCTCGACTGCCCTTCGAACTCCGTGCGGGGGATTGAGCGGAGTGCCGTCCGTCCATGCGAGCATCCAGAGCGAAAGAGCGAGCCACCAAAGAATCATCGGAATCTTCATACTGGCGCATCCTTCATCGAGATCCAAAGACCGCCCGCAAGCAGAAGCATCACTCCCGGCAACACAAACAAAAAAAGGGGCTTCAGGCAACGGTTCGGCAAAAGCTCGAGCTCCCGCCGCACCGTCATGCGAAGCTCGGTGAGGCAGGCCGAATGGATCGACTCCAAACGATCGAGACACCCCCTGCCCTCGATGAGACTCGTCTGGATGCTTCGCCTCATCTCGACCCCGAGGCCGAGAATCAGCCTTTTGCAGTCATTCCCCGCAGGCGCTCCTGCCTCACCGAAGGGATCCCACACTTGCGTGCCCCACGCGTGCGCAAGCGAGCGGTCGGATCGATACAGCTCCTCGAGCGCCCTCCTCCACGCAAGATCGGGCGGACTCCCACTCGAAATGAGCGCCAGAATCCGCTCCATCGTGGAATGGATCAAGACCCACCATTCGCGGTGTTCCGGGCGCAAATTCCCGTAACGCGCGCGATCGGCCGAAGAAAGAATCGAAAAAAACGCAAGACTCGCAAGCAGGAACGAAACGAGCGCGAGGAGTGCGAACGTTCCTCCCGCCTCCCGCACGCCGGGAAGGGAGAAATGAAGGACCAGACCGAAACCGGGAACCAGCGAGACGGCGAGCGCGGCCTGATGCAGGGCTTGCGCGCTCCGGACCCGGGATTCCAACAAGAACTCCGCCTGTTCTTGCAGGGTTCTTCGCACCCGCGCCAGGGTCGGCAGGACGGGCGCGCCTTGTTCTCGCAGTTCGCGAAGACTGTCTTTCAGAACGCGATTCCATGGGTCAGGAAACCCACTGATTTTGCGCCATTCGGTTTCGGGCGGAATGATGCCGCTTGTGAGCATCTCTTCGAGAACTCGGAGTTGAACCGCCGACTCCCGGAGCCGGAGAACCGCACGCGGTTGTCCGAAGACCGAACCGAGCTGTCTTAAAACCGGCCAGAGCCGGACGAGCCCGAGGCCCGACAGACCATAGATGAGGATCCAAAGAAGCAGGTCACGATAGAGAGGCATGTTCCGAAAAAGATGCAAGCGCCGGGCCGAAAAATCGTCATCCCTTTGACTCCGGCGGAGGAATCACCGTCACCCACTCCGAAAGCTCCGCAAGGACTTGCTCGAGATCAGATTGGAACTCCACGGTCACGAGCAGTTCGAGATCCCGGACCGCGTCATGACGCTCGAACGGAAGCGTGCTGTACGATACCAAACCCTCATGGGCCTCGAGGATGTGATACAAAAATGCCGAATCCTCCTTCCGCGTCCGAACAAAAATCTTGTGTGCGTGAGTCATGTCCACCTAAACTGAAATCATATGGGTTTGAAAAGTGCAGTGCGACCATGGCTTTACCCTCTTTCTCCGGCTCCCGCAATCCTTCTCCTCTTTGGTTGTTCCCACGGGGCCACCCATCCCGAATCGAAGGGCGAAACCGAGGTCGCCCGTGATCACATTCTGAAGCTCGAAGAAAAGGTGGCCGATCTCGAAACCCGCCTGACCGCTCTGAACGAAAAGATCCTGCTCGAAAGCTCCGCCCGCCCGGGGACGCCCCCGCCGCCCGCCACCGCTCCCGTGCCGGCACTTCCGACCGAGGCGATCTCGGCCCCCGCGGTCGAATCCCGCGCCATCCCGAAACCCAAGGCGAGCATGGCTCCCTCGTTTTCTTCGAACGAATCGATTGATCGATTCCGGGAGGCGAAAATTCTGTTCGATTCGAAACGCTACCCCGATGCGATCCTCGAGTTCTCGGATTTCGTGAAGAACGAGCCCGATCACGCGCTCGCGCCCGCGGCCCAGTACTACCTCGGAATGAGTTATTTCCAGCAGCGGGAATTCAAACTCGCCGAAGAAGAGCTGAATCGCGGAATGCTCGCCTACCCGCACTCCTCGCACATCCCCGACACTCTTCTTGCCCTGATGAAAGTCTCGGGTGAGCTCAAGAACGCCGCGAATGTCACCTACTATCGCGAAAAGCTTCTGAGCGGGTTTCCGAACTCGCCGCAGGCCGCGGGCATCCCCGCGCCCGTCGCACCGGAACCGGCAAAGGAGACGGAATGAGAATCCCCCGGATCTTCCGCCTGCCGGCACTCCTGGGCCCGATGGTTTTCGGAGTTCCGGCGTTGGAAGCGCACGCCGCCTACGAGATCCGGCGCGGCGACACACTCTCGGGCATCGCGCTCTCCCGCTATGGCTCCCGCGAAAAATGGAAAGAGCTCTACGAGCTCAACCGTGATCAGATCCGGAACCCGAACTCGATCTATCCGGGCCAGACCCTGAGACTGCCTGATACCGGATCGGGGGAACTGGTCGCCTCGGGGGAGCTGGTCGCCTCGAATGCCCCGCCCGTTCCCCTCCCGCGAAAAAAGAAGCCGCGTTCCCAGGAGTGGAGACTTCTTCCGGTGCAAGTCTGGGAGCAGGTGCAAGTTCCGCCCTCCCCCCACATCGACTCCTCGGGGTTCGACCGCCGGAGCACGATCGGATCCCGCGCCTCGAACCGCACGGTCTCGCCCATGGCGATTTCTCCCGAGCGTGTGGCCATCATCGGCACGGTCGAAGCCTCCCGCTCGAACTTCCGGCAGATCACGCTCGGCGAACAGGTATTTTTGCGCCCTGAAGAGGCCATTCAAACGGGCACCGTGTACTCGATCACCACCGATCCCGAGCGCGTGATTTCCTCGCGTGACGGACGCGAGGGGTTCTTGTACAAGATCTCCGGAAAAGTGAAGGTGATCGGCGTCCGCGACGGACTCTTCATCGGGACCGTCACGGCCCTCTACCACCCGATCGAACGCGGGAACCTGCTGATTCCCGAGGTCGAGGCCCTCACCTTCCGAGATCCGATTCCGGCACCAAGCGCGATCGAGGCGAGCATTCTCGTTCCCGAAAGCGCCTCGAACGACCTGATCGGGCAACAGCGTCTGGTGTTTCTGGATGCGGGAACCGAGGATGGCGCGAACGCCGGCATGATCTTCCGGCAATATTTGCACAATGACCCGCATACCGGCGATGAGATCTCATCGAAGGACTTCCTGATCGAATCCGAACTCCAGATTCTGAGCGCCCAGGAGCGTTTCTCGATCGCGATCGTTCTTCGCAGTCGTTCGGGAGTCCGGGCCGGCGACACCGTCGTGGGCCTCACGGATCTCCGGGATTTCGACCGCAATCAGGGACTTCAGACCGTAATCCAGGATCGATCCGGCACGGCCAACATGGACGAGCTCGACCGCTTCGACAGCACCGACGGGATGGGCGAGCAGGAATCACGCGATCTCCGCCAGCTCGAAACCTGGTCCGAGGATTCGCAGGACGTGGAGATGGAGATTTTGAATCCGGGCGGGAATCAGACGCCAAAAATCGGCGAAGAAGCCGCGCCGAATGATGCCACGGAGGCGCCGGCCACTGCGCCGGCTCCAGAGACACCGAAGGAACAGCCTGAAGAAGAGGCCCCGGCCACAACTCCGGCCTCCGAAGAAGAAACTCCTCCCGAGGAGTGATCCGGCTCGGAGTCCTACTCGTGCTCTTCGACTTGCGCGATCAGGCATTTCAGGTACTGCCCTTCCCCGAACTCCGGCCGCGAGAAATGATCAAACGAGGGTGATCCCTCGGCCAAAAACCGCACCGTGCGCTTCGAGCGCCGTCCGGCCTTCGCGATCACCTCCAAAAAATCCTCGCGCGAGAGCAACTGCGAGCACGAGCAGAACACCACAAGCCCGCCCGGAGCGGTCTTTTCGATCGCGGTCCCGAAGAGCTGCACATACGCTTGCTTTCCTTGCGGAATGCTCTTGCGGTTCTTGATGAAGGCCGGAGGATCGGCAATCACCACATCATGGCGCCGCGCCTCGATTCCGGGCATCTCGCGAAGCACATCGGCCTTGACCGGTTCCACCCTCACCTTGCCCGCGACCCCCATCGCTTCCGAAACCGCGAGAAGATTCCGGCTCGCAAACCCAAGCGCCGGCTCGGATGCGTCCACACAGGTGAACTCCGCGGGAAGCATCTCGCGCTCGGAGAGCGTCTGCAAAAGATGCGCGCTCCACTGCCCGGCATACGAGCAGAGATCGAGTACCCGGAACGTCTTCTCCCCCGGAGCCTTCGCTCCCCGCTCGTTCCGGAGCTTCCGCAACAGCAAGGTCTCCAGGAGCCGGATGTTCTGGAGCTGATCAAAAAAGAATCCCGTTTTCTGGCCCCCGATCAGGTCGCACGAAAGCTCCAGCTCCGAGCCCATGATCCCCGAAACGACAAAGCGAAAGTCGCGGAACGGCTCGGTTTCGACCACGTCTTTTTTGCCCGGAATCGCAACCACCCGCACCGGCTCTTTGGCGAGCCCCTCGCGTTCGCGCGAGGAGGCATCCCGCCTCAGCACCGCGAACCGCTTCGTGCCGGGCTTCTCGAACGAAAGTTCCCCGAGCGCCGAGAGAATCGAATCCAGGTTCGCGTCCATTCCGGCGGCGTGGGGCTGAACCACATACACCACCGAAGATCTTCCGGCGAAACGATCGATGATCAATCCCGAAAGTCCGTCGGCTTCGCCATACACCAGCCGAAAGCTCTGGGTGAGCGGAAACCAGCTCTTCCGGAACGACCAGGCCTGCTCGATTTTTTTCAAGAAAAACGAGGAATCCACATGCCCCGGGGCAAGCCCCGCCTCGGAGCGGTTCCGGCTCAGCTCCCGAAACGAGATCAGCGAATGCGGGTTCGCAAACCCGTAGGCCAGAAACACTCCGCCCGCATCGCAAAGCTCGATCACTTCGCCGACTTGGAGGGCCTTCGGCGATTCCTGCAGTTCATTCGAGAACACCCACGGGTGCCCTTGTTTGAACCGACGCTCCTCTTTGGCCCGGAGACGGACGGACTTCATTTTTTGAATGGAAACTTCTTGCATGGGACTTTTTCCTGGAACTTTCTGAAATCATCGCCGGGCGCATCAGCGCCGGCGGATTCCGGTTGAAAACACTCGAATCGCGCCTTTTCCGAAGAAAAGCGCGAACACAGCCATCACGATCATCAAAAGAACCGCAAACGGAATGACCAAAGGCAGAAGCAGCAAAAAGGGCAAAACTCCCCCTTGAATCACCCGAATCCCCCCGAAGCCCCCGGTAGCGGCTTTTCTTGCCGCTTTCTCGCGCTCCTTCACGACCTCACCGCTCGAGTCGAGGATCTCGATCTCGGACGCATCGATCTTTCTGGGTTCTTGATTGCTCATCGCTTGCTCCTCACATGCTCCTCACGCCAAGGGACACGGGGTCAGGGTCGTGCCCAATTCGGAGCACTTCGCCTCGTACTCCTTCAGGTATGACTTTTCTTCGGCGGTAAGACGACTCACCTCGATCAGATCCCAGTCATATCCGACAAAAACCACATTCTCGTACCGATAATGAGTGCTCCCCTCGGGAATCAAAAGCGCGACATTCTCGACGCGAACACCGCCGCGGTCCTTCAAGTAAATTCCAGGCTCGACACTCACGCAGGCGTAGGCCGATTGCGGATAGGTCGAGAGGGTCGAAAGCCGGATTCCTTCTTCGTGGACATGGATTCCGATTCCGTGCCCCGTGCCATGAAGGTAATCATACCCCGCTTCCTTCACCTTCGAGCGAATGAGCGCATCGACTTCCTTGCCCGAGAGCGCGGCATCGACCGGCTTCAAAAATGGCTGGATCGCGGCACGCAGGGTCGCCGTGTAGATTTCTTTCTGCCACGATTCGGGCGCAGGACCGCCTGCACTTCCGCCCGCGAAAAACCCGCGAGTGCAATCGGTGCAAAACCCTTTGTCGTAATAAGCGCCCGAATCCAGAAGCGCGATCTTGCCCGGATCAAAATACTCCGTGCCCGACGGATTGCTGTAATGAATGATCGCGCTGTTCGCTCCAGCCCCCGAAATGGTCTTGAACGAAAGAGCAACGGCCCCCTCTTCGGCGTAAGAGGCATACAAATGCGCGGCTAGATCGGTTTCGGAGACCTTGCGCTTCACGCTCTCTGATTTGCCCCAGCGAAGGGTTTTGGCGATCGCACGCGAGCTTTTCAGGAACGCGCTCCGGATCGAAACCATCTCTTCGGGGGGTCTTGCGGGCGCGGGTTTTCAGCACCCAATTCCAATCCGTATGAATCCTCGCCGAGGGAAACACCTCTTTTGCGAGCTCGGGCAAAAGAGCATTCATGACCGATCCGTTGAAGAAAATGTCTTTGACGGAATGGGCGCGCAGGCGCTCTTTCAGCTCTTCGATCGAATCCCGGATCACGACCACTTGGAATTCGCTCCACTGGCGCGAGTCGAGCTCCACCTTCGAATTCTTCGCGCACGCCGGCAAAAACACGACGAGCTCGTTCTTCATCAAGAAGGTGTAGGCGAGAATCGAAGACTGGTTCGGCGTATGGTACCCGCGCGCATTCAAAAGAAACGCGGCATCGTCAGCGGTGGCGGTGATGTGAAGAGTATCGAGGTGCCCCGCCTTCTCGCGCAGGGCGAGCGTGAGGGCGCGAGCATTCCCCGAAAGCGTGCGTCCGGTGGCCGTCTCGGGCAACGAGAACACAGTGCGATCGATATTCCAGCCCGGGAGCCCGAGCGCTTCCAAAACCGGGCTCGAGCCTAGGTGCATCAGGGTTCCCTGATGTTCCGCGATCGATTTTTGATAAGAAGCCAGACCAGAAACCGAAGTCCGCTCGAAGTCCATCGCAACCCGGATTCCCGAAAATCGCGCAAGCGCCTTTCGAACCGCGGCCTCGATCGAGGGCTCGACTTCGATCTTCACGGCCTCCACCAATCGAGAATCCGTCTCTTGATCGACCTGCAAATGATACCGCCCGTCGACGAACACCATCACGGGCTTCAGCCCCGGGTGCTTCGCACGGAAGGATTTTGTAAAATAAATCGCATCCCCGACCGACCCCGTGAAGCGCGTGGCTCCGTATCGGGGGTTGTTTTCGAGGGGGACATACTCTGACAAAAACGAGTCCTTCGAGGTCAAAATGAGGGCATCCGCCGCGCCGACCACCGAATCCAGGCGCTCGAGCGCAAGATCAAGGGCGGGAGGACTCCAGGACGAGGCTCCGGGTGCGAAATCGTATTTCAGAATCATGGGCGGGATCGTACCTTTTTTTCGTGACTTTGCCAAATGACGCGCCCATTCTCGCCCTAGATGAAGATCATTGAAGCAAAAGGCGGATTTCCCGTCCAAAGTCATCGCGATCTCGCCCTCTGGGGCCCGATTCTTTCTGATACCCTTCGGGGCGCGCGCATCGATCGCGTGTTCGTGCCCGAGTACCCGCTTCATCCCGCGCGGTTTTTAAAGCGCACGCTCGTGCTCGAGCTCGCAAACCGCACAGAGGCCTTCCAGCTCTTGATCTCCCTTCGCCCGCAAGAATGCGGCGTGGTTCTTTTTCGCTCGAAGACCTTCAAGCCAAACCCCATCGCGCCCAAATCGGGATTCGAGCTCGGACTCATGAAGCACCTTCCGGGAACCATGCTCACCGGTGTCTCGAACATTCAGGGCGACCGCGTTCTCGTTCTCGACTTCCGGGGCCAGGCCCCGTTGTCGCTCCACCTGCATCTCATTCCTGCCCGTCCCGCCGGCGTACTCCTCCTTGCGGGCGCTCTGTTGCAAATGCAAAGCACCGACCAGCGAGAGGAATACACCCCTCCTTCGCCACGCGAGACTTCGATCGACTCCGCACGAATCCCCTTCCATCCCGAGTGGTTTCGAGATCCCTTCTCGTACGGTGCGCTCTGGCGGGAGGCCGAAACACGCGCACACCTGCAGCTTCGATTGCAAGCGGCGCTCCGGCAGATCCACCACGAACTGAAATCCATCGGGAGCAAAATCAAATCTCTCGAGGAACAGATCCGCATCACCGGCGAAGAACAGGACTGGTCGCGCCTTGGGGCCTTGCTTCAGTCTGTGTTCCACGAAAACCCCACACCCAAAGACGGTCATTACGAGCTCTTCGACCCCGAAACCAACCGCACCCTTCGCGCTCCCGCCCGTCCCGGACTCACTGCCGCCCGTCAGGCCGATCATTTTTTTCATCTCGCGAAACGAAAAAAAAGACGTCTTACCGATTCGCGGGAACGGGTGGAGTCGCTCCAAAAAAAACAAGAGGAGCTCGTTTCGGTCCGAACCGCGCTCGAATCCGCCGAGACGATCGAGGACCTGACCCGCGCCGAAGCCGTGCTGGGAATCAGCTCTGAAAAATCTTCCGAATCCCCGAAAGAAAAAGCACGGGGCATTGCTGGATTCACCGGACGAAAATACCTGTCCAAAGAAGGCCTCACGATCCTGACCGGCCGGAATCAGGCCGAAAATCTCGAGCTCACCTTCAAGATCGCCCGTGGCAATGATCTTTGGCTCCACCTGCGCGGACGCCCCGGAGCGCACACGGTGATTCTGCTCCCGCCGAAACGGACCGCCTCGCTTGAGACGCTTCTTGATGCCGCCCACCTTTGCATTCTGCACAGCGGTCGTCGCGGCGCCGGAAAAACCGAGGTCGATTACACCTATCGAAAATACGTGAAGAGAATCAAGAACCAGACCGAGGTCTCGTACACCTCGAACAAGACCCTCGTGGTGGTGCCCGACGAGGAGCGGATGAAGCGGATCACGGAATCAACCGGGTGACTTACTTCACGTAGTGCGTGAGCACGTGCTCGAGCGCCTGTTCGGGAGTCGTGAGTGCCCCCTCGAGAGCGAGATCCTCAATCGATCCGAGGATTTCAGTGAACTTCGGCCCGGGGCTCAGGCCCAGCTTCACCAAGTCTTCTCCGGTGATCAGGGGCTTCATGTCCAGCCGACGCCGGGCTTCCGGATAGATCGAACGAACGAACTCCAAACCTGCGAGATTCCCGTCGTACGACACCGCATCGACCTCATGGAATCGCACGAGGAGCTCGAAATTCGCGTCTTTCATCCACCGCAACAACGTGGACTCCCTCATCGAAAACGCATCCCGGAACTTCGCCGTCTCGCGTACAAGATACGCCATCTGGAAGGCACACTCCTTCGAGAGCCTCAGACGGGCGGCGATTTTCTTCGCCTCCTCATCGCGCTTCTCGACCGGCACCAGCCGCAAAGTCGGCAGAAGAAAGAGCCCCCAGTGGAACGCATGCGGTTCGGGGCCTTCGTGGCGTCCCAGCACCGAGAGAACCCGCAGGGTCTGCTCCCAGACTTTTCGTTGCTGGAGTTTTGCGACTGCGATCTCGGGCATGACGTTCTCGAGAAGTCCGAGTTCGTCGAGTTCCTCGACCGCATGCCGCGCGGACGGATGCAGGATCATCTTTGCGAGCTCGTCGCGAATCCGCTCCATCGAAACCTTCCGGATCAGGGGGGATTTCTTCAGAATCGCGATCCGGGTGGCCTCCTCGATCGTGAAGCCGAAGCGCGAGGCGAAACGGACCGCGCGAAGCAATCGAAGGGCATCTTCCTTGAACCGGTCTTCGGGATTTCCGATGGCGCGAAGAAGCTCCGACTTCAGATCGTCCATGCCGCCGAAAAAATCGAGGACACGGTTGGTTTTCAAGTCAAAATAGAGTGCATTCACCGTGAAGTCCCGGCGGGCCCCGTCCTCGATCACCTCTCCGAACTGAACTCTCGCGGGGCGCCGGTGATCCGGATACGGACCGTCCTTCCGGAATGTCGCCACCTCCACCTCGCGCTGGTCTTCGGCGACCACGCGAATCACGCCGAACGCCTTTCCCACCGCAACCGTGCGCGGGAACATCTTCTCGACCTCTTCCGGTCGGGCGCTAGTCGCGATGTCATAGTCCATCGTGTCGCGCCCGAGCAAAAAATCACGCACGCATCCGCCAACGAGGTAGGCTTCGTGGCCCCCGTCGTACAAGGTGTTCAGAACCGAACGGACAGCCTGGGGAACGGCAAAATTCCGGTCAATCCGTGTCCACATCGTAGTTCTTTCCGTTCTTTTTGTAGATGCTCCGGGTCTCGGACTTCAAGATCGGCACGAAGCGGTCTTTGGCACGCGATCCCTGCACTCCGGCGGCGCTCTTTTTTGATTTTTCGCCGCGATCGGGGGCCTTCGGAGCAGGAGCGGTTTCGACTCCGGCTTCCGCCTCTTCTTCGTAGTCAATCTCATACTCCCCCTCGGTTCCTGTCTCGGCAAAAGAGACGACCGGCAGAGAAACCGCGAGAACCAAACCCAAAAGAACCAACCGCACAGGCACCTCGTTTACGGAATCAGAATCTCCCGCGGGCGCGCTCCGTCTGCGGGTCCCACGATTCCCCGCGCTTCCATCAGCTCGATCAGGCGGGCTGCCCGATTGTATCCGATCTGGAGCCTGCGCTGCAAGAAGCTGGCAGAGGCGCTCTTCGAGTTCCGAACAATCAGGAGCGCCTCCTCGAACAAAGGATCCTCCGCCCCCTCGCCCTCTCCTGCGGCAGTTTCTTCTTCAGGATCGATCAGAATCTCATTCCGGTAGGCCGGCTTTCCTTGGTCGCGCAAAAAATCCGTGATCGTGTTCAACTCTTGGTCGTCGAGAAACGCTCCCTGAAGTCGCGTGGCATCGCTCTGCCCCGGCGGAATGAACAGCATGTCCCCCTGACCGAGCAGGCGCTCGGCTCCGGGACGATCGAGGATCGTGCGGGAATCGATTTGCGACGAGAGCGAGAACGAAACCCGCGTCGGCATATTGGCCTTGATCAGCCCCGTGATCACGTCGGTCGAAGGCCGCTGGGTTGCGATCACGAGGTGCACGCCCGCCGCCCGCGCTTTTTGCGCGATCCGTGCGATCGACCCTTCGACGTCTTTTTTGACCGTCATCATGAGGTCGGCAAGCTCGTCGATGATGATCACGATGTAGGGAAGCTTTCCGATCACCGGGCTTCCCGAGTCGTCCTTCTCGAAGGCCTCGATCCAGTCGCCGCCGGTGATGCTCGTGCCCGCCTCTTCCTGCCGCTGCGCCTCGGCCTGAAGAAGGGCCGCCATCTCCTCGGCGCCCTTCGACTCGACCACTTCGTTATAGCCTTGAAGATTCTTCACGCCCGCCGCTTCGAGAATCCGGTACCGGCGCTCCATCTCGCGGACCGCCCACTTGAGTGCGCTTGAGGCGTTTTTGGGATCGTCCACGACCGGAAGAAGCAAGTGCGGAATGTCGTGATAAAAGCTGAACTCGATGAACTTCGGGTCAACTAGGATCAGGCGGAGCTCATCCGGGGTGAAGCGATACAGGAGCGAGCAAATCAGCCCGTTCATGAAGACGGATTTACCGGAACCAGTCTGCCCCGAAACCAGAAGGTGCGGCATTTTTGCGAGATCCGCAAAAATCGCCTGACCGGCGATGTCTTTTCCCATCACCACCGGAATTTGATAGCGCGGATTCTGGAACTCTCCGGTCTGCAAAAACTCCCGCAAAAACACCTGTTCGCGGTTCTCAGAGGGGATCTCGATCCCGACTACTGCCTTACCGGGGAGAGGGGCGAGAATCCGCACCGATTTCGACGAGAGCGCCATCGAGAGATCATCCACGAGCCCCGCGATCCGAGAGACCTTGATTCCCGGGCCGGGTTTGAATTCATAGAGCGTGATCACGGGTCCGACCCGCATCGCGGTCACGGTCCCGTCGATTCCGAACTCGCCGAGCTTGTCGGTCAGGATCGACGCGCGGTTCTCGAGACGGTCCCGGTCGATCGCGGTTTCGATGCGGGTCACTTTGCGTAAAAAATTGATCTCGGGGAGCTTCCACTTGCCGCGCTTTTTATCGATCTTGAAGCGAGGCTTCGAGGATTCCTGGGTCGACGCCGCCTTTTCGATCACGGGAGCGGCCTCAAAGAAATCCTTTTGCTTCCGGAGCTCCTCGACCGAGATCACGGTCTTCTCGGGCTCGGGCTCGGGCGCTGTCTCCACCGGGGCTTCGGCATCCTGCTCCGTAGTCTCTTCTTTCGCTTCGACGGGCTTCAATTCCAGAGCGACCGTCTTCGACTCGAGACGGGCCTTGCGATACGCATCGGCCCGCTCGCGGATCTGGTCCAATCCCCGGCGCGCCTGAATGCCGATCAATCGTGCGAGCTGATTCAAAAGAATCGCCGTCCAATAAGCGAGGTACGTCAGCAAAAGACGCCCGAGGCGATACGAAACCACTCCTGCCCCGCGAATGGCGCGAGAAAGAAAATTCGCAACCCCGATCGGGGTCGAGACCACCAGCGCCGAGAGAAACACCGCGAACGACAGAATCGAGGCGCCCGTGCGATTCAAGTACTGCTCCATCGGCACCGAAAGCCAGGCTCCGAAAAACCCTCCGGTCAGAAACCGGGTCTCGCTCCAGGTCCACGCCTGCCAATGAAGCGACACAAACACCGTCAATGCGATGGCACTAACACTGATTCCGGCAAGCGACGACAAAGAGCGCGCAAAGGACTCCCGCGAATGCAGGTGGGTTGCGACAAACAAAAACCCCACCGGAATCAAAAACGCCCCGAATCCGAAGAATTGGAGCAGGGCCGAAGCCAGATACGCTCCAATTTGCCCGCATGCATTCAAGGACGGCTCCGTCGAACGGGTGAAGAAAGACGCATCTTGGGAATGATACGAAAAGATCGCGATCCATAAAAAGATCCCGACTGCCGTGATTCCAATGGTGACAAGCTCTTTGCTGATTTCTTTTTTGGCCACACCCACCCCCTGGGTAAACGAAGTTCGTTACTGAAAAGTGTACGGTCTTTTTTAGGGATAGGAAAGACCTGTTTCATCGGGTAAAGTCGGGCTCCATGACATCGAAATCACCTGCAAAAACCGGCTTTGATGCCGTAAAACCGGATGTGGATTTTCCCGCGCTCGAGGAGCGACGCCTGCTCGAATGGGAAGAAGGCCGGATCTTCGAAAAATCGATGTCGGACCGGGCCGATGCCAAGGCCTACAGCTTTTATGACGGCCCCCCGTTTGCAACCGGACTTCCCCACTACGGCCACCTGCTGGCCGGGACCCTGAAGGACATCGTCCCCCGCTACTGGACCATGAAAGGCTACCGGGTCAAACGCCGCTTCGGCTGGGATTGCCATGGGGTTCCCGTCGAATTCGAAATCAACAAGTCACTCAATCTGCATTCCCGCCAGGACATTTTGAATTACGGAGTCGATCGCTACAATGCCGCCTGCCGGGGAATCGTCGACCGCTACTCGAATGAGTGGAAGAAATCCGTCCGCCGCATCGGCCGTTGGGTCGACATGGAAAACGCCTACTTCACCATGCAGCCCGGATTCATGCAGAGCGTGTGGTGGGTGTTTCAGAGCCTATACAAGAAGGGCCTGATTTACGAAGGCCTGAAGGTCGTCCCCTACTCCACCGGAATCTCGACGCCGCTTTCGAACTTCGAGGCGAACCTCGACTACCGCGAGGTGCAAGATCCCGCGATCACGGCGTCCTTCGCGCTTCTTCCGGCCTCGGCCGCAAAAATCGGAGCCCCCGAAGGCACCGCAATCCTTGCCTGGACCACCACCCCGTGGACCCTTCCCTCGAATCTTGCCCTGGCCGTGGGCCGCGACATCGACTACGTGCTGGTGCTCGAAAAATCCTCGGGCAAGCACCTTGTTCTGGCCGAAGCACGTTTGCATGCCTACTCCAAAAAACCCGCTGAGGATTTTGAGATCCTGAATCGCTTTCCGGGCGCGGCGCTCACGGGACTCGAATATTCGCCGCTTCTTCCGTACTTCGCGTCCAAAAAAGACGAGGGCGCCTTCCGCGTGATCGAATCGGCGCACGTCACGACCGAATCCGGAACCGGCGTGGTTCACATCGCTCCCGCATTCGGGGAAGACGACTTCTATGCCTGCCAAAAGGCGGGAATTCCCGTGGTGAACCCGGTCGACGATGACGGCCTGTTTCTGCCCGTGGTTTCGGATTTTCAGGGCCGGAAGGTCAAGGACGCCGATCGCGACATCATCGCGCGCCTGAAGGCCGACGGACGCTTGTACCGGCAGGACACGATCGTCCACTCGTATCCGTTCTGTTACCGATCGGGGACGCCTCTCATTTATCGTGCGGTTTCGAGCTGGTATGTCGCCGTCGAAAAAATCAAGGCCGAGATCATCGCCGCGAACGGAACCACAAACTGGGTTCCCGCAACCCTTCGCGACGGACGGTTCGGAAACTGGCTCGAAAACGCGCGTGACTGGTCGATCTCAAGAAGCCGCTTCTGGGGTACGCCTCTTCCGATCTGGAAGAACAAAGAAGGCGAGATCGTCTGCATCGGCTCGAAAGAAGAACTCGAGAGGCTCTCGGGTCAGAAAGTCGACGACCTTCACAAGGAATTCGTCGATCAGATCACGATCCCCTCTCCGACCGGGAAATCCCCGCTCCGCCGGATCGACGAGGTCCTCGATTGCTGGTTCGAATCGGGCTCGATGCCCTACGCCCAGTGGGGGTATCCTTTCGAGAACCGGGAAGAGTTCGAAAAGAACTTTCCTGCGGACTTCATCGCCGAGGGACTCGATCAGACCCGCGGGTGGTTCTATACGCTGATGGTGATCGGCGCGGGCCTCTTTGGTCGCGCCCCGTTCCGGAACGTCATCGTGAACGGGCTCATTCTTGCCGAGGACGGCAAGAAGATGTCAAAAAGCCTCAAAAACTACCCTGATCCCATGACCGTGTTGAACGAGCATGGCGCCGATGCGCTCCGCCTGTACCTGATCGACAGCCCGGCGGTGAAGGCCGAAGAGCTGCGGTTTTCTGAAAAGGGCGTCCGCGAGATCACGCGCCGGATTCTCCTTCGCTGGTGGAATGCGTACTCCTTCTTCACGAGCTATGGGAGCATCGACGGATTCCAGCCCAAGGGGGACTACGCGGATTCTCCGAATCTCATGGACCAGTGGATCCTCTCGAAACTGAACTCGCTCATCGCGAACACCACCACCGAGATGGAAGCCTATCGGCTCTACAATGTCGTCCCGGGACTTCTCGACTTCATCGAAGCGCTCACCAACACCTACATTCGCTTCAACCGTCCGCACTTCTGGAAGGGCGGGATGCCCGAAGATAAGCGCTATGCTTACGAGACCCTGTATCATGTGCTCCTGACCCTCTCGCGGATCATGGCGCCGTTTGCGCCGTTCTTGAGCGATGAGGTCTATCAGAACCTGAAGCGCGCCCTCCCCGCATCGCAACAAAAAGAAAGCGTCCACCTCGATGATTACCCCTCGGCCGACCCGCGGTTCCTGAACCCGGACCTCGAAAAAGCCGTGGCGAGGATGGATGCGCTCGTGATGCTCGGACGGAATCTCCGCGAGAAGATCCGGGTCAAGACCAAAATCCCGCTTCTCTCAATGAAGATCATCCACCGCGACCAAAAGGCGCTCGCGGACCTGAAGCGGCTCGAACCGTACTTCCAGGACGAGCTCAACATCCGCTCGTTCGAATATGTCACCAAAGAAGAAGAGTACGTCCGGGTGAAGGCGAAGGCGAACTTCCCCGTGCTCGGCAAGCGCGTGGGTCCGAAGATGAAGGCGATCGCGGCAAAAATCGACCAGCTCTCGCTTCAGGATCTCGAACGCCTCGAAGAAGGCGCGTCCCTCGTGCTCGAGGGCGAAGCCGTGACGATCGCGGATGTCGAGATTCGCCGGTCGAGTCTGGGCGACAAGGTCACCCTCTTGGCCCATCAGCAAGTTTCGATCGAGGTCGATCCGACCCTGACCGACGAGCAGATTCTCGAAGGCCTCTTTCGCGAAGTGACCCGCAAGATCCAACAGGCCCGAAAGAATGCCGACCTCAGACTCGATGACCGGATCGAGCTCAGTTTGTTTGTCGAAGGACGACTGCTCGAGGCCGCCAAAGCGCACGAACAGACACTTCTTCGCGAAACACTTGCCTTGCGCCTCGAGTATGCTTCGTCGAAGGAGTCCCTGAAGGGCTCGCACATCGAGCTCGCCACCGATGTCGAAGAGGGCCCGGTCGGTGTCGGCCTCAAGGTCGTCTGATCGGAACACCGGCATGAATCTCGAACTCCAGCCCATCGCCGTGATCCGCACGCCCTTCACCCAGCGGTTCGGAATTCCGCGCCAGCCCGGTCTCGTGCCCGAGGCCAAGGGGATCGTGAAGTTCGGAAGCGACCCCGATTATGTGCATGCGCTGAAGGGACTCGAGCAGTTCTCGCATCTTTGGCTCGTGTTTGTGTTTCATTCCCACGGCGGGAACAAATGGAAGCCCACGATCCGCCCTCCAAGACTCGGCGGAAAACAAAAAATGGGCGTCCTGGCCTCGCGCTCGCCCCACCGGCCGAATCCGATCGGACTCTCGGCGGTCGAGATCGAGCGAGTCGACCTTGCGGCACCGGGCGGACCCGAAATCCATGTGCGCGGAGTCGATTTGCTCGATGGCACGCCCATTCTCGATGTGAAGCCCTACCTTCCCTATGCGGATTCGTTTCCGGAGGCGAATCCCGGCTGGGCGCATGAGGAAATCAAAAAAACCGAGGTGATCTTCGAGGAGCCCGCCCTTCAGAAAATCGCAAAGGCCGAAGCGACAGGCGAAAAAAACCTGAAGGCCCTGATCGAACAGCTTCTGACGATCGACCCCAGGCCCGGATTCCAACGAAGGGAACTCCCGCCCGATGCCGATCATTCGCAAGGAAAAGACTTCGGACTCCTTGTGAAGTCGCACGACGTGCAATGGAAGATCGAGAATCAGCGATTTGTGGTGACGGATTTGCTTCCGGCGGCACCGGGGCGCAAATCCAAGAACGCCTCGATCGACTGAACCAGGACATCAAGCGCGCGATCGACTTTCTCCTGCTCCATCCGGTGGACCCGCCGACATAAAAAATTGAAAATATGATTCGAGGCCGAAACCAGCATGGCAACCGCCTCGATGTCGCATTCGGGAATTTTCCTCCGGACCAGATGCTCCCGGAGCGCCTCAATGATCCGCTCGACTGTGCGATCGATGAACTTCTCCTGTACGATCTTCGCCATCTCGGGGCTCACGAGCATTCTCGCCATCGCGATCCGCATGAATTCCTCGCGTTCGCGGGCGTGGCGCTCGCCATGCTGAAAAAACACCCGGAGCGAATCCCCGAGCGAGAGCCCGTCGGAGGCTCTCGGGAACTCGAGCGCGACCGAGCGACTGCTCTCGGCCTCGACGAGCGACTGCACCGAGACCTCGTCCTTCAAGATGGCCTGAAGAAGCCCCTCCTTGCCGCCGAAATAGCGTGCAATCAGGGCCTCATTCGCGCCCGCTTCGCGCGCGATCTCGAGGGTGCGGGTGTTCTCATATCCTTTTCGGGCGAAAAGCCGGACCGCCGCCCCCAGAAGGGACCGCTCGGTAGCCGCTCGATTTCTTTTGCAAAAAACCATAAATGTAATTGACTGCTTACTTCTCGCGATTTACTCCTGAAGGCAAATGAAAAATCTCTTCCCCGCAGCTGTTTTCCGTTCCTTCGCGGGTTCAGCCCGGTTCCCGCTTCGCCCGATCGCGCTTCTTTTGCTCTCGGGGCTCTCGCTTCCCGTCCGAGCCGCGCCCCTCACGCTTCGGGAGTATCTTGATCAGGTCCAAAGCGGCTCCCCCGCCGTTCGCTCCAGCATCGAGACCATCGAAGGAACCTCAGGTTCGGCAAAAGAATCCGAGCTGGTCACCATGCCCCGGTTCTTTGTTTCCGGAAGCCGCACGACCGACCGCCGGCAGTTCTACATTCCCTTCATGGGCGGCCGGACCACGGCCGATAACTTCAATTTCGGTCTCGAAAAACAGTTCACCTTCGGTCTCTCGGCCAAGCTGAGCTACAACCTGTTGAACAACCAGACCTCGAACCTTCCGGCAAATATTTTTCCGGGCGGGGTCAACAACTACTCCGCAGCGCAGAGCCAGCTCGACTTCACACAAAGCCTCTGGAAGAACTTCTTCGGGAAAGAAACCCGCGCCACCGCCGATCTGGCCGAGGCGTCCTCGCTCGCGGCCCACTTTGGCGAGCGCTTCAAGCTCAAGCAAACCCTGGCGCAGGCCGAATCGGCCTATCATCGCGTTGCGATCGCAAACGAGTCGGTGCGGCTCGAGACCGAACTGCTTGAGCGTTCCCAAAAAATCCTCGATTGGACGACCCGCCGGGTGAACAATCACCTTGCTGACCGGATCGACCTTTTGCAATCCCGTGCAAGTCTCCAAGCCCGACGGATCTCGCTCGAGAACGCAAAAAACGAGCTCCGATCGGCAGCACTCGGATTCAACCAGTACCGGAATCTCGTCTCAGAAGAGGTACCTGAAGCCGTTTCGATTCCCGCAACCGGCGAGATCCTTTCGCTCCCGGTTCCGAGCCGCGCCGAAGACACCGACGATCTGAAGGCCGCAGGCCAATCCGAGCGGATCGCGCGCGCGAACAACGAGATCGCCCTTCAAAAAACGCTCCCCGATGTCTCGGCCTTCGGAACCGTCGCCTTCAATGGCCAATCCGGACTCCAATCGCAGGCCATGTCGAATGCGCTCACGACGAACTTTCCGTACACCGTGTTCGGACTGAAGCTCTCGGTCCCGCTCGGTCTTGGCGATGCCTCCGACATCCGCGCAGGCCGAGTGAAGCAACAGCTCGCGGCCGAGCAGACGACGCGCCAAAAAACACTCGAGAGCACCCAAGCTTTCTCGGATCTTTCTCGCAAATTCAACGAAGCGAAAGAACGCCTTCGCATGGCGGACGAGCTCGTGAACCTGCAAAAAGAAAAGCTCGAGTACGAAAAGTACCGCTTCAGCCTGGGCCGGACCACCACCTACCAGGTTCTGACCTTCGAGCAAGACTACGCCCAGTCCCTGATCGCACGCCTTCAAGTCGAGCGTGAGATCCTGACCCTGCACGCCCAACTGAAACCTTACTCAGCCGAATAGAATCACAAGGAAGAATCCCGAATGACACTCGCCGATCTGTCCATCAAGCGCCCGACCTTCATCTCCTGCATCATCTTCTTGATGCTCGCCGTGGGAATGCTGAGCATCACCAAGCTCGGGGTGGATCTGTTCCCCGAGGTGAACTTTCCGATCGTTTTCGTCAGCACGGGATACCCGGGTGCGGGCCCCTCCGAGATCGAAACGCTGGTGTCAAAGCCCATCGAGGACGAGCTCTCGACCCTGCAAGGGGTGAAGCGCCTGTCGTCGATCAGTCTCGAGGGCACAAGCCAGGTCATTGCCGAATTCACCCTCGAAACCGACATCAAGTTCGCCGAGCAACAAGTGCGCGACCGCGTGGGCGCGGTCAAATTCCTCCTTCCGAAAGACGTGAAGGAGCCCGTCATCCGCAGGCTCGATCCTTCCGATCAGCCCATCGTGATTTTATCTCTTTCGGCCAAAGAAAAAATAGGCGAGGCCGAGCTCTACGACATCGCGAACGAAAAAATCCGCCCGAAACTCGAGCAAATCGACCAAGTTGGACAAGTGTACTCGCTCGGGGCCCGGAAGCGGCAAATCAAGGTCTCGTTCGATGCTCAAAAGTTGAAGGCCCGCGAGCTGAGCCTCTCGAACGTGAACGCGAAGCTCCTCTCTTCGGGCGAGAACATCCCCGCCGGAAAGAACGAAGACAAGAAGCAGGAGTCGATCGTCCGGACCCTCGGGCAGTTTGATTCCCTGGACGCCATCGGAAACACGATCATCAATTTCTTCGGTGGTGAGCGGACCCTGCGCCTGAAGGACCTCGCCAAGATCGAGGACTCCCTGCAGGACGAGACCTCGCGGACGTTCATCAACGGGGAACGGTCGTTATTTTTGTATGTGTTTAAGCAAAGCGGGGCGAACACCGTGAGCGTCGTCAATCAGGTCCTGAAGCGAATCGAGGCGATGAAGCCCGAGCTCGCCTCGATGAAAGGCGCGCCCGAGATCAAGGTCATCCGGGACGGATCGGTGTACATCCGCGCGAACGTGACCGACATGAAGGAATCCATCACCATCGGGATCGTTCTTGCGGTCATCGTCGTGTTCTTTTTTCTGCAAAACGCCCGCTCGACCCTGATCACGGCCCTCGCGCTTCCGAACTCCCTTCTCGGAGCGTTCATTTTGATGTGGGCCTCGGGCTACACGATCAATCTCATGACCCTGCTGGCCCTCTCGCTCTCGGTCGGACTCCTGATCGACGATGCGATCGTGGTGCGGGAGAACATCTTCCGGCACATCGAGATGGGCAAGAAGCCCCTTCAAGCCGCACTCGAGGGCACCAAAGAAGTGACCCTCGCCGTCATCGCCACCACCCTCACCGTGGTTGCCGTGTTCGGTCCGGTCGCTTTCCTGAAGGGCGTGGTCGGCCAGTTCTTCAAGCAGTTCGGGTTTGTGATCTGCTTTGCCATGCTGATCTCGCTCTTCGATGCGCTCACGATCGCCCCCATGCTGTCGGCCTACTTTGCGAGCAACAAGGCACACGGGGAGCCCGGGTTTTTCGAGCGCATTTTTGCGTGGCCGCTCGCAAAATTCGAGATCTTCCAGCGCTGGATGGAAGACTCCTATGAGGCGTTTCTGAAGATCGTGATGCGCGCGCCGGGCAAGACCCTGATCGCCTCGCTGGTCGTGTTCGTGGTGAGCTTCAGCGCCGGCAAATTCGTGCCGAAGACCTTCCTCCCGCCGCAGGACGCGGGTGAGTTCTCGGTCGATTTCGATCTTCCTCCGGGAGCATCCCTCGATGCCACGGCCGAAGTGGGTGCCAAAATCGACACCATTCTGCGAGGGAACAAAGAAGTCCTCGTCTCGGCCCTTTCGGTGGGAAGCCGGAGCGGCGAGGCGAACATCGGAAGCTTCTATGTGCGGCTTGTGCCCTCCCGTGAGCGAAAGATGAACACCTCGCAGTTCAAAGAAACACTGCGGGAACAGCTGAAGGATTTCGTGTCCTACCACCCGAAAGTGAAGGACTACGACGCTGTCGGCGGCGGACAACGCCCCTTCAACCTGAACATCATCTCGCCCGATCAGGCCGCGCTCGAAGCGTATGTGGCGAAGGTGCTCGAACATCTGAAGAAAAACCCGGGCCTGAAAGATGTCGATGTGAACTTCCGTCCCGGAAAGCCCGAGGTCCAGCTCGCGCTCCGGCCCGCGCGCGCGTCCGAGCTTGGCGTGACGCCTGCTTCGCTCGGTCTCGAGATGCGGAACCTGATCGAGGGCACAGATGTCGCGAAATTCCGTCGAAACGGCATCGAATACGACATCCGAACGCGTCTGCAGGAAGATCAGCGAAGCATCGCGAAGAATTACCAGTCGTATTATGTGCCGAACCTGAACGGCACGCTCGTGAAGCTCTCGGATGTGACCGACAAGGTCGAAAAAACCGGTCCATCCAAGGTGAACCGGCAGGACCGTTCGCGCTACATCCAGGTTCAGGCCGACATCACGCCAGGCTACGGCATGGGTGATGTGATGAAGCAAATCGACGTGATGTTCGCCTCCGACCCGGAACTGAAGCTCCCGACCGGCATGCGCTACGGTTATGTCGGACAGGCCGAGAACTTCAAGGAGCTGGGCGAGAGCATGGCGACCGCGATGGGCTTCGGGCTTCTGTTCATTTTCTTGGTTCTTGCCTCGCTGTATGAGTCGTTCGTGACGCCGTTCACGATCATGCTGGCCCTTCCGCCCGCCATCAGCGGCGCGCTGATCGCACTTGCGATCACGGGACAATCCCTCAACATCTTCTCGATGATCGGGGTGATCATGCTTCTCGGGGTTGCGGTGAAGAACTCGGTCCTTCTCGTCGATTACGCAAACCAGCTCGTGCGCGAGGGAATGGATCGCTCACAGGCGATCATCCGTGCAGGGCGCGTGCGTTTGCGGCCGATCCTGATGACCTCGGTTGCGCTGATCGCGGGCACGGTGCCGATCGCGCTCGGCCTGAACGAGGCTTCGCGCCAGCGGACCTCCATGGGGATCGCGATCATCGGGGGGCTCATCGCATCGACGCTCGTGACTCCGATCGTGGTGCCGGCGGCGTTCTCGTTTGTGGACCGGTTCCGGGTCTGGTCGAACCGGCGCATGAAGCAGCTCTTCGGGGTCGCAGAAGCCTGAGAACTCCTTGGAGTGTGCTTGTTGAAGGAACAGGGTCGGCCAAGGGGAGGGGAATAATTCGGGTTTTGCCTCCGAGCCGCGTCGTGCGGCCTCGCTTTCGCGCGTCACGCGCTCGCGAGAGTCGGCAAAACCCGAATCATTCCCCTCCCCTCGGCCACCCCGCTCCCTGCAAAAGCACCATCGTAGGGGGGCAGTTCGGACGATTCTATGGAGTGCGCCTATTGATCTGAGTCGGGTGGGATTGCGCTCAAAAACAAAAAAGATTCCTGCCGACTCTCGCGAGCGCGTGACGCGCGAAAGCGAGGCCGCACGACGCGGCTCGGAGG
>JBEIJY010000031.1:0-28514 GCA_040380025.1 Bdellovibrionales bacterium | reverse complement strand
GGCTGGGTCGAGAGGGAGGCTCCGGCGGTGGCATTGCTTCCCGGCTCGGTCGTGAAGGCAAGGGCGGAGGCCGCGCCGGCTTGAATGGTGAAGCTCGAGCTGGTTGCACCGGTGAGACCTGAGCTTGTGGCGGCGAGCGTGTAGCCGGTGCCAGTTTTATTGATCGAAAGGCCCGAGAAGGTCGCGACCCCACTCACGGCACTGATGGTTGCTGTTCCTGAAAGCGCGCCCGAGCCGGCATTGGTGCCGATGGCGATGGTCACAGAGGCGGTGGAACTCGTGACTGTGTTTCCTTGGGCGTCCTGTACTGTGACCACCGGCTGGGTCGCGAATGCCGTTCCTGCTGTATTCGTGCTCGAAGGCTGGGTCGTGATTGCAAGGGTCGTAGCAGAGCCAGGAATTACGTCAAACGAAGAGCTCGTGGCTCCGGTGAGTCCTGAGCTTGTGGCGGCGAGGGTGTAGCCAGTGCCTGTTTTATTGATCGAAAGGTCCGAGAAGGTCGCGACGCCGTTCACTGCGTTGACGGTTGCTGTTCCCGAGAGTGTGCCCGAGTCCGCATTCGTGCCAATGGCGATCGTCACAGAGGCGGTGGAACTCGTGACGGTGTTTCCTTCGGCATCCTGTACTGTGACCAACGGCTGGGTTCCAAATGTGGATCCTGCAGTGTTCGTGCTCGAAGGCTGGGTGGTGAAGGCAAGTTTAGCCGCGGTACCCGGGTTCACGGTGAGATTCGCGCTCGTTGCAACCGCGCTCGAAGAAATCGTAGCGCCGATCGTGACCGCTCCTGCGACCGCTCCCGTGAACGAGGCGGTGTACACGCCAGAGCCTGTTGCCGAGACCGTGCCAAAAGAGCCGGTTCCGCCAACAATGCTCGAGGTGAAGGCAATCGAGCCCAAGGCCGGAAGCCCGGATGGGTTTGCGTTTCCATATGAATCTTTCGTGGTGAGGGTCGCAGTGACGGACGAGCCCGAGTTGACTGTGCTTGCAGAAAGCGTGACCGCGCTGTCGCTTAAGGCATATGCCCCCGGAGCGACCGTGATCGCACTCGAGCAATCGCTGGCAAGACTCGCGCTCACAGCCTTCAGGTACACTGACCCTGCGCGATTCGCCGAGATTCCGGTGAACGTTGCCACACCCGAAGACGCGTTCACGGTGAGGGTCCCGTCCAGGGTGTTGGAGGCATTCGGAGTGGTCGCAATCGCAGTGGTGCACGAAGCATCCGAGAAAGCCGAAAGTTCAATGTTTGCAGAGGAGCCTGAAACGGTGTTTCCTCCCGCATCCATCACGGTCACCACGGGCTGGGTCGAGAGAGAGGCTCCGGCAGTCGCAGAGCTCGCGGGTTCGGTGGTGAAGGCAAGAGAAACTGCCGCACCGGGAACCACATCAAAGGCCGTGCTCGTATCGTCCGTGAGTCCCGTACTTGAGGATCTCAGTGTATAGCCCGTGCCTGTTTTGTTGATCGAAAGGCCCGAGAAGGTGGCAACACCGTTTACGGCGCTGACTGTGGCAGTTCCCGAGAGTGTTCCAGCGCTCGGGTTCGTGTCGATCGCGAGAGTCACAGGGGCAGTGGAGCCCGTCACGGTGTTTCCTTCGGCATCCAATACCGTGACCACCGGCTGAGTGGCGAACGCCGTTCCTGCTGTATTCGTGCTCGAAGGTTGGGTCGTGATTGCAAGGGTAGTGGCAGTGCCTGGAGTCACATCGAATGCAGAGCTCGTATCGTCTGTGAGCCCCGCGCTAGCAGCGGTGAGCGTATAGCCCGTTCCGGTTTTATTGATCGAGAGCCCCGAGAAGGTCGCGACACCGTTCACTGCATTGACGGTGCTTGTTCCCGAGAGAGTTCCTGTTCCCGGGTTCGATCCGATCACAAGATCAACGCTCGCACCGGAACTGGTCACCGTGTTCCCTTCCGCATCCTGCACCGTCACCACGGGCTGGGTCGCGAAGGCGGCTCCGGCCGTGTTCGAGCTCGAAACTTCGGTCGTGAAGGCGAGTTTGGTCGCGGTACCCGGATTCACCGTAAGATTCGCGCTCGTCGCAACCGCACTTGAGGAAATCGTGGCACCGATCGTGACCGCTCCAGCGACTGCTCCCGTGAACGAGGCGGTATACACGCCAGAACCCGCCGCCGAGATCGCGCCGAAGGTGCCGGTTCCACCCACAATGCTCGAGGTGAACGCGATCGAGCCCAAGGCGGGGAGGCCAGAAGGATCGAGATTCCCATAGGCATCCTTGGCGGTGAGGGTTGCGGTGACGGACGAGCCCGAGTTCACTGAACTCGAAGAAAGTGTGACCGCGCTGTTGCTCAGGGTATAAGCGCCGGGTGTTACCGAGATCGCACTCGAACAGTCGGTTGCAAGGCCCGAAGCCTCGGCTTTCAGGTATACGGTTCCTGCGCGATTCGCCGAGATTCCTGCAAAACCAGCCACGCCAGATGAGGCGTTCAGGATGACGGTTCCTCCCAAAGTGGTGGATCCATCGGGCGTGGTCGAAATGGCGGTGGTACACGAAGAGTCCGAAAACGCCGATAGAGCGATGCTTGCAGAAGAGCCTGAGACAGTGTTCCCTTCGGCATCTTGCACGGTCACCACGGGCTGAGTCGAGAGAGTGGCACCGGCGGTGGCAGAGTTCGCGGGTTCGGTGGTGAAGGCAAGAGTGGTGGCAGGGCCCGGATTCACATCCAACGCGGAGCTCGTATCGTCAGTAAGGCCAGCACTCGTTACAGTGAGCGTGTATCCTGTTCCGGATTTATTGATCGAAAGCCCCGAGAAGGTGGCCACACCGTTCACTGCGTTCACGGTCGCCGTGCCCGAGAGTGTTCCAGAGCTCGGGTTCGTATCGATGGCCAGAGTGATCGAAGCAGTGGAGCCGGTAACGGTGTTCCCTTCGGCATCTTGCACCGCCACTACGGGCTGGGTAGAGAAGTCTGCTCCTGCCGTGTTCGGGCTCGAAGGTTCAGTCACGAAAGTGAGCTTGCTTGGGGCTCCCGGTACGACATCAAATGCAGCACTCGTGTCGCTCGTCAAACCAGCACTCGAAGCGGTGAGGGTGTAACCGGTTCCAGCCTTGTTCAGAGAGAGTCCCGAGAAGGTCGCCACACCGTTCACAGCACTGACAGTAGCCGTGCCCGAGAGCGTGCCCGAGCCCGGGTTCGTGCCAATCGCAAGAGCGATCGAGGCATTTGATCCGGTGACGGTGTTCCCCTCCGCATCTTGCACGGTCACCACGGGCTGGGTCCCGAATGGTGCACCGGCGGTGTTCGGGCTTGAGGGGCTCGTCGTGAAGGTGAGCTTCGACGCTGATCCCGGCGTTACCGTGAGATTTACGCTCGCCCCGGCCACTGCCGAAGAGATCGTCGCATCAATACTGACGGCTCCGACAACCACCCCCGTGAACTGGGCTGTATAGACACCCGATCCCGCATCCGAAATCGCGCTGAATGTCCCCGTACCCCCGACACTGCTTGAGGTCATTCCGATCGAACCCAACGCCGGCAAGCCCGACGGACTTGAGTTCCCGAATTGGTCTTTGGCTGAAAGAGTCGCGGTAACCGAGCTTCCTGAAGCAACGGTACTCGCCGAAAGCGCAAGGTTCGATTCCGATGCCGAGTAAACACCCGGTTCCACTGTGACCGCACTCGAGCAATCGCTCACAAGGGCCGCCGCCACGGCCTTAAGATAAACGGGACCGGCACGGTTTGCAGTCACATCCGAAAAGCTCGCCACTCCCGATGAAGCACTCACACTCAGGGTTCCATCCAAGGTGTTGGAGCCATTCGGAGTGGTTGCGATCGCGGTGGTACACGAAGCATCCGAGAAGGCCGAGAGTGCAATGCTCGCGGAAGACCCCGTGACGATATTCCCTTGGGCATCTTGAACGGTCACCACCGGCTGGGTCGAGATCGCAGTACCGGCGGTGGCAGAGCTCGCGGGTTCAGTGGTGAAGGCAAGCGAAGCCGCCGCCCCCGGAACCACATCAAAGGCCGTGCTCGTATCGTCCGTGAGCCCCGTACTTGAGGCCTGCAGTGTATAGCCTGTGCCTGTTTTGTTGATCGAAAGCCCCGAGAAAGTCGCCACGCCGTTCACTGCGTTCACGGTGGCGGTGCCTGAGAGTGTTCCTGAGCCTGGATTCGTGTCGATTGTAAGTGTCACAGGGGCAGTGGAGCCCGTCACGGTGTTTCCTTCGGCATCCAACACCGTGATCACAGGCTGGGTACCAAAAGCAGAACCAGCAGTGTTCGAGCCAGAAGGCTGGGTGGTGATTGCCAGAGTAGTGGCAGCGCCCGAAATCACATTGAATCCAGAGCTCGTGTCATCGGTGAGCCCAGCACTGGTAGCCATGAGCGTGTAGCCCGTTCCGGTTTTATTGATCGAAAGCCCAGAGAAAGTTGCGACACCGTTCACTGCGCTCACAGTCGCAGTACCCGAGAGCGTGCCCGCCCCCGGGTTCGATCCGATCACAAGATCAACGCTCGCACCGGAGCTGGTCACGGTGTTCCCCGCCGCATCTTGCACCGTCACAACGGGTTGTATCCCGAACGAGGCGCCTGCCGTGTTCGAGCTCGAAACTTCGGTCGTGAACGCAAGTTTCGTCGCGGGGCCGGGATTCACCGTAAGATTCGCGCTGGTTCCGACTGCGACAGACGAAATCGTGGCACCGATCGTGACCGCTCCTGCAAGCACTCCGGTGAAGTCCGCGGTGTACACGCCAGATCCCGCCGCCGAGACCGCGCCAAAGGTGCCGGTTCCACCCACAATGCTCGAGGTGAAAGCGATCGAGCCCAAGGCAGGGAGGCCAGAAGGATCGAGATTCCCATAGGCATCCTTGGTGGTGAGCGTCGCGGTAACCGAAGAACCCGACGAGACTGTGCCTGCCGAGAGCTCCACGATCGATTCCGCCGCAGAGTACGTACCCGGTGCAACAGTGATCGCACCCGAACAGGCGCTCGAGAGTCCTGAGGCAGAGGCCTTCAGGTATACTGTTCCCGAAATTCGAGCCGAAAGGCCCGAAAATGTACTTTCGCCCGCAATGGCACTCAGGGTCAGGGTTCCACCGAGAGGGGTGCTTCCGTTCGGCGTACTCGAGATTGCAGTGGTGCACGATGCGTCCGAGTAGGCCGAAAGAGTGATGGCTCCTGTATAGGTCGTAACGGTGGCGCCATCGTTGTCATGCGCCCGAATCACGGGCTGAATGCCAAAGGTCGAGCCAGCGGTTCCGGTCGTCGAGGGCTCGGTCGAAAACACCAGATTCGTAGCCGAGCTCGGCTCGACATCAAAGCTTGCGCTCGTAATGCTCGTAAGCCCCGGGCTCGCTGCGGTGAGCGTGTATCCGGTTCCGGATTCGTCGAGGTACAGGCCGCTGAAGGTGGCAATTCCGTTCGATGCGTTAACCGTGATGGCGCCGGCGAGGGATGCTGATCCGGGATTGCTTCCGATGGCCAGAGTCACCGGAGCGGAGGATCCTGTCACCGTGTTTCCTTGCGCGTCTTGCACGGTCACCACCGGCTGGTTCGTGAATACCGAATCCTCGGTGTTCACACCCGAAGGACCCGCGGTGAAGGCGAGTTTCGTCGCAGTTCCGGCCGTCACGGTCAGGCTCGCGCTTGTTCCAGCCGCTGCAGAAGATATCGTCGCGCCGATCGTGACCACGCCAGCGAGTATACCGGTGAAGTCCGCGGTATAGATCCCCGATCCCGCATCGCTGACCCCGCCGAAGGTTCCGGTTCCACCCACAATGCTCGAGGTGAACGCGATCGATCCCGTGCCGGCAATTCCTGAGGGGTTAGGGTTTCCGAATGCATCCTTCGCGGTCAGGGTTGCGGTCACTGATGATCCTGATGCCACGCTCGCCGAAGAAACAGTCACCGAGCTTTGGCTCGCAGATGCCGCTCCTGCTCCGACCGAGATGGCACTCGAGCATGGCGAAGAGAGAGTCCCTGAGGTGGCCTTCAGGTAGACCATCCCCGCCCGATTGATCGAAAGATTGTTGAACACAGCGACCCCTGCGGTCGCATTTTTTTGCTTTGTTCCGGTGAGCGCCTGCTCACCCGAGGGAGTGGTTGTGATCGCAGTGGTGCACGCGGCATCCGAAAACATGCCGATCGTGATCGAATCGGACGCCGAGACCAGCCGGTCCCGGGTATCCAGAATCCTCACGGTAGGTGATTGCGAAAGCGTCGCTCCGGCGGTGGTGGCGGAGGGTGCGGTGGTCGAGAACTCGAGCTTCGCCTTGGTTCCGATGTACCGGTAAAACAGAACGATGTTTCCGGCCTTCGTGATCGGCGACCGGAGCGATACCGCCTTCCACTCCGCAAATCCCGATGCCATCGAGCAGGTCGAAACACCGCTCGAATTTGTCGAACTGCAGGCTCCATAGGTGTTCGCGTTGTTGGTGTTGGTCGCCGAGAAGGTGGGCGTGACTCCGACGACGGCGTTCCCGAACGCGTCTCTCAGTTGGATGGTGATGGTGCTGCTGTCGGCTCCATCCGCAAGCACAGGGCCGCTTGCAGAGATCGAGGAATTCGAAAACGCCGCACTTCCCGCAGATGCGGTTGCGGTGAAGGTGAGGATCTTCGGAGATCCCGTATAGGTGTCGGTTCCGGTCACCGTCAATGTCTGCGATCCCGGCGAGCCACCGAGAGTCCAGCTCATACGCACGAGGCCGTTCGAGTCGGAGGTCATCGAGGTGGTGGATGTGCGTCCCCCCGTTGAAATCGCACTCACGCGGAATTTCGCGTTTGCGATCGGGTCCCCGTTCTGGTCGATCGCACGCCATTGGAGCAGTTGGGAGAGCCTCGTTCCGACTGTCCCGCTCTGGAGATTCCCCGACACGATTTCAATGTGGTCCGGAATTACCGCGGTCGCGCCAGGGGAGGTGATGGAGGAGTTCGAGTCCGCCGAGGGTGGGCTCTTCAGGTCGGGGTCGATCTTCTGAAATGGATTCTCGAGTTTGCACGAGCTCACCGCGAGCGAAAGAACAAAAAGAGGGATAGACAGCCATGAAGCTCCGCGACCCGGAGAACCGGGTGTCAGGTGGCGTGTCGGGCGAGCAATCGTGCTGAGAAGAGGAACCAAACGGATCATCGCTTCTCATCAGATCGTCAGAAACTGAAAAACCCTTGAGAGGATCGGTATTTATGGACTGCAAGGGGTGGCGCCTGGCGCCCTTGGACAAAGCTCTGACGACGCGCTCCTTTCTCCTTATATTGTAGCGCGTCAAAACAGGGCTTAAAATGCAATTTTTCTTAACAATTAAATGATTCGAGTTTTATGTCAGATTGCCGCCTGAATCCCGATCGACAGGTTTCTGCCGGGAAGGGGAGCGATTTCCTTCAAGAAGGACACATGGTTCCGGGCTTCGACATTAAGCAAGTTCGATGCCCGAAAGATCGCTTTGAAGGTCCCGAATCCGGTGGTGACAGGGGCCTCAAGGCCGAAATTCAAAAGGTTGAATCCCGGTGTGGCCCTTTCGTTCGTGGCCGTGAAGCCCTGCCCTTCCACGCGCTGGAACTCGAAGTCCGCGCGAAACAAGCGATGCTGGTAGTTCACCCCGACCGTGGCGCGAACCGGAGTCACGCGCGGAAGGTTTCCGTTCCGGGTCAGGTCGAGGCCCCGAACCCAATCGGTCCTGAACTCGAGGTCCCAAAGTCCGTGAAGGAACTTTTGGGGAAGGGTGTACTGGTACTCGAGCTCGGCTCCAAACCAGTGCGCGCGGACGGCATTGAAATGGTGCTCTCGAAGGCCAAGACTAAATTCCTCGGTCGGCGAAAGCGCGATGTAATTCGCGTAATTCTGAAAGAAAGTCGAGAATCGGCCCGAGTGAGCGGGGCCTTTGGTTTTCACCGAAAGTTCAAGCCCGATGTTTTTCTCGGTCTTGAAACCGCGATCACCCTTTTCAAAAATCCCGGTCGCTTTGTGCGCTCCCTTCGCAAAAAGTTCCTGATAATTCGGCGCCCGCTCCGTCTACGTCGAATGAAGTCCCAAAATCCAGTCCTGGGTCGAAGACTCCGCCTTCGGAATCTGGTACTGCACGCCGAGCGAAGCGCTCGGGGCAAAGAAGTTCTTCGACTCCGCCGGATTGAAATCCGCATTCGACGATTGTTCCGAGGCAACACCGTTCGATTCGAGTCGGATTCCCGCGCTCGGAGTGAATCGGCCCCACTTCGCTTCTTTCAGGGCGAACACGCCGAGCGAAGAGTTCCTCGTGGTCGGCAGAAATGCCCCTTTTCCGCTTGCGCTCAATTTGAAGTACTGATGCTGGAGCCCGAAAAAGAGCGAATCCACTTTTGCATCGACGCGCGATTCGATCCCGCGGTTTCCGAAAATCGTTTCCACTTCATCGCCTTCGTGTTCAGTGTGTTCGTACTTGGTGAACGCAGATTTGAAGCGAATCGAATCCAAAAACCCGAATCGCCTCAGTTCCCCGGAGGCGTCCACCCGCACGCGGTCCATGTCGATCGTGACTTCTTTTTCTTGAACCGTTCCGTATTCCGATTGATAGCCCGATACGGCCATCCCGATGTGTCCGTCGCGAAACGGGCGGCTCACGCCGATTGCACCTTGCAGGGCTTTGTTGCCGCTGTTGGTGACCCTTTTGAATTCCTCGGGGTCCTGCGGGCTCTCTGCCCGCTCCGCGGCCGTTCGTGCGAATGCGGGCACCGAGTAATCGTCTGACTTGCGGTAAGAAGCATCGACATGAAGCACGAAATCCCCGAGGCGATAGCGCGAGAGTGCGCCGATCGTCCGGCCCGCATCGACCGAAGAGGCGCCCGCGCGGACTTCTGTAATGCCCTCGGTAAGTGGCGTTTCGGCGATGCGATTGGTTTTGATGTTCACCACCCCGCCGGTTGCGGTGCTTCCGTACAAAAGGGCCGAGGGGCCGCGCAAAATCTCGACCGATTCGATGAGCAAGGGGTCGATCGACACGGCATGATCGGGGCTTGCTCCCGAGGCGTCGAGTAGTCCGATTCCGTTTTCAAGAATCCGGATCCGATCGCCGTCGAGACCGCGGATCACCGGGCGCGAGGAGTTCGGCCCGAAGAAGGTGGAACTCACGCCGGCTTCGTTCGAGAGGGTTTCTCCCAAGGTGGATTTTTTCTTTTTTTCGAGTTTCTGGCCCGCGGTCTTCGATACCGAGGGAAGCGCATCAAAGGCGGATCCGCCCATGGCACCGCCCAGAACGCTGATTTCGGGGAGGCGATATTCGCTACCGGGTGAATCCGCTCCGAAGGCAAACGAAGTAAATCCAAAAATCGCGAAAAAAAGAGCAAAGATGGAAGTCATGAGGCGGACGCTATCATAAATGCAATGGAGTTGCATTTGATTTTTTAACGCCGATCTTCAGGTCGAAAACTCAGGGCGCGAGGACGAACCGGATCGGCAGATGAAGCGTGATCGGCTCGGTCCGTGGACTACCCGAAGACGGAGCCTCCGGGAATTTTTGATGCGCTTTTACGGCCGAAACGGCCGCTTGGTTCAATGAAGGAAACATCGCGGGCGACTCCACCTCGACTTCAAGCAGGGTGCCGTCCGGAGCGATGCGAATCCTGAGCCCCACAATCCCTTCTTGTCCGTTCATCCGTGCATCTTTCGGATAGCGCTTGGTCGATTCGATTCTCTGTCGGATTTCGCCCAGGTACTGCTGAAGCACCGAATCCGGGATTCCGCTCCCAGCGGATGACTGTTCTTGTGATGGGTTCGGGTTCGAAGAGGTTTCTACCGAAGGGGCGCTCGCTTCGTGCTCCGCCTCGGGCTCTTTGTGCGGAAGTCCGATGGCGTGAACGGCGGTATGGACCGCCTTTTTCACGCCGCGAGAGATCGAGATGTTCTCGAGCGAGATCACCTCGACGATTGTTTCGGGCGATTTCACCCCGATGGTGAGGATCACCGTGACCGCGCCGATCAAAATGACGTGAAGGATCGTGCTTTTCAGGAAAGACTTTTTTCGTTGAATCGGCATGAGGGCTCCAGGGGAAGAAGGTACGAGGCTTGCTGGTTCGCTGCAACCAGAGGGTGAAATAAATATTCTTTGCAGTGACCTCAGCTGACAGAAGCTTGCGGTAGACAGAACAATCGCGAATTTAAAATCAAATAAATCACGAGCTGTATCAAACAATATTTAGTTGATTAAACAGGTCGACGATGTTAAAATCCGCGACGAATTTTATATCACCCAACTGTTTCGAGAGAAAGATCGGATCCGTATGCACAAGTTCACTCAGTGGAAGTTTTTTGGAATGTTCGCGTTGGCCGCAGCGGGACTGTCCTTCGGCGCTGGAGCCGAAGCGGCGACCGAAGGTGAGTTCATGGCGATGAAGAATCTCGGTCAGGAGGTCGGTCGATGGATCAATGAACTTAAGCCAGCTCCGGCGAGTCTCTCGGTTTTCTCGATCGACATGACCGCCCCTCTCGAAGAGCATCTCAAGCCGATCCTCCTTGCGGATCTCACCCACGAAATCACCGAGGGGAAAACCACCAAGGTTTATCATTGCGAAGAATGTCTTGCTCCGCGGGTTCAAGTCGAAGGCGACCGGATCGTAGTGACTCGGGGCGCTCCCGATCAAAAGGAGCTGATCGAGCTCGGAAAGAAAACGGGGGCGGAGTCGTTTTTGAGTCTTGTTGTCTATCGGACCGCATTCTCGATCATGGCCCAGGCGACCCTGATCGGACCCAACAACGGCGAGATGATTGCGGCCGAAAGTTTCCGGATTCCGAATCTCGACTTCCGGGATGCCGCCACCCAAATCATGATCGGCACCGGGGCGGCGTTCTCATTCGCCGGGAACGGTGATGGCGAGGGTGGGTCGTTTCCCCTTAATTTCAACCTTGCCATCATGGAAGAGATTGCTCCCGGAAAAGGCGGTTTGGTGATCGGAGGGTTTTCCGGATTCACGCGGAACAACCCCATCTATGTCATGCCTTCGATCGCCCTGCGGAACCGGTTCAAAGGGAGTCGCATCTACGGACTCACTCATTTCGATGCCGGATACGGATTTTCCTCTGATTCCAAAGGGGTCATGTTTGGGATCGGTCACTATGTGTTTTTGAGTTCGTTCTCATTCATCCACGCCGGTTTGCTTGGTCTGATCCCGGCAACATCCGGAGAGACCGACGCAACCACCATGATCGCCGGCACCGTCAGTGTCGGGTTCTCTTTGGGGAAATAATCCATGAACTCCATTCGAATCCTTGCTGTTTCTTTTGTGATCGTGAACGGGGCTCTTGCGGCTGAAGCTCCGGTTTTTCGAGCCACCGGCGGAAAAAACGTTCTCATCCTGAACACTCCCTACGGGACCAAGACGCTTGTCGGGAGTGAGGAATTCGCCAAGCTGAAGTCGTATCGGTTCACCATTCCTTTGGATGATCTGAAGCCGGCACCGATTCAGCTGGTATTGAATACGACCCCGGTGAATCCGCCCGAAGCGCCGGTTGCGGCCGCCCCCTCCGCATCAAGTGCAGCGGCACCATCCGCCGCATCCGCCGAGCCGGTACCGGCCCCCGCGCTGTCCGAAGAGAAGTTCGATGAAACGGCTGCCGGTTCCGTAGACCGTCAGGTAGAGCGATCGCTGACACGGGCGAATCGATTGTACAACCAAAGGAAGTTTTCGGAGTCGGAAGCGGTGGTGGATGATGCTCTTGAGCTGAAACCCGAGTCCGTTCGGGCCTGGATGATGAAAGGCAGTCTGCTCAAGCTGAAAGGCAGGGAAAAAGAGGCGGCGGAAGCATGGGAAAAGGCCCGTTCTCTGGATCCCTCCCGTCGCGAGGCGCCTGCTTTGATGGAAGGTGGTTCGGTATGAAGATACATAGGTTTTATTTCGTCCTCCTTATGGGCATGATCGGTCTTGCCACTTCGGTTCCGGCCGAGAATCTTTCTGCGTTGGAAGACCGGGTCAAGGCGGATTTGGTGGATGTGGTCAATCGCATCCTCAATCGGTCTGAGTATTCTCTTCAGGTGGTCGCGCGTGTCGATACCGTGACCGAGAAAAAAATCACCGAGGGGGAGCTCCTTAGCCTCCAACCCCCGAAGACGGAGTCGAAAGAGGAAGACCTTCCGGAGATGCCCGGGTTCCAGGTCGATCATTTCCCGAAAGCGGCCACACAGGAGCCAACCACCCCGGGAGAGACGACTCGGCAGTTCTTCAAGAATGTGGACAAAGAGGTTCTCGGAAAGATCTGGGTGAATTTGGTGGTCGATGAGACCCTGCCCGATTCATTGAAGAACCAGGTCAAGGAGCTTATTGTACGCAGACTCTCGGTTTACGGGCCGAAAGCCGAGTTCACGATGACCCCGGTGACAATGAGGCGGGAGTCAAAGCAGGAGTCGGATGAGGCATGGAGCTTGAACGTAATCATCGCAGCCTTGCTCACCGCTCTGGCCATTGGTGTGGGCTTCCTGCTCATGCGGAGTTTTCGCAGCAAGCAGAAAAGAAGCGAGATTGGAATCCATTCTGCCGGAGTGCCGGTGCCCGGCGCCGATGCCGCTTCCACCGAAGCCGATGCGAGCGCGTTTCACGAGCGCCGCGCCGCTTTGATGACCCTGTTCTTGACCCATACCGGAAATTTCAAGAGCTACTTCGCCCATCTCTCCAAGGAGGAGAAATCGGAACTGTGCGGAATCCTCGATGGACCCGGATTCCGGAACTTGGTTACCGGCCTTGATTTTGAATTCCCCGAGACGCCGGTGTCCATGGCGGATTCGGAACGGGGAAGGAAAATCCAATCCTTCATCCGGAGCTTCAATGAATTCGTGGCGCTCGAGGCCTGGCAGAGCGACCGGTTTTTCGGGTTTCTGAAATCCATGAGTGATGATCAGATGATCACTCTTGTCCGGACCCTTGATCCGCTCGACGCTGCTGTGGTTCTGCGATTTGTGAAGGCATCCACGGTTGCACGGGTTCTGGAATCCATTCTTCCCGAGGAACGTTTGAAACTCATGGCCCGCTCCATCGAGGCGAAACATATGGAAGTTTCGCAGATTCTGAAGATCGAGGCTTCAGTGAGAGATTCGATCCGGACCATCCCGAAGGATCTCGGAAGCCTGAATCAGGCGGATGCCCGGTTCTGGACCGAGATTCTGATGAACTCCGACGCCCAGGAGGTCTTGCTGAAGGATCTTGAGGCTTCCATGCCGGCGCTGTATCAGAAGCTCAAAAAATTCAGCTTCGGAATCGAGGATGTCGCTCGTTTGCCGAAGGAACGGATCCGGAAGGTCTTGGAACAGTTTGATAACGAGAGGCTCGCAAAAGCTCTGGTTTCGACCACGGGCGATACATTGAATGTTCTTCTATCCAATCTGCCCGAGGAGCGCCGTTCGCTGGTGGAGAGTCAGATCCAGGTTCTCGGCGATCTGCCCGAGGAGGACCGCAAGAGTTCCGCAAGAGAGCTTCTCGGTAGATTCCGTGAGGTGGCTTCGTGATTCTATCAAAAGTCGTCGGAGCGTTTCTTACAATCGGAAGCATGGCTCTCCTGTATCGGTTCGAGCACTCCGGTAGCGCCACTCTGGGAATGAAGCTTCTGCATTGGCCGGCCATGTTGCTCACAGGAGTAGGTCCGCTCGGGATCATATTTCTTTCTTATGATTTTCGCGCGATCCGCAGGTCGTTCATCACTGCGTTGCGGGGTTCGGTTGCGGCAAAAAGGGCGGGTAATCTCGAGGACTTCGAAGCCATCACGCGACTCGGAACAAGAGTCTATACCGAGGGTTCCCAAGCGATCGAAGAGGTCCTGAAAACACCGGTCTCGCCCGAACTCCATCGCACCTTGAAGCGTCTTGCTTCCCGGATGCCCGTGACCGACATTCTCCAGCTCCATAAAAAAGAATTCGAGACCAGCTCGTGGCGCCTCGAGCAAGTTCAGGAGATCTTCAATCTCGGCGGACGGATGGCTCCTTCGGTGGGAATGCTCGGAACCATTCTTGGAATGGTTCAACTGCTCGGGAGTCTGGATGACCCGAGCAAGATCGGTGCAAGCATGAGTGTCGCCTTGCTGACCACCTTCTTCGGACTTTTCTTTTCGCTGGTTGTTTGGACTCCTCTTCAGCAGAAGATCCAGACTATGAATATTCTTGAGAACGCGTCTTTCGAGCAGATCGTGCATTGGCTGGAGTTGCTTGAGGAACGGAAGCCCATGGCCTACTTCGCGGAGTCCTCCGGAAAGACCGGGCATCTGTGAGAAAGAAGCGCGCGAACCACAGCGAAGGGGAGTTCATCTGGCTGGTCAGCCTGAGCGATTTGATGATCCTTCTTTTCGTTTTTTTCGTCGTTCTATTCAGCTTTTCGGCAGGGAAGTTGAGCGCCGAGGATTACCGCCAGGCGGCCGCCACTCTCAGGGGTGAGGCTCCGAAGGTGAATGAAATCCGGGAGCTGAAGGATCGGATTCTGAAAGAACTTTCCGAGATGGCGTTGGAACGGGAAATCCTCGTCGAGGCCAAGAATGGAGAGCTCAACATCGACATCCGCGAAAAGTTCCTTTTCGAGAGCGGCAAATTCGAGGTGAATCAAGATGGGATTCGAATCATAGGTCACCTTTCTCGGGTGCTGTCGGGCATTCCTGTTCCCTATCGTGTTGCAATTCAGGGACACACAGATGACGCTCCGATGCAGAATGGTATTGTTTCGGACAACTGGGAGCTTAGCTCGAAGCGGGCCCACTCGGTGTTACGAGTACTCGGGCTTCCGTCCGAGGTGCTTTCTCGGACTGTCATCGAGGGATTTGCTGAAATGAAACCCGTGGCGCCGAATCGTGATGATTCCGGGCATGCCATTCCTGAGAACCGCGCCAAAAATAGAAGAGTAACGATTAAGGTTTATTGAGCTTCGATCCGGGGATCTCTAGCAATTTCCCCTTGCCCCCCTCCCACCGCTTTGATATCCCGACCCTGTATCCAGAGCGAAGCGTTCCGCTTCCAGCAACCGAGAGGATTTCGACCCCCCCCCCCGCGGTGCTCCGATTGATACGGCCAAAGGAGGCAAAAAATGAAGTCGAATCACTCCGTCCGGAAAGCCGCGTCCACTCCAAATCCTTTTGCAAATCTGGTTCCCGCGATCGCGAATGCCATTTTGCCTGTGATCCAGGCGATCGAGGCGCACCTCCGGGAGCAGGGACTTGATCCTGCCCATTGCCGGACCACGAAAAAAACCGGAGTCGAGTACAAGTTTTCGACCGAGGGCGGAGTCGTGGTGTCGGCCTCGATCGTATGTACGCCCGAGATCCTAAGCGAGCCTTTCTTTGTGATCCGGGTCCATCTCGGGACTCTTGTTCCGCGCCTCCGGAATCAAAGCGTTCTTGAGTCACTCCTGTTTTTGAATCTTGCACGGAATCAACGATGCCGCACGGGCCTTCGTGCGGACGGATCGGTGCAGGTCCTGTACAGTGCCCGGGTTTGCGAGGAACTCGATCTGTTCTCGCTTCCCGTGTTGTTCCGCGAGACTCTTGACTTCGCAGCCTTTGTTCGGGGAACCTTTGTCGGCGACGAAGCGTTTCTCGCCGGTGCTCCTGAAGAGCCCGGCCCGAAGCGCGATCTTCTGCACTAGCATTGTTTCGGGGATTTTAAAAATAGGGGGAGTCACTGCCGTGAAGGTTGGTCGGAATGTCATTCCGTTCTTGATTTCGTTTTTTTCCATCGCCGCACATGCCGATGTCGCGGGGCCCTTCGAGCCACTTTCATTCGAAGAGGGAATCGTCTTCGCCCATCCCGAATCGCGCTACAAAGCCGCGCTCCGCTTCCGCGTGCAGAACCTTCTGGAGGTTTCGAGTGTGTCGGGAAGCGACCTCGATGTGGGCGAGGTTCGTGCCTGGGTCCGGCGGGCACGCTTGCGTCTGACCGGGCATGCAGGAAACCCGCGCCTCACGTATCAGCTGCAGTTGTCGTTCAGTCGTGAAGATCTCGACTGGAATGAGAGCAAATTCCCTGGGGTTCTGAGGGATGCGAATTTCGCCTATGCGATTCTTCAGGATTCCGATCAAACCCTCTCGGTGTCCTTCGGACAGGGAAAGCTTCCGGGCAACCGGCAGAGGGTGATCTCCTCGGGCGATCTGCAGTTCGCCGATCGTTCTTTGATGAATCGGGTGTTCAATATCGATCGCGATTTCGGAATCCAGGCTCTTTATCGTCGTGATCTGTGGAATGTCCGTGCATCCGTTTCTACGGGTGAGGGGCGCAACGCAGGCTCTGCTTCTGACTCCGGCCTCGCTTATGTGGGACGAGTCGAAGTTCTGCCTTTTGGTGCGTTTCTCGGACGAGAAGATTATGTCGAGGGCGACCTTCGAAGGCATCCGTCATTTCGTCTCGGGCTAGGGGCCACGCTTGCGCGGTTTCTACGCTCGAATCGCGCCGGCGGAACCATCGGCGCGATTTATACCACCACGGGCGATCCGGCCACCGGTGATCCCATACGAAGCGATCAAACGGTGACCCTTCTTGATGCGATCGCAAAATTCCGCGGATGGTCGTTCCAGGCCGAGTTCGGGCACCGGAGCTCCCCAAACGGGGCACTGGGTGCGACTCGGGCTTTGTTCGAAGGCTCAGGGTGGATGGCCCAGTCCGGGTATCTCTTAAGCGACCGGCTTGAGGTCGTGGGACGGTTCGCTCGCGTGAGCCCACTCGGGCGGTCCCGGATCGATCCGAAAAACATGCTCATGGCGCAGACGACGGCAGGATTGAATTACTATCTTGATTCTCATCGGGTCAAGTTTCAGGGTGATCTCACCCGGCAGTCCCTGAGCGAGGATGCGTGGATTGCCCGTTTTAACGTGGAGCTGGGCATCTAGGAATGTCTCCCGGAATCACCGCAAATACTTCCCGTCCCAGATGAACGAAAAATCCGCCGTGCCGAAGCGGGCGCGGAATTCCGCGTACGAAAGCGCATGCGCCTGAAGCCCCATGCCCCAAATCGCACCAAGGTACCCAGTGTAGATCTTGCGATAATTCATCTCGACCCGCGCGGCTTCCTCGGCGGATCGTGGCGGGGAGGGAGCGCGATACGGCCAGCGATTCTGTCCGAGCTTCCGGTCGATCTTCCGGAATTCCCAAAGCGTGTTCATCAAGAACGGTGCAAACAGCGACCACTTGTGGTTCTGCCCGCGGCCGCGCAGTTTCGCCGCAAGATAGGCCGGAACATAAAAGTGATGGAGTGTCGGGTTCAGGTCCCCTGCATGGGGAATATCCGGATAAAACGAGTAAGCCGAACACTGCCCCCCCTTGATCTTGCGGTTGATCCACTCCTTGGCAAGCGCGTGGTAAAGGCCGGCGTTCTTGGTGAGCTGTGAGGATTCCTGCTTAAGCGTGTTTTGCTGGCCGGGAACCGCCCGGCTTGCGAGTTCTTTTGCGTGGGCGACTTGCAAGACCTTCTCGAGGTGCATCAGGCCCCCATCCCGAGCGTCTTCCCCGCCGTTCTGAAAAAACGAGACCGACTGGAACGCGATTGCCGCCATCGAAAGGGCTTTTTCATGGCTGTATGCCGAAAGAAGCGTGCTCCAGAACGAGCGCGAAAGATCAAAGCGGCACGATTCCGAAAACTCCTCCGTAAGCGCGCCCAACACCGACTCGAGCTTCGGGTCCAAAAATGCAGGTTCAATGCTCGACGCGAATGCCACCTCGCGCAGGCCTCGACGGGACTCATCCGTTTCGCCCAGGTTGAGTTGCTCGGGGTCGAGCTCGGCCACTATGTCCAACACGGCTCCATCGCAGAGCGCACCGCGCCCCACATGAACCGGATTGTAAAAGTGTTTTCTTGCGATCTCAGCACAATGATAAAACATCAAATACTTCAGGCACCGCTTGATTCCCGGAACCCCGGGCTCCGAGCACCCCAACAGATTCTCGGTGAATCCCTGCGCTTTCGCAGACGGAACAAACGGGCTCGAACAGGGGAGGACCCCCGCGATCGCCAGAATCATCGCGGGGATCCTGAAAAACCCTTGGTTCATTTTTTAAAACTCGCTCGTGTTGAAGAACGGACAAGTCGCATTGAAGCGGATCACTCCGGAGTACGAGAGCTTCTCGGTCTGAGGATTGAATCCCACCGGGTTCACATCAAAATATTGCGGAGAGCAATCCGACGACAAGGTCACCGAGCATGTTCCGACTTGTTTGCTCTCGGCATGGGAATGATCATACCATGCGCGCTTTTCGGTGGCGCTTACAGTCCCGGTCGCGGTGGCGATGCACTGGGATGCGAACACCCGATTCGTCGAATACCGCTCCCACAGAGGACTTTTGGTCACGACGAAGCCTGAGCCCTGATTTGCGATATTCGCAAGCTTCGGCGGCCCGATTTGCCGGCGTCCCTGCGAATTCACAAGAATCACCGCATCGCGGCCCCGCCAGTTCTCGGCCGAGGCCTTCGAAACGGCAAGGTGATTGTACGCAGTGGCGGCCTTCGCATTCAGGCTGATTCCGTCGTAGCTGACTGTGATGACCTCACACTCGTCTGGCAAAAGTGCAAGTCCCTCGAACCGCACCACATAGCTGAATTTCTTGTTCAGACCCGGAACCGGCGATGAGGTCTCGCGGGTTTGGGGGGTCAGAGCCACCGAGACCACGCTGCGGGAATAGCCCAGATTCTCGCGGTTGTCCTCGGCGTACTGGTTCAAAACCCTGCTGATCCAGCTCGAAGCCCGGATGCAACCATCCTGGCTCTGACTGCAGGTTTTGTACTCGATTCCGGCACCAGCGAGGCGGATGCGATCCGAGAACTCCTTCCACGATTTCGGCTTTTTGATCCCCTCGCCGTAAAAGTACGGTTCCACCAGGGGAGCCGTCGCCTCGCCAATCCCCTTGATGGCGCGTTTCAGGGCCGAAATCCGCTCCGAGCGGGACGATGCCCCGTAAAATGCATCCCATGCCGGGGATTTCCCGTTTGCCGGAACCTCCTCTTCGGAATAGGTGGCCACCCACACGGTGGTCTTCGTGGTGAGTGTGGCGCGCGCCGTGAGCTCGCCGAACTGATCGCTTCGCAGATGCTGGTTCGTGGTCTCCAGCGTTCCGCAGATTTTGTGCTCTTGTTTTGCAAGATCGTAAGTGACCCTGGTTTCGATCGATACATCGCTCTGTGCGAATGCATTCAAACCGATGAACGGAAGAATAACGAACCAGACCTTCATACTGACTCCCCAAACCTCCGGGCACAATGCAGCGGCACTCCGGAATCGCCCGGAAGAACTCCGGCGCCGCATGGTACGGACCCGCCCCCTCAATACGGCAGGGGTGGGGGGATGTAAATAGCGTTTATGTAAAAATAAAAAAGGGGCCGACTCGACCGATCGCTCTTGCGATCTTGGCTCGAGTCAGCCCCTTGATATTCTGAGTGATTTTTTGATCAGCAGCCGAATACTTTGATGTTCGAATGAAGTTCTGTGCTGAATTCTTCGTGATAGGTGCTGGACTTCGCTCCGTCCAGAATGATCAAAACACCTTTTGAGTGGTCGATACTTCCGTCCGCAGCTTGTTCCACGTTGCTCTTCACGCGAATGGTCTCGATCTCCGCGAGATTCAGCGTAGCGGCTTCCGGGGTGCGAACCAGGGTTTGAATCGTATAGTCGGTCCAGAGGATTTCAGGCTTCCAGTTCGCATGGGCATTTTTTGGTTTGAAGGTGTACTGAATTGCGACTTTCAGGATGCGGTGGGTGGTTGTTTTTTTCTTGTCGGAGAGTCCGATGGCAACGTTTTGTTTGCTAAGAAGGTCCTGCAGTTCCTCAACGCTGATTTGATCTTTTCCAGAAGTGACCTGTTCCGAGATCAGAACGGTATCGTTGTTCAGAATCACGTAACCCCCGCCACAGGCTACGGCTGAAGAAATCGAAAAAAACGCCAACAATGAACAGAGTACTTGAATGATTTTCATGACGCGTATGATAACTTAAGTGTATCATTTTTGTCAACATTAATAATGCGCGAAAAAGCCCCTTCGTGCTATTTTCCACTCCATGTTCGCTAAAGTTCATCCCGAACCCCCTCGGGCCGCAATTTATGGTTCCGGACCGGCGGGCCTCATGGCCGCCACCGTGCTGGCAGAGGCCGGGGTTCCGGTCACCCTGTTCGAGAGGCGCCCCTCTTACGGACGCAAGCTCCTGATCGCCGGGAGCTCCGGCCTGAATGTTTCCCACAAGACCGATCTCGAAGACTTTCTCTCGCATTACCGAGGTTTTGATCGTGCGATCTGGAGGCGGTTCTTCGAGATCTTCTCGCCCGACGACTGGATCCGCTTCATCGAAAGCCTGGGCCTCGAAACCTTTGTCGGCACCTCGAGCCGCTACTTTGTGAAAGAAATGAAAGCCTCGGGCCTTTTGCGCGCCTGGAGGAGCCGTCTCACCGATCTTGGTGTTCAGTTTGTCCCGAATCACGAATGGAGCGGGTTCGAGGAGCTTTCTTCGTTCGAAGTGTCGGGATTGTTTCTCGGCGGCGGAAGCTGGGAAGACTCCGAGCCGAAGTGGCCGAAGATTATGCAAGCCGCAGGCGTGCGCGTGAAGCCGTTTTACTCGGCCAATGCGGGCTACGAGGTGGCCTGGCGCGAGGAGTTTTTACAAGAAGCCGAGGGAAAGCCCCTGAAGAACATCCGCCTCAAAAACAAAAACGGCGAAAAGGCAGGAGAGCTTGTTGTGACCCGATACGGACTCGAGGGAACCCCCGTGTATTTTTTGGGCGAGGCGGGGAGTGCGATTCTTGATTTGAAGCCCCAACTGAGCCGTGACGAGATTCTTGCGCGCCTGCGATCGGTTCGCGAGAATCTGTCGCCGATCAGAAGGGTAAAAAAAGTGCTCGGTCTTTGCGAGGCCTCATTTGCGCTTTTGTTTCATCACACCGACGAATCGATTCGAGGCGATCTTGAGCTTCTTACTGCCCGGATCAAGGAGTTTCCGATCGAGCTATTGCGTGCAAGGCCCCTGGTCGAGGCGATCTCGAGCACGGGCGGTGTGGATCTCGACGAAGTTTCGACCGAACCAGGGAATGAGCTCGCGTTAAAGCGCTTTCCTGGCGTGTTTGTTGGGGGCGAGATGCTTGACTGGACCGCACCGACGGGGGGCTTTTTGATTCAGGCCGCAGTCACGCAAGGGGCTGTGGCGGGGAAGGGCATGCTTCGGTATCGGTCCCGGAATCAAGGCAAGTGGATTTGATTTGTTCTGGAGAAACTTCGCTGTTTTGGCTAGAATCCCCCCATGGAGCCGCGCCCGTCCCTCACCGAACTTGCCCGGAAGCACAAGACTGACAAATGGGGTTTGCACTTTTATACGCCCCACTACGAGAGGCACTTCCAGCACCTTCGCGATCAGGAAGTGGTCCTGCTCGAGATCGGGGTCGGTGGCTACGGGAATCCCGAGGCCGGAGGGGAGTCGCTCCGGATGTGGAAGGAGTTCTTTCCGCGGGGCCGGATTTACGGCATCGACATCCACGACAAGACGCCACACGAGGAGGAGCGAATCCGGATTTTCCGGGGAAGCCAGGTGGATCGTGAGTTCCTCGAGCGAGTGGTTCGGGAGACCGGTCCGATCGACCTCATTGTCGATGACGGCAGTCATATCAATGCCCACATCATCGAAACGTTCCGGATCCTGTTTCCGCTCCTCAAGCAAGACGGAATCTATGCCGTCGAAGACATCCAGACTTCGTACTGGAACGCGTATGGCGGCGACAGTCACAATCTCGGAAATCCCGCGACGGCGATGAATTTTTTCAAGGGGCTGACGGACTGCCTGAATTTCATGGAGATCGACCGCCCCTCATACCGGCCCGGCTACTTCGACCGCAACATCACGGCCATGAGTTTCTACCACAATCTCGTGTTCATCCAGAAGGGCGAGAACAAAGAAGAAAGCAACTGGGTCACAGCGAATCGAATGCGATCCGATCGAAACCAAACGGAATTCAAGTATGCTTTGCGGGCGCTTCGCTCCTGGTTCCGGAGAGTTGTCCATTTTTGATCGTCGGAACGAAGGCCGGGATCGCGAATCCCATGGAAAAATCCGGAATCCCGCTTTATCGTCACCGGCCTATGGAACTCTCTCTTCCTTCCCGAACAGTCCTGTCGAAACTGAAAGCGCTTTCGGACAAAGCACTTTTGGATCCCGATTTTGATTATCGTGCCTCCGGAATCACGCGCGAGGATCTGCCCGCCTTGCATCAGATTCTCGAGGATGATCTTTCGCGGGGGACGTTCCGGTTCGATCCGGAAGCCGAACCCGTGCCCGTTCTGATCGTGCGCGCGCTGGGACAGCTTCGGGATGCGTCCTCGATTCCTGTTTTGATCGGGTTTTTGCACGGCAGTGCGGGGTACGAAGACGAGGACGAAGAGGAACACTGCTGGGAGTACGAGGAAATCCCGGCCGTGCTTGCCGGGTTCGGGCCGGCCGTGGTGCCGTATTGCATGAGCGAGGTCGAAACCGGGCTCGCATGGCGCGATCAGGCCGAATTGCTCGATCTTTTGACGGGCGTGGTGCGGACGGTGCTCGAGAAGCACGCCGAAGACCCGGACCGCGAGATCGTTCACCTTCGGGAGTTGACGATCGCGAAACTGCAAAAGCGGCTTTGCCATTATCGCCTGAACGCGGGATCGACCAATGCGGTGCTCATCGGTCATTTGCTCGAGTTCGGGGTGCGCGATGAGCAGACGCGAACCCTCATTCTGAACGCGTTTTCCGAGCGCTGTGTGAATACCGATGCTCTCACCTTCGAGGATGTTGCCGAGGAGTGGGGGGCTCCTCTTCCGACGCCGGTCGAGAAATCCAGCCGTGAACTGAACGATGCCTATCGTCGGCTCAGTATGCTGGATGATCATGAGCTCGACCTGCTGTTCATGGGAATGAATGTTCAGGGACCCCTCTCGGGCCACAAGGGGTTCATTCTGGGAGCCGTTCTTTCGCCGAACCCGGACGAGATGGCGATGGAAATCCTGAATTCCATTCTGAGCGACCTCGAAACCGGAGAAACGATCGAGCCCGAATCGATGGGGCAGGGGGTGTTGTTCGCGGTACAGCTCCTCTCGATTCACGATTCTTACAGCCGGTACATGAGCGAGTTGTTCCCGATCCGGCATCCTCTTGCCTCGGTCATGAAGGAGCCCGGGCTCTTCGTGTTCCGTCTCGCGGATTTCTTGAACTGCTTTTTGGGCGGACTTTTCATTCAGGCCGGAACCCCCGAGGAATCATTCTTGAACAATCACGCTTTCGTCGCGAAGCTCTCGAAGTTTCAAGAGGAGTGCTTCGAACTCGGTAAGCCGGCGCTTCCGGATGCGGCCGCGATCCGGCAGAAGGCTGATGAAGTGTTCGCGTATTGGGACTCGAATTATGTGCGGTTTGCCCGCGATGTCGGGGCGATCCGCCAAAGACTCTTCGAGCACGCCGAACTGCTCAAGGCCGATGCAGTTCGTTCCAGCACCGGTCGCAACGACCCCTGTCCGTGCGGGAGCGGCAAGAAATTCAAGAAGTGCTGCTCGGGATGAGGGCTTGCCCGCTTTCGGGCCCCTGACCCCTCGGGGGCCTCTGGTCCTGTTCATCGACCTGAATCCATCCACCGCCGATGAGACCAACGATGATCCCACCATCACTCGATGCGTGAACTTCGCGCGGGCCTGGGGCTTCGGCGGTTTGGTGATGGCGAACCTCTTCGCGTATCGCGCCACGGATCCGCAGAAACTGAGTCAATGCCCCGACCCTGTGGGTCCCGAGAACAACCGCTCCCTTTTGAAGCTCCAGGAGGAAGCCTCACTCGTGGTTGCGGCCTGGGGCAATCATGGAACGCTTTTCGACCGGGGAAGCGAGGTGCTCAAGCTGCTGAAAGAACCACATTGTCTCGAAATGTCCCTCTCGGGTCAGCCCAAGCACCCGCTTTATCTGAAGAGCGATCTGAAACCGAGAGCGATCTAATCGGAGACCCCGAAACCCGAAGCGGGGTATCGCTCTCGTCAGCCCCACACTTAGAAACATCAAGGCGACCTATAAAAACGAATTCCTCGGCATGACTGCTGAGGATGTAAAACTTGACGACCTACTGAAGGTCCGCGACCAGATCATCACTCAGCTGGGTAATGGCCTCACACCTGAAGAACGTGCCTTTTTGATTTCCCTTAAAGAAGGCACTCCTCAATGGGGTCTCTTGAACCTCAATCCGTAGTAAACGCAAAGTACCAACCCATGATTTCAACAACCTAGCTGTCATGAAAACGTCACCTCCATTCACCCCCTGAATTCGACGCCCTCTCCACGATGTGGAGAACCGAAAAACACTACTCCCCGACGAAAATCAAAGATATGTTCGACTTCATGAGAATCGCACTCCTTCACAACACCATACTCCCCCCTGCCCGATACGGCGGAATCGAGCGAATCGTCGTCAGCCTGGTGAGCGAATACCAAAAACTGGGCCATGAGGTGGTGCTCTTGTGCGCCAAGGGAAGCTCCATGGCCGGTGTCGAAACAATCGCAGTTCCCCCAGATCTGGCGCTCCGTCCGATTGAGAGCTGGCTGCCGGGAGGAATCGATTTTCTGCATAGTCATGAACCTCTCCATGAGCGCCCCCGGATCCCGTTTTTGATCACCATTCACGGGAATGGATCTCGGGATGAGAAATATTTTTCGAATACCAATTTTTTGAGCGAATCCCACGCACGCTCTCACGGCGCGAAGGTATTCGTTTACAATGGGGTGGATGCGGGAAGATTCCCATTTGTCGAAAAAAAAGAGGAATACGTTGTTTTCCTTGCCCGGGCCAGCTGGCGGGTCAAGAACCTGAAGACCTGCATCGATTTTGCCCACGACCTGAAGGTCAAATTGGTGGTCATGGGTGGAGAGGGGCGGAATTCGAAGTATGTCGAATACAAAGGCATGATTGGCGAGTCAGAAGGCAAACTTGAACTCCTTGCTCGCGCGAAGGCCTTGCTCTACCCCACCAACTGGGATGAGCCCTGCGCCGTGGCGCCTCTGGAGTCTCTCGCCTGCGGAACCCCCGTGATCGCCTCGACCAACGGCTGCATGCCGGAACTGGTGAGACCCGGAACGGGCTTTGTCTGCTCGAATTATCAGGAGCTTCTGGACGCCTGGGGGAAAATCGGAACGGTTTTGCCGTCTGCGTGTCGGGAATCAGTTGTGAACCACTTCAGCCTTGAGCGGATGGCCAAAGACTACATCACGCTCATGGAAAGAATCATCCGCCACGGCGATCTCGATCACTCTCCCGGATACAGCTTCAAAAGGGAATCTGTGAAGCTTCTCTACAAACCCACTTGGGGGAATCGAATGAAGCATCAACTTCTCGGAAAAGTTTGACCTCCTCCCATAAAACACGGCCATTCATCAGTTTAGATGCAGCGTGACAGGCGGCCTTCTTTTTGACAAAAGGAGGACCTATGAAACGAAGTCGTTTTACCGAAGAAGAAATCACCCATGCGCTCCGGCGCGCGGAGGCTGGTGAGCCCGTTAAGGAGCTCATTCGGAGCCTGGGAATCACCGAGCAAACATTTTATGTCTGGAAGAAGAAGTATGCTGGCATAGGAGTTCCCGAGCTGAGAAAGCTCAAGCAACAAGAGGAAGAGATCTCTCGCTTAAAACGAATCGTGGCGGATCTGATGCTCGACAAGCAGATGCTTCAGGATGTCCTCTCAAAAAAGCTTTAAAGCCTGCCAAGCGCCGCGAACTGGGGCGCGACCTCGGGACGCGGTACGGGGTTTCGGTTCGCCGCTTGTGCGGGCTTTTAAAACTTCACCGATCGACGTTTGATTACCAACCCCAACGAAGGGATGATCGTGCGATTCAGGGTCGAATAAAAGAGGTTGCAGCAAATCGTCCCAGGTTCGGGTACCTGAGAATCCATACGGTGTTAAGGCGGGAGGGTTGGTCAGTGAACAAAAAGAAAGTGCATCGAATTTATAACGAAAACACGGGGCGGTCCTGCGGGTGCCCCCGCCCACGCCGACACGGATCAATGAGGTCTGGTCGATGGACTTCGTGCACGATCAGCTCGCCGATGGTCGGAAGTTTCGGGCGTTGACCATAGTCGATCAGTTGAGTCGCGAAGCCTTGGCGATTCCGGTTGATTATCGGCTGACCTCAAAGCAGGAGGTCGAAACTCTTGAGCGCCTGAAGCACGAACGGGGCCTCCCGGAAATCATCTGCGTCGACAACGGTTCTGAGTTCACATCTCGGGCTCTCGAACAATGGGCCTACATCAACGAAATCAAAATCCATTTTATCCGTCCTGGAAAGCCCACAGAAAACGGGCACATCGAGAGCTTCAATGGGAGGCTTCGGGATGAATGCCTGAACACGCATTGCTTTCTTTCGATCCGGGATGCACAATCTTCAATTGAGGCGTGGCGAGAAGATTACAATCATTATCGCCCTCACAGCTCCATCGGAAACATCACTCCGAGGGAGTTTGCGAGAAGAAAAATGCAGTTGAAGGCGGCCTGAATAAAGCGTTGCCTCTAAGCTTTTGCCTGGCAGTGTTCTTGGGGAGAGGTCATAACGCGGAGTGACTCATCAATCAAACTTCACAGTTTTTAGGGGTAATCCCGACGGTCCTGCCTACATTGCCAATGAGACCGTCGAAACGGCTCGAAGATTGAATCTAGAGTCCTGTACGACACCTTCCTACAGCCCGGAATCAAACGGCATGGCCGAAGCCTTCGTGAAGACCTTCAAGCGTGACTATGTCTGGTCTGCGGATCTATCGAGTGCAATGGTCGTGATGGGGCAACTGGAGAAATGGTTCGAAGATTACAACGAGAATGCCCCCCACAAGGGGCTCAAGATGCTATCCCCGAGGCAGTTCAGGCGGGAGATGGAACAAAAACGAACCGGCTAGATGGTCCGGTATTGACGGGGCAACTCCAAGAGTGATGTGAGCCCGGTGCACGCCCTGGCTCTTGTCGGCTAAGTTCCCGTAATTACAAGACCCAATAAAAAAGCCCAGGCCGAAGCCCGGGCTTTTGTAATTTGGTGGAGACGAAGAGACTGCATTTAACTCTGCGATTTCATTCATCTCACAATTCATGAATACTACGAAGTACGACGGCTGCCTAAATTGACTACCTGCGCGTGCTCCGAATTCGAGCTGTGAAGCACTAGGTTGTCGGTGATCCCTTGGATAGTGATCCCAGCCTTGCGCATGTAAATCATCATGGTTTTCATTTCTTTCCAGCCGCCCATGATCATTACTTTAGCAGGCTCGATGCCTTTCCCTAACATGACAGTCGCCCAAGATGCTCTTAGGTCATGGAACCTCACTTGAGGAAGACCACAAGAAACTAAAAACATTCTCAGTTCTCTAGCTTGCTCGCCCTTATCCCATTTGGTGAGCCTAGGTAAAACATAAATTGAGTCGCTATGTTTCAGTTTTAGCTCAGCCAATACTGGCACAAGAGCTGAGGCGATCTCGACCATACGATCATCGCCAGACTTTGTAGACTTAAAACCATCTACATTGTTCCAGCTACAATCCACTTTGATGAGTCGGCGATCTAAATCCACCTTGTCCCAAGTTAAGGCGTAAAGCTCGCCGTTGCGCATTCCCGTATAGAGCGCCATCGCCCAATGCGGGTACCACTCAATACCTAGAGTCTTTGCCTTGTTAAGAAGAACTCGTATCTGAGGTTCCGTTAGACAATCCTTAATCTTATCGCCTTTGCGGAACTTCACATCTGGTGTTGGGTCTCGATTGATAACCCCAGACTCGACTCCACACTTAAAGACCGCTTTGATGAACTTAAGAATGTTTTTCTTTTGCCCTTCTGATCGATCTCCAAGCCCGTCTTTTACAAGACTTCTGATTTCGTCTGTTGTGATTTCAGTAACCTTGCGTGTTTTCCATTTTGCAAATGTATGAGCTTCTAACCCAAGCTTGTAGTTTTCTACCGTCTTTGGTGTGTTGCCACGCTCAAGAGCAGCGGCTAAGTAGCTTTCAACAAGTGCGCCCCAAGTAGGAGTAACTTCCCCCTCAAGAGCTTTTGTCACTTCAATCACAAGCTGCCGATAGATTCTCTGAGCTTCGGCCATTGTTCTAATTGGTTCACCTTTATCAGTACATTTTCGCCTCAGCGTTTTCGGTATTCGTGTGACCGGATGCCTTGCTGAGTATTGTACCGAGTACGTACCGTCTTCTTTTTGTTTAATCCCCTGTATGGGGCTTTGTTTTTTCATTTGCGACCTCCTCTGGGTTCGGCCAGAAGAAGCGCCTTCAATTCGTCTTTTCGATACCGATTGCGTCGGCCAAATTTATAATAGGGAACTTGGCCAGAGCTGCACAAGTTATGGAGTGTCTTAATGGATATCCCCAAGAACTGTGCGGCCTGTTCGGTATCAAAAAAATCAGCATATTCAGTTGTCAAAGAGCATGTGTCGGTAACCTCGTTGTAGCACGATTCACTACCTTCTGACGACTGCGTGTGTTCGGGTGAGTTCCTGTGAGTTTTCATGAACCATCTCCCGATTTTTCAGAATCTCTTTTAATGATCTGACCCTGCGTCTTCAAGATGATCAATAGTTCTTGTACAATCGACTCAAGCTTTTGCTCCCAGTCTTCGATGCAAT
>JBEIJY010000030.1:0-29284 GCA_040380025.1 Bdellovibrionales bacterium | reverse complement strand
CTTGAGTGTGCTCGATGAAGCGGTATGGGGAGAGGGCGGGGGAATGATTTGGTTTTTGCCGACTCTCGCGAGCCAGGATGGCGAGAGCGAGGCCGGAGGACCCGGCTCGGAGGCAAAAACCAAATCATTCCCCCGCCCTCTCCCCATACCGCTTCATCGAGCACACTCAAAGGGGGCAGTTTGCGTATTTTTCCCCTGTCAAGTGCGTCGATCCGGACACGTGCCCAGGTCTTTTAAAACGACCCTCCAGAAAACATTTCGCACTGCATTACAATGAACTTTTATGGAATACTGTAAATAGACTAAATATGTCTGGAATTGTTTCCGAATAGGAAAACAGTCAATGAGAATGCGGAACGTACGTGGAATGGCATTGAGATCGATATTTGCGGGAGCCGTGGCCCTCATGGCGCTCCCTGCGCTCTCGGCCACATTGGCTCAGCTCTATTCGACGATGATGACCGCGAAGGCGAATCGGGATGCGGCTGAGGCGACCTACCAAACCCGGCTTTCGAATCACAATTCAGCGGTCAGCTCGGTAAGCACCCTGACCGGCGAACTGGCAACCCGAAGGCAAGCGGCTTCATCGGCTGAAACCGCCTACTCGAACGCAGTGAAGAATCAACAAACCGCCCGTGCCGAGGTGACTACCGCCACCACCGGCGTGACGAATGCGACCAGAACGGTCGCGACCGCAACCACAACGCGTCAAACCGCACAAACTGCTCTGAACACCGCCAACACGAACCTCACGAATGCCACTGCCGCCCGGACCACCGCGAATTCGACTCTGGCTACCCGGCAGACCGCTCGAAACTCCGCCAAGGCCGCCGCTGACTCCGCCGCGGCCGCTCTTGCGGCGAATCCGACTAACAAAACACTGATCGCAGCGAATTCCACAGCTCAATCGAATCTGCGGGCCGCCGATCAAGCCTTGGCCCAAGCCACCTCGGCGGTGAACACCGCGAACGCAAATTACAACGCCGCCGTTTCTGCCCAGTCCAAGGCGACCCAAACCTTGGCCACGGCGACCAACAATCTGAACTCGGCGAATGTCGCGCTTCAAACCGCGAATGCCAATCTGGCTACAAAACAAGCGGCACTCACCTCGGCAAATACCGCCCTCACCACAGCCACAAGCGCCCGAACGAGCGCGAACACGTCTTTGGCAAGCACGCAAACCGCTCTTGCCAGCGCTCAACGAACGGTGACCTCGACGCGGCAACTCATGACCACGGCCTTCGCCACCTACGGGCAGCTCGAAGCGATTTACGCTAAAGCCAAAGCTCAATACGAGAACACTCTCGATACCACCACCCCATCACGCTTTGTGTACACGAATCTTCCGACCACGATTGTGGCGGGGGTTCCTTTCAGCCTTACGATCCAAGCCCTGAACTCAAAAGGCCGGGTGGCAACCGGGTTTTCGGGCGCGATCACGCTCTCGACCACCGATGCACGGGCCACCGGCACCGGCTCGGTGAACATTACCAGCGGAACCGCAACCGTGACCATGACCCTGTTCACGGCGGGATCGGTGACCGTGACCGCCGCCAACGCAACACTGAGTGTTCAGGGCTCGGTCGTCGTGACTCCGGGACCATACTCGCTCACCCGCTCGATCCTGTCCGCTCCCGCAACCATGGAGGTCGGAGAGACGGTCACAGTCACCCTTACGACCTACGATGCGTACGACAACCCGAACCCGACAGGGCTCCCCGCCATCGGAGGCATCCAGTTTTTTCAGGTATCGAGCGGAGGACTCGGGACCTTCGGTGCCACCACAGCCCAAGGGAACGGGGTGTACACCGCAAGCTTCACGGCGACCCAGGCCGGCGTCGACCTCATGCGGGTATCGATCTCAGGAAGCAACGTCACCTCGTCTGCCTCGATCACGATCATCGACAACGCCGTGCTCGACCATTTTGTGTTCACTCCAGTCGCCCCCGCGGTGAGCTACACCACCCAGGCGGCAGGCATGCCTTTCTCGGTGACCGTGACGGCTTACACCTCCGACAACAAAATCGTAAAAAATTTCACCGGTGCCGTGAGCTTCTCGGTGTCTGGTACACCGGCGGCAGGCGCAGGATCGACCGCTCCCACTGCCGCAAACTGCACCTTCACCGCAGGCGACCAAGGCTCCAAATCCTGCCCCTTCACCCTCTTCCGTTCCGGCAGTTGGACGATCACCGCCTCCGCACAAGGCTCCACCGGCACAAGTGACGCGATCTCTGTGGCCCTGCCCACCATGGCGATCGCGAGTCCCACCGCTCTCTCCACGATTAACGCCTCGAACGTCTCGGCCTTCCCCTTCTCGGGTTCTTGTTCGGGCAACAACGGCTCCGTATCCCTCACCGCCACCCGGAATGCTCAAACCGCCACTGCGACCGCCTCGTGTAATACGGCCTCAAACCCCAATTACTCTGGCTCCATCAACCTGAGCTCCCTTGGCGACGGGTCGGTCTCCTTCACCGCCACCCACCAAGACGCCTGGGGCAACACCTCTAGCCAGCAATCCGTGAGCGTCGGCAAAGATGCCACCGCTCCCACCGTCACCTTTGTCACCTCCACCAATGCCGATGGCACCTACGGGGTCGGCGATGCGATCACGATTGTGGTGAATTTTTCAGAAAGCATCACCGTCACGGGAACCCCCACTCTTCAACTGGCAACGGCAGGGACGGTGAATCAGATCGTGAACTGCTCCACCCTCAGCAGTACTTCGATTTCGTGCTTGTATACGGTAGCCGCCGGAGACACCTCGGCCGACCTGAACTACCTCGCCACGAACTCCCTTTCTCTTGCCGCCGCCACCATCACCGACTCTTACTCGAACGCCCTGAACGCCACGCTCCCGGCACTGAATTCGGCTGACTCCCTCGGACAGCGCAAAAATATCGTCATCAAAACCACAGGCGCCTCGGTCGTCGCCATTTCGGCGATTCGGGGATACTATTCGGCCGGCCAAACGGTGGACATCACCATCACCTTCTCTGACCCTGTGGTCGTCACCGGCACGCCCGGATCGACCACGAATAACCCAAGACTCGCCCTGACCTTCGACCCCACCGTCGCAACGCCGGCCCATGATGCGAGCGCATATTACTGGTCGGGATCGAACTCCACACAGCTGATCTTCCGCTACACCGTGGCTCCCGGCGATACCTCGCTCATCACCAAGGGCCTCGACATCCAATCGGTGAATGCGCTCACCCTGAATGGCGGTACGATCAAGGACACTTCGAACAGCGCGGCGAGCCTCTTGTTGCCCGTCTCGCCCGGGGCTTCGGGCTCGCTCTCGTTCGGAACCCCGAAAATCGTGATCGATACCACCGCTCCCACCATTGCGATCACTTCGCCCACCGGTACTCTCACGGTGCAAGCCCCTTCGACCAATTTTTCGGCGAGCTTCACGGTGATGGGATCGTGCTCGGACTCGGTCGGGGGAAGCGGTGTAGAAACACAAACCGTGTATTTGCGCCTGAATGGCTCGATCGTGAGTTCGACCACCTGTACGAGCGGGGCGTTTTCGGGAACGATCGACACCACGATCCTGAAAGCGGGAGCACACACCCTGACCGCCACGGTCATCGACCTTGCCGGAAACTCGGGAACCAGCGCCTCGGCCACCCTGAACCGCTTCATGCGAATCAACCTGAGCCGTGAGTTTTACACCTACCGCGAAGACGGAACCGCGGTGGGAACAGGCGTGACCCTGACGAGCGACGTGGCCCCTTTAGCCAACACGACTCTTACCTACACGACCCGTGCGGTCACAGCGAACCTCATCGGCACGAATTTCACGGCCCAAACGGGTGCGTCCTTTACCTGGCCTGCCGATAGCACCAGCGTGATCCTAAGCGGAACCTCGAACTTCTCGATTGTCTCGAACGCGACCTTGCACGGGGATGTGTATTTTACGATCACGCTCCCGACTCCCTCGGCCGCGACTTTTGCCGTACTCGGCACAGGTGTGACGACCGCCGAAGTGAACGTGCTCGATTCTGCGGTGGCGGGGAACTACCTCTTCGGGCATTCGCTGTATACGGTGAACGAGAACTCGGGCACGAACACGATCACCGTTCAGCGCTCGGGCAACCTCACCAAATACACCTATGTGAGCGTGCAGTTCATGGACGGCGACAAGGTCTCGATTTCAAAGGCCATCAACGCGGCTCTTGCGAACATCGACATTTCGAACGGAACCGCGACCAACGGAACCGATTACACCGGATCCAACACGATTTTGTACTTCGCGCCGGGCGAGGTCGAAAAAACCTTCAGCTTCAATGTGCCGGGATACCTCTCGCAGAGCAGGGCTTTCTGGGTCAAGTTGAACACTCCTTATGATTGCGGAGCAGACGCCACCTACACGACCTGCTCGCGGGACACGCCGGGAGTTCGCGCCCAGAGCATCGCGAAAGTCAGGATCCTCCGCGATGAATCCAAGAACTTCAATGGCGGAAGCCCGATCGCGCTTTCGACCTGCTCGAACAACAGCGCCGTGGCCTGCGCCTGCAACCCGTCCGGGAGCTACTCGGGCTACGGCGGAGGTGCCGGAACGGCGGCGTTTCCGTATTTGATCTGTTCGACCGCACACCTCGCGAGCATTCCGGCCACGACGGGCTTGTTCTTCAAGCAAACAGCCGACCTCGACATTTCTTCGTTTGCGGGCATCGCATCCCTGCTCTCGAGCTATGACGGTGCCGAGCGCACGCTCACGAACGGCACAAGCACCTTCATCGGTAGCGCACTCTCACCCACGAGCGGCGCCAGCGTGACTTATGTCAGAAGCCTGAATGTGATCTACTCGAGAGTCATCACCGCCAGCACCACTCCCAGCGGGGTCATCGGGAACTCGCTTTCAACCACGACCCCGGCCCGGGTCACTCCGGAAATTCACAATGTTCTTTTCAGCGGCGCGGTCCACAACACGGGAACATCCCAACAAACCGGACTGGTTGTGAGCAATTTCACTGCCGCGACCCTGAATCAGCAGGGAGGAGAATTGAACAATATTTTGACCATGGGCTTGCTCTACAGCCCGACCGCGGCGACCTCGTTCGGCGCGATCGTCGGGAACGCGAAGTTCAGCGTGGCGAATGCTGATGCGGGCATGTCGAAGCTCCTGAACGGTGCGAGCGTGGTTGCAGGGAACTCCACTGGAGTAAACTATGTGGGGACTGTCGGGCAACTCGATATGGATATCGGCTATCGGATCGATGGCGCCGACAACCGGGGCCTCATCACCAACCAGGTCGCGATCACCAATGACGTCCGGATGGGAGGAGTCGTCGGGTACGTCAATCATGCGACCGCCGGAACCGGCGCGATTGTGAACAGCACGAACTACGGCACCCTCGATATGAACTCGAGCAGTCAGACGAACGGATACGTGGGCGGCATCGCGGGCCAGGTGAATATCAATATCGCCGGTTCCCACATCATGGACAATGTCGAGAATCATGGACCAGTGCGAGCAAGACAGAATGTCGGTGGAATCGTGGGGCAGATTTACACCCGACCCATCAACGGAATCAATATGACCCTCACCAATACCAAGAACTACGGAACGATCACCCAGTACGTGGGTCCGGGGGCGGGTGGAATCATCGGGTCCGCGTATGTCTATAGCCCCACCGGTACTTTTACCATCAACGGAGCAGTCAATGCGGATGGATCGAGCGTCGCTGGTTGCAATGCCGATGGCACGAACTGCGGATGCCGGAACGAAGGCGCGGTGATCCATGCGGTGAATTCGGGAGTCAGTGCTCACGGGGGAATCATCGGCATGGTCTTCAACAACGCAGGATGGTCGAATATCGCTTTTGTTCTTCGCGCTTGTTCCAACTCCGGAAACATCACCACCAACTCGGACTACGCGGGCGGAATCATCGGGTGGATGAACTACGGAGCCACCTTGGGTGGGCACACTCTCACAGTCTCGCGCCTCACCTCGACCGGGACGATCACGGGAGGAGGCCAATCCACCGGGGGAATTTTCGGCCATTACTCAGTCCTTGCAGGGGTTTCTGGCTCGAACAACATAGTCAGCTTCGATGCGCTCAAGAATCAGGGCGGCGTCACCGGCTCGGGTTCCAACGTGGGCGGAGTGTTCGGAAACCTGAACCTTCCCGGAACCTTCACGACCTCGACCTCGATGCAGAACATGACCAACTCCGGTCAGGTCGCCGGCACCGGAACTCCGGCTGGAGGAATCCTGGGCCGGGTTCTGAACGGCTCTCCCGCCACATTCACGAACATCAGCAACTCCGGTGCGGTCAGCGGCAGTACCCCGGGCGGATTGATCGGAATCACGGCGGGGACAAACACGGTATCGATCGCGGGAACGAACTCGAACTCGGGTGCGATCACCGGAACCGGCGATACCGGCGGGGCCTTGGGCTCGGGAACCGGATCAGGAAGCTTCTCGATTGATGGATTCACGAACTCGGGTGCGGTCTCGACGAGCGGTGCGACCTCGAACGCGGGCGGAGTGATCGGTCGGATCACCCTGGGCGCGGCAAGCTTGTCGCTTACCGTATCGAATTCGAAGAACTCGGGAACCGTAACGGGCGGAGGAAGTGCCGGGGGAATGGTGGGACTCATCACTCCGGGTGCGACCGCAACCGTGCGCTTCCGAACGATCTCGAATCTCTCGACCGGAACGATTTCTTCGTCCGGTCATTCCGGCGGGCTTTTGGGGACGACGACCACTGCTGCAACCGGAACCCTGAACTTCTCGAACATCACGAACCATGCGAGCGTCACCGGGGTTCAGACCGCCGGCGGGTTTATCGGCTATCAGAATAGTTCTCCGACGTTCTTCATGGATGACGGCACGAACCTCGGCGACACCGGAAACAACCCGGACGGAGGCGCGAAGGCCTGCCTGAATGACGGGGCGATTGCGGCCAATTCGTCAAATGGCGCAGGAAATCCCATTCTTGGTGCCGGCGGACTCATCGGAATGTGGTTTGCTTCGGGTGTTCCGTCCGGATCGACCGCGACCATCCGGGAGTGCGTGAACAGCGGTGCCGTGACGGCGGGAGCGCTTGCCAATCCGCTCTACGGAGTGGTTGCAGGTACAACCAGAATCGGAGGAATCGGGGGAATCATCGGGGGATACCTGACCCATATTCCGACAGGTACCACGACCTATGCGTTAACCTTGATGAAACCCCGGAACAACGGGGCCATCTCGGGTGTGATCGTGAACGCGACCTCAGGCTCGTACACGGTGCTTCCTCGCGCGGGGGTGGGCGGCATCATCGGGGCGGTTCCCCAACATAGCGGTGCCCCTACGGGCACGACTTCGGTCACCCTGACCGGCGCCCAATCTTCTTCTTCGGGATCCGTCTGTGCGGGCGTGCTCTCGGGCGGTACCTGCACTCCGTATGGCGGCAATGCCGGCGGCCTGATCGGGTTGTATTCGACTCAAGTTCTGATGAACCTGACCGTCCAGAGCAGTAACGGGCTTTCGGGCGCGAGCGCCGCGGCCTGCGCAAGCCCGGGCACGCGAACCTGTACGATCGACTCGATCGCAGCAAGCCCCGTGGTCGCAAACTCGTTTGCCGGAGGCGCGTTTGGACAATACTCTCACGCCTCGCAGAATGTGAACTCGATCACCGACACGGTGGCAACGGGAGCGGTCACAACCGCAAACTGCAACAATACCCTCGCCACCCTGACCCAGCGCTGTACCGCCTCCTCGAATGCAGGCGGATTCTTCGGCGGGTACTCGCTCTCGGCGACCGTGACGGGAATCAGCTCGACCCTGCAACGCTTGCTGGCCACAGGCGCGGTTTCGTGCAGTAATGCGAGCTCGACCGATTGCAGTCGGGTCGGCGGCTTTGCCGGAAGCTTCCAGATCTTGAGTTCACCTGCGACGAACACCATGGCACGGCTCGGGGCCACGGGGAACGTCACCGGCGGAAGAGCCGCGGGATCGGCCGCCGCGAGCGCCTTCTTGGGTGGACTCTTTGGGTATTACCAAGGCGTGAACGCCGCGACCCGGACCCTGACCGATGTGTTTGCGCAAGGGAATGTCACGACCGCAAGTGCGAACGATCAGTACATCGGGGGTCTCATCGGCTCGATCAACACCGGAACCGTCGCAGTCGTACGAAGCTACTACTCGGGCACTCTCTCGGGCGGCGACCAGACCACCTGGGGGGGCTTGATCGGAAAAACCAACAACAACGGTACCGCGAACTTCAACTCGACCTTCTCGGGATCGAGCAACTCGGACTCGTACTTTGCGTTTGTCTCGGGCGGGCAGAACGGCGGAACCGTGAATGGCGGGCAGACCTACAACCCGATCCCTACCTCGATCACGGCGAATCGCTCGGGAATCGCCCCGGGCCGGTCGGTCTCGGACCTGAAGTCCCAGAGCTTCTTCACCACCCAAGGCGCGAACACCACCCAGTGGGACTTCACCAATACTTGGATCATGGATACGGCGGCAGGATCGGGCGCAGGATCAATCGGCTCGAACAGCGGGTATCCCATCTTCCGGTAATCACCAGCAGGCGCGCCGGAACAGGAAGCCTCCGGCGAGCAAAATCAGAAGGTTCGGGATTTGCACCGCAAGCCACGGGGGAAGCGTGCCTTGTTCTCCGAGCCAGATCGAACTCACCTGGACCTGCCAGTAGATCGCCATCGTCACAAACGCGATCAGGAGCACGCCTGCGCGAGCGCCTCTCGTACGAACCGTGCCGAAACCGATTCCGAGCAGGACAAAGAAAAAAGGAGTGATCGAGATCGCAATCCTTCGCCAGAACTCGGTCTTGAGCTCGCGTACCCGGTTCGGGGGATGCTCGGGGTTCTTGAGCTCTTTTTCGATGTCAGAGGAACTCGAGAGCCTCGGCCGGAACCCGAAGCTCCCTTTGCTGTCCGGAATGTCAAAAAAGAGCTGATACACGCTGAAGTCCAGCTTTTGATCGTTGTCCGCCGAAGCGCCCGACTGATGGATGCTTCCGTCCTGCAGTTGGAGCACCACCCCGCCGAGATCGTCCTCACTCGACTGCACGCGAATGATCTCGCCCGTTTTTGCGACAATGGTCATGGGGCTTTTCGGGTCCCGCTCATCGAAAATAAAAACCTTCTCCATGCGTCCGGCGCGATTGTTCGCTTTCTCGGTGTACAAAAGCAGATTGAAGAATCCCGACGAGAATGTCCCCTCGCTGATCGAAGAGGTGAACCTCCGGCTTCCGATTTTCATCAAGAGCTGCCGGCTCGCCCGCTCGGACCAGGGCGCCCAGTCGAGATTCAGAAGAAACGACACCGCGGCCACCATCCCTGCAAGAAGGACTACCGGCGCAGCGATCCGCGGAAGGCTCATGCCGCCGGCTTTCATCGCGACAATCTCGCTGTCTCCCGAAAGGCGCGAGAACGCGACCAGAACTCCCACCAAGAACGCCATCGGGATCCCGAGCGGCATGAAGTTCACCACGAGGGTCCAGAGCAATCGGAGTGTAAGCGAGAAGGGCGCGTTGTTGACGATGAGCTCTTCGGCGACCCTGAGCATCTGGAACAACAGGAACACGAACGCGAAAAAAACAGTGCCGCCCAGGAACGGCTGGAGAACCTCAGAGAAAACGTAGCGATCGATTTTGCTAATACGCATTCCGGTTCACGAATCCCCTGAACACCGTAAGAAACAGGATCTTCACATCGAGCCAGAGCGACCAGTTCCGGATGTAATAAATGTCGCACTCGATGCGGCGCTCGAGCGAGGTGTCTCCCCGCCAGCCGTTGATCTGCGCCCAACCGGTGATTCCGGTCTTGACCCGGTGACGGAGCATGTAGTTCGGAATCTCCCGCTTGAACTGATGGACAAACACGGGACGCTCGGGCCTCGGGCCGACCAGCGACATGTCGCCCACGAACACATTCCAGAGCTGGGGAAGCTCATCGAGCGAGGTCGATCGCAGGAACACTCCGAATTTTGTGCGGCGATGGTCGTTTTCCTTTGCCCAAACGGCTCCGGTGGCCGATTCGGCATCGATCCGCATGGAGCGGAACTTCAGCATCTCGAAGGTTCCGCCATCGAGCCCCATGCGCTCCTGCCGGTAAAGAACCGGCCCCCGCGAGGTGAGCTTCACGAGCACTGCCAGCACGAACAACAGCGGCGAAAGCACCAAAAGCCCGAGCCCCGAAAGAGCCAGATCCATCGCCCGCTTCATCCATGCCTGATACCCGAACAAGGGCGATGCGTTCAGGGCGATCAAGGGCACGCCCCCGAAGACCTCGGTCGTTGCTCCGATGGCGAGGTACGAGGAATAATCCGGAATGATGTGCAAATCGACGGGCTCGTCCTTCAGCGACTGCACGAGGGAGTCCAAAAGGGCCCGCTCAGACGCCGGAAGTCCGATCAGGACCGCCTTCGGTTTGCGCGAAAGAATCAAGGCTTGCGCTTCGGAATACCGCGCCGGCGGAATCAACACGTCGAGTTCGATCCCGAGTTCCGGGTGCTTCTCGAACTGGGCAAGAATGTGCTCGAGGTCGCGACCGTCCCCTACGGCAATCACCTTGGTCGAATAGATTCCTTTTTTTCGCAGCTCCCGGATCACCCGGCGGGATGCCGCACGGAACCCCCAGGCCATGAAAAAGAACAGCACCCCGAAGAGCAGGATCACTCCGCGCGAAAAGCGATACTCGGTCACAAAAAAAGTGAGCGCGGTGAAGAGGATGATCGTCGCCAGATGGGCGCGAAGAAGGGCGTAGGTTTCGGCCGAACGGCGGATGATCCGGTCTTCGCGGTACACGGCGAAAAAATGAAAGCATCCCGCCCAGAGCACGGTCATGAACGGTAAGAGAGCGAGATAGTTCGCCGGCGAAGGCGGAGAAGCATACTGGGGCAGAAAGGGAAGGCCCGCGAACATCCCAAAGCGCAAGGGATAGGCAAGAAGCCAGCACGCAATGACAATCATTGCGTCGGCGATCCGTGTAATGACCGCGGCCGAGCTTTGGTATCGTTTCATCATGACCAAGCAGAAACTTAACTGATTCACCGGTCAAAAAACAGTGGTATGATGTCAGGCACCTGAAATTCCAGCCCCAGCAAGGAGCTCCATGAACATGAAAACACACACTCTTCACGCATTGCCCCCCCTGCACTCCGCCCGGGATTTCCACGGCGGAACATTGGCTCTTTTATTCTTCCAAAACGAGAAGAAATCGGCCGCCGTTCCTGCGGGATCTCCGGCCGGCATCGCAGAACTCGCCAAATCCGGCGTGTTCTCGGGTTCAGCGAAAAGCGCGTTTTTCTTGCGAAGCCCCTCCGCCGGCGAGGTGAATCTGCTCGCCGCGGGGCTCGGCGCCGAGAAGGACTTCACGCCCGAGAAGGCACGTCAGACCGGTGCGGTGGCCGCATCGAAGATCATGGCTGAGAAAGAGAAAAAAATCGGAATCGATGTCGACCACCTGCTCGACATGGCGGGCAAGGCACGGACCTCGGAGATCCTCCCGGCCTTTCTGGAAGGATTTTACCTTGCGCAGTATTCCTTCGATCGTCATAAAACCCAGAAAAACACATCGCAAAAAATCGAATCGGTCGCATTGGTCAGTCGCGACCGCAAGCTCCAGACCTGGCTCGATGAGATCTCCTTCACCGTCCTGACCACGGTCGATTGCGTCGAGCTGACCCGGGATTTCTCGAACGAACCCTCGAACATCGGAACCCCGGAGCATTACGCGAACGAGATCGCGAAACTCTGCAAGACCCATGGGCTCAAGTGCCGGGTTCTGGGTGAAGCCGAGGCGAAGAAAGAAAAAATGGACCTCTTCCTTGCCGTCGGAAAAGGCTCCGACCGGGAAGCCAAGATCGTGATCATGGAATACACGCCGAAATCCTCGCCCAAAAAAGGAAAGCACATCGCATTCGTCGGAAAGGGCGTGACCTTCGATTCGGGCGGGATTTCGATCAAGCCGTCGATGCGCATGGAAGACATGAAGCACGACATGACGGGTGCCGCCACCATGGCAGGCGCGACCCTTCTTGCCGCGCGGCTCGGATCGAAAAACCGGATCACCACGATTCTGGCCTTCACCGAGAACATGCCCTCCGGCAAGGCCACCCAACCCGGCAACATCATCAAGACCCGGAACGGAAAAACCGTCGAGATCATCAATACCGACGCCGAGGGGCGCTTGGTTCTTGCGGATGCCCTCGATCTCGCCCATGACTACGAACCCGATGTGATCGTCGACTCCGCGACCCTGACGGGTGCCTCCTCGATCGCGCTCGGAAAGCTCGCAAGCGCGCTGTTTTCGAATGACGAAAAACTCGCAGAGCAGATTCTGAAGGCAAGCACCGCAACCGAAGAAGCCCTTTGGCAGCTCCCTCTTTGGGATGAATACTTCGAAGACCTGAAATCCCAGTACGCCGACATGATGAACAGTGCCAATGACTCGAACGGCGGCACCATCCGGGGCGCGGTGTTCTTGAAGCAATTCATCAAACCGGGAATGAAGTGGGCCCACATCGACCTCGCCAACCGTGCCTACGACCAAGGCTATCTTCCATACAACCCCCGCAAAGGATCCAGCGGCGTTTATGTCCGGACCTTTGCTGAATTCCTGATGAGCTACTGATTCCCTATGACACACGAAACTTCCGTCCGCATCGGCACCATCGGCACCCACGACGGCCAGACCGTCACCCTGCGGGGCTGGGTCTTCAACAAACGATCCTCGGGAAAGATCAAGTTCCTCATGATCCGTGACGGATCGGGAATCATCCAGGGAGTGCTCGTCAAAGGCGAGTGCGACGAGGTGTCCTTCGAGAATTTCGACAAGCTCACGCAAGAAAGCTCGATTCTGGTCACTGGCAAAGTGCGCGCCGAGCCCCGATCGAAGTCGGGCTACGAGCTCACCGTGCTCAAGGTCGAAACCGTCCAGATCGCCGACCCCTATCCGATCAGTCCCAAAGATCACGGCGTGGAATTCCTGATGGAGAATCGCCATCTCTGGATTCGAAGCCAGCGTCAGTGGGCCGCGCTTCGCATTCGAAGCGAGATCTTCTTTGCGATCCAGGACTTCTTTCGCGCGCGCGGGTTTGTGCGCTTCGACCCGCCGATTTTGAGTGCGACCTCGTGCGAGGGGACATCTACCCTGTTCCAGACTCCCTACTTTGATGAGAAGGCATTCTTGACCCAATCAGGCCAACTCTACGGCGAGGCCGGTGCGTTCGCCTTCGGGAATATTTACACCTTCGGCCCCACCTTCCGGGCCGAGAAGTCGAAGACCCGAAAGCACCTGACGGAATTTTGGATGGTCGAGCCCGAGATGGCCTTTGCAAAACTTGCCGATGTCATGGACCTGGGCGAGGCCTTCGTGTGCCACATCGTGAAGCACTGCCTTGAGAACTGCCAGAAGGAACTCGTGATTCTGGAGCGGAACCAAAAGGAACTCGAAACGATCGTGGCTCCGTTCCCGCGCATCAGCTACGACGATGCACTGAAAATTCTCGAAAAACGCGGACACGCGATCCCTTGGGGCGAGGATTTCGGTGCTCCCCACGAAACTGCGCTCGGCGAGGAGTTCGGAAAGCCTGTGTTTGTTCATCATTTTCCGTCCCAGATCAAGGCGTTTTACTTCAAGAATGCCGACTCTCCGGACGGAGAGGGCGTCGACCACGATGGCAAATATGCCCTTGGTGCCGATCTGATTGCGCCGTTTGGCTACGGCGAGATCATCGGAGGCGGGCAACGGGAAGACAATGCCGCGATCTTGGAACGTCGGATCGCCGAACACGGTCTGAATCTGAAAGACTACCAGTGGTATCTGGACCTTCGCCGGTACGGGAGCACTCCCCACGCAGGGTTCGGACTCGGGGTCGAACGAACCGTGGCTTGGGTGACCGGGGTCGAGCATGTTCGCGAGACGATCCCCTTCCCGCGCATGATCAATACGATTCGCCCTTAAGGACCGTCCACCCTCATGAATTCGGATCCCAGGCTGAACATCGTCCTGATCGAACCCGAGATCCCCCAGAACACGGGTTCGATCGGAAGGCTTTGCCTTGCCACAGGCTCCAGACTCCACCTGGTCAAGCCCTTGGGCTTTGACATCGACGCAAAAGCACTGAAACGGGCCGGTCTCGACTATTGGGAGCATCTTGAGGTCATCGTCCATGAGTCTTCGGATGCGTTTTTTGACACTCTTCCGGTCGATGCCCACCTCGCCCTGATCGAGACCCGCGCTGGCGCCTCCATTTACGAGGTGGAATTCCGGCGCGGGAGCTATCTGATCTTCGGGAAGGAGACCACGGGCCTGGCCGACTGGATTCTCGAACGATACTCGGCCCATCTTGCCCGGATTCCGATGTTCAGCGCCAAGGTACGCTCTTTGAACCTTTCGAACGCGGTCAGCATTGCTACGTATGAGGCATTGCGTCAAATAAAAGAATTCTGAACTTTTAGTTCACAAATCTTTAAACAATCTTTTTCTAGCATCAAGCAAGTTGCAATTTTACAGGTAAATTCAAAGACTTATTGATTTACCCCCCCCCAGTCCCTAGCCTGAAGTCAGGGGTATGAATACGGTTTGGATTGATCATGAAGTTTCCTCGAACGATCCACTGATTCAAGCCCTCCCCTCGTCCATTAAGTTTGAGTTCATTTCCTCCTCCTTTGAAGAGGCGGTTCATCTGACTCCTTGGGAGTCTGTGGACCTCCTCGTCATGGAGCTCCGGGTACCCGGGCACGACACTCTTTCGTGGGTTCCCAAAATCCGCTCCAAGAACGAAACTCTTCCCATCCTTTTGGTGACCGCGCACGCGAGCAAGGAACTCTGCATGCAGGCGATCAACCTCGGGATCAACGGGATCCTTGAAAAGCCGGCATCGCCGGGGGCCCTGAGCGCGCATCTTCAGCGGTACCTCCACAAACTCGAAGAGCTGAAACTCGATCAGAACCGGAAGTCGGTTTTTTCGAAAAACCGCTGGGTGGACCTGACCAGCACCGAGTATAAGATCTTGGAAACACTGAAGATGTCCGAAAAGCGCCTGACCCGTTCTGAGCTCCAGAACCATGTCTGGCCCAATGCGAGTATTTCTGAGAATAACCTCGACACCCATTTGACGAACCTAAAACGCAAAATCCCCGAGCTCCAACAACACCTGAGCGTCAAACGGGGCCTCGGGTACTTCTTGTCGTTAAAAAAATAATCCCTGAAAAACAATTCCCGACAAAATAAATCTAAAGTTTCGTCAACACTTTGCCGATCCTCTTAATGAGAGTTATTTGACGGACAAAAACCATCAAGAACTCTTCTGACGGTACAGCAATCTGTCAGCAACCAAACATGAGGGCCTATAGAGGAGGTATTTATGGGTTTACGAATCAATACGAACGTCCAATCCCTGATTGCCCAGAGGAATCTTGGCACATCGAGCGCAAAACAAGCATCCAGCCTGGAGAAAATCGCTTCCGGCACCCGGATCGCGAGAGCGGCAGACGATTCTGCCGGCCTTGCGATCTCGGCAAAAATGACCGCGGACATCCGCTCCTTGCGTCAGGACAACCGAAACGCAAACGACGGAATCTCGATGGTGCAGGTCGCCGAAGGCGGCATGAACGAAATCGGGAACATCCTGACCCGGTTCCGCGAACTGTCGATCCAGGCGGCATCCGACACGATCGGCGACAAAGAGCGCGGCTTCATCAATAAAGAGATGGTCGCACTCCGTGGCGAGATCGACCGGATCGCATCGACCACCGAGTTCAACGGTCGCAAGCTCCTTGTGGGCGAAGGCGACAAGCTCGAGATCCAAGTCGGTCTGAACAACTCGGCAGAGAAAGATCGCTTTGCCTACGACACCCAGAAGCTGAACGTAAGTTCACAGTCCCTGGGAGTTGCCGATGTGAACACCGAATCGAAAGAAGCGGCGCAAGAGAACCTCTCGAAGATCGACAATGCGATCCGGATGCTCTCTGAAAACCGCTCTGAAGTCGGTGCGCTTCAAAACCGCCTTGCCTCGTCCGTGAGCAACCTCACGATCTACGAGGAAAACCTGTCTGCGGCCAAGAGCCGGATCCACGATGTTGATGTCGCCTCTGAGTCTTCAGAGCTCACCAAGCACAACATCCTTTCGCAAGCAGGCACGGCGGTCCTCAGTCAAGCAAACCAGAACGCGCTGAGCGCGCTGAAACTCCTCGCTTAATTTCCGCCCCGGCGGAAGAAAGCGAAAGGGACTCCCCGGCGGGTGGGCCGATCTTGCAGAAATGCGATCGACTCGCCCGCCCTCCCTTGTTTGCGACGGCGAAATCCGAGCCCCGATCGATCCCAATCCAGCTCAATTGTTAAGATCAATTAACACATAAGAGACTGAAATCATTCGACTTTTCAATAAATCATACTTACTTGCTCAACTTTTTTGATGCACCGAGGCATTGAATTTCATACACTCGTATTGAGGGCGTATGAAAGATCCGGATCCAGAAGGGGATCCGGGCACGCGAAATCGGGTATCAGCGTGAGAAACGAAAGGGCAAAGTAGTATGGGACTCAGAATCGGAACCAATATCGCCTCCATGGCGGCTCAGAGGAACTTGTCAAAAACAAGCCTGGAAGAGCAAAAGATCTTCGGACGTCTAGCATCCGGCAACCGGATCAACTCGGCTGGAGATGACGCCGCAGGGCTCTCGATCTCCGAAAACCTCAATGCTCAGATCCGCTCCCTGAAGCAAGCGGAACGGAACGCGAACGACGGAATCTCGTTTGTGCAGGTCGCCGAGGGCGGCCTCTCCGAAGTCGGAAACATCCTGGTCCGGCTCCGGGAACTGTCGATCCAAGCGGCCTCCGACACCGTCGGAGAAAGAGAGCGCGGATTCATCGACAAAGAATACCAAAGCTTGAAGCAAGAGGTCGACCGGATCGCGAATGTCACGAACTTCAACGGCACCCCGCTTTTGAACGGAATGGCACCGAAAGACACCTTGGAATTCCAAGTCGGTGCGCGGAACAATCAAGCGGATCGCATCTCGTTCGCCGTGGGCGAATTCGATGTTCGCACTGACAGGCTGGGAATCTCCGGCATCTCGGCGACCTCGATCGACTCGGCACGGGACTCCATCGAAAACCTCGATGAGGCGATCTCGAAGGTCACCGGAGCCCGCGCAGGCCTCGGAGCCATGCAAAACAAACTCCAGTCGACGGTGAACAACCTCTCGATTGCGAAAGAAAACTCCGCGAACGCCCGGTCCCGGGTGATGGATGCGGACATCGCCGAGGAAGCGACCGCGATGGCGCAGAAGCAGATTCTGACCCATGCCGGGGTGTCGGTCCTCGCTCAAGCCAACTCTTCGCCGCAGATGGCGCTGAAGCTCCTGTAAGCGGAACCCCTGTTCTCACGCCGAGCCCGAAGAAGCCGGGTTCGGGTCTGAGGATCTGAGCCCCCGGTCCGGACCCGGTTTCACTCGACGATCTTGTCGGTGTTTCGGTCGGCGACAAAATGAAACAGGGATTCCTCGAGCTTCGGCATCAGGCGGATCTCCTCAAGCGAGATCCGCGTGAGGTTGCCGCTCGTGTGGGTCAATACCACTCCGGTGATGGTCTTGCCTGAGGGATCAATCGCGATCTCGGCAGAAAGGACGTCACCGGCAGAGCCGGCCTTGGGCTTCAATAAAAAGCTCCGGTCGCTCTTGGTCTCGACCTGCACAGCGTCTTTCCCGAAGTCAAACGAGCCGCTGAGCAGGGAGTTCAAAAACCGCGTCTGCACTTGGGCTTTTTTTCGGATGATCACCTGGCCCCGATCCCCCGCCTCGAAGGGAGGGGTATAGAACCAGAAGAGTTTTCCGTCGCTGACGAGAAGATTCGGATCGGGCTCCAAGGTCTCCCAGCGCAGACGATCGGGCCGCTTGATCCAGATGCGGCCCTTGGCCTGCTTGGTTTGCCGGGTCGCCTTGATCTCGGTCACCTGAGTGAAGCGAGCCTGAATACCGGCCGAGCTTCGATACCGTGCCTGTACCTCTTGCAAGAGGACGGGCAAGGTTCCGGCGGAGGCACTGCTTGCCGCCGCCGCGAGTGCGAGCCCGGCAAAAAAAGACCCCCGCTTACTGAAGCTGGATCGAAACCATTCTTGAAACACCGGGCTCCTCCATCGTGACGCCATAAAGTGCATCATTCAGCTCCATGGTCTTTTTGTTGTGGGTCACCAGAATGAACTGCGACTTTGCCGACATCTCGCGCACGAGCGCATTGAATTTTCCGATGTTCGAATCATCGAGCGGGGCATCGACCTCATCCAAGATACAGAACGGCGACGGCTTCACCATGAAGATCGCAAAAATCAGCGAGAGGGCCGTGAGCGCTTTTTCTCCCCCCGAAAGAAGCGTCATGTTCGAGATCTTCTTTCCGGGAGGTTGCGCGAGAATCTCGACTCCGGCCTCGAGAATGTCCTGCGATCCCTCCGGGTAGGCGAGCGACAGCTTGGCCTGGCCGCCCCCGAAAATGATCGGAAACAGCTTTTCGAAGCGACTGGCAATCGCCTCGAAGGCCCGTTCGAAGCGCTCCACTGACGTCTTATTGATGTGTTCGATCGCCTCGTTCAGGTTGTTCATCGAGGTTTCGAGATCGGCCTTTTCTTTCGAAAGATGATCATGGCGTTTTCGCATCATCTCGTATTCTTCGACCGCCATGGTGTTCACCTCGCCGAGTCTCCGGATCCGGTCGCGAAGGTCCTCGACCTCGGCGTGCAGAAGCTTCTCTTCTTCTTCGGACATCTCGATCGTGACCACCGGATCGGTCATCTCTTCCTGCAGCGCGATCGCCCCCGGCTCAACCAGGCATCCGAACCCGTACTTCTCTTCCATGTTGGTCTTCAGGTGATGGATCTCCGCCCCCACCCGCTCGAGATCGATCGTGAGCCGGTTGAGCGTGCCTGATTTGTCCTCGACCTCGCGATGGAGCTCGCGGATCCGCTCCATGCCCGAGGTGACCTCGGAATTCGCGGCCTCATACCGGTTCCGGATCTCGGCCAGTTCAGAGCGCTTTTCAGAAAGCAGCCGCGTGAGGCGGATCACCTCTTCTCCGTGCTCGTGATCTCCGTCCGAATACCGGGAGCGGTCTCCGCGGAAAGTTTCGAGAAGCGCATCGACCTCTTGGAACCGCCGTTCCCGGCCCTGTAAAAATCTCTGCTCGGTCTCGATCTCCTTGCGAAGCGAGTTCCGGCGCTCGGTTGCCGATGCCTCCCGGATCCGGAGCTCCTGAAGCTCAGCTTCGGCGGTACGCAGCCCGGATTCCTTGGTCGAGAGGGCGGATTCATGATTCGCGATCCACGCCTCGATCTCGACTTTTCGCTCGGCCATCTCCGCAAGCGAATCCCGAAGCGACTCGATCTCGGTTTGCGCCTCACGGACTTGCCCCTCGAATCGCTCCCGCTCGGAGGCGAAGCCCGCGATCGTACGCTCGACTCCCGCGATCTCCCGCTCAAGACGCGACTTCTCGCCCTCCAACGAACTGACTTCGATTTCGAGCTCGTTTCGGGTCCGGGAAAGCGTGCTCAATTCGCCCTGAGTGGCTTCGATCTCGGCCAGAAGCGTCTCGAGTTTCGCATCGAGAGTCTCGTGGCGGGTCTCTGCCGCGGCGACATCGGCCCGGAGTTCCTGGATTACCCGCTTGCGCGAAAGAACCGAACCGGCCTGATTCGCGGTCGCACTCCCTCCCGAGAGGACTCCTTCGGACGGATCAAACCAAACTCCGTCTTTGGTGACGAACCCTCTGCCGGATGCCTGCCACTCGGGCAGTTCGGAAGAGTCGGGAGCCGCATCGAGGACCTCGATCGAAGAGGCGAGCCCGTCGATCAGACTGTGAATTCCGCGGCAGTCGTCGCCCGAAAGACCTTCGGGCGCGATCAAGCGGACAAACTGCTTCAGGGAATTCCCTTTTGTCGTCCCCCTCGATGTGTCAGCCAAAAACCCACTCGCCGGAGACGCGATTTGAATCGATACCGTTCCTGCGTCGTTCTGTTGCAAATGTCGGAGCGCACCCATCGCCCGCGAAGAATCGCTCGATACCAAGCGATCAAACGCATGCCCGAGGACCGCTTCGACCGCGCCTTCGTAACCCGGCTCGACCTCGATGAAATCCGAAAACACCGCGAACGGGGCACCGGATTCCTTCGACCACTCGAGGGCTTTCTTCGGACCATCTGCCATTCCTTCGCGGGCCTTTTCGAGCTCCTCGAGACTCTTGAGCCGCGATCCGAGCGACATCAGCGCCTTCAGCGCCTGATCGCGTTCGTTCTTGAGCGTCTTCGATTCGGCTTCGGCGCGCGCAAGATCAGCACGCTTTGACTCCAGCGATTCGCGCACCTCGGTGCGGGCAAGAGTACGCACGGAGAGATTCTCAGAAAGCGTCTCGAGCTCGATTCGTCCCGACTCCATGCGCTCCCGCACCTCGGATTCCTGCTGAAGTACCCGCTCCATCTGGGACTCGGCGCCCTGAATCCGCTCGTCGAGAGCTGCGATCCGGGAGTAAGTGCGCGAAGATCCTTGAGCGAGCTCCACCAGGGCCCGGCGATTCTGTTCGGCTTCGCGGTTGGTTCCGTCATAAGCCGCTCGCAAGGCCGTCACCGTTCCAGAAAGCTTCGACACCCGCGCAAGGAGTTCTTCGACACCGGCATCGATTCCGGCGAATTCTTCGTTCTTGGTGGCGATCGATTCGCGGCCGCGGCCGAGTTCTTCTTCGATCTGGTCTTTTTCGGCACTGAGTTGGACGAGCTGGCGATCGATGTCTTCCTGCCGATTCTTCGAAAGATCAAGCGCGCTCTGATGGCGGGTCAATTCACCGGAATACCGCTCCACTTCGGCCTGAAGCTGTTCGAGCCCCTTCGAGTCCCCCACCTGCGAGATCCGGCGGGACTCGACCTCGAGTTCAAAGCGGGAAAGCTCTGCGCGCAAGCCCGAAAGCACTTGTTCGAGATCGGTGCGCTCTCCCGCGATCTTGATTTGCTGTCGATTCAGGACCTGATATTTGCGACGGCCCCATGCGGTTTCTTTTTCGAGAAGTTGCGCCCGATACTCTTTGTATCGCCGGGCCTTCTGGGCCTGGCGTTCGAGGCTCGCAAGCGAGCGATCGATCTCGGTCAACACATCGTTGATCCGGGCGAGATTCTGATTCGCCCCTTCAAGCTTCTTCAGGGATTCTTTTTTTCGTGCCTTGTACTTTGCGATCCCAGCCGCGTCTTCGATCAGAAGCCTGCGGTCCTCGGGCTTGGAGTTCACGATCTTGTCGATCTGGCCTTGCTCGATGACCGAGTATCCCTTCGCTCCGGCACCGGTGTCCAAAAAGAGCTCGTGAATGTCCTTGAGCCGCGCCTGCACGCCATTGATGAAGTACTCCCCCTCACCCGAACGGTAAACGCGTCGCGTTACGGAGATTTCGCGCTTTCTGATCGGGGATGCGGCCTGCTCGTCGGCAGAGGCGCCGAGCGGGGCCGAAGTCGGATCGACCTCGTTTTGCTCGAGCACCAGAGTCGCCTCGGCCATTCCGAGCGGCTGATATTTTGAGCTTCCCTTGAAGATAATATCGTCCGACCCGCTCGATCGAATGTGCTTGTAGGACTGTTCCCCCATCACCCAAAAGAAGGCGTCGACGATATTTGACTTGCCCGAGCCGTTCGGGCCAACAATACCCGTGATGGGGTTGTCGAAATAGATGACTGTTTTGTCTTTGAACGACTTGAACCCTTGAATTTCGAGACGCTTGATTCGCATGATGTTCCCCCGGAACGGCGTGGAAAAAATGACACTGTCAGGGGAACAGTTTTCCCAAAAAAGGGCTGAAAAGAAAACAGAAAAGAGCCCAGGCATACGAGCCTGGGCTCTTTACGAAGTCCTGTGGACTTTCTTTCAGGGGGGAGGGATTCAGATCGTCGCCAGGATTGTCTATATGGTTGGCTCCCTGTCCTTACGCCCCGCCTCTTCGGCAAACATCTGATTTTTCGGAATTTCGCCGCAGCTCCCGACACCCGGCCAGGCTCGAGACTCGCGGTTCATGAGGTCCGTCGACGTCTTGACGACCCACTCATGCGGTCGTCAGCGTGGGGGGCCTGCGAGGTGCTTCTTGTGCTTTTCGTCCTTCGCGCAATGAGACAGCGTACGTGCTGCTTGGATTCTCATATTCGTCCTCCGTATCTCTATCTCTAGGATCTCAATACTGATTTATTTGGTCAACTATTATTTTCGCAAAAAAATCTTCCCATTTTTACCATGCAATTCCAGTATGTTGGCCATGCGATCTCTTGCCCTGCTGATCCCGGCCTTCAATGAGGCCGGTCGGCTCCCCCGAACTTTGGCGCTGATCAAGTCCTCGAAAGAAAAGGGGATTTTCGCCCCATTTCAACTGCAAGAGGTTTGGATCGTCGATGACGGATCGTCCGACGATACCGCCGGGATCGCTCGCACGGCAATCTCGACCCTTCCCGAGATTCGGGTGCATTCGGTGTCCCCCAATCAAGGAAAAGGGAACGCCATCCATGAGGGCCTGAGGGGCGTTCAAAGCGAGTGGTGCCTGATCGCCGATGCCGATTCCGCCACCCCTTGGGATCAGTTCCAGAGGCTTCATCCGGTCTGTGTCCGGGATGACCGGGTCATCGCGCACCTCGCCATGGGCTCCCGGGACCTTCCCGAGAGCCAACGCACCCTTCGACAGTCCTGGATTCGCGAGAACCTGGGGCGGGTCTTTAATTTTGCAGTCCGGATCCTGACCGGGCTCCCGTTCAAAGACACCCAGTGCGGATTCAAACTGGTGCACGTCCCCTCGGTCAGACCGTTTCTCTACCAACTTTCGGTCAAGCGTTTTGCGTGGGATGTCGAGTTCCTGCTGTTCGCAAAACGACATTATCTCGAAATGCGGGAGATCCCCGTGATCTGGGAGCATCAAGAAGGAAGCCGCATCCACCCGCTTCGGGACGGAATCGAAATGGTGCTCCGGGTGATTCAAATGCGGATCCGCATCGCTTTTCTGCCGGGTCCCGCATGAGACTCTCCTTCACTCCAGGCAGGATCGCCCTCGCTCTTGTGCTGCTGACCTGGGTTTTCCTGGCGGCGACCCTTCCCACCTTCGATTTCGATGAATCGCTCTATCGCAGAGTGGCCGAATCCATGCGCGAGGCGGGGGATCCATGGAAGATGGTCTGGGACGGACAAAATCTGTTTCACAAGCCGCCGATTTTTTATTGGCTGATCTGGGGTGCGAGCGCCATCGCCGATTTCGCATCGACTCGCATCAGTGCGCTTGCCGCGAGAATCCCGAGCCTTCTGAGTTCGCTCTTGATCCTCTGGGGCCTTCATCAGGGAATGCGGGTTTTGTTTCCGGAGCTGAAGAAGGAGTCGATCCGGCTTGCCCCTGTTTTCGCATTTTTGTGCGCGCTCTTTCCCCTGCTCACGGGAATCTCGGTGATTTTTGATCCGCTTCAGACTCTTGCACTGGTACCGGCGATTTTAATCCCCACCCGAATGTTTTTGCGCGATGAACTCCCCGGGCGCTTGCTTTGGCTCTCGATGGGAGCGAGCCTTGCGGCGGCCACGATGGTGAAGGGCCTGAATGGAATCGTGATTCCCTCGTTCGCCCTCGCGGTTCATCTGGCATTGCACTTCCGGTCGTGGGGACTCCGAAAAACCGTCCGTGCGGGTCTCGGGTTTTTGTTCTGGGCGTTCTTGCCTTCGATCGCGATCTCGGGCGCATTCTTCACTCTTTTGCACCTCAAGATCGGTCCGGAGTTCACGCGTGAGTTCTTTCTGGTTCAGCACTTCGGACGGGGCACGAACCCCATGGAGGCGCACGGTGGAAGCCCGCTCTATCACTTCATCACCGTCATTTTCGGAGGAGGATTTCTCACCCCCCTTTTGATTTATCTGGCATGGGAGCGGCGCCCCTCCCTGTTGCGCCACGGGTTCCCGCTCGTGTTCGCGCTCTCCTTCATGACGATCTTCGGCCTCTCGGCCACGAAGCTCCCCCACTACACCTGGCCGGTGTGGCCGGCGCTCGCGCTTTTTGCCGGAATTCTGTGCACCCTCCCCGAGCCGGACTCTCCCCGGATCCTCGACCGCCGCATCGGATTGCTTGCTTCGATCCCGGTACTGCTCGTCGGAACCGCTCTTTTGGTTCTTGCGATCGCGCCCGAGCTGTTGTTCGGGGCACTGAATGAAAACCCGGTGGCGCGGTCGCTGATCGCACGCCTCGAACCCTTCACCGGGCTCGAGAAGCTTTGCCTGCTGATCGGGTCGGCCTCGTGCTGGGCGTTTTTGATTCAAAAGAGCCGGATGGCGAGATCGCCGGCGCTTGCGGCCTTGTCTGCGACGATCGCGTTCGCCGCGATCGCCCTCGGGTTATCGGGTGGCGCCCGCCGGCTTTTGTCGGATCCGTTTTTTGAAATGGCCTCGGCCCTGAAAGAACTTCGCCCTGCGCCCGAAGACTGCATCCGCTATGGAGGCCCCTACTCGGCGACCCTGAGCCTTGCCCTGGCGCCCGAACTGGTTCACAATCGGTGCGAGCCATCCACCCTGCGATTTCTGATCATGCCCGAGTGGAAGGAACACGATTGCGAGGCGGCCGGCCTCAAAACCATCTTGCGCAGGTCGTATTTGCTTCTGTGCGAGAAATCCCCGACGCAAGCCCAGTAAACAGGCCTAGTAAACAGGCCCAGTAAAGGAGAACCCCCATGTCGCTCATGAAAATCGTATATTCCGGAGGCCTGCGGTGCGAAGCCGTCCACCTCGACTCCGAAACCGGAATCGAGACCGATGCCCCGAAAGACAATCAGGGAAACGGCGAGAGGTTCTCGCCCACGGATCTGTTATGCACGAGCCTCGCCACGTGTGTATTGACCACCATGGGAATCAAAGCACGATCACTCGGAATCTCGATCGACGGGGTCGGAATTCAGCTCAAAAAAATCATGAGCGCCGAGCCGCCGAGACGAGTGGCAGAGATCGAAATGACAATCGAATGGAATGGCGCGGACCGCTTGATCACGGCCGAGCAAATGGAATCGCTGAAACGCTCTGGGACGAACTGCCCCGTCGCGATCTCGCTTCATCCCGATGTGCGCAAAACCTTTCGTTGGTAAGGCGAAGGATCAGCTGAAATCGCGATCCATGACGGTCTTGCGGCCGTCACGCTTTGCCGATTCGACGGCCTGATCGCAAAGCTCACGGACCTTGTCCGAAAGAACATCAATTACCGCGGCAGAGGTATTCATGCCCGACTTTCCGCGGATGTAGTTTTTGAGTTTGGAGGCGACGACCAGCACTTCTTTTTCGGAGGTTCCTTCAGACATGGTTGTTTCCCTTTCGTTTTCTTCTTCGTGTTTTTCTGCGCTTTTTTCTGTGGGAGACCGGCTTTCGATCGCCCAAGACTCGCGGTGGTTGTAAATGGGAACATGGGCATCCCAACACTCGACGGAACAGAACGCGAGGCCCGTCCGTTTTCGGTTGCAGGTTGAGACATTGCACTGCCAGTAAATCGTATTCAAGCCAATCGGCTTTTTACAGGAGGAGCAGGACCTCCAGATTTGGTTCTCATCCACAGAGGTCAAACTCTACGGGGATCGGGGAAGAAGTTTCAATACAAAAAGAAATGGGCCCGGTCGAAAGGGGGGGTGACCGGGCCCGAAAAAGGTGCCTAAGGGGGTTGGGGGTCGGCACGCTTCTGGTTTTCTATAAAGCAACGGGTGTGCCAGAGGATCCGGAACAAAAAAGCCGTTTAAAATCATCCGGTGATCAATCCGATCGAATGAAAATCCCGATTTAACCCGTACAGGAACTCGACAGCCGTGTAAGAATTGCCAAACCGAGGCGGTCCGCCCCCCCTCAGCCGGCTTTGGCGTGATCTCCCGCCACCGGAACTTCCCCGGCAATGCAAATCCGGTTTCGACCCGCGCCCTTGCACTTGTAGAGGGCCTCGTCTGCCCGGTTAAAGAGCACCTTGGGGTCCTTCGAGTGAAGCCCCGCCTCGGCAAGACCGATCGAAACCGTGACCTTCAGGCGCTTCCCCTCGTACTCGAACACGCAGTCCTCGATCGACTTTCGGAGCTTCTCGAACAGCGGAAGCGCTTCTTCGATCTTCGTGTCCTGCAAAACCATGCAGAACTCCTCGCCTCCGTAGCGATAGGCAGTGTCCTGCTCGCCGTTCCTTCGGACCGCGCCGAACATCGCCGCGACCGATCGAAGAATGAAATCCCCCGCCTTGTGGCCGTGCTCATCGTTGAATTTTTTGAAGTGATCGATATCGAGCACCGCAAGGGTGAGCGGGCGACTCTCGACGACGGCCTTCGCGACATATTCGTAATACGAATCCTCAAAGTACCGCGCATTGTTGAGTCCCGTGAGCCGGTCGGTGATCGAGGCCGAATACAAACGCGATTTGTGGATGCTCACCGCGGACTGATCGGCGATCCCCTGAAGAAGGCTCACATCCTCGCGGGTGAACCGACCGAGAACATCGAGGACGGCGGCCCCGTCTTTTTCGACATGGATCTTGTTCGTGAAGTTCATGACCCCCTCGAGCTGTCCGCCATTCAGAACCGGCACCGAACAAATGCAATGGGTCTCGAAACTGCCCATCTGGGGGATGTCATCGCGATTGTTCATGACCACCGGCTTGCGCTCGAGCGCGACCCTTCCGGCAACGCCTTCGCCGATCTCGAAGGTCTTGGTCTCGATTTTTCCCGAATTCAGCCCGTCCAGCACGCTCTCTTCGAGATGCCCCCAGGCGTAACTGAGTTCGAGCTTGCCCGTGGAGCGGTTCAGGAGCATGAGGTTCCCTTTTTGCGCCTTCACGGCCTTCACCGCGTTCTCGATCGTGCGCATGCAGAGCTCGCGGATGTCGTTCACATCGGCAAGTTGCTGGTGGAACTCATACAGAATCCGGATGTTGTTCAGGATCTTTTGGTTCTTCTCGTATTTCAGGGTGGAATCGATGATGGTCGTCGCAATCGAGGCGAGCTCCTGGACGAACGAGTATTCACTCTCGGCGATCTGGGTGCCGTCCCGGCGTTCTCCCAGAGTAAGAATTCCGATCACTTCGCCGCTTTTGATCAGCGGACACCAGAAGTCTGAACGGAGGATGTCGAGATTGTGCCGTTCCCATGCAGTGATGAAGCGCGGTTCTTTTTGAAGATCCCGAACCGAGAACACATCCCCTTGCTGGAGGATCTGCCAGAGAAGCCCGTTGTTCTTTTCGATCCGGAACAGATACAACGGATCCCGCCGGCCCGCATGGTCCAGATAGTGATCATCGAGCCCGAAGTAGCGCTTGATCTGGTAGAACTCCCGCTCCCCGTTCTCGACGTCCTCCTTCAAAAGGACACTCGAGTTCACCACGTCATAGCGCTCGCGCACGACCGCCATGAAGGTGTCCAAAAGCTGGGGGAGATTCAAAATATTGCTCAGGCCTTTTCCGGACTGGAGGAGCGCCTGCATCTCGAAGATCCGGATGTCCTGGGTGGTGACCCTCGTCTTCAGGGTCTTGATTTCGCGTTTCAGATTCCGGATGAGATCGCCCTGATTCTCGGCGCTCTCGCCCGAACCGGCCGTGGAACTGGTGATCTCGAGGATTTTGGGATTCTTCTGGCTCATACCCTTCTCTCTTCTGCGTTTCGGCGGGGCCATGCGTTTTCTTGAGTGCGAAGATTCACCGTCATTTTTTTGTTTTCGATTGATGGAACGACTTGTCGCGGGTAGGGTACGGGCCATGTTCGCGGGGAGACTAGCCTATTTCGCACTGATTTCAATTGTTTTTTCGCACTCGGCCCTGGCCCTCGGGGTCAGACACGCCCCACCACGTGACCCCGTGCGGCTCACGTTCGTGCTGACCAACGACCTGCACGGCCACTTGGGCCCGGACCTGAGCTGTTTCGGTTCGACCGTAAAACGACTGCGCGACCAGCCGGAGTACCGGACTGAAAAGTCCGCGTTGGTGGTGCTCGACGGAGGGGATCAGTTTCAGGGGACGCTCCTGAGCAACCACGACGAAGGTCGGAGCATGTTCAAGGCGATGAACGAGATCGGCTACGACGCAGTCGTGCCGGGCAATCACGACTACGACTTCGGCCCTGCCGGATGGCTCTTTGACCGGGTGGTACCGGGACAAACCTCAAGCAATCCTCGAGAAGTGATCGAGGAGCTTTCGCGCCTTGCGAGTTTTCCGCTTCTTTCGGCCAACACCTATTTGAAGTCCTCGATCCGGGCAGGCGGACGCGCCCTCGAGCTCGATTCGGAATGCCGGCCCGCAAAGGGAACGCCCCGGGAACAGCCGGACTTCTTGCTTGCAGAGCGCCCGCGCTTCTTGAAGCCGTATGTGATTTTGAATCGCGCCGGAGTCCGGATCGCGATCATCGGGCTCGACAACCATGCGACGGCGAACACCACCACCAAAGAAAACGTGAGCGACCTGTGCTTTCGGGATGAGGCCGAAACCTATCTCGAAGTCCGGCGTGCCCTCGTAGGAAGAGCCGATGTGTTCGTGGCGCTCATGCACAATGGCAATACCGAAAAATCGAGCGAGGCATCGGGAATCACCCGAAAGATCCTGGCGGCGATTCCGGACGGAGTCCACCTGGTTGCGGCCGGTCACACGCACGCCATTCATGACCACGAGGTCGAAGGAATCCACATTGTGCAGGACGGAGCCTATGCTCAAGCTCACGGACGGGTCGATTTGGTTTATGATCCGGCCTCGAAGCGTATCTTGACCCACGAAACCCGGGCCGTGGCCGGAATCGAGAACAAGGGAAGCTCCTGTACGGAGTTCCACCCCGGGGTCGACCGCATCATTCGGCAAGCATCCCGCAAGGTGGAGCCGCTTGCAAAAATCCGAGTCGCCGAGGCAAGCCAGAGACTCTGGACGAGCCGATCGGAAGAAAGCCCACTCGCAAACCATTTGACCGATGCGCTCCGGTCCCTCTCGGCGGCCGATGTCGCGCTCTTGAACACCGGGGGAATTCGAGCTCCGCTCGAACCAGGCGTGATTCTGTACGAGAATCTGTTTGAGGTGCTCCCCTTTCAAAATCAAGCCGTGGTGATGCCGGCACTGGAGTGGCGGATTTTAAAAGCCGCCCTCACCGCCGCCGTTCAAACGTGCGGAAAATACGGCACACTCATGCAAAGCGGGCTGAAAATCCGCTTCGAGCGGGACTGCACACGGGCGAAAGACGGGATCGATCCGGCGGGAAGGCTTCTTCGGGTCGAGACGCTCCAAGGCCTGGTGCTGCTTGACTCCGAAACGGGCGCGGAAGTCGCACCCCACAGGACCTTGAGTGTGGCCACCATTGATT
>JBEIJY010000029.1:0-29814 GCA_040380025.1 Bdellovibrionales bacterium | reverse complement strand
GTGTTAATAACCGACCGTTGTGTTTTGGGATTTCAGGTTTGCGGTCAATCTTGCAGTATTTTTGGGCTTTTTGAGCGGGGCGTTTTCTGTCGAACCTGCCCGCGCCCAAAGCGGTCCCGAAGAAAGTCCGATCGTTCAATACGAGCAACAATCGATGAAATTCGATGACCCCGGAATCGCCGTGCCTCGCTCCCGGATCGCCTCGCGGGGGTTCATTCCCGAGTACCTGCAACGGTACCGCTACGCGTCCTTCCAGCACATGCTTCTTCCTCCGGTTGCGGTCGCAGAGGGCTCTCCCGCCGCCAAAGAAAACCAGCTCGCATTCCTTCTGATGGACCTGCGCCTTGTGAACGGGGCGCTTGAGCGCTTTGTGCAGGCGCACGAAAAGCGCAACTGGGAGCTCTCGCTCTGGAGGGTCTCGGAGTTTGCGCGGAACCGGAACCATGCAGTCGCTCTTTTGTTTGGCGAATTCGAAGCTCTGCTTGCCCGTGATCATCCCTCGTTGGGGCAAAGTACCCGGGAGTATCTCAATTCGGTTCTCTCGGAGCTGTCCACCCGCTTTGGCGACTTGCAAGGGTATGCGTTGGAGCCGCTTTCCGAGCTTCGTTTGAACTCCGATTCGGATCGTCTCGCAAAAATCATCGATATCTCGAAAAAAATCGAAGCCCGCGTGATCGGAGTCACAGGCGACCTCTACCTCGCGGCGGCCCTGCCCGGTGCGATTCATGTCGGCGCGAGAATCCACGATATCCCCGAGTTTCGTGTTCCGTTCGAGACTCTCTGGAAGCCCATCGAGAAAAAAATCCTCGAATCCCCCGACGAGCTCCTGCGTCTTCAAGGGCAATTCCCTTTGCTGTTCCGCGCCCCGGTCGAGAACATCGCATCGAATATTTCGCTCGAGGAGCGGTTGAAGGTGATCCGCTTGCGCATGATGAGCGAAGAGATGAATCTCATTCGCCGCGAAGAAGACGCATTGATCATCGGAGTGACCAAGATGATCGGCAAGCCCCTTGATCAAAGCGCGATGCATGAGCCGAACAATCGAAACTCTCTGGCCCGTCAGGTGGAGTTCAAAGAGCAACTGAAGAGTTTTCTTGAGGGCGCAGGCCTCAAAATCCGCTTCGAGTACATGAATGCGGGCGGATTCGCCCCGGAGCTGGCGCGGGAGCTCGAAGGCAGCGGCTGGGTGCTTCATTCTCTTCGCGATGAATTAAGGGCAAAAAGTCAGAATTCTTGCTCCGGGCTTCTGGGCGGAGCGGAGGAATGAAAATGAAAAAGCTTATTTTGTCCTATTTCCGGGTTTTCTCGGTTCTTGGTTCGGTTTTTCTGGTGTCGGCGGGGGTCGCTTCGGCGCAAAAACAGCCACTCTCCGGGCTCGAAAAGCTCCGGCAATACGAAGAGCGCACGTTTACTCGAAACAGTCCCGAGATGACGGGGCTCCGGTCCAAGTTCGGGAAGCAGGCCGAATCGGGTGTTCAAGAGTTCACCGAAAAGTTCCATTCCGCCCTCTTTCTTCAGCGCGCGAAACCGCCCATCCGGGTGGAACCGGGGTCGCTTGCCGCAAAAGAAAGTCAACTTGCCTTCTTGCTGATGGATGTTCTGTATGTGAACTCGTCCATGGGGGAGTTCATCACGAGTTATTTCCAGGATCGCGGTTCCCATGCCAGCCTGGATTTCCGGATGGACTTCGCGTGGGCCCGCAAAAGAGTCACGATGAGATTCCTGCGAAAATTCCAGAATCTGGTTTCGAGAGAAAATCCAACCCTCGGAAGCACACTGGGGCCTCTGATCGATGACCTCGAGAGTTTCATGAATGACTATTGTTCCGAGATGGAGCGATATGCGACGGAATCCCTCGAGAACCTTCCGATTCAGGAAAACTCCGAACGCTTCCAGAAATCGTTCGAGATTTCGAGAGACATCGAGACCAAAGTCACCGGTGTGGTGGGAGAATTGTATATGGGGGTGTCCCTGCCCGGGGCATTCGCATACGGACGGAAAGTCCGGCAGATCCCCGACTTTTTGACCTTCATTGAGCAGGGTTGGAAGCCTTTGGAGGCGCGTCTGCAAGTCGATCCGGAGCTGTTCCAGCAATACTCGCGCGAGTATCCGGGGCTGTTCGTCGCATCCGTCCGTCATATCGAAGACCAGCCTGTCGATGAAAAACTCAAGGTGATCACGAACCGCATCATGAATGAGGATGTCGACGTGATCCGCAAGGTGGGCGGAGTCTACTTTTGGGGCGAGTCCAAAATGAGTTTTACGGCCCTTGATTTCGAGTCCCTTTCGGGCCAGGTGGGGTTCAACACGATGGGGGATCAAATCCGGTCCAAGGAAGAAATCTCAAAACTGCTCCGTTCATTTGGCATGAATGTGCACCTTGAAATCATGTCCGGCGGGGGATTCGAGAAGACCTTCGCGACCGAACTCAGGGGGCGCGGATGGAGTCTGTATTCCTTGGGGCCGATCCAGTCCGGGTGTTCGACTCTGCTCAAGCCGCCCCGGTCAGGAGACATGTCAGGAGAATAGTTGTCTTTTTTGTTCTGTTTTTCTTGAATTTGGCTTACGTTTTTGTTACTCGTTAACGCAACATGTCAACTCTTAAAGGATGTTTCGGCGTTCTGGTCCGGTGTCTTCTTTTTTCGGCATTGGGATTGCCCTCGGCCCTTGTAAATGCCCAGGGACTTCCGCCGAGCGATCACTTTTTTTGGGAAGGTGAGCCCCAACGCGTCGCCCCCGAGGCAGTGAGGAAGCCCTGGTCGGAATTCGGAAAGTCGAATGCGATCAAGCGGTTCTTGACCTCGTACTGGTATGTCGATCTCAGGCATGCGTCCGCTCCCCCCGTCCGGATCCTCGAGGGATCGCTCGCCTGGAGCAATCCTCAGCTTGCGCTTTTGCTGATGGATCTGCGCTTCGTGAACGCGTCCGTGGAACAGTATCGAGCGAAAATCCCGAGACACGGCAGGAATACCCTTGATCTGTGTCTCCGGTATGTGAACAGCAGGGATCGGGCGACCGATCTCATGCTGACCGAGTTTCTGAACGGGTTGAACGCCACTGGGAATCGGGAGCTCCATCAAACCGCATCGCTCGCCATCGCCCGGTTCCACTCCACAAGAAGAGTCAGGATGGAGCCTTTTTTTGAGGGGAATTTTTCATTCGTGTCGGCGGATCAGCTGATGGGTGCGGCAAGATCCGTCGAGGTTCAGTTGGCAGGATTGATCGGGGAACTTTATGTTTCGGTTGCCTTGCCCGGCGCAATTTCGGTCGGGGAAACCCTCGAAACCATTCCCGTATTGATGACGCCGTTTCTCGGGGCCTGGGGCAAGATCAAAGCGAAGATCAAAGAAAACCCCGCGCTGCTTCAAGAGTATCGGCGCCAGTTTCCGGCGCTGTTCAGCTATCTTCCGCCGAATGGAACCTACATGAATGAAGGTGAGATTCTTGAAAGGATCAAGCGGCGCATTCTGGCGGAGCAGATCGACCTTGTCCGGATTGAAAATGGAGTTTTGTACCTCGGAGAGACAAAAATAACGGCGCACCTCCTTGATGCCCGGTCTCTCAACAACCGGTTCGACAAGTTCACTTGGCTTGATCAGATGGAATCCAAGAAACAAATTGCGAAACTGCTCGAACAAGAGGCCGGTTTGAACATCCGGTACGAGTATGTTTCCTCGGCGGGTTTCGAGGAATCCCTTGCCCGGAAGATGAGCGAGGACGGGTGGATCCTTCACTCGATCGCCGGGGTGAATGCCGGGTGCTCGGACTTGCTTCGCCGCCCGTGATCCAAGGTGCGAATCTGACTCTTTAAAGTAGTTGTTCTTTTTTGTTTGTTTTTCCTTGTTTGCTGTCATTGCCTTGTGCTAAAAGCTGACGCAATATGTCAAGATCTGGTCAGTTCCGAGAAGTAGCCGCTTTTTTCGCCCTTTGTTTTTTCGGGTTCGCCGGGCATGGGTCTCTTGTTTGGGCGCAGCTCCCCGAGAGAGACCTTATCTATTGGGAAAACTATGTTCCATCTTATGGTACCGGCGCCATGCTGTTTCCCCGATCGGACTTCGGAAACACCAATATTGATCGGTATTTGACAAAATACGGTCTCATGAAGCTCCAGCATGCCGATCATCCACCGATGAATGCGATGCCGGGCTCGCCGGCGCTGAAAAACCAACAGCTCGCCTTTTTGTTGATGGATCTGCGTCTTGCGAATGGGCGTCTGAAGAGGTTCCGGGATGTTTATGGACAGTTCGAGAGTTATACCCTGGAGTCCTGTCTCGAATTCGTGACCAACCGAAACAACGCCGCCGACCTGCTTCTTGATGAATTTCTGAGCACGCTCAAGTCTGAGGGCTTGGATGCCCATTATCAGACGGCGAAGGCCGCCATCGATAAAAGTCGTGTGATCAGGGACGGGCTGTTGAAACCGTTCCTGGGCGACATGAAGACGGTGAAGAAAAAACTCGGGATTCACGATCTTCAAGAGGTTTCCAAAACCATCGAGACCGGTTTGGGCGGCTTGCTGGGAGAACTTTACATGTCGGTGGCCCTGCCCGGAGCGGTTTCGATCGGTCAGAAAGTGGGCGAGATTCCCGAGGTGAGAGAGCCGTTTCTTCGGTTTTGGGAGAAACTCAAACCCGAAATCAAGAAGGAGCCCGGCCTGTTGGAAAACTTCCAAAAACAGTATCCGGAGCTCTTTTCGATCCCGCCGGATGAAGAGACGAAAGCGAAGCTTGAGTCGATCCGGGAACGAATTCAAGGAGATGTGCTTGATGCCAAGCTTGAATTCATCAAGGAACGCATTCTGGGTGAGGAGCTCGATCTGGTTCGCATCCAGGATGGAGTATTGTATCTGGGCGAGGCGAAACTGGTCTCTGATCCGATCAATTACGATGATCTTCAACGAAGCTTCTCAAGATACAACCGGTTGGATCAGTTGGAATCCAAAAAGCTGATTGCGGATTTGCTCCGCGCCGAAGCCGGGGTCAACGTGAGGACGGAATACATGTCTTCAGCGGGGTTTGACCCCCAATTGGCCAAGAACATGAGGCACGATGGCTGGACCCTGCGCTATTTCGAAAAAAAGGATGACGGCTGCAACGATCTGCTTCGCCTGCTCTGAGTTCTGACGGTCATCGAGACCTGAATTCATGGGCCGATTCGGGTTTGAGCTGTGTCAGCGGACCGTTCCGGGGATGGCTCCCGCAGAGGTCTGGCACAAGATCCGGTAACAAAGAAAAATGGAGCCGATGAGCGGACTCGAACCGTCGACCTACGCTTTACGAAAGCGTTGCTCTACCAACTGAGCTACATCGGCTCAAAGAACAGACCTTGATGATTAGCAAATCGGCGGGGGATTCGTCAAATGATCCCCCGCCGGTCAACTCCACCGGTTGAAAGATTTTTGTTGCTCCGAGCAAGATCATCCTTGACCAAAGCGGGTGAAATCCAGTATCAGTGTTCGTTCTACACCCAAAGTGTGTTTAGCATTAATGAAAGGAACCGGTAGGAATGCCTACAATTAACCAGCTCGTTCGCGCGGGCCGTAAAAAGCAAATTTGGAAAACCAGCTCTCCGGCGCTTCAGTCCTGCCCGCAAAAACGCGGAGTCTGCACCCGCGTGTACACCACCACCCCCAAGAAGCCGAACTCGGCTCTTCGCAAGGTTTGTCGGGTGCGTTTGACCAACGGGTTTGAAGTCACCTCGTACATTCCTGGAGTGGGACACAATCTTCAGGAGCACTCGATCGTCCTCATCCGGGGCGGCCGGGTCAAGGACCTTCCCGGGGTCCGCTACCACACCGTTCGCGGAACCCTCGACACCCAAGGGGTCGCAAACCGTAAGCAAAGCCGTTCCAAGTACGGCGCAAAACGGCCTGCCGCTGGCGCAGCCGCAAAATAATTTAAAAGGACGTAACGACCATGGCACGTAAAAAGGTTGCAGCGAAACGCGAAATCAATCCCGATCCGATCTATAACGATCTGGTCGTGGCGAAATTCATCAATGCGCTTCTGTACGACGGAAAACGCGGAATCGCCGAGAAGATCTTCTACTCCGCGATGGACATCGTCCAAGAAAAAACCCAGGACGAAGGCATCAAGTCCTTCAAGAAGTGCTTGGAGAACATCAAGCCCCTTCTCGAAGTGAAATCCCGCCGCGTCGGGGGTGCCAACTATCAGGTTCCCGTCGAAGTGAAGCCCGCCCGTCGGCAGTCGCTCGCCACCCGTTGGCTGATCGACTCCGCCCGCTCCCGCGGCGAGCAGACCATGGCCGAGCGTCTGGCGATGGAGATCATCGACGCCGCGAATCTTCGCGGTGGCGCGATCAAAAAGCGCGAAGACATGCACCGCATGGCTGAAGCGAACAAGGCATTTGCCCACTATCGCTGGTAAGAGCATTCCAGTTTCATCGAAGAACCCGCCTGTCCTGCAGGCGGGTTTTTTTTTGCCCGAAACCCGCGCAAGAGAGTAGTCTCCCCCCATGGCAAAACCAGAACCGAAAAAACTCGACGAGAAAACCCTGCAGGCGCTTGGCAAGATCCGGAACATCGGCATCATGGCCCACATCGACGCCGGCAAGACCACCACCACCGAGCGGATTCTGTTTTACACCGGAAAAACCCATAGAATGGGCGAGGTTCACGAGGGGACCGCCACCATGGACTGGATGCCCCAGGAGCAGGAGCGGGGGATCACGATCACCGCGGCCGCCACCACGGCCTTCTGGAAGGATCATCGGGTGAACATCATCGACACTCCCGGGCACGTGGACTTCACGATCGAGGTCGAGCGCTCCCTGCGCGTTCTCGATGGCGCCATCGTGGTCCTGTGTGCCGTGGGCGGAGTCGAGCCCCAGACCGAGACCGTCTGGCGACAGGCCGACAAATACCGCGTTCCCCGCATCGCGTTCGTGAACAAGCTCGATCGCGTGGGTGCCGATTTCGATGCGGTTGTGGGGCAAATGAAGGAGCGCCTCGGGTGTCGTCCGGTGCCGGTGCAGATTCCCTGGGGGTCCGAGGATCGTCTGCAGGGCGTGATCGACCTGATCGAGATGAAGGCGCTCCGCTGGGAGTCCCCCGATCTCGGAGCGAAATACAAAATCGAAGAAATTCCGGCCGATCTTCGCGATGAGGCCGACCTGCATCGGGCGAACCTGATCGAGCAGGTGGCCGACTTCAGCGAGGCGATCCTCGAGAAGTTCATGGCCGGAGAAGAGCCGTCTTCTGCCGAGATCCGCGCGGCGGTCCGGGCCGGAACGATCGGCCTCAAGATGGTTCCTGTTCTTTGCGGCGCGAGCTTCAAGAACAAGGGCGTGCAGACCCTGCTCGACGGGGTGGTGGACTATCTTCCCTCGCCCGCCGATCTTCCTGCCGTGATCGCGCATCCTCCGGCCGACGAGACCAAAGACATCCTCTGCTCGCCCGATCCCGCGGAGCCTTTCGCCGCGCTCGCTTTCAAGATCATGACCGATCCCTTCGTGGGACAGCTCACTTACATTCGCGTCTATTCGGGAAAACTCGAGGCGGGCTCGGTGTTCTGGAATGCGAACAAAGGAAAGCGCGAGCGCGCGAACCGGCTTTTGCGCATGCATGCGAACAAATCCGAAGAGGTCTCGGAGGTCACCGCGGGCGACATTGTCGCGATCGTGGGGCTCAAGCTCGCCACCACCGGCGACACATTCTGTTCGGAGGGGCGTCAGGTTCTGCTCGAAAAAATCGAGTTCCCCGAGCCCGTCATCTCGATCGCAATCGAGCCGAAAACCAAGGCCGACGGCGAAAAGCTCGGGCAGGCGCTCTCGCGTCTTTCGACCGAGGATCCGTCCTTCCGGGTGAACCAAAGCGAAGACACCGCGCAGACGCTCATCAGCGGCATGGGCGAGCTCCATCTCGAGATCATCGTCGATCGCCTGAAGCGCGAGTTCAAGGTCGATGCCAATGTGGGCACGCCGCAGGTTTCGTACCGCGAGACGGTCGAGGTGGCCGCTCCGGGCGAGTCGAAGTTCATCCGGCAGGGTGAGGGGCAAAAAAGCCAATACGCGCATGTGGCGGTCACGATCCGGCCGATGGAGCGGGGCAAGGGCTTCTCGTTCGCAAACCAGGCCACCGAGGCGCAGATTCCCAAGCACTTCGTGGCTGCGGTCGAGCAGGGCCTGAAAGAGGCCATGTCGGGCGGGGTTCTTGCCGGCTACCCTGCGGTCGACATCGCGTGCACCGTTACCGGAGGCTCGTTCTCCGAGACCGATTCGTCAGAGATGGCCTTCAAGGTCGCCGCCGCGATGGCATTCAAGGATGCCGCCCGGAAGGCGGGCCCGGTCATTCTGGAGCCCCAGATGAAGTGCGAGGTGGTGTGCCCGGCTGAATACATGGGTTCGGTCATCGGCGACCTGAATGGCCGCGGAGGCAAGATCCACGGCATGAACGCGCGCGGGGACCTGCAAATCATCGATGCCGAGGTTCCCCTGGCCCGGATGTTCGGCTATTCCACCGTGCTTCGCTCGTCCTCGCAGGGCCGCGCAACGTTTTCGATGGAGTTCTCGCATTACTCGCCGGTGTCGGCCCAGGTTCTCCAGCAAATCAAGGAACGGGCGGGGATTCTGCCCGAAAGACCGGGGGAATCCGGGGGGCAGGGCGGGCCTGCATTTTCGGGAGTGAATTAATTCTTGCTTTCTTGAACAGGTTTGGGTAAAAGTTTCAACCTGTCGCACCAAATTTAGCTCTGCTACTACATTTCGCGGGCTGTCTTGGTAAAAACGCCAACGATTCGGCGTTGTTTTCCCAAAGAAAACACCAAGGCGAGGCAGAAATGGCGAAATCCGGGCGAAAGAAAGCTTGCATTGAAGCAGGCGATCTCCGGGTTTCAGTCACCGCGAAGGATGAGAGCAAAATAGGTCGAAAAACGAATAAACCACTTATGCGCTCCCCTGCGCATCGGTTCGGGCCTTTCTGGGTCTGTTTTGATGCAAGAGGGACGACGAAAGAAGGAATGTCATGGCAGTCGCTGAACACAAAATCCGCATCAAGCTGAAAGCGTTTGATCATCGCGTGTTGGACAAATCCGTGTGGGAGATCGTGAACACTGCAAAGAGAACCGGCGCAGTCGTTCGCGGGCCGATCCCTCTTCCCACCGTGATCAACAAGTATACCGTCCTCCGTTCTCCGCACGTGGATAAAAAATCCCGTGAGCAGTTCGAAGTAAGAACCCACAAGCGTCTTCTCGACATCGTGGAGCCCACCCAGCAGACCATCGACTCTCTCATGAAGCTCGACCTCTCGGCCGGCGTCGATGTGGAGATCAAATCCTAAGTAAGACGGCGAGGTGGAGTCTTCGGGCTCCCCGGCCAGTCAAAACATGACAGGTGTGATTATGGAACAAAATACAGAAACAAAAGCGAACGCAGGAGCGACTACTCTCTCCACCGGTCTCGGCGGCGTTTTCGGCGTAAAGGCCGGGATGACCCAAGTGTACGGTGAAGACGGACGTGCTCTCGCAGTGACCGTCCTTTCGATCAAGCCCAACATCGTGACCCAGGTCAAGAAATCCGAGAAGCACGGCTACTCTGCCGTTCAGGTCGGATTCCTTCCCAAAAAAGAGTCTCGCGTCAATCTGAGCGAAAAGGGGCATTTCAAGAAATCCGGCAATCCCGGCTACTACCACGCGCAAGAGTTCCGTTTTGATACGGATGCCGCCATCGACGGACTGACCGAAGGTCAGCTCCTCACTGCCGAGTTCATCAAGGCGGGAGATCTCGTCGACGTGAGCGCGGTCAGCAAGGGTAAGGGATTCCAGGGCGTGATGAAACGCCACAACTATGCCGGGGGCTACAAGTCCCACGGGGCATCGGTCTCCCACCGCCAAATCGGTTCGATCGGGAACCGCGCCGATCCTGCGAAGGTGTTCAAGGGTAAGGCCATGGCCGGTCACATGGGTCACAAGAAGGTTTCGATCCAGAACCTCAAAGTGGTCCGCGTCGACCTCGAAAAGGGAATTGTACTGGTCCACGGGAGCGTCCCGGGCCCGATCAGCGGAGTGGTAACGATCCGCAAAGCAGTAAAGGCTGAGGTGTAAGATGCCATCTTTGGAACTGTTCAATCAAAAGAAAGAAAAAGTCGGCAGCGTGAACCTGAACGATGCAGTGTTCGCTGCTGAGATCAATCGCGCCCTGGTTCACCAGGTCGTCAAGGCTCAGCTCGCAGATCGTCGTCAAGGCACTGCCAAGACGAAGGTGAAATCCGAAGTCCGCGGTGGCGGACGCAAGCCGTTCAAGCAAAAAGGAACCGGGAATGCCCGCCAGGGTTCGACCCGTTCTCCTCTCATGGTGGGTGGCGGTCAGAACTTCGGTCCCCAGCCCCGCTCGTATGCGGAACGCACTCCGAAGGAAATGGTCCGCGGAGCTCTCCGCTCGGCTCTTTCTGACCGGGTGAAGGCCGCTCGTGTGATCATTCTCGACAAGCTCGTGTTTTCGGCACCGAAAACCAAGGACGCCGAGAAGATGATCAAAGACACCTTCAAGCTCGACAAGGTTCTCGTGATTTCGGGAGCCGATCAGAATGTCGAACTTTCCATGCGCAACCTGAAGGGCGTACGCATGCTCCGTACCGAGGGGCTCAACGTGTACGACATCGTGAAGCATGACTGGTTGGTGATGACCCAAGACGCGGTGAAGGCAATCGAAGCCCGCCTCGGAACGGAGAAGTAACATGCAAGAAAAAGTCTTCAGCGTAATCAAGCGTCCCGTAATCAGCGAGAAGAGCACGGCGCTCGCCGAAGTGGCGAACCGCTATGTGTTCGAAGTCGATCCCACCGCTTCGAAGCCCGAGATCAAATCGGCGGTCGAGCAGCTCTTCAAGGTGAAGGTGAAAGCCGTCAATACCGGAGTCATGCACGGCAAGAACAAGCGTTCCGGCCGGTTCGAATACAAGCGCTCCAACTGGAAGAAAGCGATCATCACCCTGGCTCCCGGCCAGAAGATCGAGCTGTTCCAGGTAAAACAATAATCCAAGGGTGACAGAGGAACCATTATGGCAGTCAAGACATTCAAGCCGAAAACCCCAACCCTCCGGTTCAAGACCGTAGCGGACTTCTCGGTTCTGACCAAGAAGTCAGAGCTCCCGGCCCGTCCGAACCGTTTGACCAAGTTCAAGACCCGCTCCGGCGGACGGAACGTCCATGGACGCATCACCGTCCAGCACATCGGTGGCGGTCACAAGCAACACTACCGCTTGATTGATTTCAAGCGCGACAAAGAAGGCGTTCCCGGAACCGTCGCTTCGATCGAGTACGATCCGAACCGTACGGCGTGGATCGCCCTGATCGAGTACAAGGACGGGGACAAGCGGTTCATCATCGCTCCTGAAGGACTGAAAACCGGCGATAAAGTCGTGTCGAGCAATTCGGCTGACATCAAGCCGGGCAACAGCCTCCAGATCTTCAACGTCCCGGTCGGTACTTTCTTGCACAACATCGAAGTCGAGCTGGGCAAGGGCGGGAAGCTCGCGAGATCCGCGGGCAGCTACGGCCAGCTCATGGCGAAAGAGGGCGAGTACGCGCAGGTGCGCATGCCGAGCGGCGAGATCCGCCTCGTGCACGTGAACTGCCGCGCTTCGATCGGCCAGGTGTCGAACCTCGAGCACGAGAACATCACGATCGGGAAAGCAGGCCGTTCGCGCTGGATGGGCATCCGCCCGGCAGTCCGCGGTGTTGCGAAAAACCCTGTCGACCATCCGATGGGTGGTGGTGAAGGCAAGAGCTCCGGCGGACGTCATCCTACGACTCCTTGGGGCAAGCCGACCAAAGGATACAAAACCCGGAAGAATAAACGTACCGATGCGTTCATTGTGAAGCGCGCGTAACGAACTAAGGAGAACATACTTTGGCTAGATCACTGAAAAAAGGACCATTCTGCGACGATCACCTCTTCAAAAAGGTGGAAACCGCGAAAGCCGCCAACGACAAGAAGGTCATCAAGACCTGGTCGCGTCGTTCCACGGTTCTTCCTGAGTTCGTGGGGCTCACACTTGCGGTTCACAACGGGCGCAAATTCGTGCCTGTCTACGTGACAGAAAACATGGTTGGTCACAAGCTCGGGGAGTTCGCCCTGACTCGTACCTTCCACGGACACACGCCTTCCGACAAGAAAGAAGCGGCTTCCTCCGCTCCTGCCGGGAAGTAAGGCGAGCTGAAGGAGAACGACAATGGAAACCATGTCATCACTGAAAAACATTCGAGTAACCCCCCGCAAGTTGGGGATGCTTGCCGATGAGGTCCGTGGAAAGCCAGTAGCTGCCGCGATCAACTACCTCTCGCTCGCTCCCCAGCGCCGTCTTGCCGCCCTGATCTCGGGCGCGCTGAAAAGCGCGGTCGCGAACGCAGAGCAAAAGGGAACCATGGACATCGACCAGCTGGTCGTGAGCCGGATTCTCGTCGGCAAGGGGCCGACCCTGAAGCGTTTCAAGGCACGCGCGAAGGGTTCCGCAAGCCGCATCCTCAAGTACACCAGCAACCTCAAGGTCTACGTTGCTGAGAACATCACCAAGAAGGGCAAGGGGAAATAATCATGGGTCAGAAGGTACATCCGATTGGATTCCGTTTGGGAGTCACCAAAACCTGGGAAAGCCGTTGGTACGCGAAGAAGGACTACGCCAAGCTCCTTCATGAAGATCTGAAGCTCCGCAAGGAACTCAAGAAGAAGCTGTTCTCGGCCGGCATTGCCAAGATCGACATCGAACGCGCGGCGAACAAGGTGAAGATCAACGTTCACACTGCCCGTCCCGGCATTGTGATCGGCAAAAAAGGCGCGGGCGTGGACCAGCTCCGTGCGGAAGTACAGAAGTTCTCCTCGAGCGAAGTGCTCCTGAACATCATCGAAGTGAAGAATCCCGAAGCGAATTCCACTCTGATCGCCGAAAACGTCGCGGCCCAGCTCGAGAAGCGGGTGGCATTCCGTCGCGCCATGAAGAAGTGCATGACCGCCGCCTTCAAACAGGGTGTCAAAGGAATCAAGATCCGCGTTGCGGGACGTCTCGGCGGGGCCGAGATCGCCCGGACCGAGTGGTACAGCGAGGACAGCGTTCCTCTCCATACCCTCCGCGCGAACATCGATTACGGCACAGCCGAAGGGCATACCGTTTACGGAATCATCGGGGTGAAAGTGTGGGTTTACCACGGCGAAACCCAGACCCTGAAGCGCCAGGCGGCGGCTGAGGCGAAAGCCATCGAGTCGTCTGCGAAACAGAACTGAACGGCAGGAGATTGAACCATGTTGACGCCAAAAAGAGTAAAATGGAGAAAGCAAGCGAAAGGAAAGAACCGCGGACGTGCGGAAGCAGGTTCGGGCGGGGCCCTTTTCTTCGGTGAGTTCGGCCTTCAGGCCGCCGAGTGCGGACGCATTTCGGCAAAACAGCTGGAAGCGGCGCGGGTTGCGATGACCCGTCACGTGAAGCGCGGCGGGAACATCTGGGTACGGATTTTCCCCCACAAACCGATCACCAAGAAGCCTGCCGAGACCCGGATGGGTTCCGGTAAGGGCGGTGTGGAAGAATGGGCAGCCGTGATCAAGCCGGGCCGGATCATCTTCGAGATGGCCGGAGTTCCCCAGGCCGAGGCGTTCGAAGCGCTTCGTCTCGCGGCCCACAAGCTTCCCCTGAAGTTCAAGCTGATCAACAAAGACATCGAGGCCAAGGCGATGGCCAAGCGTGCCGAGAAATCGGTCGCGAAGTCGGCCGCCCGGACTGCGGCGGCAAAGTAAGGAGTAAGCGACGTGGCTAAGAAGAAATTGGAAGGATTGAAGAATCTTTCAGTGAAAGAAATGAACCAGAAGATCATCGAAGGCCGGAAGGCCTTGTTCGAGGCGAAAATCAAGCTCGCCACCGGACAGCTCGAGAACACTTCGATCATCTGGAAGAACCGCAAGGAAATCGCCCGCATCAAGACTTTCTTGACGCAGAAGACGGCCAAGTAGTTTCGAGGAAGGTATGGCAGAATCAAAGAAAAAGACAGTTGAGTCCAAGGCATCGGCTTCGAAAGTGGCAGCTTCTCCAGTGGAAGCAGCGGCGAAGAAGCCTCACAAGCGGGTCATGATGGGCACCGTGGTGAGCGACAAGATGGAGAAAACCTGCGTGGTGCGCGTGGAACGCCGCGTGCGCAGCGGGATGTACGGCAAGTACACCGTCAAGTCGAGCAAGTTCAAGGCGCACAACGAGGGCAACCGCGCCAAGGCCGGCGATCTCGTCGAGATCATCGAGTCCCGTCCCCTTTCGCGCGAGAAGCGCTGGGCGGTGCAGAAGATCGTCCGTCCGGCTTCGGGTCACACCCTGGCCAAGGTTGATTGAAAGGTCGTAGAGGAGAATTTCCATGATTCAGATGAATACCCGTCTCGATGTAGCTGACAATTCCGGCGCGCGCTCCGTGATGTGCATCAAGGTGCTCGGCGGAACCCGCCGCAAGTACGCGTCCATCGGCGACGTGATTGTGGTTTCCGTGAAGGATGCCACCCCGAATTCCAAGGTGAAGAAGGGGGACATCATGAAAGCGGTGATCGTCAGGACTGCCAAGGAAGTGAACCGGAAGGATGGCTCGTACATCCGTTTCGACAAGAATTCCGCGGTGCTGATCAATGCCCAGAACGAGCCGGTGGGAACCCGGATTTTCGGGCCGGTGGCCAGAGAGCTTCGTGCAAAGAATTTCATGAAGATCATCTCTCTCGCCCCTGAAGTGATTTGAAGGATGCAGAGGCCGATTATGACTAAGTTATTCATTCGTAAAAATGATCTGGTGGCGGTGGTTGCCGGCAAGGACAAGGGCAAGCAGGGCAAGGTTCTCAAGGTCGACGCGAAGGCGATGAAGCTGACCGTCGAAGGCGTGAACTTCGTGAAGCGCCATGTGAAGCCGAGCCAGACGAACCCGCAGGGCGGGATCGTGCGCAAAGAAGCGGCGATCGCGTATTCCAATGTTCTTCTGGTCAGCCCGACCACGAAGAAGCCTGCTCGCGCGTCGAAGTTCACCCGTGGAAAAAAAGGCGAGCTCGTCGAAAAGACGGCTTCCGCGAAGAAGTAGTTTTGGAGGATTGATCCGTGGCAGACACTAAAGACACAGAAAAGAAGAAAGAAGCGAAGCCCGCAGCCGCTCCCAAGGCAGGCAAACGCGAGAAAGCGGCCCTGGCGAACGCGGTGAAGGTCACTCCTGAAGGAGAGATCCGCATTTCTCCGGAGTCCGAGATCCGCATGAAGGCCCACTACGAGCAAGTGGTGGTTCCTGCGCTGATGAAGCAGTTCGGCTTCAAGAGCCGTATGGAAGTGCCCCGCTTCGAGAAGATCGTCGTGAATTGCGCGGTCAAAGAAGCCATCGGGAATCCGAAGGTTCTCGACAGCGCGATGAACGATCTGATGGCGATCACCGGTCAAAAGCCCATCATGACCCGCGCCAAGAAAGCGATCGCAGCGTTCAAGGTCCGGAAGGGCAACGCCGTTGCCGTCGCCGTCACTTTGCGCCGCGCGCGGATGCTCGAGTTCTACGATCGTCTGGTTTCGGTCTCCCTCCCCCGGGTTCGCGATTTCAAAGGGGTGAGCGCGAAGGCGTTCGATGGACGCGGAAACTACTCGCTCGGAATCAAGGAACAGATCATTTTCCCCGAGATCAATTACGATCTGGTCGACTCTGTGCGCGGGATGACCGTGACCATCGTCACGACCGCGAAGAACAACGAACATGCAAGGGCCCTGCTCGCCGAGATGGGCATGCCTTTCAGGAAGTAAGCATCATCACAAGAAGGAGATAGAGCTTGGCTAAGAAATGTAAACTCGTAAAAATGGGGACGACGCCGAAGTTCAAGTCGCGCACCAAGAACCGGTGCCCGCTTTGCGGCCGTTCGAAAGCGTACATGCGCAAATTCAACATGTGCCGTATTTGTTTCCGTGGTCTCGCGCTCAAGGGGCTTCTCCCGGGCGTTACGAAGTCAAGTTGGTAGGAAGGGTTAACGATTATGAGCATGACAGATCCAATCGCAGATTTACTGACCCGCATCCGCAATGCGTGTGCGGAGAAGCATGAGAAGGTGGAAGTGCCCGCCTCCCGCCTGAAGGCGAACATCGTTCGCGTTCTGAAGGACGAGGGGTTCATCAAGAACTTCCGTCTCGTGCGCGATGAGAACGGCCACGTCACCATCAAGGTGTACCTGAAGTACGACGATCACGGCGAAAGCGTGATCCGCGGGATCCGCCGCGTGAGCAAGCCGGGCGTGCGCAAGTACGCGGGCGTCGGGGCGATCCCGAAGGTCCTCGGCGGCGTGGGGATCTCGATCCTCTCGACTTCGAAGGGCGTATTGGCAACCCAGAAAGCGGCCCAGCACAAAGTGGGCGGCGAAATTCTTTGCGAGGTTTGGTGATTTATGTCTCGTGTAGGTAAAGCTCCAGTCAAAATCGCACAAGGCGTGAAGGTCAGTCTGAAAGACGGCACCCTTCATGTCGAGGGTCCCAAGGGCAAGTCTCACTTCAGTCTTCCTTCCGGCGTGAAAATCGTCGTCGAAGCCCAGGAGATCAAAGTGGAACGCGAAGTCGGCCAGGCGGATGCAGGCGCGCTCCAAGGCGTGGTCCGCACCCAGATCCACAACATGGTGACCGGCGTGTCGCAGGGTTTCACCCGCGAGCTCGACATCGTGGGCGTCGGATACCGTGCCGCAGCCAAAGGCAATGTCCTTTCGCTGACCGTCGGGTACTCGCATCCTGTGGATTTCAAACTCCCGGAAGGCATCCAGGCGAAGGTCGAGAACAACACCCACGTGGTTCTCACCGGCAGCGACAAGATGCTGATCGGCCTCACCGCAGACAAAATCCGCGGAGTGAAGCCGCCCGAGCCGTATCAGGGCAAGGGAATCCGCTACACCAACGAACACATTGTTCGCAAGGCTGGTAAGGCCGCAGCGGGCTCGAAGTAATAAGAGGGAATCATGGCTACGAAAATCCGAAATAGAACCAGTCAGAAGCAGATCATCCGCTTCAAGCACAAGAAGCGGATCCGTTCCAAGATTGAGGGGAATGCGGAACGTCCCCGTCTGGTCGTGTTCCGTTCGAACTCGAACGTGTACGCCCAGCTTGTGGACGACGTGAAGGGTCATACCATCGCGGCCGCCTCCACCACCGAGAAAGAGCTTTCGAAGTCGAAAGCCAACATCGAGGGCTCCAAGCTCGTCGGTCAGCTCGTTGCAAAACGCGCGATGGCCAAGGGCATCAAGGATGTGGTCTTCGATCGCGGCGGATATCTGTATCACGGCAAGATCAAGGCTCTCGCGGACGCGGCCCGTGAAGCAGGGTTGAACTTTTAATTAAAGGAATCTCAATATGGCAATGGGTTACGACAACAAGACAGAAGACACTGAGTTCGAAGACAAGGTGATCCACATCAACCGCTGCGCGAAGGTGGTCAAAGGCGGACGCCGCTTCAGCTTCGCCGCGATCGTGGTGGTCGGAAACAAGAAGGGCCAGGTCGGGGTCGGTCTCGGCAAGGCGACCGAAGTTCCCGAGGCGATCAAGAAAGCCGGAAAGCGCGCTCGGAAGTCTCTTCTGAATGTGCCCCTCCATGGCACCACGATTCCCCATGAGGTGATGGGGACCTTCGGTGCGAGCTCCGTGCTGATGAAGCCGGCTCCGGAAGGATCGGGAGTCATCGCGAGCTCCGCGGTCCGCGCGATCCTCGAGGCGGCCGGAGTGAAGAACATTCTTACGAAGTCCCTTCGCCGGGACAATCCGCACAACGTTGTCCGTGCGACCTTCGACGCCCTCAAGTCGCTTCGCAGCCTCACGGACATCGCCAAGTCGCGCGGGAAAACGGTGAGCGAGCTGCACGGCTCGGAGCAGAGGTGAGTATGGCGAAAGAAACAAAGAATACGATCGTAATCCGTCTCAAAAAGGGCCGGATCTCGTTGAACCCGAATCAAAGGGCCTGCCTGAAGGGCCTCGGACTGAAAAAGCGTCATCAGGAAACGACGCTTGAGAACACTCCCGCGGTACGTGGAATGATCAAAAAGGTCATCCAGTTCGTGGAGATTCTCGCAGACAATTAAGCGCCAGCGGAGAACAGAATTATGTTGAAGCTCAATACACTCAAGCCACAAGCCGGATCGTCCACGACGCGCAAGCGTCTCGGACGCGGTTCCGGGTCGGGTCTCGGACCCACAGCAGGGAAGGGCGACAAGGGTCAGCTCCAGCGTTCCGGCGGCAGCGTCCGTCCGGGATTCGAAGGCGGTCAGACCCCTCTGTATCGTCGTCTCCCGAAGCGCGGGTTCACGAACATCCACGCGCGCAACCACGCCGTGATCAATCTTGCGGACCTCGAAGCGAAGATCCCCGCGGACGTGAAGGAACTCGACCTGAAGGCCCTGATCGAGCTCGGTCTCGCGAAGAAGAACTCCGATCGCCTGGTGGTGCTCGGCAACGGAACCCTCTCGCGCGCTCTCAAGATCAAGGCGCATCGGGTGTCCGAGTCGGCCAACCAGAAGATCGCAGCTGCCGGCGGTTCGGTCGAGATCATCAAGATCCAGTAAACCGGACTCCGCCCGCGGAGAAGGATTCAAAGGTATGGCTTTTGCCGGTTCGGCGCGGGCCATACCTTTCTTGTTTTCAGTTCACGGGATCAGGGGTACGATCCCGATCAACACATCTCCATCAATCGTCGAGGCATCAGAGGAAAGACACTCATGGCAGGAGCAGAAGGCATTGTCAAAATCCCCGAACTCAGAAAAAAGATCACCTTCACGCTGATCGTTCTGGCGGTCTATCGCTTGGGCGTTCACATCCCGACTCCGGGCGTGGACGGCGAGGCACTCAAGGCGGCCTTCGCCAGCATGCAAGGCACGATCTTCGGCTGGTTCAACCTGTTCAGCGGCGGTGCCCTCGAGAAGTTCTCGATTTTCGCGCTGGGTATCATGCCGTACATCTCGGCTTCGATCATTTTCCAGCTTTTGACCGTGATGGTTCCGTACCTGAGCGATCTTCAAAAAGAGGGCGATCAGGGGCGAAAGAAAATCACTCAGTACACCCGGTACGCCACGGTTCTTCTGTGCTTCATCCAAGGCTTCGGGATCGCCAGCACCTTGCAGGCGTATACGACTCCCCAGCCCGTGGTTCTTGACCCGGGCTTCGCATTCAAGCTCATGACCACGATCACCCTGACCGGCGGGACGATGTTCCTCGTGTGGCTCGGGGAGCAGATCTCGGAGCGGGGAATCGGAAACGGCACCTCGATGATCATTTTCGCGGGGATTGCCGCGGGAATCCCGCAGGGGATTTCTTCTGCCATCTCTCTCGTGCGTACTGGCGAGATCGGCATCGGCAAGCTCCTTCTGGTCGGGGCCCTCATCGTAGCAACCTTCTTTGTGATCATTTTTGTCGAGCGCGCTTCGCGGCGGATTCCCGTTCACTATGCCAAGCGGGTCGTCGGCCGGAAGATCTACGGCGGACAAAACACCCACATTCCGGTGAAGCTCAACACCGCCGGCGTGATCCCGCCCATCTTCGCTTCTTCGCTCTTGATGTTCCCGGCCACCATCGGGACCTTCTGGGCGGCGGGCCTGATCCAGACCATCAGCAGCTGGCTCGCCCCAGGCGGCTGGTTGTATGAGATCCTCTTTGTCGGCCTGATTTTCTTCTTCGCTTACTTTTACACCGCAGTGGTGTTCAAGACCGAAGACGTCGCTGAGAATCTCAAAAAATACGGCGGATTCATTCCCGGCATTCGTCCGGGCGAAAGCACCGTGCGATACATCGACTACGTTCTGACCCGGCTCACTCTGGGCGGAGCGGTTTATATTTCCTTGATTTGCGTGCTTCCGACGATCATGACCCAGTACCTGAAGGTGCCGTTCATGTTCGGCGGAACATCCGTCCTGATTCTTGTCGGGGTTGCCCTCGACACGGTGGCGCAGATCGAGACCTTCATGCTCTCCCGGAACTATGAGGGATTCATGAAGCATGCGCGGGTCAAGGGCAGAGCGGCGTACACATGAACATTCTTTTCATCGGCCCTCCCGGATCGGGAAAGGGCACGCAATCCAAACTGCTCCAGGACCGCTACGGTCTTGCGCATCTGAGCACGGGAGACATGTTCCGTGAGGCGATCGCGCGGCAGACCGAGGTCGGAATGAAGGCAAAAGGCTTCATGGATCGAGGCGAATACGTCCCCGATGCGGTGGTCATCGATCTCATTCGGGAGCGGTTGGGTGCGCAAGATTGCAAATCGGGCTTCATTCTCGACGGGTTTCCGCGCACGCGGGCCCAGGCCGAGGCGCTGGACGGACTGTTGTCGGTCATGGGGCTCCGGCTCGATTCGATTTTTTATTTCGATCTCGCGACCGATGTATTGGTGGGGCGTCTCTCGGCCCGTCGAACCTGCAAAAACTGCAATCGCATCGTCTCGGTCGATCCTCTTACCGAAGCCCAAGGAGCGAAGTGTTCCAAAACCGGTGCGAGCTGTGAGTTCATCCAACGCTCGGATGATCAGCCCGAGGTTGTGCGGAAGCGCATCGAGGTCTACCAGACGCAGACCGCACCCATCATCAGCCACTATGAGGCCCTCCCCGGGTTCCTGAAGGTGGACGGAAGCGCGTCGCCCGAAGCCGTTTTCGGGGTGCTCAATCGAGCGCTCGGGAAGAACTGAAGAAAGAATCCGAACCCGTGGTGTTGCTGAAATCTCCCGCAGAAATCGAGAAAATGAGAAAGGCCGGCGCGGTCGTCGCGACGGTCTTGCGCGAGATCGAAGAGCTCGTGAAGCCGGGTGCGACCACGGCGGATCTCGATCTGTTCGCACAGACCCGCACCAAGGAATTGGGTGCGAAGCCCGCATTCAAGGGGTATCACGGGTTTCCGGCGACCCTGTGCGTGTCGGTCAATGAAGAGGTCGTGCACGGCATTCCCTCGAAAAAGCGGGTGCTGAAAGAAGGCGACATCGTCGGCGTGGATTTCGGTGTGATCCTCGATGGCTGGTTCGGTGATTCGGCCCGGACCTTTGCCGTGGGCCGGATCAGCGAGGAAGCCTCGAAGTTGCTCGAAATCACTGAAAAGAGTTTATACCTCGGCATCGAACAGGTCCGCGCAGGCGCGAATCTGTTCGATATCGGGCATGCGATTCAGAATTATGTTGAGACGCATGGTTATAGCGTGGTAAGGGAGTTTGTTGGTCATGGTATCGGCAAGAGCCTGCACGAGGATCCCCAAGTTCCGAACTTCGGGGTCCGCGGCAAAGGCATGGTCTTGAAGCCGGGAATGGTCCTGGCGATCGAGCCGATGATCAACGCAGGAAAGCCTGAAGTGAAGGTGTTGGCGGACGGTTGGACGGCCATTACGGTCGACAAGCGGCTTTCGGCCCACTTCGAGCACACGGTGGCGATCACCGGATCAGGCGCTGACATCCTGACCAGGATTGACTGAGAATTGCGCGGTTTTTAGGAGACCCGATGAGCGAAAAAGAAGATGCGATCCAGATGGAAGGTGTGGTGCTCGAGCCCCTTCCGAATGCGATGTTCCGAGTGAAGCTCGAAAACGGGCACCAGGTGCTGGCGCACATCTCGGGGAAGATGCGGATGTTTTACATCAAGATTCTTCCCGGGGACAAAGTCACAGTGGAGCTCTCCCCCTACGATCTGAGCAGGGGAAGAATCACGTACCGGGCGAAATAAAGGTTTGAGAACAGTCAGTTGAAGTATGAGCACCCGGGAAAGGGTGCCTGAGGAGTAGAAACATGAAAGTAAGGGCGTCAGTAAAGAAAATCTGTATGAAGTGCAAAGTGGTCCGCCGCAAGGGCGTGGTCCGGATCATCTGCGAGAATCCCCGTCATAAGCAAAGACAGGGATAATTCAGGGTTTTTTCGAAACATCGGGAAAGTTCTTTTTGGGGCTTGACTTATCAGGTCAGCCTGCATAAGACACTCATTCCACATTCACATCGCAAAGTAATGAATCATTACGAAAGGGTAATACAGTGGCTCGTATAGCAGGAATCGACTTGCCAAAAAACAAACGCGCGGAAATCGGACTGACCTACATCCTGGGGATCGGCCGCTCCACATCGAAAAAGATGCTTGAGTCCGCAAAAATCGATTTGAACAAGAAAATTGAAGAGTTGACCGAGGCGGAGGTCGCCAAGATCCGTGAATACATCGACCGGCACCTCAAGGTGGAAGGCGATCTGCGCCGGGACACCAGCATGAACATCAAGCGTCTGGTGGATCTCGGATGCTACCGTGGTGTCCGTCACAAAAAAGGACTCCCTGTGCATGGCCAGCGCACGCATTCGAATGCCCGTACCCGCAAAGGTCCGGCTGTTGCGATCGCCGGTAAGAAGTCCATCAAGTCGATGAAGTAATCGGGAATTGGAATCAATATCATGAGTGATCAAAAAATAGAGAAAGCTGAAGTAGCAGCGTCTGAAGCAACCGAAAAGAAAGTCGTGAAGCAATCTTCCTCCAAAAAGGGAGTTTCCACCGGCAAAGCTTTCGTTCTTTCGACCTTCAACAATACGATCGTGACCCTGACCGACCAGATGGGGAATGCGATCGCATGGTCCAGCGCCGGACACAAAGGGTTCCGCGGTTCCCGCAAGAACACCCCGTTCGCTGCGCAGGTTGCAGGCGAAGAAGCTGCACGCAAAGCGTATGACCTCGGCCTCCGCAGTGTCAGCGTTTACGTGAGCGGTCCCGGTTCCGGTCGTGAATCCGCACTTCGTGCGATGTCGCTGGCTGGCCTTCGGGTAACTTATATCGAGGATACGACTCCGATCCCGCATAACGGATGCCGTCCTCCGAAGCGTAGAAGGGTTTAAGGGAGACTATCATGGCTCGTTATAGTGGTGCAGTTTGTCGTTTTTGTCGTCGTGAGAACCAGAAGCTCTTCCTCAAAGGGGATCGTTGCTTCACCGAGAAGTGCTCGTTTGAGCGTCGCGCTTACCCGCCAGGGCAGCACGGCCAGGGCCGGATCAAGTTCTCCGAATTCGGTCTCCAGCTTCGTGAAAAGCAAAAGGTCCGTCGTATGTACGGACTTCTCGAGCGCCAGTTCCGCAACCTGTTCGCCAAGGCGGACCGTCTTCGCGGAATCACCGGTGAGACCTTCCTTTCGATGCTTGAGCGTCGTCTGGATAACGTGGTCTTCCGCGCAGGCTTTGCAAACAGCCGTGCAGAAGCCCGTCAGCTCGTTCGTCACGGACACTTCACCGTGAACGGAAATCGCGTGAACATTCCTTCCCTCCAGATCAACAAAGGCGATGAAGTGGCCGTTCGCGAGAAGAGCCACAACACGATCCAGATCAAAGCGGCAATCGAAGCTTCCAAGCGCCGTGAGATCCCCCAGTGGATCGAGATGAGCCCAGCCGACATGAAGGCCAAGGTTCGCGATCTGCCTGCACGCGATGACGTCACCGCTCCGATCGAAGAGCGCCTGATCGTTGAATTGTATTCCAAGTAATTTGCAAACCCTGGGCTCTGGTGGAGCCCGGGGTTTTCCTGCTTTTTCATTTAACCTGAGCATTTAGCTGGAGAATCTAGAGTATGATCGAAAGAAACTGGAGAGACCTGATCAAGCCGAAGGCCCTCGACGTTGAAAAGGAAACACTGAACGACGCCTACGGCAAATTCATCGCTCGCCCTCTGGAGCGCGGATTCGGCCTCACCCTCGGCAACTCCCTGCGTCGCGTCCTGTTGTCGTCGCTCCAGGGCGCCGCAATCACGGCGATCAAGATTGATGGCGTAGTTCATGAATTCTCGACCCTCGAAGGCGTTCGCGAGGACGTCGTCGAAATCATCCTGAACCTGAAGGAAATCCGGTTCAAGCTTCACACCGAGAAAACCACGGTGAATATCAACTTCCAAGGCCAGGGTGAAGTGTTCGCGAAGGACATCCTTTGCTCTGATCAGGTCGAAGTGATGAACCCGGACCACAAAATTTGTACCGTAGAGGGCAAGGTGAACTTCAAAGCCGAGCTTCGCGTTGAAATGGGACGCGGGTACCGCGCCGCCGAGAACAACAAGACGGCCGATCTCCCCGTTGGCTGGATTCCTCTTGATAGTTTCTTTTCGCCGGTCCGCCGCGTGAATTACAACGTGACCCAGAGCCGGGTCGGTCAGCGTACCGACTACGATAAGCTCACCCTCGAGCTTTGGACTGACGGCTCGGTTCGTCCGGACGATGCGGTTGCACTGGGATCGAAGATCCTGAAAGACCAGCTTTCGGTGTTTCTGAACTTCGAAGAAGAGCCAGAAGCGGTTGCCGAGATCCAGACCGAGAAGGGTTCTGCATTCAACCCGAACCTGTATCGCTCGGTCGAAGAGCTGGAACTGTCGGTTCGGTCTGCGAACTGTCTCCAAAACGCGAACATCCGGTACATTTATGAGCTCGTGCAGCGTACCGAAGCCGAGATGCTGAAGACGAAGAATTTCGGCCGTAAATCTCTGAATGAGATCAAAGAGATCCTGACCGAGATGGGCTTGAGCCTGGGCATGAAGCTCGACGGGTTTGTCGCTCCGGCGGGCGGATCGAAGCCAGTGGAGTCGGTGGAGTCGGATTCGGGAGACCTCGAGTTCGAAGGTGCTGATGCCGATGCGGATCAGTTCGACGACGAAGAGTAAGCAGAATCTCGAAACAGCGAGATAGAGTGAATTTAAAGGTGAATTTATGAGACACGGAGTAGACGGTAGAAAATTTGGCAGAAACACCTCGCACAGGGTTGCCATGCTGACCAATCTGGCCAACAGCCTGATCCAGCAGGAACAAATTGTGACCACCATCGAGAAGGCGAAAGAAGCTCGCCGAGTTGCCGAGAAGTTGATCACTCTCGCCAAGCGCAACACTCTGAATGCCCGCCGTTTGGCGTTCGCCCGCACCCGCGATGACGGTGTGGTGGCGAAGCTGTTCGACGAGCTGGTGAAGCGCTACGAGGGACGCTCGGGCGGTTACACCCGCATCGTGAAGATCTCGGAGCGTCGCTACGGTGACGCTGCGAAGATGGCGATGATCGAGCTCGTGGATCATCCGAAGATCGACCGCAAGAAGAAGGCGAAAGCCGCTCCTGCGGAAGGCGCGGAAGGTCAGGCGGGCGAATCGGTAGCCACCGATCCATTCGCAAAAATGCGCAAGCTCTTCTCGGGCTCGAAGAAAGCCGCGAAGAAAGAAGCGGGCAAGGAAGGCGCGAAAGAAGCCGCCCCTGCAAAAGTGAAGGCCGAAAAAGCAGCGACCACCAAAAAGGCCCCTGCAAAAAAAGCCGCCAAGAAGTCGGCTGAATAAGCCTGAATCGAAATTCAAGATCGAGAAAGCCCCGGTGGTTCACCGGGGCTTTTTTTATTTGTCATGTCTGGTTGCTCTGAGTGCAGGCAGTTTGCTTAGAGCGTCGAAATCCAAACAATGACCTGCACATTCCCCGCCGGAATCTTGCGCGTGCCCATGTGCTTCTTTTTGTACCAGCTCATGTTCGCATAGGCGAGCGGAGTGGCCTGGGCCCCGGGCGCCTTCCTTTGCAAGCTGGCGATTGCGGTTTCAAAGCGGCTCTTCAGGTCGAGAACCGCCGCGGTCTCGAGGTTGAAGTCGAACTGGATTCCCCCCGGTACCGAGAGGGGTTTGGCCCCGGCAACCCCGATTCTCTTCAGCGAATCGAGAATCATCGACTCGATTTCGGGTGTGGCCGCGCCGGTGAACGAAAATCTCCACGTCTCGCCCTCGTTCACGCGGGGCTGGCGCTTCGCCGAGGGTGGTTCACTGCTGCTTTTGACCACATCATTGACAGGCGCGTCTTCTTCGGGCACTCCTTCGGTGATGGGTTCACGGGGAAGGCTCGAGGTGCCCTCGGGCGGAGGCGCATCGGTCAGGGCGCTTTCGACCAGGTACTCGTTGATCTTCTTCTCGATCGACGCCTCGTAGCGGTTCCGGATTTCGGGAACGACCCAAAGAAGTCCGAGGAGGATGCCGAGCACGAGGCTGGTCTCGATCGAAAACCGGATCAGAATCGGAAGGGTCTGAAACCGGGTGAACAGCCCGCGGTTCCGGGGACGGATTCCACCCTTCAGGGACTGGGTTCCCGGGGCTCCGGGATCGGTCTGAAGGGCTTCGAGGTGAAGCTTTTGCGATTCGAAGAGGGCTACGAGCCGCTCCTTGCGGTAGAGGAGGCTTTCGCGCGGGGTCTTCAGGGCCAGAGAGAGGGCATCAAGCGAGATCGGGTAGATCGCTCCGGAGCAAAGCAAGAGGGCGTCTTCGGGGGGAAGCTTGATCAGCTCCAAAAATGCGGGCTCATGGGGTTCGAGCGGGTTCAGGTGGGCGAGGATGGCCTTTCGGCGCTTGACGAGGACCCGCACGATCTCGCGAATGAGTCCCGCTTCGGCGAGCAAGGGGTCCTTTGTTTTGACCTTGCGCGAGCGCTTCAGCAGTTGAAGCTTCAAGAGGTCAATCGACTTCCGGCTGCTGAAGGGACTGAGATAAAAGGCCAAGAATCCAAGCGCATTTGCTTCGAGCGACACGTCCCGATCTTAGCTTGAATCCCCGCCCCCTGTATAGGTGCGAACCAGAATCCGGATCGATTCCGAGGTTCCATTCAGATCGAAATCGATTCCGATGAAGGGAAGCCAGGCGGGCTCACGGGGCGGGCGCTTCAGGCGCATTCCGGCTTCTTCGGGGGTTCTTCCGCCTTTTTTGATATTGCAGGGCCGGCAGGCGGTGACGATGTTGTCCCAGGTTTTTTTCCCGCCCTTTACGACCGGGGTGACGTGATCCATGGTGAGGTGCTGGGTCGGGGGCTTTTGGCCGCAGTACTGGCAGGTGTGATGGTCCCGCAGGAACACGTGATTCCGGGTGAAGCGCACGACGCTGTTTTTTTTGCGCGAGTTCAGGGGAACGAAACGGATCAGGCGGATCACCCGCGGAATCGGGATCGTGATCGAGACCGAGCGGATCATCCGGTCGGAGCTCTCGACGACCTCGACCTTTCCCGAAAAGAAAAGCTGAATGGCCTTCTGCCATGAGATGACTTGAATGGGCTGAAAAGATGCATTGAGAAGAAGGGCCCGACCTTCCATTCTTTTATGATACTTTGGGTTTCCTGAAACCGACAAGAGGTGAAAAAATGACGAAAAAACCGATTCTTCTGATTTTATTGGCCGCCGTCGGAGCTTTGACAGTCTTTGTGGTGCGGGAGCGTCGTGAGAACCCACCGTCGCCCGTCGCGGCCGCGATGGCGAAGGTCGAGGACTTCGACCGCGAGAAGCTGAAGGGAAGCTATTATCTTTTGCACTTTTGGGCGAAGTGGTGCGAACCCTGCGCCGAGGAGATTCCCCATCTCGTGGAGTTCGCAAAGAACGCGGCGTTTCAGAAGCCATTCCGAGTGGTGGCGGTCAGCCTCGATCCCACCATCGAAGAGGCCCAGAGCATGTTTCCGGAGGGGGGGCGGAACCTTCCCCCGAATTTTCTTTTGGCCATGGACCGGGACCGCGATGCGGCCGAGGCGATGGGGTCGTTCCAGTACCCCGAGACGTATTTTGTGGGCCCGGATGGCAAGGTGATCGAAAAGTGGGTGGGCGCCCGGAAGTGGCAACAGCCCGAAGTGACGGAGTATTTTCAGAAGATGATCCGCTGACACCCTCAAGCTGCCCCCTTTGATTGTGTTTTCGCAGGGAGCGAGATCGGCCGAGGGAGTTGGAATGATTCGGTTTTTGCCGACTCTCGCGAGCGCGTGACGCGCGAAAGCGAGGCCGCACGACGCGGCTCGGAGGTAAAAGCCGAATCATTCCAACTCCCTCGGCCGATCTCGCTCCATCATCAAGCACACTCAAAGGGGCCAGTTTGGATTGTGACTAAAGTTTGGTCGGCATCCTGACGAAGAGTTCGACAGAGGCTGGTAAAACCACTGGTTGGTAAAACCGAATTTGAGGTCGAAATCATGATCAATTGGGAAGAGCTGAAGCACATTCACGTCATCCGGAAGCTCCTGCAAGTCATCGGGCAGTGGTTCCATGCCGAGGTGTTCTTTTTGGATGAGCGGGGAGTGGTCCGGAACTACGACCCCTACGACCGTCAGCGGGAATTCAAAAACGCCCTGTGCGGGAATCTCCTGCCCAAGGAGCCGGGACGGGAGCTCTTCTTGGGATTCTTGCGCGATCTCTCCGATCGCTTCTCTCAGCACTCCGACTCGCAATGGGTGCTCGACGGGCCGCTCGGCTTCGAGAAGCTCTTCGCATCGAAAGTCCTTTTGGAAGGCGAATACCTTGGCGCCGTCGTGGCCTACTGTCATCTGGACCGGCAGACTCCCGCGGACGTGCTCGAAAAGGCCGCTTCGATCATCGAGGCCCATAAAATGGATTCCGATTTGTTTCGAGAGGCAGTCGCGAAGCTGAAGCCCCTGGCCAGCGCGGAGGCGAAATATTTTTATGAGCTTGTGGATCTCGTGGCGCAAGAAATCACCACGTTCCACACCGAGATCTCAAAGCGCGAGGCGCGGATCCACGCCCTCTCGAACCAGCTCGAGAACCGCTACAGTTACAACCAGATGATCGGCAAATCGAAGCCCATGCAGGAGCTGTACTCGATTCTCGACAAGGTCTCGAGCTCCGAGGCCACCGTGCTGATCCAGGGCGAGAACGGAACCGGGAAGGAGCTGATCGCCCGCTCGGTGCACTTCAATTCTCCGAGAAAAGCCGCGAATTTCGTGACCGTGAACTGCTCGGCCCTGACCGAGACGCTCCTCGACTCGGAGCTCTTCGGACACGTGAAGGGCTCCTTCACCGGGGCGATCAAAGACAAAAAAGGCCTCTTCGAGATGGCCCACAACGGTACGCTGTTCTTGGATGAGGTGGGCGACATGAGCCTTGCCATGCAGGTGAAGCTCCTGCGTGTCCTCCAGCAGGGAACCCTGACCCCGGTCGGCGGGACCGAGGAGCGCAAGGTCGATGTGCGCGTGATTGCGGCCACCAACCGCGACCTGAAGCGCATGATCGAAGAAGGCGGATTCCGCGAGGACTTGTACTACCGGATCAACGTCATCAATATCCAGGTTCCGTGCCTCCGCGACCGCCGGGAGGACATCCCGGTCCTGGTCGATCATTTTCTTTTGAAGAACTGCAAAGAAAAAGAGATTCCCCTGAAGGCGCTCACCTCGCGCACCATGGAGAAGATCTTCGACTACCACTGGCCCGGGAACATCCGTCAGCTCGAGAACGAGATCGAGCGCCTCGTGGTCCTTTCGGGAACCGAGACCAAGATCGGTCCGGAGCTCCTGTCTCAGCCGATTCGCGACGCCGTGGCCGGCGCAGGCGGAGGGGGCAAGGGCGTGAACGTGAAGTTCGCGGGCAAGCTCAAGGATGCAATGGAGGAGCTTGAGAAATCGATGATCAAAGAGGGCCTTCGGCGAACAAAATGGAACAAGAGCAAGCTCGCGAAGGAGCTCGGGATTTCGAGGGCGGGGCTGATCATGAAGGTCGAGAAATACGGCCTCGACAAGCGGAAGCTCGGTCGCGAGGGCGGAGGAGCCGCGGGGGGCGGCGAGGTCGCGTAAGTGCGTTTTGACTTGCCCGGGCGGGGGTTTCAGTCTAGTTTTCCAACCGTTCCCTGAAAGTCGAGCTGTAGCGCAGTTGGTAGCGCGCTTCGTTCGGGACGAAGAGGTCGTGGGTTCGAGTCCCGCCAGCTCGACCATTTTTCTTTTTTCCATTCCATTCATCATTGAAATCGTCACACTGAGAAAAGGGCCTTGAGAACAACAGGCATCCTGCCTTTTCACTTCCGCACGCCGTCCATGGCTGAAGTGAATGTTCCCAAGGCCCTTTCCTCAGTGTGACGGTTTCAATGATTTCTGGGCCGGAGAAAGAAGAATGG
>JBEIJY010000028.1:0-38380 GCA_040380025.1 Bdellovibrionales bacterium | reverse complement strand
TCCCGGCAGAGAAAGTCCCCTACCCGGATGCGCGCTTTGACTACCTCGTCAACGAACATGTTTTGGAACATCTCCCCGACCCGCTTTCGGCCCTGCTCGAATGGCGACGGGTTTTAAAACCAAGGGGCATTTTGTTTTTGACCCTCCCTCACCCCGAGCGAACGTTTGATCGCTTTCGAAGCGTGACGCCCATCGAGCATCTCATCCGGGACCACGAACAGGGTTCGCAATCCAACGAAGACGCACACTGGGAAGACTGGAAGACCAATGTGATTGACCGGGGCCTCGCTCCTCATTACGAGTCCTTTGACAAGGACTCAAGCCTCCGTTCGAACCTGATTCACCGACATGTCTTTACCCCGGAATCGGCGGCAAAGATTCTGAGCTGGGCCGGGTTCGAGGTGATCCATTCCGAGGATCCCGTGCGAGACCGCTTCGACAGCTTCGGATTGATTGCCCGAAAATCCTAAACTCCACCGCCGTGGATCATGCGCGAGAGGATCCCGCGCTCTCCGCGAAGCTCGGCGATGACCATGCCGGCAATGTGCAGGGGAACAAAGCAAAAAAAGAACCACTGCCCCGCCTCGTGGACCTCGACGACCGAATCCACCCACTCATCGGGAATTCCAAGGGCGCTTGAATAGTACATTCCGAGCCCTGTCACCGCCATGAAAGCCACAATCAGGTAAAACACCGAGTGCGATGCGTTCCGGAGGGACCGAAACCCGGGAAAGCGAAACTTCCCGAACACCCAGCGGAACACAAACAAACCCGCAAGAACAAACCCCAGACGATAGTGCCACTCCCACATTCCGTCCCGAATCGCGCGTGCCGCGACCTTCGCCGCGTCCTCGGTGACCGCAACCCCCTGCTCACCCAGTTCGCGGGCGATCACTCCGCTCATTGCACGAGCGCTCAAGAAAGTTTTTCGGAGCAACACCGTCGAGAGGATCATCAATACTACGAACGCGCTCGCCCAGTGCCAAACCCTGAGCCCGAGGGGCCGCCGCTCACTCATTGCTGAGTTCCTTGACCGCAGATTGAGCTGCATCCGCAATTTTTGGATTGGGCGAGTTTCGTGCTTCTCGCAAGGTGTCCAGAATGCCCGAAAACAGCGCACTCCCTTCTTGACTGGCTTCTTTCAGCTCGTTTGCGCGATGAACGAGCGCGCGAAGCGCGATCAATTGCGGGTAACTTGCCGTCGTGTCGTTGATGGTCTCGAGGTGTTCTTCATCGCCCGAAACCGCCCCGGCGGGCCGCTCGCAGTTTTCGAGGCTCAGGCACGGCTTTTCTTGCAAGACACCCCGAAAGAACGAAAGCTCGGCCGGATCGCGAATCTCGCGACCGAGCAAAAACACCATGGTACCCCGCTCGTTCCGGCTCTCGGGCTTGGTGTCGCGATAAATGCTCTGAATCTCGGCCTTGGCGGCCGCGCTCAGGTTCCGAAGCTCGGTATCCATTCGGGGGTCGTTGTCGTTTCGGGTTTGGATCAGCTCGCGCAGAATCGAAATCTTGCGTGAATCTGCGGCATTCAGTTTCTGGGCCGGCAATAAAGCCTTCACCGGGTCACCCGTGGGTCCGGCCGAAGGAGAGGATTCTGCAAGAGCAAGAGCTTCGCTCGCCCGAGGAGCGATATTCACAGTTTCTTCGACCCCGGGAACGGAATCTCTTGGCTTCAAGACTCCCCATCCTGCGATGCCCACGGCCAGAACCAAAAGCATGACCCACACGATTTTTTTTGAGCCCATGGGGTCGGTTGTAGATCAAATTCGCTTTGGTTTCATTCCAAAATCGGCCCGCATTGCGGCTTTCGCCTTCGCATCGATGATGCGTCCGAACTGGTCATTTCCGTAAATCTCGGCATCGGCCCGGACCTTCTCGGTGCAGTTCGCACAGTTCATCGCAATATTCTTCAGTAACACCGTCTGGCTTCCGTATGAGCCAAAGGGGGTGACATCACACGCGGGCTGTCCGGCGAGCAAGGCACCCGTCCAGAGGCTCTTCACGTCGTTTCCGCGCTCATCCCGAAACGGCGTCGGGCAGTTCGCATGCGACCAATTGCCGTTTTGGACCTCGGAATGCCGTGCCTCGTGGAAGATCACCGAGATGCGCGCGATCTGGGGATGATCAAACTGGGTGTAGTTCTTGGTGACCCACATTTTGTTGCTCGCAAAAAACGGAATCACGCAGGCCACGGCATTCCCGCTTCCGCAGGCATTCTTGCCCACCGACTGAATTCGCGAGGCGAACCAAGCGCTGTAGGTGGGTCCGTCGACCTTCCCGAAAATCTTTGCATGCAAGGGAGTACTATTCGAGCCCTGCACCGAGCCCATGAAGGCAAGATCGCCGAGCATCTGTTTTCGGAGGGGTTCTTCGACATTCGCGTCGAATTGCAGGTCCCGAAGATCGCGGGCATCCTCGGCATTCACCTTCGATGCGAAGAGCGCAACAACAAGAAGAAACAAGGTCATCAGGGTCTTTGAAGTAACGGTCATGGGCTTCCTCTCTGTTCAACGAAAGACATTGAAACCATGACACGAAGCCAAAATCATGACAACTGATTTCATTTACAAAAACAATTCACCCGAAGGGGCTTTTTTGCCCCACCGGCGGGGCTCGGGGGTATACTCACCCCATGAGCCCAAACGACATCGAACTGATCAAAGGAATCCGCCTCGTACGCCTGAAAGGCACCCGAAAAGAACGGGCGGAACAACACGGACGGCTCGTGGCAAGCCTTCCGCGAGAGGAGCAAAAAGAGCTCGCATTCACGCCCCTTTCAAAAAAGAACCAGACACTCATCCGCCAGGCGACCCGGCGGATTCCGGGACTGGGCAAGCTCGTGAGCGGCCTCTACGAGGCCTTCGTGCTCGAGCGCTTCATTCGCCTCCCGAAGCCGTATCGCGCCCGAATCGAACCCTTCGCCCATGCCTCCCGCATTCCCCTGAAGCGCCTCTGGCTCTCGCTCTACCAGCCGGACCTCCTGATGATCCTCGCCGCCGCGTCCACCCCGCGGGCGCGGAACCGGTTTTTGCAAGGGCTTCCCGGATGCTCGACCTTTCGGGTGTTCCACGAAGGCCACACGTATTTTTTTCGAAACCTCGACTACCCGGCCGCTTCGCACTGGGAGCGGCATCAAACGGTGTTTTTTCATGAGCCGACCGACCCCGGGCTTCAAAAGTTCGTCTCGGTGTCGAGCCTCGGCATTCACACCTCGGGGCTGACCGGCTGGAACGAATCGGGAATCGCGTTCTCGCTCCATGCGCATTTTTCGAAACACGTGTCGCGAAAAGGCGTGCCGATTTTCTTCTTGGGCGAGGAGATCCTCGAAACCGCCCGGACGCTCGACGAGGCGATCGAGATCTGCCGGCGGTTTCATCCGATGGGATCGTGGGCGCTCAATCTGACGAGCTTTCGCGAGAACCGCTCGGTCACGGTCGAACTCGTGGGAGGAAAAATCTTCGTCCGCGAGCCCGATCATGCGTGCGGCATCGCGCATACGAACAAGTTCCAGTCGCCGGAGTTCCGGAAACACGAAATCCGCTTTTCGGGCGCCTTCTACGAAGACTGCGATCTTCGCAAAGAAAGCATGGAAGAAGCGACCAAGGTCCTTGCGGGCGACTTCACTTGGAATCAAGCGCTCCGGGTGCTCGGGTCCCACATCGAGCTTTCCACGGGCGAGCGCCGCGTTTTCGGGAACACCGTCTCGGTGATCACGGCCATTCAGAGCGTGGCGTTTGATCCGAAAAACGAATGCCTGTACCTCTCGATCCGTCAGGAAACTCCGACCGGGATCGGGCCCTACCTTAAAATTCCCTTCTCGTTCGATCGCTGGAATCAGGAACGCGAGACCGAGATCCTCGAGCCCGGCCTCGGGTTTCCGGAGCCTTTTCTGAAAGCGCTTCACCTGTACCATCAGGCCTACGTGTCCTGGCAGGTGCGCGGCGAGGAGTCGGCGGTTCCCCATGCGTTTTTGATCCAAGCCTGCGAGGTTCTTCCGACCGATCCCCACCTGCAAATGCAAAGAGGGTATTTCGAACTCATGAACGGAAACCCCCAAGAAGGGCTTCGCGCGTTCTCGCTGGCGCTTCAGGCAAAGCTCTCTGCGCATTCCGAGAGCGTTGCGCGCTATTTTCGGGGCTGTGCCCTGGACCTGCTGGGGCGCCGGGAAGAAGCCGTACGCGAGTTCCAGACCGTGCTGAACGCGCATGCGGTCGACGAGCGCCTGGAGGCCCGTTCCCGGAAACGCCTGAACCGGCCGTTTCAGGCGTCCATGTGCAAGCGCATCGAGCCCGATCTTCAGTTTGTTGAACCGCTGAATTATCCGTGAATCAATGTCGCGCGAGGAACGCCGCAAGCTCGGCTTCGGGGATCCCGTATCCGCCGTTCATGATGATCGCCACTCCGATCCATTCGCCCTCGCGATTCGGATACACGCCCACGAGCGACTGCACTCCACTCAGGGTTCCGGTCTTTCCGCGCAACAAATGCGCCACCTCGGAGCCCTTGTACTTGCGCTTCAGGGTTCCATCGAGCCCGGCCACCGGGAGGGAAGAGAAAAACTCGGGCAGAATCGATTTGTCCTTGTGAATCGCCTTCAAGAGCCGGATGAAGTCGCTTGCCGACATGCGGTTGTCGCGCGTGAGTCCAGAACCTGAAACGAGCGTTCGCCCCCGCTCCTCGGGCCGGATTCCGATCTTCTCGAGCTCGGTCCGGATGAACGCCATTCCTCCGGCCGCGGTTCCGGTTCTCCGGTTCACCTCATGATCGAGCATCTTCACGAGCGAATCGGCGATGAAGTTGTTCGAGTATTTGTTCATGAGACCCACGATGAATCCGAGGGGCTTGCTTGCGTACTCGAAATCAGGCTCGGATCCCGAGGGGCAAGCCCCGGATTGAAGTGCCATCGCGCCTTTCGCCTCGATGCCGCTCTCCGAGAGCAACATCGCAAGCGCCTCTCCGAACGCATTCGAAGGATTCCGGATCCGGAACGGCTTACGCCACTCCTCGCCGCCCTCGGCGATTTTTCCGCCCAGGTTCACGATTTCCTGCTCGGCTTTTCCTTTTTTGTCCCAGGTCACATCGGTTCCGGCGGCGGTCATCACCTTGCCATCGAGACGAACGAAGCGAAACGGAAAATCAAGGCTCACCCGCGCGGGCTTGCCTTTCACGGTCGGGTTCACGAACACCGAAATCGTATTGTAATTGAAGTTCAATCCCGCAATCGGAGCATTATAAGCACGCTCGGAATCCTGATCGGAGCGATCCTCGGGATACATCTCTTCGTCGAACACACTCGAATCGAGCACGATTTTGCCCGAATACGATTCCAGGCCCTTCCGGCGCAGTCCGCGCGCGAGCAGAAACATGTCTTCCATCACGAACGAGGGATCCCCCCCGCCCTTCACACAAAGCGATCCGTCTTTTAAAAAAAATACCCCTGTTTTGTACTGGTATTGGATTCCCAGACGCTCGAGCGCCGCATATGCGGTGAAGAGCTTCACACTCGAGGCAGGATTCAGGGGCTCATCGGGATTCACCTTCAGCAAATCCCGCGCATTCGTAAGGTTCACGATGTGGGCCGAAACACGCGTGCCTTTTTTGACCAGACTCTTCAAAAGAGGCTCAAGATCGGCCGCATGCGACCTCCCTGCCCCCGAAATCGAAGAAAAAAGGAGCAAAAAAAGAACCCATCCCCGCTCAATACAAGTACGCATCGGCGATCTTCTCCTTCCAGATCTTCTCGTCCTTCGAGAGGAACTCCTCGAGGTCCGAAGGCCGTGAGGCGCGATCATCGACCCATTTCCGTAAAAAATCGCATCCGGTGATCACATCGATCGCAAGACGGTCGAACACATACTCATACGGAAACTCCCGGAACAAATCATAGCCGGGGTGTAGGTTCCGGATCGCCTTGAACGCAAGCGCCTGGATTCGATACGGCTTGAACCGCAAGGGATCATACCGCCCGTGATCGACATGGATCTGAACCCCGCTGCACAGGGTCTCTTTGTGCTTGTAAAACGTCGGTTCGAAATAAAAAGGCCGCAACAAGCACCCCTCAAGCCACTCGGGCGCAAGGCGCCTCATCTCATGAAGAATCCGCGCACCGTCGAGATCGGGCGCGCCGAAGCCCTCGAGCGGCCGCGTGGTCCCCCTGCCCTCCGAGAGGGTCGTTCCTTCGAGCATCACTGTGCCCGGATAACAGCGCGCCATCGAGAGCGTGGGCGCGTTCGGGCTCGGGTTCACCCAGGCGCGCTCCTCGAGGGGCCAGCCGTATCCCGGGGCCGAATCGATCGCATATCCCGTCATCTCGATGACCTTGAGCTCGGCATGAATCGCATATTCGGTGTTTGCAAAGCGTGCGAATTCCCCGAGTGTGAGCCCGTGCCGCATCAGAATCGGCCGGACACCGACAAAGCTCTCATTGCCAGGCTTCAAAATACTGCCCTCGAGCGCACGCCCCGCGGGGTTCGGGCGATCCAGCACCCATACGAATTTGCCAAGGCGCGCACATTCCTCCATCAGGTACACAAGCGTTGTAAGATAGGTGTAAATGCGACACCCGAGATCCTGAAGATCCACCAGCACCCCATCGCAATGCGAGAGCATCTCGGGGGTCGGACGCCTGGTCTTGCCGTAAAGGCTGAACACGGGAATTCCATGCACCGGGTCCGTGTAGTCATCCGACTCGATCATGTTGTATTGTTTTTCTCCCCGCATGCCGTGCTGGGGACCAAAAGCACAGGTCACGGAAAGCCCCGGAACCGCCGCAAGTGCGTCGAGCGTGTGCGTGAGATCGGCCGTTACCGAGGCCGGATGAGCCAGGAGCCCGAGGCGCTTGTTCAACAGGGGCGCCCGCAGGTCTTTTTCGTGAAGCAAACGATCAATCCCGAACTGGATCATGACAAAACCCCTCCCTAAGGTGAAAATCAGGCCGTTCTCCCGGATGCCGGAGCGCCCAGTACGAAACGTCCGTACCGCACTTCAAAACCGCGGTAAGCCCGAGGCGTGCGCTTTTAGGCACGCCTGCGACCAGCATAACCGGAATGTCCCACCGAAGGATCCAGCGATCTTGAAAAAGATCGCGAAGCGCAAAAACCGGAGCAGTCTCTTCCCCGAGCGCGACCTCGCGCATGCCAGAGCGGTACGAATCGAACTCGTACAGATTCCAGGCCCCGTTCACCGAGGCATTGAATTCATAGTAACCGGTGCTTCCGGGCTTTTCGACAAAGGCCTCGAAGCAGGTTTCGTTCCAAAGACCATTTTGACGAAGCGCAAGCTCTGCGTTCGCTTCAGAATGAAGCGCTTCGTGGTCGCGGGGCGCCGGAAGAAGCCCACGCAAGAACGAGCCCCCCGCCCGCAATTCGAATTGAATCGATAAAACACCCGCATGGCAACGGGCACTAGCCGACAGCGACACGCCTTCGGGCGCGGGTCCGATCCTTGAATCCACAATGAGCGGGACCGGATCCATGCGCGCTAAAACTGAAGGGCCACTCCGAGGCCGATGAACTCCGCAGACACCTCGCCCCGAAACATGAGCGGAGTCTTGGTTTGATACTGCACCCCGGTTCCGAACCGCGGATGGATCGTGAACGAGTTTTGATACTGATCCGGAAGCCCGTAGCCGCTCAAGCCTCCCAAGGCGTAAAACGTCCACTGCTCATTGTAGGTAAAATCCCACCGAAGATGAGCGCTGTATTGGATTCCCGCCTGGGTCGAGGAACCCGTGGTAAAAAACGTCGGCCCGAGCTGAAGCTCCACCCACGCACGATCGTCGATGTCGTCAATGAATCCCTGATCGCGAACCAAATATGCCGCACTCGGGAGGATCCCCCAGCTGGCATCGTTGCCGTAAATCGAGACCCCGCTCATGAGCCCGAATTCATAGGGACGAACGGTGGTTTTGCCTTTCCACGGCTCGCCCGCATGAGCCGCTCCGATCGAAGCAAAAAGAGCGATGAAGAAGAAACCAAGATGTCGAGTCAAACGATGCAGAATCATGGAGTAATCCTATCATACCGATTCAGGATCAAGTCAAAAATCAAAGCGGTGAGACCCCACATCCGTTCCTCTCCCCAGCGGAACTCCGGCAACGAAACGCTCACTCCTCGGAACTCACGGCTCACCTGAACGCGGGTTTCGCGAAGACTCCGAACCGAAACCCATTCCGTTCGTGCCACCTCGTTCGGATCAGGCACAAGCTCCCGAGTCCGGACCATGGAGTCGGCAAACGCGAGCACGGGAGCGATGAACATTCCCCCGCTCACCGTGGGAAGGGTCGGAAGGACCCCGACCGGCAGAACCCCCTCGCGGGGAATCCCTACTTCTTCGAACAGTTCGCGAAGCGCGGTCTCATGGAGATCTCCGCGATCACGCTCCTCAATGCCGCCGCCCGGAAGCGCCACTTGCCCGGCATGGGTCACGACAGTGAGTGCTCTTTTGATGAGAAGGATCTCAGAGGAGTGAAATTGCTCTCCTGAAAAGAGCGCGATCACAGCGGCCCTGGGCGGCTCGATCGGCGGAAGCGGCACGGGAAACCCGTGCCCGGATTGATCAAAAATCGCGGTCAGCTCTTGTTGAAGACAGCTCATCATTCCTGGTTGTAATGCGATCTTCTCTTCGAGTCAAAAGCGTGTCATCGTGCCCCGTACCGAAACCGCTATGAGCATTGAAAACAAGAAACAAAGAATCCTGATCGAGAAAGCCGTCCGCGAATTCTTCTGGGGGCACAATTACGACGAAGTGCGAACGCCGCTCCTCGTTCGGAGCCCCGGCATGGAGCCGCACATTCTGCCACTCCAACTGATGAAGAAAGAAGGCGCAAGCCCTACGTTTCTTCCGACCTCGCCCGAGTTCTCCATGAAGAAGCTCCTAGCGGCGGGGCTTCCCCGGATTTTTCAGATCTGCTCGGCGTTTCGCGATGAGCCGCGCTCGCCCGAGCACCATCCCGAGTTCACGATGCTCGAGTTTTACGAGAGCCACCTCCCTCTTTCGGGTCTCCAAGACCGGGTGGAAGAGCTCTTCCGGCACCTGTGCAGGAGCATCCACGAATGCGAGCAGTTTCGCCATCAGGGCCGCATCATCTCTCTTTCGGGCCCGTGGCGGCGGTTCCGCGTGGTGGACTTGTTTTTGGAACATTTGGGAGTCGATTTGCGGACCCATGAAACCCCAAAGTCGCTTGCGGAGGCATGCGCGCGCTTCTCGATCCGGGCCGATGCGAGCGAGCCTTGGGATGATCTGTACTTCAAGCTCTGGCTGAACGAGATCGAGCCGAAACTCCCCAAGAACGAAGCGTATTTTGTCACGCACTACCCTCTGAGCCAGTCCTCGCTCTGCAATCCGGTCTTGGACGAGCAAGGCTACCCTTGGGCGAACCGGTTCGAGGTCTACGTGGGACAAATAGAACTTGGAAACGCCTTTGACGAGCTCCGAGACCCCGCTCAGCAACGTGCGAATTTTGAAAAAGACCAAAAGATCAGGCGCGAATCGTACGGCGACGCCTATCCGGAATCGCCAATGGACGAAGAGCTATTAGAGGCTCTTCACCACCTGAAGCCCGTGTCAGGCATCGCGATCGGTCTCGACCGCGTCTGCATGCTTCTGCTCGACGCCGGCAAAATCGACGAGGTGCTTTTGCTTCCGAGCCACTGGTAAGGCCGCGAAAGAGCCCCTAAATCAGGACTTCAGGATTTCTTGAAGCTCGCCGCGTTCGAACATCTCGCTTACGATGTCGCAGCCGCCGATGAACTTGCCCTTGATGAAAATTTGCGGCACGGTCGGCCACTGGGTGTATTCTTCGAGCGCGGTCCACATGTCGTCATCCGAGAGAACGTCAAAGCCTTTCAGGCTCCCGACTCCGGCGGCCTTCAGTACCGCAACCGCACGCGCCGAGAATCCGCACATCGGGAACTCGGGCGAGCCTTTCATGTAAATCACCACTTCATTGCTTTTTACGAGCTTTTCGACTTCAGAGACCAAGGGATGGGACATGTTCATTTTCCTCCGAATTTTTCGTATTGCGCGGGCGTGAAGGTTTTCATCGACAGCGCGTGCACCTCGTCCGAATCAATCTCGGCCTTCAGGAGCTTCATGATCATCTGATGTTGCTCGATCATGAGCTTTCCTTCGAATGCGGGGCTCACTACCGTCACCTGATAATGATCATGGGTTCCGGTGAGATCCGTCACTTCGACGCGGGTATGGGCGTGAAGGGTTTCAATTCTGGCCTTCAATTGTTCGGGAGTCATGCAGGGGTTTGTACTCGAATCGCGAAAAAATCGCAACCAAGATGCGAACTTTCTCAAGCATTTCGAACGCTTGCCCAAACACGCAACAAATGTTGATTCTTTTAATCAGGCATAAGTATTGGATTTCATACATTTTTTTCTCAAGGAAAAAACTTCCCCGTCGAAGAGAGGAATGTCAGGCGATTCTTGGACTGCTTGATATCGTGAAGGATCACGATCAACTCATGGAAGATTACCTATGATGAAAAAGGAGAATAACCATGGGTTTGCGTATCAATACTAACCTCCAGGCACTGGTTGCCCACCGGAATCTGGATGCGAATCGAAGGGCACAAGAATCCTCTTTGGAACGATTGTCTTCGGGCAATCGAATCAATCGCGCCGGCGATGATGCTGCGGGGCTCGCCATTTCCGAGCGAATCCGCGCCTCGACCCGCTCCCTCTCGCAAGCGGGACGGAACGCCCAGGACGGGATCTCGATGATCCAGGTTGCCGAAGGCGGAACCAATGAAATTGCGAACATCCTCGTCCGGATGCGCGAACTTTCGATCCAAGGCGCCTCGGACACGATCGGCAACAAGGAAAGAAGCTTCATCGACAAAGAAGTCCAGCAGCTTCGCGCAGAGATCGACCGGATCTCCTCGACCACGGAATTCAACGGAAACAAACTTTTGAACGGCTCCGGAAAGCAGTTCGACATCCAGGTCGGGTTGAACAACAACCCCTCCCAGGACCGGCTCACCTTCGATGCCCAGGAGCAGAATGTCTCGGTGGGTGCGTTGGGAATCGGTGAAATCTCGACTGCTTCGAAAGAAGCCTCGCAGAACAACCTCGAAAAACTCGACTCCGCACTCACGCGCTTGAACGAAAACCGCTCGGCGCTCGGTGCGCTCCAGAACCGCCTGCAGTCGACGATCAATAACATCGGCACTTATCGCGAGAACTTGGAAGCCGCGCGCTCCCGGATCCGCGATGCGGACATGGCCGCCGAGACCTCCGAGCTCACCAAGAACAACATTCTCGCCCAAGCGGGAATCTCGGTTCTCGGGCAGGCGAACCAGAATCCGCAACAGGTCTTGAAGCTTCTCGGCTGAAACACCGGGCACACGACATCATAAGGATTGAGTCCGGATGACTCAATGATACGCACACTCCGAAACGACGGGGTGTGCGCCCTTTCCCGGTGCATACCCCGTCGCGTAGGATGTACGCGGCTTTACAAGCGGTATCATTCGGGTTATCAACCTCGTCCTGCCTATGTCGAGCCCGGTGTCCAGTCCTGAGTTTCAGTATGGTCCGTCGAAGAACCCCTATTGGGAGAAGTTGAAGCATCTTCCCGTGGATCTTCGCGGCCTGGCCCTGACCGATCATGATACCGAAGTTCATCGAGGGAGCTGGCGGAAGCAATTCCGCGCCTCGGGGAAGCCGGACGATGCCGACGCCCCTCTTCATGTGGAGATCGGCTGCAACGCGGGACACGTTTGCCTCGAGTGGGCGAAACAAAACCCCGCCGCGCGCTACATCGGCATCGATTGGAAATTCAAACAGATTTACCGCTTGGCCGAGAAATCGCGCAAGTTCGCGGTCTCGAACCTTCTCGCCTTCCGCGCGAATGCGGACCGGCTCCCGTTCATGTTCGAACCGGGAGAGATCGATTTTTTGCACATGTTTTTTCCGGACCCGTGGCCGAAGAAGGCGCAAAAGAAGAACCGCACCGCGGATCGCGAGTGGCTTCTTTCGATCGCCCCGCTTCTATCGGGCAAGGGCTGGTTTCACCTGAAAACCGACCACGCCGAATATTTTGATTTCATTCTCGAGAATCTGGCTTCTTTGTCGGACACCTTCGAGATCCTCGAGATGACCCGCGATCTTCATGCCGGAAACCCGGATGCGAAAAAACTCGCGATTCCGGAAGTGACGCTGTTCGAGCGCTTGTTCATCAAGGACGGGCTTCCGATTCATTCGGTTAAGGTTCGGGCGAAGACGATATCGAAACCACTTAAAAACACCTAGGGACCGGCTTGGGCCGGCGAAAACGGGGTCGCAACGAGCATACGAACCTCAACACGGCCGTTCCGGCCGTTCCCTCCTGATGGAACAGCGTTATCCTTACAGCCCGCCCCGCCCCCGCCAGCCCCGTATCCGGTGGCATTCCCGCCATTGACGTCCACTGCTCCACCACTCCCTCCGTCATTTGAACCGGGCCAGTCGGAATCGATTCCAGCCCCGCCAGATGCCCCGACTGCAGAACAAGCCTGACTGGACCCAGCCCCGAACGACCCGCCAGTCCCGCCGCCAACGGCGATGGAAACTCCGCCGGCACATAAAATCGTACTCGTCCCTCCGGGTTGCCCGGAGCCACTCATACTCCCCATTCCTCCCGCTCCAATGATGATCGTACACTGACCTTCCGGAACATTGATGGTGTCCTGCTGAAACTGCCCCTTCCCACCACCTTGACCTGCTTTTGAATTCAGAAAATTACCGACACCGCCGCCACTCCCCCCGCCCCCTCCACCAACGATTTTATAAAAAAAAGTATTGGAAACGATTCCGGGCGGAACAGTAAGAGCTCCGGAAGAATCAAAGGCCACCGACTGCTGATTCATCTGCACGCACTGGACCAGTCCGTTCATGCTCGGAGGAAGTCCGTAGTCCGTGATCATCTGGTTTATTTCGGCTGCAGTGTAAGCACTGTCATTCAGATGCGAAACGATGCCGCCTGGCTGATTGATCAGATTGGCATTTGCGCCCGTGCCTGTGCCGATCGTGACACCGGTGCCTGAATGGGTGTAATGACTGAAGTTTGGAACAGAACGGCATTGCCTGCTATACCGAGCTGGAACATTCAGAAGAAAGTTCTTCACGATCTTCACATCGCAAACAGGAATCGTCTCTTGCACCTCATTCGCCGGGTTCAATGATCCGGCCCACGCAGCTTGAATCTGCGCTCGACACAGCTCTCGCTTCAAAAGCGCGGCGTCCAGGGCGCCCATGTCGAGTCCGCACACCGGCATTCCATACGCATCAAACGAGGTGACCGTTTGCGGAACCACCGTCCCGACCAAACCGGAATATTTGTTGTCGATCGTGCCCCCGCCCGATACCAGCATGGTTTGAGTGAGGCTCACGGCAGGACAAGGCTGAACCGTTGCGGCAGAGCCCAAAATGCTCTGAACCGGCACGGGGATCGCATAGAGCGGACTCGAAACCGTTTCGAGACTTGCCTCGATTTTTTTAAAAAACTTGAGATTCGGAACCGGAGTCACCTGTTCGATCGACCACGCGATCTGGATTCCCTGTGCTCGAGCACAAGCGCCGTTCACGGTAAGCGCGTTGCTTGCAGGACAAATCGGCTTGAATTGCGTGGTCACCTTGAACGGACAATCCGCTGCCTGCGCGGTACATTTTTTGCCATCGAGGCGATAAAACCCGCCCACCTCACGCCCGTCCCGGTTCAGCAATCGAAGCGGCCTGAGTCCTGCGACGTGATGAGGATGGGGACTACAGTCGAGATTTTGATCATTCAATCCTTGGGATTCAATGCAGGCTCGAAGCTCCGCATTGGTCGGATCGAGATTGTTCGGATCCGGAAACTCCAGGGCGCTGAAGTGAATCGAATCGGGATTTCGGGCGGCCGCCTGGACTCCGGCGCGGATCTGATCGAAGTTCGACGAGACCTCGACCGTCCGTTGCTGTCGCATCTGGTTCACGAACATCTGCGAGGACACAAGGAGGGCAATCCCCGCCAAGGCCATGAAGACCAAGATCTCAACGAGCGAAAAGCCCTGATTGTTCAAAGAATTTTGATTCATTCCCCCACCCCGTACTTAACTATTTTAGAATGAATTCAGTGATTTAACACCCCAAAACTTCTTCGTGTTTATATTTTACCTTTTTTATCAAGTATTATACACTGTTACCGATAGGCTCTTTGGGTATGGACGACACTCAGATTCAAGAAAACATGGCCGAGAACTTTTTGTTTAGTGCTCTGGGGGGGATCTGTGCCGTCATCGTGGGAATTGCCATTTTTGGCACCCAGAACATCAGCGCCGATCCGAATCGATCACCGAGTTCCATCACCGTCGAAACCCGCGGGTTCACGACCGACCTGCCCGTTCTCGACTGATTTTTTTCGCTCTTTCTCGCCGATCCATTTCGAAAAATACCGCCGGCTGTTCACGAGCTCGTGTCTCATCATCCGACTCCGCCAGAGCGGCACCGCACCCGCATTCTTTTGCCGAAAGAGCGCATCCAATCGGGCGTGCATCCTCGCGCGCACCGAATCCGCCGCATACACCCGCTCCATCAAAGCAACACAAGCTCGGTGCGCCCGCAGCCACGATTCCTCGGACTCATGCAACCGGATCGCCGCTTCGGCGATGCCTTCGGCATCCCGAGCACATTCCCCCGGGAACTCCAAGCCGGGAGCATCTTCAGGAAGAAGCCCTTCGGCCCCCACGGGGGTCGTCACCGCCGGGACTCCGTAGCGAAAACCCTCGAGGATTTTTCCCTTCACTCCGGCGCCAAAGCGCAAAGGCGCAAGGTTCACCCGCGCGCGCGCAAACACTCGATCAAGATCTTCGGCCGCTCCATGCACGAAGATTCCCGAATTCTTCGTGCGATTCCAATCCATGAACTCCCGCGAGGGGTACGCGCCGAACACATGAAACTGCGCTTCGGGAAGCCTCGCCCGGATGCGCGGCCAGATCTCCTGCCTTGTCCACCGGAGCGCATCGGCGTTCGGCGCATGCCGGAAGTTCCCGATCCAGACGAAATCGCGTCTTGCCAGGCGATCTAGGCTTGCCTCGACCTTCACGGGCGGAGCATAAGCAAATGGAATCCACTCCTGGCGATCGGGCCCGATTCCGAATTCGTGTTTCAAAAGATTCTCTTCGAAGGACGACACCACGAACGAAAAATCGACTCTCTCGATCGTGGCCGTCTCACGCAGGGCCGTCTCGGTGCGGTAAAAGCCGGTCGGAACCTCGCTCCACCGGAGCCATTCCTCGCGGTGCTGTTCGCGAGCCCGCCGAATGAGATGCAGATCCTGCGTTTCCAGAACACAAACCGCATCCGGCAGGGCCTCGTACACCATGGCGCCGAATTGTTCTTCGAGGATGAAGCGATCGAACATCACCAGAGCCGGATTTTTCTCGCGGAGCAGATCGCACACACTCCAATCATTCATGGGAAGCGCGAGCAGCTCCACCCGATCCGGAAGCGTCACATGCCCCCAATCGGCTTTGCTCTTCGGACGGGAAGGCGAGACAAGGAAGACGCGGTCGAAGCGCTCGCAGAACAGATCAATCCACTGCATCTGCCGCACGCCCGCCGCCGAAGAGGACGGCTCGGGCCAAACGGTACTGAAAATCAATGCGTTTTGCTCGGCTTTCATGATAGGGTCGAACCTAAACCATGAGAGCTCACATCTCACTTCTTTTTTGTCTGGGCGCGCTTCTGATCGCGCTCTCTTCGACCTTCGCCGCACCGGGGAATCCGAATCCGGGCCCTCGTTCGGCCGAAGAGGCCTCGTTTTTGTTCGAAGAGGGATCGAAAGCGCTTCAGAGCCAAAACCACGCGCAGGCCATCCGGAGCTTCCGGCGCCTGGTCGAGCGCTATCCCTCGGACTCCAAAATCGAAGAATCCTATTTGGGCCTGCTCTCGGCGCTCTCTGACACCCGCGCATTCGCCGATCTTGCAAAATTCGCCCGCGAGCTGATGCTCCGAACCCCCCCTGCCGAGACCGAGAACCGCGCCCGCGCCCATCTGGCACGGGCCGAGCTTGAGCTTCGGAACTTCCTGAAGGCCCGCACCCTGGCAGGCGAGCTCCTCGAGCGGAATCCCACGCTTGAACAAAAGGCGCTCGCCCTTTCCATTCGATTCCGGAGCCATCTCGAAGACAAACACTACCGCGAAGCAAGGGCCGAGCTCGATCTTTTGCAAGAACTCCTCGAGAAGAACCCCTTGGAATCGGTTCAAAAGAGAATTCCGGACTTCCGGATGAGCCTTGCGACCCGCGTGTGCCGCGTGAGCCACCTCGTGAAGGACACGCCCCATGAAGAACCCGAGATCCTGGAATACTTCGGCTCGAAAAATCTGTGTTTCAAGTCGGCGCTCCCCGAGGCCTCCCGGGTGCTCGACCCGCAGGTGATCGCGGACTGGTGCGATTCGTTTGATTATTTCGAGAGCGAACTCCGGAGCCTTAGGGCCGATCCGTTCTTGAAACAAAAAATTTGGGGAGAGCTTGATGCCACCCTCGCCCTCGCGAAAGGAATCCAACCGGATCTGGTGAAGTGCCATGCCGACCAACCCGCAAAAAAACCTCAAAAACGAAATCGCAAAAGCCGTCGTCCTGCACCACAAGGCCATTGAGCGCTGGTTCGAATCGAAGTTCGCAGATTTTCCGGCGCCGTTCTATTGCTCGGTCGACATCCGCGACTCGGGCGACAAGATCGCACCGATCGACTGCAATCTGTTCCCGGCAGGTTTCAATAACATCTGTGAAATCGATCTTGAACACGCAGGCCCCATCTTCCGGAACGGAATCCTGAGACTTGCGGCATCGCAACGCCTTGCCGTGCCCGAAAAAATCGGCATCCTTCCCGAGAATCACACCGAGAACCGGTTTTATCTCGAGAATCTCTTTTTTTTGGCTTCGATTCTGGACCGGGCCGGCTTCGAGACCCGCATCCTGCGGCTCGAGGATTTGCCGGCTCCGCTTCATCTTTCGACCGCAAGCGAGAAGCCCCTGATCGAGCATCCGCTCCGGATCAAGAACGGATTCGCGACCACAGATGAGGGCTGGACCCCGGACTGGCTCGTGCTGAATGCGGACTTCTCGGGGGGCTATCCCGCGTTGCTCGATTCGTTGAGCCAACCCAAGCTTCCGAGCCACAAGCTCGGCTGGCATTCCCGCAAGAAAAGCACGCATTTTTCGTATTACAACGAGCTCGCAAGCGAGTTCGCGACCCTGGCCGGACTCGACCCCTGGAGCATCCGGGTCGAGAGCGAGTCGGTCGCCGGCGTGAATTTTTCGGACGGAACGGGCATGGACCGCGTGACCGAGGTCTCGAAACGCATGCTCGATTCGATCGAAGGCGAATACCGCGCGCGCGGGATCGACCGAAAACCCGCGCTCTTCATCAAGAACGATTCTGGTACCTATGGAATCGGCGTCATGGTCATCCATTCGGCCGATGAACTCGCCACCCTGAACCGCAGGACCCGGAACAAAATGAGCGTCGGAAAGAACAAAAGCGTCATCGACCGGGTGATTCTGCAAGAGGGCATCGCAACCGCGATGGTGACCGACGGATCGACCTCGGAGCCCGTGATCTACATGATGGGCGAAAGCCTGATCGGCGGATTCATTCGCGCGAATCGCGAGCGCGACGAGATGGACAACCTGAACAGCCCGGGAATGTTCTTCAAAAAACTTTGCTTCAAGGATTTAAGCGACTGCCTCGAAACTCGCAATTTCGAGGAGATCCCGGCCTTCGAAGCGGCCTACGGGGTCATTGCGAAGCTTTCGGCCCTTGCCGCCGCGATGGAGATCAGGCAAGCTTACGAGCCATGAGCAAATCGCAGAATTCGTTTGGTTTCGGCACGAAGGCCATTCATGCGGGACAAGATCCCGACCCGCGCACTGGCGCAGTCATGGTGCCCATTTATCAGACCAGCACCTTTGCGCAGGAGTCACCGGGAAAGCACACGGGCTATGAGTACGCCCGGACCGACAACCCGACCCGCACGGCCTATCAGGCCTGTGTCGCGGCTCTCGAAAACGGCAAACACGCGCTCGCATTCTCGTCCGGTCTTGCCACGATCGACACCCTTCTTCATACCCTGAAGTCGGGCGATCACGTCATTTGCAGTGACGACGTTTACGGCGGGACCTTCCGGCTGTTTGACAAGGTTCTCAGGCGTTTCGGCATTGACTTCACCTTCATGGATCTTGGCGATGTGGCCGGCGTGAAGGCCGCGTTCCGCCCCGAAACGAAGATGCTCTGGATCGAGAGCCCGACGAATCCCATGCTGAAGATCTTCGACATCGCGGCACTGGCCCGGGCCGCGCGCGAGCACGGCATCCTGAGCATCGTCGACAACACCTTCATGAGCCCGTATTTTCAGCGTCCGCTGGACCTCGGCGCGGATGCCGTCATTCATTCGGTCACCAAATACATGAACGGGCACAGTGACGTGGTGGGCGGCGTGTTTGTCACGAACTCCGATGCTCTTTACCGTGAAATGAAGTTCCTGCAAAATGCGGTCGGCGCGATTCCGGGGCCGCAGGATTGCTTTCTCGTCATGCGGGGACTGAAAACCCTGCACGTGCGGATGCGCCAGCACGAAAAGAACGCGATCGAAATCGCGCGGTTTTTGTCGTCCCACCCGAAGGTTTCGAAGGTCATTTACCCGGGGCTCGAGTCCCATCCCCAGCACGCCCTCGCCCGCACGCAAATGCACGGGTTCGGCGGAATGATCTCGTTTGAAGTGCGCGGGGGGCTCGCCGATGCGACCCGGGTGCTCGAGAAGACGAACCTCTTCACCTTGGCCGAGAGCCTGGGCGGCGTCGAATCCCTGATCGAACACCCCGCAATCATGACCCATGCCTCGATTCCGGCCGAAACCCGCAAGGAGCTCGGCATCTCGGACACCTTGATTCGGATCAGTGTCGGCATCGAGGACGCAACTGATTTGATTTCCGATCTCGAAACCGCTCTTTCTTCTTGAATTCAGGCGCAATCGTTGATACTTTAGCGCCATGCGCCAATTAAAGAGACTCATCCGGCACCTGCTTGCCGGAAACGGAAGAATCCTGCTCGCCTAAGACTTCTTGCCGAGGCTCCGCTGATCGCGGAGACTTCTGTGAAACGTGATCGCGAAGCGATGTGCCTCGTCCCGAATGTGGGTCAGCAGGCGGTATGCCCGCGTATGGGGATACAGCGGAACCGGATTCACCCGGTTCGGAATGAAAACCCGCTCCATCGAACTCTCGACTTCTTTTGATTGGAAATTCCGCTCGGTCCGCGCTTTGGCGAGCCCCACAAGCCCCACCCCCTGCACCCCGAGATCTTCGAACACCGTCTCGGCCTGCTTCAACTGCCCTTTGCCGCCATCGACCACGACCAGATCGGGCTTCTCGTTTCCTTCGTCGAGATCCATCTTCGAGAACCGCCGGATGAAGATCTCGCGCATGGAGGCGAAGTCATCGGCCCCGCGAACGGTTTTGATTTTGTAGCGGCGATAGAGGGTTTTCTCGGGAGCCCCGTCGACAAACACCACCCGCGAAGCCACCGATTCCTCGCCTTGGGTGTTCGAGATGTCATAGCACTCGATTCGACGCGGAAGCCGGTCCAAGCCGAGCTTCTCTTGGATTTCCTCGAGCGCCGCAATTCCATGGCCCGCGCTCTCGCGCTTTGCGTTCTCGACCGCGAAGCGGGCATTCGTCTCGGCCACGCGCACGAGTTGTCTTTGCACCTCGGTGGCCGGCTCCTCGATCCGGACATCAAGCGCCTGTTCGAGAAGCTCCTTCTCGCCCGGAGCTTCGCGCATGAGGAGGGATTTCGCGTGGATCATCTCGTTGCCCTCTTCCATCAGCAGAACATGCTGGGCCAGAAAATCCGAAAGGATCCGGTCGCGTCCCATGGTTCCATCGAAGTTCCGCACATCGTAATGCCGGACCGAGAGGAGCTTTCCTCCGCGCACCTGAAGCACCACTCCATGGGCGATCCCTTCTTTTTCGGCAAACGCGAATACGTCCTGATCGAGCCGCTGATCGGCATCGACCACGCTCTGGGTCTGCGAGACGATCTCGACCGCCTGGATCTGATCGCGGATTCTCGCCGCGTCCTCGAAGCGTTCCTCGTCGGAAGCAAGAAGCATCTGGGAGCGGAGCTCCTCGACGAACGAGGAGCTTTTTCCCTCGAGCACGAGAACCGCCTGCTCGATTTGCCGCGCATACTCCTCGCGCGAGACCTTCGCCACACAGGGGGCCGAGCATTTGCCCATCTGATGAAGAATGCAGGCGCGCGACCGGTGCGAAAAGGTATTCGAATCGCAATCGCGAAGCCGGAACGCCTCGGTCAGAAGGCGCATCACGATCCGCGCGGCGAAGCTCGAAGGAAACGGCCCGAAGTAGCGCGCGCGCTCTTCGTTCACTTTGCGCGTCCACTCGATGCGAGGGAATTCTTCTTTTAACGAGATCGATAGATACGGGTAATGCTTGTCGTCCTTCAGGCGGATGTTGAAGCGGGGCTTGTAGCGCTTGATCAGGGTGCATTCGAGCACCAGGGCCTCGTTTTCGGTCTCGGTATGGATGACCTCGAACTCGACGACCTCGGTCAGCATGAGTTCGGTGCGCGGGTGTTCATGCACCACGGGCTGAAAATACGAGCTCACCCGGGCGCGCAGGCTTTTCGCTTTGCCGACGTAGATGATCCGCCCTTCGCGAGATTTCATGAGGTACACGCCGGGAGAAGCCGCAAGCGCGCGCGCGGTGCCCAAAAGCGCAGTCCTGTGATCAGACCGTTTTTCCATACTCAGAACTCCCATTTTACGCTATTCTGAGCAAAAGCGCATGAATACCTCGAGCACCCCCCTGTCCGTCGGAAAAGAACTCGTCAGCTACTGCACCCGTTGCAAAATGGATCTCGGTCACACGATCATGTCGATGATGGGCGGCATCCCGGCCCGCGTGCTTTGCCGGACCTGCAAGAGCGAACACAATTACAAACCCAAAAAAGGTGTGAAAGAACCGGGCTCGATCGCTCCATCCCGTGGCATGCCGGGCGTCTCTGCCCGGGCCTCACGGGCAGCCGCTCCGGCCGAGAAGACCGTCCCTGTCGAGAATGAGTGGATGAAGCAAATCAACGCTTCGACCCGCGAGTCGAAACCCTATGCGGCCGACCAGTCGTTTTCAGCGGGAGATCGAATCTCCCACCCGACCTTCGGCGATGGAATCATCCAGAAGCAAATCTTCCCGAACAAGATCGAAGTGCTGTTCCGGAATGATTTAAAGACCCTGATCCACGCGGGAAAGAGCAACTGAGGCTGCGCCCGCGCGGAATTCCGGCGCGAGCTCCTCGCCCTCCATTCGCGACACCACCACGGTGGCAACGCAGTTTCCGACCAGATTCACCGCAGTTCTCGCCATGTCCATGAACTCATCGACGCCCAGAATGAGCGTGATCCCCTCGAGCGGAAGCCCAAAGGCCGTGAGCGTGCCCGAGAGCACGACGAGCGAGGCCCGCGGAACCGCCGCTACGCCCTTGGTGGTGAGCATCAGGGTCAGCATCATGGTGATCTGGGTCCCGATCGTAAGCTCGATCTGCGCCGCTTGGGCCACGAATACCGAGGCCAGAGCAAGGTACAGGGTCGATCCGTCGAGGTTGAAGGAATACCCGAGGGGCAGGACAAAGCTCGAGATGCGCTTTTTCACGCCCATGCGTTCGAGCGACTGCAGGGCCTGTGGATAAGCGCTCTCGCTCGAGGTGGTCGCAAACGCCAGCAGAACCGCAGGCCGGAGCTCGCGAAAAAACGCGACCAGGTTCACCCGCGCGTACCAAAGCGCCGGAATCAGCACGAGCGCCACAAACACGATCAGCGCCAAATACAGCGTTCCCACCAGCTTCAAAAGCGGCACCACCACGCCGATGCCGTGTTCCGCCACACCAGTCGCGGCGGCGGCACCCACCCCCACCGGCGCAAGCATCATGACGATGCCCGTGAACTTGAACATCACCTCATTCAATCCCTCGCAGAACGAAACCACGGGACGGGCCTTTTCTCCGGCCATCAGGGCGGCCACAGCGAAAATCGAAGAAAAGAGCACGATCTGGAGCACATCCCCCTTCACGATCGCCTCGGCGAAGTTCGTCGGCAGAAGATGCTCGATGAATCCGCCGAAGCTCAGCTTGGTCCCGCTCGCTTTTTGGACCGCATCCGAAAGACCATGCAGAAGCGTGATGCCCTCGCCCGGACGGAACAGATTCACCATCACGAGTCCCACCACAAGCGCAAGTGTCGTGGCGAGCTCGAAGTAAAGAATGGCGCGGACTCCGGTCTTTCCGAGTCCCGCCACCGAACCCGCCGAACTCACTCCGACCACGATCGATGCGAAAATGAGCGGCGCAATGATGCACTTCACTCCGTTCAGGAAAAGCCCGCGCAGGGGCTTCAGCGTGAGCGCGAACTCCGGAAAAAAATGGCCGAGAACGAGGCCTGCGATCAGAGCGATGAAAATCCAGGTCGTGAGTTTGGGCTTCTTCCACATGACGCCGACTTTAACGGACTCGATTGAGGGAGGCAACAGCGAAGGATTCGCGTGGATTGCGAAAAGAATGTGGACAAACTCTGCCGTTGAAGTTAGGTTCTTCTTCTACGGCACACTTTCTTCATGCGGGGGTGTAGTTGAGTTGGTTACAACGTCGCCCTGTCACGGCGAAGGCCGAGGGTTCGAGTCCCTTCACTCCCGCCATTTTCTTCTGTTCGTCTCCCTCCTTCCGTGGTAGCTTCCGCCGAAATCAATCCCGATCCATCTGCTTTGATTAAAAAATGAAGTCTTTCGCGTATTCATTCCTCGTGCTCGCCGTGCTGCTCGCTCCGTTTGCGATCGAGCCGATCGGCCGATTTCTTTCGCCGGAATCCAAGGTCATTTCGAGCCCTCAACCGCTTCGGGCCCTTCCGCCCGAGGCCAGCGAATCTTCCTCACAGGAATCATCCGAAGCGCTGGCATTCGAGACCTCCGCTCCGATCGAACCGCCCGCACCCGAGGCACAAACGATAGAACCAAAACCCGATGAGCCCGCCCCTGCGGCCCCGGCCGGGTCCGAAGACGAACGGGTCGTCGAGGAGCGCTTTGATTTGTCGCAATCCGACCTGAAGCCCTCCGATGTCGCTCCCTTTTACAATCCGATGTACCCGCCCCACCGGATCGCGTACTACCAGTTCCCAGACGGCGAGCCCCAAGTTTTCCTTCCCCGCGGAGAAACTCCGGCCGGCACAGCGAACCGCGAGAATTCACGGCCCGCGCCTTCCGGACTCTATGATCCTTCCTCGGAGGGGGATCGCGTGCTTCGCCTGAGCAACCCGGCCTTGATCGATGGCATTCTTGCCGGACGCTCCAAAGAAATCTCCCCTGAAGCAAACATCGAGGTCACTCCGGTCTCCCAAGACAGCCCTTCTTCGGGCTCCTCTTCTTCGGGATCTTCCGGAGGATCCGCTGACGGCTCTTCCGCGCCACCGCCCCCGAAGCGAATCCGTCTTCCCGAGAATGCCTGGCGCCCGGTGCGGTTCAACCGCGGAAAAACCGATTCCGGAGGAGTGATTGCCCTGCGTGCTCCGATTGAATTCTCGCTCCGGGGACCGGATTTCACCTTGGATGAAATCGACGAGGAGGATCCGGATGCCCTGTTGAACCTGCAGAAGAAAGTCCTGAGCTTCGGTCACGGAGGATCCCTCCTGCTCGAGATTACGGGAGGGGGCGAGCTTCTGGACGGATTGGGAGCGGATTTTGTGATCTACGAGAATGTGTTCTCGTATGGCGGCGGAAAGCTCTATCAGGAATTCGCGCGGGTCGGAGTTTCACCGAGCCCGGACCTCGCGTCCTTCCGCTGGTTCGAATGCCGGCCCGACCTCGGACGGATTTCCGGGTGCGCAGGGGTCGTCCCCACGGCGAAAGGGGGAGACACCTTCGATCTCGCCTCGATCGGCGTGAAGAACGCGCGGTTCATTCTGATTCAGGATCTGGGCAATAATGCCAACATCAACAAAGGCAAAGACAGAAAAGGAAAGGCGAAGGAAGGAAAGAACACCGAAGGGTTCGATCTTGATTCGTTGCGGATGATTCATGCGTATTCAAAAGGGAATTGAAGTTTTGTTTGTTCTGTCCGTGTTGGCGCTCCCGATGCGGAGCTTTGCGACGTTCCGGACCCTGCATGACTTCGGAACCGACCGGACCGCTGCTTTTTCGGGCGAAACCGTTGCGTTCCGCGAATCGAACCACCCCGACCGGGTGCTGGTGCTCGACGCGAACGGACACTTCGCGAGCTATTCCCTGACCGGAAAAAAGGTCATTCAAACCGGCACTCTCCGCCTGAACGAGGGCTGCCAGCTCACGAATCTGCGCACCACGCAGTTTGCGCGTCCGTTCTTTCTCGGAAGAAAATTCGTCTGCGTGCTGGATTCGAACACCCGGAGCATCTCGAGAGGCCCGGACCTCGCACTCGAGAACGGCACCTACGCCTCTGTTTATTGGGGCGAGACCAATGATTCCATCCGCTTCCTCCTGAACGGCCGCCCTTGGCCGGGTGGCGCGGAGGGATCCGGATTCGTCCGTCTTCTTGAGCTCAACAAATCCACCCGCCAAAGCACGGTCCGTCCTCTTCTGATCCGGGTTCCCGGATATTCCGGAGGCATGGCCGCGGATTCCTCGAATGTCTTCGTGACCGTCTGGAAAAACGAATCCGAAGGCAGCAGCATTTACTCGCTCGGCACGGCACGCATGCGGGAAAAAATCAAAAACCAGGAAACCGCTTCGTTTTTGGATGAATCAACCGAAATCGCTTCTAAGCTGAGCGGAAGCACCGGGCTCCTGCGGGCCAACTCGCAAGAATTCCTGTTCGACAACTCGACCGAAGATGGCGCAGGAGAGAGCTTTGTCGTGAACCGCAATTCCCGCGTATCTTCGAACGTGCACTTTGAGGGTTGCCGGGTGATCGGAGGCGAAGGGGCGGAATGGCTCCTCTTTTGCAAATCCAAGCTCACGATCGGAACTTTTCTTTGAGGGTCCGCAGTGTGGACATTCCGCTCAGGGGAATCCGCCACAAATCGAGGCCAGCGCACGCCAAACACACACTGCATGCGTGGCACGGGATCTGCACATCAGCAGATCATGCTGACTCATCACGATTGCTCTTCTTCTGATTGCGGACCATGGACCGGTCGGGTTCTCGATTTCTTCAGTGCGCTTCGCGATGAAAACCGCACCCTTGGAATTCAACACCTTCAGGACCTGATCGAGCTCGAAAACCGCCAGCCGTATCCGCTGCCATTCTTGGAAGGGCTTCGGAGTTCGCTTCAAAAAAACGACTGGAACCTGCTGTCCCGCCCCTTTGTGACGAAAGAGTTCGTGGGAAACCGCGGCCGGTTCCTCTGGGTCGCTCCGTACTGGTTCCGGGGGCAAACCGCCCCCCGCCTGATCGGAATCGCGGGACACGTGGTCGGGCTTCCGAAGCTCGATGAGGAATCGCTCGAAACCCACATGAACGGCCTCGTCTGCGGATCCTTCCGCGTTCCCGAGGTGCTTCCGGTCGAAATTCGCTTCTCGTTCGGTCCCGAGCCGGACCTCGATTGCGAGGTGCTTCTCGCACCGGAACAATGGTTCTTTCGGGCCGCCGGATTGGGCCCGGCTCTGGAGCAAATCCGGCTGCGGGAATCCTCGTTCCGGTCCCGGATGCAAAACGCAATCCCGTCGTGGGCAACGCCTTGGGGAGACTCGAGCCAGGAAATGCGTGTCACCCTGCACTTTTTGGAGCGCTTCCGCGAGGTCGCGACCGCCATCGCTCCCGATGCGCCCGAGCGGAGGGATGAAATCACACTGGAACTCGTGCGACGGAGTCTTGATCGCTCCACCGCATCGAAAGTGGCTTCCGCGTTATTCTGTCAAAGGATCCCCGGCATCAGTGAGATTCGTTCCGGGAGCGGCTCGCAATCCGGCGATTCGCCGCAGTCTTGAAATAGCGATTCAGCGCATATTCGGGATCGATGCTCCGTGCGCCCCGGCGAAGCTCAAAGTGCAGATGCGGCCCGCTTGCGTGCCCGGATTTTCCCGAGAGGGCGATGACCTGTCCGGCCTTCACCTTTTGATTCAGATTCACCCGATTTTTCGAGTGATGCGCATAGACGGTATAGTACCCGTCCCCGTGCTTCAGCACCACCATCCGGCCGTATCCCCTGATTTTCGAGCCCACATACACGACCTCGCCGTCCGATGCCGCCTCGACGGGCGTCCCGATCGGCGCACGCAGGTCGATTCCCTGATGAAACCGCCGTCCCCGTTCCCCGTACTGGGAGGAAATCTCGACGTTCCGGAGCGGCCATTGCCATCTTCCGATCAGATTCACATCGCCGAAAAGATCAGGGGTCACGGTCTCGGGCGAGATCCGGCGCGAGAACTCGCCTTTTTCGTGAGATTTTCCAGGCCGCTGATCGAGCAGACCCTGACGACCGTCCCGGACCTTCACGGTCGAGCACGCGGAGACCGCAAGAGCCAGAAAAAAACCGCACAGGGAAATCGCATTTTTTCTTCGGAAGAGCGTCATCCTTTGTTCCTACTCCGCGGTTCTTCTCATTTCTTCGAGATAGGCCATGTCGGTCACGTCCAGCTTGAGCGGCGAAATCGCGACATACCCCTTATGAACCACTGCACAGTCCGTATCGGATTCCGGCTCGAAACCATGATACTGCCCCCCCACCCAGAAGTAGTCTTTTCCACGATGATCCGTCCGCTTCAGGACGTCACTCGAGTAAAAGCGAAACCCCTGGCGCGCCGCTACGATGCCTTTGATCCGGCTCATCGGGCGATCCGGCACGTTGATGTTCAAAAGCGTGAACTTCGGCAAACCGCGCTTTTGATACTCGCGGATCACGCGCGCAGCCATCTTCGCGGCCGAAGCATAATGAAGTTTGTTCTCGGGCTTTCGATTTTTGAAATCCACATCCAGACTCACCGCATACGAAGGAATCCCGAGCATGCAGCCCTCGCGCGCGGCCGAAACCGTACCCGAATAATACACGTCCTGACCGAGATTGGCGCCGCGATTGATGCCCGAAACCACGATGTCGGGCTTGTCCTTCAGCACCTGCTTGATTCCAAGGTAGACACAATCGGCGGGCGAACCGTTGACGCCGTAAAAATCCTTGGCAATCGGATTCAGGCGCAGGGGCTTGTGCAAGGTCAGCGCATGGCCCATGGTGCTTTTTTCTTCGAGAGGGGCCACCACCTTGACGGAGCCCAGTTTTTTCAATTCCTCGTACAGGATCCGGATGCCGATTGCGTGAACCCCGTCGTCATTGGAGAGGAGAATTTTCATGAACTCCAGTGTACCGGCACATCACTGTTTTTTCAACGGATCCTGGGTATTGATCACCGATTCACCGGAAAAGTTGAGCGAGAAGTTCATCAGGAATCCGGCACCGCGGTCGATGGAGCGATTCAGGCCGAGCTCCAGCTGCCAACATCGTGACGGACTCTGGAACAACACTCCGAAGGCGCTTTCGAGAAGCGCGAAACTTCCGGTCACGAGATTGTACGAGAGCGATGCCTTCGGCATGATGTAATCATTGATCGAGAAGACCCCCGAAGTCTGCAGGGATGACACCCGCGCCGTCAGCTTCGAGAAGGTGTAGCCCGCATTCAGACTCCGCTCGAACCGCAAAAGACCATCCTTGAGCTTTCGGGCCAATATCCAAGAGAAACTGCCGTTCACCCGGTGCGGACTCGGCGTCGAGATCAGCTGGGCGTCCTGATATCGGTCAAGGAACGAGTAATACGTGTATTCAATGCTGCTGACGAAGGATTCATCGCCATAGCTCACATGCGAGAACAGGGGCGAGAGGTAAATCCGATTGTCACTTTGTCCCGCCGGAATCGGCCGCTTTGCTTCGAGAATATCGAGAGTCTGGTTGAAGCCGATCTCGAATCGCCGCATGGCTTTGCCATTCGCGGCGGAATCCCGGGTGCGCGAGAATACCTGCGACACCGCCCCGTAGGTGAGCGAGTTTCCGAGCGGGGTGAAGTAGCTGTTCAGGTTTTGGGTCGTCTTTTGCGGAACAATATCCCAGTTGTCGAAATACTGGCCAGGCCTTGCCTGGTTCTGCACCTGCTCGACAAACGGATGGTTCGGGGTGGTCTGGATGGTGGGAATCACCGAATAGGTCAGGGTGGGCCGGATCGTGTGTTTGTAGGACGTTCCGGAACCCTCGGAGCGGTAGGTTTTTTCGAGCTGAAGGCCGAGTTCGGCCTGCCCGAGCAGATAGCCGCGCCCGAGGTTCGGATAGAGACCATCGAAATTATAAAAAAACGAGCGGTATTGCACCGAAGGGGTCAGGGAGAGCCACGGGGCGGGCATCAAGGTCGTGTAGAGATTCGGAATGATCGTGAAACGGTTGGCCTTGCGGATCGTCTCGGACTCGGTTCCGTCCACCGAAAACCGGTCAAAGGGGCCCTCGGCACGGGTGAAGCGATTGAAGCGGGTCTCGATTCCCGCAGCAAAGCTCTGACCGAAGATGAAACGATCATTCGAGTTCACGACGATCCGGGGGAACTCCTGCACGGTTTTTCCGTCGAACCCCTCGACCGGTCGTCCGCTGGAATCAAACCGCAAGAGGTTTCGGAACCTGCGAAAGGAAATGACCGTGCTGACATCGGGGTCATTCCGCGAGAAAAAAAGATCACTGCTCAGGACCGGCTCGAAGCGACCGAGAATGTCCTCGGAGTAAATGACCGGATACCCCGAATCGCTCACTTCATTGATGCGAAGCTTGCCTTCGAAGCCGAGCGGAAGCTCCTGGGTCATCGCGGTCTTGATCGCGAAGCGCGAATTCAATCCCGGCACCGACGAATCGCGGGTCAGAAAAAAATTGAGCGTTCCCTGACTCCGCGATGTGAGCGCGTAGCGCCCCTCCCACTCAAAGCGGCTTCCCCGGCTTCCGTAATATCCCGCACCGATGGTCATGTCGGACCAGGGGTTGATCGCCCAGAAGAAGGGCTGGACCACGAACGGCCCGTACACCTGATTCACCCCGAATCGGGGGAAGATCAGCCCGGACTCCCGCTCCGTCTTGACCGGCACTACGAGATACGGAATCCACATCAGGGACGCATCCTTGATCTTGAAGATGAAATCCCGGATGAAGGCATAGCCCCCGATCGTGAAATCCGCATTCGACCCGGTGAACTCCCACGACCCCGGACAATCCACGCAGGTGGTGTACTGGTAGTCCGTCACATTGAAATGGGTCATCCCCTCCTGCACCAACCGCGTGCCCCGGAGCGAGAACCGGCCGTTCGACAGGTTCCCGTTGATCGCGGTCCCGATGTGATTCACGAGATCGACTTCGATCTCGTCGGCCCGGATGGTGTACGAATCATACTGGTACACCACGCGGCCCTTGGCGCGGACGAAGTTCCGGGTCTGGTCGTAATCGATCGAATCGGCACGGATGGATTCGTTTTCGCGGAAGACAAACGCGTTCCCGCGCAGGAGAACCAGATTCTCACGGCGTTTCAGGATGGTCCGGTCCGCGCCGATCTGGGAGAGTTTTCCCGCATCCTGCGCATAGGAATGCCCAACTGGAAGAAGAACGGACAGAAGGACAACGAGTTTTGCGATTCCCCTTAGAACTTGCACCTATTCCCTAGACGCAAAAAGAGCTGATGAAGCTCAGAACGCATCTCCCGGCGATGGACGATCCGGTCGACAAATCCGTGCTTGAGCAGGAACTCGCTTCTTTGGAACCCTTCCGGGAGCTTCTGACGGATCGTCTGCTCGATGACCCGCGGCCCTGCGAACCCGATCAGCGCTTTGGGCTCGGCAAGAATGACGTCTCCCAACGAGGCGAACGAGGCCGCCACTCCGCCGGTCGTCGGATCGGTCAGGATCGAGATGTAGGGAATCCCCTCCTCGCGCATCCGCTGGATCACGGCCGAGGTCTTCGCCATCTGCATGAGAGAAAGAATCCCCTCTTGCATGCGAGCACCGCCGCTCGCCGAAACCACCACCGCAGGCACACGGTCCTCGAGCGCCCGCTCCAGGGTCATGGTGATTTTTTCTCCGACCACGCTCCCCATGCTTCCGCCCATGAATTTGAACTCAAACACTCCCAGATGAAACGGAAGGCCGTTCAGTGCGCCTTTGCCCGAGAGAAAGGCATCATTCAGTTTGTGGCTTTTCATGGCCTGCGCGAGGCGGTCGCGATAGGGCTTGGAATCGTCGAACTGCAGGGGATCGTTCGAGCGGAAATCCTCGCCGTACGGGATAAATGAATTCTCGTCGGTCAGGAGCGCAACCCGATCGAGCGCCGAAATCCGGAGATGATGGTCGCACTCGCCGCACACCGAGAAGTTGTCCTGCAGTTGGCGCGTCTGGATGATTTCGCCGCATTGGGGACACTTGCCCCAAAGGCCTTCCGGAACCTTGGCAACCCGGGCCTGGGGCTCCCCTTTGAATCGTGGAGTTTTAAGATCGTCAAACCAGGATGACATAACATCCCGAGACTATCAGGAATGTCGCTTCCTCGCATCGTGAATCTGCCGGAAAAAGAAAAGCCCTGGAGGATTCTTCCTGAACCCTCCAGGGCGGTGGAGCTTTTTCAGCGGCGCCCGGCCGCCAGAACAGAGATTTTTTCTCCCGCTACGAATCCGTCCATGGACTCAACCACAACCACACATCCTCAGGATACAAGGGTTCCGAACGGGGTCAACAGATTTAGTGGTTCTCCGCTTTTTTTTGCAATTCCAGTGCGCGCTTGTACGCCAAATTTTTCGCGACCGGGTACCGCTCCGAGAGAATTCGCGCCGCGATTCCGGCCGAAATCCCGGCATCCAGAAGACATTGAAGCGTCGTGCCCCATTCCGCTTCCGGCAGTTCGTTTTTTACACTAACTTTAGGTAAAATAATCACGAACGCCCACTCGCCGCGCTCGTCAACAATCCGATCTTGCACGGTTTTCAGGAAGCCCGCCCCCTCTCCCCGGAATACCTGTTCGTGAAGCTTCGTGAGCTCTTTGGCAAATACGAACCCGGGCGAAGCGCCCGTCTCCCCGCACCAATCCCCGAGCAGACGGATTGCGGCGCGGATCCGGTGCGGACTTTCAAAAAAAATCAGGCTCCGGGTGGCTCCGGACTTCAAAAGCCGCTCCAACAAATCCCGCGCTTCCCGCTCCTCACGAGGAAAAAAACCGTGAAAATAAAAGGAACTTCCCGGAAGCCCCCCGATCGACACCAGTGCCGACAGCGCCGAGGGGCCGGGCACAGGCTCGAGCCGGATCTCCGGGAATTCTTCGGCCAATTGCCCGATCAGCGCCCCGGGATCACTGAGTCCGGGGGTTCCGGCATCCGTGACCACGCCAACCCATTGGCGGCGGAGCGAGACCTCCTTCAGCATCGCACGCAGCTCTTCCTCGCGGACATGCTGATCCAGACGCCGCAAGCGTTTTCCTGCGACCCCGAGAGCACTCAGGAGCTTCTGGGTGTGCCGTGTGTCTTCGCACCAGAGTTCGTCAACGCCCTCAAGGGCTTCCCGTGCCCGCATCGTCAGATCGCGAAGATTTCCGATCGGGGTTGCGATCATCGAGATCCGCGGTCCGGGCATGCGGCCCGCGGAGGGAGACTCGAACGGATTTTCGGGTAAATTCTGCCGATTGTCCGGCGGGTTTTTTGCTGACATCCTGAACGGGAGAGTACTTTTCAAGGAGTGAAAATGAAAGCACGAATCCAACGGACCGACGAATCGATCATCATCTCGCTCGACGGAAGAATCGACCACGAGACCCGCGACGAGGTTGCGGGTCTGATCAACCGCACCCTGGCCGATCACAAACGGGACCAGTCCGCCCGGAACATCATCCTGAACCTGAAGAATCTCGAGTTCGTGGGCTCGTCCGGAATCACCCAGTTCGTGCAGGCACTGAAGGCGATCCAACAAAACACCGATGTGGTTCCGCGATACTGCGGCGTCCGTTCGGAATTCAAGAAGATCATGAAGGCCTTTGATGGCGAGAACGAATTCGACTTCTTCGAGGAGCAGACGCCTGCCCGGAGCCCCGGAAAGCCCGCGCTCGACCAGTAGCGGACACCCGCCCTGCCCTGCTCCGTTCACTCGCGGAGGAAGTCCTCATGATGCCGGATCGTGGCGCCGCTCACCGCGACCAGATCGAACCGCAGCTCCTGCGCTTTTCCACGGTACTTCAAAAGAAACATCCTTGCCGCCCGCTTCAGGCATTCGATCTTCGCGGGCCGGAGGGACTCCTCGGGCGTCTCGAACGAGCGAGGATCGCGCATCCTCACTTCGACCAGCACCAGAACTCCCGTGCCGCGGCTCCAGTCTTCAAAAAGGAGATCGATCTCGCCTCCGCGGACCCGCACATTGCGCCCCAAAAACCGATATCCTTTTTCGAGAAGATGCCGCTCGGCCATTTGCTCGTATTTCGTCCCGGCCTCGGTTTTGTTGCGTGCGCCCTGAAACATGCGATTCTTGCCTTTGCGGGAACCATGCCGTAATTTCGGAGACCGATGAAAAACTACATCACCCCGAAGGGTTTTCAGAAACTGAAGGCCGAGCTCCATGAGCTTCTGAACAAAACGCGACCTGATCTCACCCAGGTCGTGGCCTGGGCCGCCTCGAACGGCGACCGCTCCGAGAACGCCGATTACCAGTACGGAAAAAAACGACTCCGCGAGATCGACCGGAGAATCCGGTTCTTGTCCAAACGTCTTGAAATCGCCGAGGTGATCGATCCCTGCGCGGTGAAGAGCGAGCGTGTCCAGTTCGGCGCCACCGTGACCTATCAGACCGAAGCCGGAGAAGAGAGAACCATCCGGATTGTCGGCATCGACGAGAGCGAGCCCGCGCTCGGAAAAATCTCCTGGATCTCTCCCCTTGCCACATCCCTTTTGAATAAAAGATCGGGCGATCTGGCCCAGTTTCGGTCTCCCAAAGGAGAAGAGGAACTCGAGATCGTCACCATCCGGTATCTGGAGATTCCCTGAAGCAAGGACGACACGGCACGAAGGATGCAAATCCATGCGTACCGGAGGATCGTTCTGTGCTCATTGTGTTGTTCTGCATCTACGGAATCAGCCCTGAATCGAGTGGCATCCTGAAGTCCGCAGAGGTCCGGGTTTCCCGGGATCAATGGGAGACTCTTCTTTATGAAGAGGGACACGTCGGGAAATCAAACCTTTGCCTCAAGGTCCACGGCAAGACCCCCGACCTTGCCTGGGTCGAGGTGCCATGACAGGAACGTGAAAATCAGGAGGTCTTGACCCGGAGCTGTGAGGTCTGAATGCCGGCTTTTTTCAGCTCGGCCTGCGCGCGCATCAGGATCTCGTCGACAATGATGTACTGCCGCGAGAAGTGATCGATCGGATAAAACAAGCGGTACAGTGCCCCCTTCTCGGAGACCTCCCGGAGCATCACCAGATGCTCGGGCCCTTGCAGAACTCCTTTGGTCTCGCGCAAGATTCTGTGAAGGATCTCCTTCATCACGGCCTCATCGGACGCCGGATCCACGACGATGTTGAGCCCGCGGTAAATCGGCTTCTTTCGTGCCGAATAATTCGACACATCCGACTGTGCTACAAGCCGGTTCGGCAGAACGAGCACTTCGTCAAACAGGCCGAAAAGCGTGGTCGCCCGCCAAGTGATCTCGTGGACCTCGCCCGTGAACACCTGCCCGCTCGGACCATGGACCTCGATCCAGTCTCCGATCTCGTAGGGTTTGTCGAACTGGAGGGCAACGCCGGCGAACAGATTTCCCAGCGTGTCTTGCAAGGCAAGACCGAGGACGACCGACACGAGCGCCGAGGTGGCCAGAAGGGGCGCGAGCCGCACCCCGAAAACCGCGGTCGAGATCCAAGCCGCGATGAAGATGGAAATCCCGAGAGTCACGAGGTTCACGAGGAGCACCGGCACTCCCGCGGTCGCGCTTTTGAAGAACAAATACTCGAACACGACGATCTTCACGATCCGGACAAACACGAGCGATCCGAGCACGACTGCCAGAACCCCGAAATAGGGGTAGAATCGCGCCCACTCCTCGCCCCGTTCGAGGATCACCCACTGTGCACCAAAGAGAACCACGAACATCGTGTAGGCCCGGAGAAGAGACGCGAACATCTCACGAAAAAGCCTTCGGCGCGAATCATTCAACCGACTGAACAAGAACCGGTACAGGACATACGCCCCGAGCGCCGCCGCCGTCAGAGCCAGAACCGGCTCGAATCCCAATAGATCCTGAAGTCTCTCTTTGATCGTTGTCATGTTATCAACCCCATTCGTCTCAACTCCATTCGTCCTCGACTGCGGGCCTCGTCATCAGGTGCTGAAGCCCCTCATCGACGCTCCACGCACCATCGATGATCCGGTACACCACCTCGGTGATCGGCATCTCGACATTCCGCGATCTCGCGAATTCATGGATGATCCGCGCGGTCCGGACCCCCTCGGCCACCTGTCCGAGCTCCGAGAGCACGTCCGAAAGCGTCTCGCCCTTGGCAAGATGATATCCCACCCGGAAGTTCCTCGACTGACTCGAACTGCAGGTGGCGATCAGATCGCCCATGCCCGAGAGCCCGAGAAACGTGCGCGGATCGGCCCCCATCGCAACCCCGAACCGGACCATCTCGGCAAGCCCGCGCGAAAGCAAAAGGGACTTCGCATTCCAGCCGAGGCCCTTGCTCTCGAGCATCCCGCTTGCGATCGCAAAAATATTCTTCAGTGTCCCACCCCACTCGACGCCGATCAGATCATGGGTGGTGTAGACGCGGAATGAGGGAGTCGAAAAAATCCGGCGACCGGCTTCGAGCACATCATCAAAGCGCGAAGCCACGACGGTTGCCGCCGGTTCCCCGCGCGCGATCTCGCCCGCGAGATTCGGGCCCGAAATCGCCCCGATCCGGATCACCGGCAACTCCTCGGCCAGCACCTGCGAGATGCGCTTCAGGCTGTGTTCTTCGAGTCCTTTGGTGGCATGGATCACGAGCTCGCTTCCCCTGAGGAACGGCGCCACAATTTTGGCCTGCTCGCGCGCAGCATGCGAGGGAAGCGCGAAGATCACGAGATCGGCCTCGCGCTCGAAGGCCTTTTCGTAACTGCTGACGGCGCGGATCTTCGGATCGAGCACCAGATCCTTCACGTAATTCGGATTCATGCGGGTCGAATTCATGGCGCGCGCCTGATCCTCGGCCCGCACCTGCAAGGTGACCTCGCTGCAATTCTTCGCGGCGAGATTCGCAAGCACCGTCCCGAAGCTCCCGCCGCCCAGAATCACGACCCTGGAATCAGACCAAAAATCCCTGCTCATCGGTTTCTCCGGCAAAGTCGCACCCGAAGCCGTATCCGGTCAGCCGGTTGCGATAGTAATAAAGCAAACTCATGTCTTCGGTCGAAAACGCCCCGTCTTCGATCTTCACCACTTTGGCATCATGGAACAATCCGAGCTGACGCACTCCGTCCTCGACCCAGATTTTCACATCTCCGCAGTGCAGGGGCGTCGACAAGAACAAACGCCCCTGGTCGGCCGCCGCCTTGACCATCCTGAAGCACGCCTCGGCCTCTTCATAAAATCGCTCCCCCGGAATCGCGCGTTGAGCGCGGGAGAGGGTCAGGAACCGGAAGAGATCGAGCGCGGGATATTGCTTTCTTAGCGCCGAGAACAGCGAATAGGCCACCAGATGCGAGCTCAACACGACATTCTCGGCATGATACCGCTCCGAGACTCTCTGCCCGAGCATGGACGTGTACTCGCGATCGCGCTGGGGAACAGCGCGGATCTCGCCTTTGGTCATGAAAAACCGCCGCGGGTCGATCGTGGTGTCGTTCGGTCCGAGCGAGATGCCGTTCTCGTCGACGAAGTTTCCGAACACATCGAGGGGTTTTCCGATCCGCACCCACATCTCGGAGCGGGTCGAGAAGATCTTCCAGAAGAACTTCATGGTGTTCAAAAACGGAACCGCCTCGCCTCCGTCGTTCGGAGTGAATCGATGCTTCCCGGAAGCCGCAAGATAATCCTCGATCAGGGATGCGGCCTCGAACACGAACGGATAATTCATCACCATCGGGACGACATACAGGTTCGGATTCGGATGATTCTCGCGATACCGCTCGAGCTGCGCCTGAAGAGCGGTTCCGAGAAGCCCGAGCTTGAGATGGCTCTCAATCGCGCCCGAGCGGACCCGCCCCCCGGCCGGAAAGAAAATGCTGTGAATCCCCCGCTTCAGGATGCTCGTGGAATAGTTCTTGAGTGCTCCCTTGTAGAGACTGCTCGATTTTTGCCGGTCGACCGTATAAGCCCCGAGACGCGACATCGAGAAACTCAAGAGCGGATTGCTGAACAGGTTCAGCCCCGCTCCGTACGCGAACGGCGGCAGGGACATGAGGTGAATCGAGTAGCCGACGAGAAGACTGTCGATGTTGGAAAGATGGGTCGGAACCAGAAGAATCGTGCCTTTTTTTGCAAGCTTTTGCAGGTGCTCGACCTCGCCCACCACACGAAGCCTCGACTGGAGGCTCTCACTCATCCCGAACGGCAGAAACCGCTGGACGCTTGCGGCATTCAAGAGCCAGCTGAACATCCACGGTACCATCCGGATCGCGAAGTCGTACATGGCGGGTTCGAAGTTCCCGCAAATCTCGGTCGCGAAGTGATCCGACACCCGCTCGAGCAGGGCCCGATGATCCTCGAGACCGATGCAGGACTTCATGCGCGAACCCACCTCGGCAAGAAACTTCCGGTCGCGGTGGTTTCGTTGCGCCAGATAAGGCGAGGTGATCCATCCGGCCCGCACCTTCCGGGTGCGGATCCGCTCCTGATAGATCGTCTCTTCGAGGAGCATCCGCGGGTCGGCTCCCGCAAAGTCCGACATGGTCCGCCCGATCACTTCCTCGATGACCGACTCGCGATAAGGCTTGCCGCCCAGGCGATAAATCTCGCCGCGGACTGCGGGATGATGCTCGAACCGGACGGCCGGATTCGAGCCGGTGCGCGGATCAATCTTCATACCTTCGTGCGACTTCCTGTGATGATCGGAATTCCCATGTATCATTTGTATCGGGCGCGCCCTTCCTTTACAATGCCGATGTGATGAAGCCCCTGCAGTCTCCGCTGATCGACTACCAAATGAATGCCACCATCGAGAAAATCGGCGGCATGCCTCTCCACCTGTACTCGATTCGCGACATGGATGCGGCTCTCGACCGGATTTGTTCGGAGTACGAACCGAAGACACCCGAAGAAGAATCAAGACTTCTCGATTTGTGTCCGTACTTTGCGACGATCTGGCCCTCGGCCCGCGCCCTCGGGGAATTCATGTGCGCGCGTCGGGGAAGATTTTCGGGCAAGAGAGTCATCGAAGCGGGATGCGGGCTCGGGCTTCCCTCGGTTGTCGCCGCAAAGCTCGGCTCGCAGGTGATCGCGACGGATTTTCATCCCGATACCGGATTCTGGCTCAAGAAAAATGCCGACCGGAACGGAGTCTCGATCCGGTACCTGCAATGGGATTGGACATCGCCTGCGATTCCTCGGGAGATCGGAAGCGATCCTTTTGATTTTGTCCTGGCAAGCGATGTGCTTTACGAGCGGAGGCATCCCGAAGAACTGGTGGCGGCACTCGCGCGCCTTGCCGGAGCCTCGGGTACGATTCTGCTCTCGGATCCGGGCCGGTCCTATCTTGAGCTTGCGTTACGGGAATTCGAGCGGCTCGGATACGACCGTTCGGAATTCCTGATCGAGGTCGAAGAGAGCTCGCCCGTGCCCGAGCACCGGCTTTTGAAAAAACGCGCGATCCGGGTGTTCGAGTTCAATCCTGCTTCCGCTCCATCTCGAGCTCGATGACGGTCGATCCGACGACTCCGGTGAACGAGACAAAAATGAATGTCCCGAGCAACATCATCACGATCGCCGTGATCCGGCCCATCAGCGTGATCGGTGCGATGTCGCCGTAGCCCACCGAGGTCAGGGTCGCGACCGTGAAATAAAGGGCATCGATGTAGCTTTGGATTTTGGGATTCACGGAGTGCTCGATCGCATAAATCAGAATCGAGAAGAACAGAATCACCGTGAAGCTGACCCCGCCCAGGAACACGAAGGCCGGACGCTCGAGGATCCGGATCATCAGGAGTTTGAAGTAGGACCACATGAACTCATGGTGCTTTTTCAGGGATGGTGCCATGGGGGCAAGGTATCATGGATGACGGGTCCCTCGCCTGATTTGCCTTTTTATGATTTCGCTTTTGCCGGGGAACGGGCCCATATGAAAAAAGCCTGGCCTCCGAGCCGGGTCCTCCGGCCTCGCTTTCGCCATCCTGGCTCGCGAGAGTCGGCCATCCTTTTTTCATATG
>JBEIJY010000027.1:0-38383 GCA_040380025.1 Bdellovibrionales bacterium | reverse complement strand
GACCCGCGCGTATTCCTCGATCATGGACTGCCGCACGCGTTCGGTGAAGGGCGCCAAATCAGAAAAGTTGAGCTCTTTTGTAGAAATCGGCGGAAGCACACTGATCACGACATTTCCGCCCCGGAGCTGGAAGCTCTCCCAAATCCCCTTGCCGCGAAGATCCGAACACACCACGGGAATCAGGGGATACCCGGTCGAGACGGCAAGATAGAACGCGCCTCTTTTAAAGGGAAGAATGTCGCCGGTCTTGCTCCGGGTGCCTTCGGGAAAAATCGCAAGATTCAAAGAGTGATCTTTCAGCTTTTGCCGAACCCCCTCGATCCGGGCCTTGGAACCCGCCTTGTCGGCGCGGTTCAGGAGCAAGTTCCCGGCAATCATGAAAAACCATCCAAAAACCGGAATCCTGCGGATTTCTTCTTTTGCCACGATCACCGAGCGCGAGGGGCAGACATGCCCGATGACCGCGAGATCAAGCCCTGACTGGTGGTTGCCGATGAAAATCGCGGGACGGGCCGCGTGAATCCGCTCGCCGTTCAGGATGGTCAGGCGAATCCCGGCGATCGTTCGAGCGAACCACCCGAAGGGAATCAAGAACGCCTCGTTCGAGCGGAATCGAAGACCAGGAACCACGGGGCTCAAGAGCAGGGCAAAAAGAGAGAACAAGAACCCGACGAGCCCGAACACCACGAGCCCCGCGGCCAGGAGAATCGCTTTTACGAATCCCATACCGCGCTCTTCCCGCAGTTCGCCTGATAGGCCTGCAGGGCCTTCGAGGAGAATCCCTTTCGTCCTGTTTTTTGGTGCAAGCGCAGGCCCGTCTCGCAGAGTTTTCGGTAGTCGACTCCGGTCGGGATGTTCATTTCTTTGAAGTAGTACACCAGATCCTCGGTGGCGAGGTTTCCGCTCGCGCCCGGCGCGAAGGGGCATCCGCCCAAGCCCGAGATCGACGAATCGAAGGTCCGGACTCCGATTTCATAGCTTCGAAGCGCGTTCGCAAGCGCGGCCCCGCGCGTGTCATGAAAATGCACCGCAATCCGTGCTGGGTCCACCCGCAAAAACAGGGGCTTCAGAACCTCTTCGACTCCTTTCGCCGAGGCCACACCGATCGTGTCGCCAATCGAGACTTCCGGAATCGAGAGATCCATCAACGCATCGATCACACGGAACGCCGAATCGGGCGTCATGCGTCCCTCGAACGGGCAACCCCACACAGTCGACACATAGCCGCGCACGGTGATTCCCTCAATCTGTGCGTCCTTCACGAGGGCGCGGATCTCGGCCAAGGACTCAGCGGTCGTCATCCCGATGTTTTTTTGATTGAAGGCATCGCTCGAGGCCGTGAAGACTGCGATGTGGCGCACTCCGGCCGCAATCGCGCGCTCAAGGCCTTTGCGATTGGGAACGAGGGCATAAAACTCTCCCGCAAGCCCTTGGTGCATCACCTGCCGAAGAACCTCATCGCTTCCGGCCATCTGAGGCACCCGGTCGGCCCGAACCATCGCGCCCGCCTCCATGCGGCCGATTCCGGCGTCGACCAGAGCACCGATCAGCCAGACCCGATCCGCGACCGAAAGCACGGTCTGCTCATTTTGCAGACCATCCCGCGGCCCCACCTCGAAAATCCGGATCCCCTCAGCCATTCGTTTTTTCCTCGAACTCCAGGAGCGCCTGCCCGGGGGCAAGCTGCATGCCCTCGGTGACGAGAATCTTTTTCACGAGACCGCTTGATCCGGCCTTGATCGCGAACTCCATTTTCATCGCCTCGACCAGAATCAACGGCGCGCCCTCGGTGACCACTTCGCCTTCTTTCACGGCGATTTTTCGCACTTTTCCGGGGAACTGCGCGGTGTAATCCGAGGCCGATCCTCCTTTGGATGAGCCGCGCGAGACGGCAACCCGCTCCCCCCGGACATCGAGCCCGGGACTGCCCGAGATTTTGAGCGAGAACCCTTGTCGTACGCGCGAGTAAAAAACCCGGGTGCGCGTCCTGGTGCCGTCCGGAAGAATCCGGGTTGCGATCATCCAGCCACCGGGCCTCGATTCGAAGGTCCAGGCTTCGGGATCCGCGCCTTCCGCCGAAGAAAGCTCAAGTTTCTTTCCGGAGATTTTTGCGATTCGTTTCATAACGTGTGCTTGCTCCAAATCGCAGTCGAATCAGGGCGTGAGGTCGCAGAAGCGCTCGCGACCGCCGATTCCGGACCACTGTGGATTCCGGCCTCTTCGATCGCCCGCAGGAGCGCAAGAGCCCCCGCATCGACATTCGGGGCATAATCACCGAATTCGCGATCAAGAAAGCGTGTGCTGACTTTGCCGGCCACCACGGCGGGGGCGCAGGCGATTCGGTGCAGATAATCGAGATTCGTTCCCACGCCCGAGATGACGGTTTCTCTCAGTCCGTAGCGGACTTTCTTGACGGCAAGATCGCGCGTAGAAGCATGGGCGATGAGCTTCGCGCACATGGAATCGAAGCTCGTTCCGAGCTCCTGCCCCTCTTCGATTCCGTGGTCGACGCGGATTCCGGGGCCTGAGGGAAAGATCACGCGGTCGATCCGACCCGTGCAGGGGATGAATCCTTGCGCCGGGTCTTCGGCACAAATGCGGACCTCGATGGCATGCCCCCTCGGGTCGGGAACCTTCGGAAGCGCGTAGCGATCGGGGTCGAGTGCCAGGCGGATTTGCTCGTGGACCAGATCGATCCCCGTGATCGCCTCGGTGACCGGATGCTCGACCTGAAGACGCGTGTTCATCTCGATGAAAAAGAATTCCTTCATCGTTCCGTCGGGCAGGACCTCGACCAAAAATTCGATCGTCCCGGCACTCCGGTAGCGGGTGCGCGCGACGAGCTTGAGCGCGCTCTCATACAGCCCCTGACGAATGGAATCGGGGAGCCCCGGGGCGGGCGCTTCTTCCCAGACCTTCTGATGCCGGCGTTGCAAGGAGCACTCGCGCTCGTACAGATGCACTCCTCCGCCCTTGCCATCGCCGAACACCTGCACCTCGATGTGTCGGGGATTCTGCAGATACCGCTCAAAAAACAAGGTGCCATCGCCGAACGACGAAAGCGCCTCGCGCGAGGCGCTCTCAGCCTGTTCCTTCAGCTCGCGAAACGAATCCACGCGCCTCATCCCCTTGCCGCCCCCGCCGGCGTGGGCTTTGATCAAAAGCGGATATCCCACCCGCTCGGCGGCCTGTCGAAGCTCGTCGTCGCTTGAGCGCGAGAGATCGAGCTTGGCCCAAGGGACGGTCGGAATGGCGAGCTCTTCTGCGATTTCTTTGGCGGCGATTTTTCCGCCCATGGCCTCCATCGACTCGGGCATGGGCCCGAGAAAGCCGATTCCGGCCTCGATCACGGCACGGGCAAAATGAGGCCGCTCGGAGAGAAACCCGTAGCCCGGATGAATCAGGGTCACGCCGTGATTTTTTGCGGCCGTCAGGATCGAGTCCACATCGAGATACCCCGAGACCTCCGCCACCTCGTCGGCCATCGTCGCGTGCCGGGCCTGCTCGTCGCCTTTGACGACGATCGCAAGAGTGGGGATTCCGAGCTCATAGGCCGCCTGAAAAACCCGACAGGCGATTTCAGAGCGATTGGCCACCATGAGCTTGTGGTGCTTCATGAGCGGATCCAACCCGGCTTTCGTTTGTTCAGGAACGCCGAGATTCCCTCTTGGGCCTCGGGACCGACCCGGAGCTCGGCAAGCGTTTTTGAGACATACTCGATGCAATCGGGCATGCGGGCCCTGCGTTCGGGCCAGGTGAGGTCCAACACAAGCCTTTTTGCGACCGAAACCGCCGTGGGCGCACACTCGAGCAGATTCTTGCAAAGGACCCCGAGGCGGGCTTCGAGCGACTCGGAATCGGCGAAGACCTCGTGCACGAGACCGATCTCTTTTGCCTTGTCGGCCTGAAACCGCTCGGCACTCACGAAGAGCGCCCGCGCATGCGAGGCCCCGATTTTGGCGGTCACAAAGGGACCGATGCAGGCGGGCACGACCCCGAGTCGCACCTCGCTCAGGCTGAAGACCGCATCCCGGCGGGCCAGGACCACATCGCAAATCGAGACCAGACCCACCCCGCCCCCGATGGCGGCACCCTCGACCACGCCAATGACGGGTTTCGAGAACTCGTTCAATACCGCGAACATCGCGGTGAGAGTGGTCGTGTCTTTTAAATTGTCCTCGTAGCTGAGCTCGATCGAGCGCTTCATCCAATTCAGATCGCCCCCAGCGCAAAAGATGCCGCCGTTTCCGCGCAAGATCACCGCGCGAACCGCAGGATCGACCGCGTCGGTCCGGAAGACCCGGGCCAGCTCGTCGATCATGACTTCGTTGAAGGCGTTTCGGATGTCGGGCCGATTCAGGGAGACCGTGAGCAGGCCCGGCGACGGAGTGGAGAGCGCAAGTGTTTGATAGGACATGAGCCTATTTTTACCCATAAGAGCATGGCCGCGTCGAGGGAGTTTTCAGCGCGGGCGGGCTGTGTTAGGGTGGAAGGATCCGGAATCGCCTACGGAGCATTTGCGTCATGCGAAGCGGTTCCCGAAAAAGGTCCTGTAGTTAAATGGATATAACGGCCCTTTCCTAAAGGGCTGTTGCAGGTTCGATTCCTGCCGGGACCGCCATTTTTCTCCTTCCTGCCTAAAATGCTTTATACTGTTTCTCATGGAACCAAAGCTCGATGGGTTTGTGGCCGCCTTTGTGGAAGCATCCCGGATCACCCTGCGAGAGCTCTGCAAGACCGAACTCGCAGCTCATCAGGTATTCGCGGGAGATACCCTCCCGAAGCGCCCGATGGGAATCGCGGGCGTGATCGGCATCACTTCTCCCTCACTTTCGGGCTCGATCTCGGTTGAATTCCCGAAGCCCGTGTTTCTTGCGATTCTGAACTCGATGCTCGGAGAGTCCAAAGCCGATATCGAACCCGGGCTCGAGGATGGTGCGGCCGAGATCACGAACATCATCCTGGGCCACGCAAAATCAAAGCTGAACGAAGCGGGGTACGGAATCGAATCCGGCCTGCCGACGCTTCTGACCGCAAGAACCCTCGAATCGACCGGCAAGATTCGCGGAGAAAACCGCATCGGCATCGAATTCTCGATTCCGGGCGGGGAGTTCCAGGTCGTGATCGAACTCATGAAAAAATCGACCGATCCGGAACCGCCGAAAGACTCTTCTGTGGCCCCGCCGGCCTGGACGGCCGATGCGCTCCTCGAGTTCGTGAAGGCCGTACGGAAAACCCTCGAGGTCCAGTTCGGCACCTCCATCGAGATCGGCTCGCCTTTTTTGAAGTCTTCCGAACACTCCTTCACCTTTGATGTCGGATCACTGATCGGCGTCACCGAGGAGGGATTCTCGGGATACTTCGGAATGTACTATCAAACCGGCGCGTTTCTCGGACTCATGAACCGGGTACTCGGCACGACCTACACGGAGTTGAATCAAGAAATCCAGGACGGTGCAAGCGAGGTCACGAACATCTGCTTTGGCGTCGCAAAACAGGTTTTGAACGAGCAAGGGCACCGGATCCAGATGGCGCTCCCCTACCTGATCTGCGGCTCTGAAATCGCCTCTCGTTCTTCGGCTCCGGGCCAACGCAACACGATCGTGGTCCCCCTCTCGACCGACCGCGGAAAGCTCTGGATCGAATTCGGGCATCAAGAACGGTCATGAAAACACCTGCAATCCTTGCCTTCCTGGTTCTGATCGGAAGCGCGTCTCGTGCCGATGCCGTGGAACTCACGGGAATCGCGGGGTACGCTCGCGCGGGATTCGACAGCACAGACTCGAGCGGCGCGGGATTCGGGCTCTCGGGTCGATGGGAAGCGGGCCCTGCGATGATCGAGACCGGAGTGTTACGCGCTCAGCTCTCGCGTTCCGGGGACTCCTTTTGGATGCTTCCGTTTCTGCTCCGGATGCCGGTGGATCCTCCGTTTTTTACGGCAGGGCTCGGGCCGGACCTGGCATGGGGATCCTCAAGCGGAGTGCCCGCGCATCCGGGACTCGTGATCGCCTTCGATGCGTGTCAGGACGTGGGCGGGAACTTCGGCGTGGTCTTGGATCTTCGGCAAAGAATCGCGCAAATGCCCCTCACTCTGGCTTCGATCGGGCTCCGGTTCCGGCTCGATTAGCAAAGTTCCGGAACGCAAGATCGCTGATCTGAAGCGAGGGGGCGATCGCCATTTGCGCCATGAAGAACACCGTGAAGCCCGGCGCGAAAAGCGGACTCTGATTGATTCCGATTCCTCCCGCCACACTCCACTTCACCGGGTCCGACCAAGCGACGAGAGGCCCGTACATATGGGAATATCCTCCCGAATCGAGCGCGCGGGAGTACAAAGAAGTCGCCCCCACCTTCCACTCCGGACTCACCCGGTACAAAAGAATCGGATTGTGCTGAATCACCACTTCGCCGGCACTCCGGCCGCGCAGAAGGGTCATCTCATCAAAGAACGGGCGCTCCGAGCGGTAGGCGCGCAATTGCTCATAACGGACGTTCCAGTTCAGCACGACCCCCTTCACGCCAAAAAAAAGTTGCCCCCGAAGATACGCACGGTCCACCCGCCCCTCGCACTCCACCGCATTGCAATCCAGGAATCTTGGCCGGAAATTCCGGACTCCGCTCTCGTATCCGGCCGAGACTCCGAGGATCGACACCGGAAACAACTGCACTTCGACGCCCGCGCGGTTCACGACCACGCTGGTGGCGCCATTGAAGGCGAGCCGCGCATAGCCGTACTTCCACTGATCCGTGCGGCCCCAGATGCGCGCGCCGAGCCCTGCTGATCCAACCAGCTGGGCTCCCACCGGGTAGCTTCGCCCGAGAAGCCCGACGCGAAGATCGGGCACGAACACGGAGGCAAAGGCGGGCGGAGGAGAAAAAAACAAAAAAAGAGCCGTAAATCCGATGAGAATTCTCATGATCGCGATCAAATCAACTCCGTTGACTGCGCGCCCGCTTCCCGATAGACCCTTGCCCCGTGAATCGGGGGCGAGGGGCATTGCGCGCCATCATTTTTTTCATCCTGGTCCTTGCGTGTTCCGGTACGGGAACCGCCGTCGGTGGAATCTCCGACGAGTTGAACGCGAAGGTCCTGCAATATGCGTCCGAGCAGTCTCCCACGAGTCTGATCACGAACAAAATGATTTTCGAGAGTCCGAGGGTGTCCGGAAAGCTCGAGTTCTACTTCGAGTCGGGTCCCCGGGGAGAGTGGGTTCTGGAACCGGATCCGATGCGGTTTTATTTCAGCAACCCGAAGAAACAGACCGAGCGATTCTGGATCGGACGCGCGCATCCGCTTGCACCCTCGATCGATGATCCGATCGAGCCGACTTCGGCGATCGGAAGCATCTGGTCGCAGAATCAGATCGATGCGCTGAATCCCAGAGTCACAGGATGGGTGGGCGCCGGGAGGGCGATTTCGCTCGGAAGCGGCTGGCAAATCCTGATGACCTACTCTCCGCTCTTCATTCCGACCATCGGCCCGACATTCGGGTTCACCGAGCGGGGAGATCTCAGACCCGCGCGCTTTGCCCGGCTGCCTCCGGCCGAGGTCGAGACTTCGGGAGTGCGGGTACCGATCCGCTACCAGCTCAAGCTCGATCAGATGAAGGAGCTTGTGTTCAATCATCAGGGGTTTTTCGGGGTCGGCATCCGAACAGAAGGTCTGACGGCGGATGTCTTCGCATCCACCGCACCGAAGCCCGTGCCGGTCCCGCGCACCGATGCCGTGCTCGGGATCGAGCAAGAAACGGTGAAAGCAAGGGTTGCGATTCATCCGCAATTCCCGCGCGAATACTGGGCCGGATTCCGTGCAAGACTGAATCGATTCTTTTTTGAGCCGTCCTTCGAGTTCGTACAAAATCTGCGGGAACAATCGAACCGCTCCGCCTCGCTCACGCTCTCCTTGCCCCACCCCCTGCCGCGGCATCTTCGGTCCCGCTTCACCGTCCGGCCGAATCTCGGAATTCTTTCGCAATTCCAGAAACGGATCGCAGAGCCGGAATTCTCGGATCTTCTCGTGTTCCTGCGCATCCCGTTCGCGATCACCGAGAAACTGGTCCTGAAAACCCTGATCCAGTCCACGCTTTGGCACGAGCGACGGAGCATCCATTGGCTCCAGGAACTCGAATATTCCCCAACGCCCGCGTTCTCGATGAATCTCGGCGTGCGGGTGCTCGCAGGCGGAGAACGGAGCTATTTCGGCGAATGGCGGAATCACAGCTCGGTCATGGCAGGAGTGCGACTTTCATGGTGAAGAACCCGATCTTCAAGGCAAGCATTTTGCTCCTCGTTTTCACCGCATCTTCGTGCGGATTCGCAGACAAGGTCTGGAATGCCCAGGCGCCGGCTCGAACGGTGGCACGGGTGGAGTCCGCTCCGATGCCGGAATTCGCGACGGTCTTCAGCCGCGACGACAAGGCATCGAACGAGACACTCCTCGCGTGGCGAAACCACATTCTCTCGTCCTTTCGGATGATCGAGGGAGCCCGCAAAGACTATCTGAGCCGATCCGAGATCCGCACCCTTGCCGAGGCAGGATTGATCCGCCTCGATGAAAATCCGAAAGTCTCGGGCGATCGGGCCATGGCGATCCTGGAGCTCTTGGGATTCAAGAACGGCATCGGATATTCGGATGTCGTATCGCTTCTGGACTGGCTGAGGGCGCGAAAACGGGAAGCTCGCTCCTTTTATGAGATCCTGATCGATCCGAGCCCGCTGACGTCGCGTCTTACTGCAGATGGCATTCTGAATCTCGCCTCGTTCACCGGGTCATTCCTCGAGCTTCTGGGAGCGGAGCCTGTGGCAAGAAGCCATCTCGCCGGGTTGATCCGCCCCTTTCTTCCGCCCAAACTGAAGCACCTGAATCAAAGCCTCGAAAGCGGAGTGGATCTTCTGGCCTCGCTATTCAGCACTCTTTGCGGCGACCGGGTGGATTCCGCCTTCTGGAACGGACAGCGGGCAGGCAGGTGCGTTCAAGAACTCTCATCGGCTTTGCGCGAAGGCGGCCCCGCGATTGACTTCATGCTCGGCCACCGGAGTCCGTTCGAACGTCCCGAAGAAATCCGCCATGCCGCCCGGAGTCTCATCGATTCCGCAAAAGAATGGGTCTCGGGGCATGAGCATCCGCTCTTTCGCGTGAGCCGGATCATGCGGTTCTCGGAGGACCTTGACGTTCCGCCTCCCTCGGACTTTTTGAAACTGACCGAATGGATGCCGCTCTTGAATGCGGAATCAAGCCGGGAGGCGCTTTCGGTGTCGTTCCTAGTCGATCTGATCGGAGTCGCGGGAGAGTGGGTTCTTGCGAGCCTCGATGCCCTTTCGGGGGAGACGTGCGCGGCCCCCGCAAACTGGAGAAGGTGCGCATTCCAGGGTGTGCACGAGGTGCCCGATCGGCTCTTTCGTGCCGACTACGCGAAGCTCGTCCGCTCGAAGGATCTGGGATTCGTGGATCGTTCGCTTTTGTTTTCTTCGCTCTCGGGGTTCGTGATCCGGAAGCTCGATCCCGGGCACCGCGAGATCTCGGGAAAAAAAATCGAAAATCTGATCACCCTCTCGATCCGACTCCTGGACACCAGCTCATTCGGAAAAAACGTCATCGCACGCATTCTGGAAAAACCACTCGATGGAGCCATGGTCGGAGATCAGCTCGAAACCCACCCAAAACCCGGAATCGCGGAACTGGCCTTCCTGACCGCCGATCTCTTGCCCGCTCGCACCGAATTCCAGGTTCCGAATCGCGATCGGAATCTCCCCCGCACGATCGATCAGATCGGTCTCGCATCGCTTCTGTCGACCTATGATCTGATCCAGCTCCTGAACGAAGATGCCCTCCGTCGCTATGGCCTTGCGGTGAGAGAGGAAGGGGCGTTCCGGTGGATCAAGCGGCGGAAAATCATGGAGACTCTGCCGATTTTTTTACGCGACCACTTTCCGCGCATCTACGCGGAATGCCGGCGTCTCGGATTCGAACGGACTTGCGGGGTGTTCTTCAACGAGCTTCTTCCGAACCCCCTTGCCGGCAAGGATGAGCTCGAAGCCTACGAGATGGACGTGATCTCGGTATCGGCGATCTTTCTCGAGGGGATCATGGGCCGGTGCGATGCCAACGGCGACGGAAAAATCGGCTCGAATCCGGCCGGCAGGGGAATCGGGGACGAGAAGAACTGCGTTCTGGTGATCGCCTCCTTGGTGGCCGAACGGCTCATGGACGCAGGATTCGTGGAGCGGGATTCGAACACGGAGTTCCTGATCAAGATCACCAGGAATTTCTTTGCTGCGAAATGGGTCGCCAAAGCGGCCCTCGTGCGCGGAACCCTGCGCGGATTCGGCTGGTTCCTCGGACCAGCCACAATGGGCTCCACGATTTCGATCACGGCAGAGATCATGGATCTGAAGAAAGTGAAAGCGATCGAATCCGGAACCGACGGGCCGATCGACTCCGTGGGCGACGAGCTCTTGTATCACCGTCGCCTGACCCGCGACTTCTTGCCCGAAATCGAACCCTGATACCCGATCTGACCGATGAGCTCGATCGCAGGGATCGGGGACTGGGTCAGGCGCGCGCCTGATTCATCAACCAAGGCATCGGTCACTCCGATGAGCGTGCCCCGTGCGGATGCGAGCAACACCAGGTGCTTGAAGAGGGTGAGCTTCAGGGCCGCGCTGGCATGCCCTCCCCCGCCGGCGACATGAAAGCGGTTGTCGTATCCTTGCCAGTTCCACGCCTGATCCCGATGCATGAAAACGCTCGTCTGCGGGATGAAAAGTCCCACTCCCGCACCGAAACGCCCCGCGACCTCGAATTTCCCGTTCGGGGTCTCGTAAATCGGCTGTTCGTAGACCATGCCGAGGAACACATAATTATAGCCGTTCGTGTGCTCGAAGCGAAGCCAGCTCGCATCGCCCGACTCCTTGATTTCATCGAAACTCCGCGCCAAGGGCGGTCCGTCGGGATTCGCGGGATCGGTGACAAATACCGTGGGCCCGTACTCCCCTGAAATCTCATAGCGGCGGTTCGGATCGAACACCCACTTCATGTGATCTTGCCCGATCTCGATTCCGAATCGGGGGCTGAACATGTAGCCCGCAGTGATGTTGTATTGGGGAATGCTGAGTTTGGTCGGATCGAAATACACGAGGGGATCGAACGGCGTGGGACGGTCGAAACCCTGACTTCGATGGATGGTGAAAGTTCCATCGGCAGTCTCGAAGGTCGAGTTCGTGGGACCGAAAAACGTGCGATTGTACCCCCAGAGAACGAAAAACCGCCTTTTTTTTGCCTTTTTTTCGTTATCTTCCGCCGATGGCGCCTCGATGAGCGCGCTCACCTTTTCTTCGATCTGCCGCAGGCAATCCCCAGGCTCCCGGCACGTCATCACCGAGATTTCCCGGGGTCCGGCGATTTCCTGAGCCCGGGCAGACCCGGAAACCAAGACCGACACGAACGCAAAAACAAGGAACAACCGGACCATCCACATCCTCGGACCCCCATTCTGAAGCGGGTAAGATTTGGCGCGCCCGCCGCGACTCGAACACGGGACCCTCGCATTAGAAATGCGATGCTCTATCCAACTGAGCTACGGGCGCAAACCTTGGGGAAGACCTATCACAAATCGAACCTTGCTCAAAGAGCAAGCTGTTCCCACTCCCGAAGAATCGAGACTTCGGGGATCCGGGAGCCTCTTCCGCCGATCAATCCGAGCATCGGCGAGGGCGTGTAATCCCGGTGGCGATAGTGGATACCACCGTGGAAATTCAGTTTTTTCTCGCGCTTCAGGCGCACCGGAAGCGCGAGATCAAGACAAAACACATCGCCGATCACGGCATCCGGCTGGAGCTCAAGCAGCGCGGTCTCGTACAACGGACGGTCCGTGTCGACCGAAACCGGCGCACTCCCGTGCACACCGATTTCAAGGTGCCGAGGGTCCCTGCCGAGTCCGAACTTGCGTGCGCCCCCGCGAACAGAAGGCCTGCGATCCTCCGGAAATCCGGCCTGATCAAGGAATTCGCAGATCTTATCGGTCGCGGAATTCGAAACGATGAAAATCTCATGTCCCCGTTCGATGGCCGAGACCACCCAGGCCTTGGCGGAAGGATCAGGCTTCTTTTTTACCTTCAGCTGATGAAAGGCCCATTCCGAGAGTGCGCCGAACGAGGTCACCCCGTCCCTTGCGGTGAGTCCGCGAAGGACCCGGACTGCCCGTTCATCCCCGGCGCCCACAAGGTGATCGAGATAATCGGCAAGACCGATGTTTCGAAGAAACGGATCCTCGAAGGTAAACGCGGATACTTTACCTTCGCTTCTCCAGCCGAAGCGAAAGGGCTCACGGGCCTCGCGCACGCGGAGCTCCCCGAGCCAGGAATCGACGGATTCCTCTGTGCCGAGCCCGACATCGGACAAGGCCAAAGTGATGATTTGATTCCGAAAAGACCGGGAGCACTCTTCGCCTTCGCGGCTCGGGTCGGTGTACACCCCGTCAAAATCCATTACGATCCGCATACCGGAGCGATGCTAACGAAATAGCGCTTGCAGAGCAACGAAGAAAGCCTGAAAACAGATCGGATGAAGGTTTATTTTCACGAGATCAAAGAACAGGACGTCGAGCTCCGCTTCGACGAGAGCACCCCATGGATCATGGAGGTGGTCGGCTCGCTCGATGAGCGGGTGGATCGGATCCAGAGGCCGCCGAACTGGAAGCCCCGGTCGCGTCCGACCGAGGTGAGTTTCACTCTTCGTCGCGTCGATGACCTGATCCACGTATCGGGTTCGGTGAAGACCCAGCTGTATCTGCTCTGCTCCCTTTGCGCCGATCCGTTCCAGTTCCCGATCCAGACGCGCTTTCATGTGCTTCTGACCCAGACTCCGATGTACGCCGAAGTTCCCCGCGAGAGCTCCCGGAAGAACGTGCTCGAAACCGGCGACGAGCCTGCGGGCTGGGAAGACGACGAAGAGGAGGACGATGACACGCCGGCCATGAACCTGCACGCCTCGGACTTCGAAGTCACCGTCGTGAGCGAGCCCCTCGCAGACCTGCGTGAGATTCTGCAGGAACAGATCATCCTGACCCTGCCCATGCAGCCCAAACCCCCGTGCGACCCCAAAGGGGACTGCACGAAATGCGGCCGGAACCAGCTCTCGTTCTCTTCAGGCACCCAGGAGTCCCTGAAAGAGAATCCCTTTGCCGTGCTGAAGAACCTGAAGAAAAAAGCGGGTGAGGGATCCGGATGAAGGGCTTTTCGATTCAGGGCGGAACAGAGTACCGGATCACCGTCGCAGGGGAACGTTGGAATCAGGGGGACTCCCTCAGCATCGAAATCGGGACTGCGAGCGCGGCCCCGGTTTTCGTTGCGATCGCAGAAGGAACGGACAAAAAAATCCGCGCCAAATCCGAAGATTCATTCGAGATTCTGGAATCCCGCGAGGGCGATGGCCCCGGCTTCAAGACGGTTTTTACGCTCGCCGGAAACGCGAGAATCACGGACAAATCGGGAAGCTTGTACCTTTTGTACGGGAATCCGGGCGCGAAAGAGACCCTTGCGAACCTGAAGCTCTCGATCGCGCCGCATCCGGTGTTTCTGGATGTTTGCGACCTGATGACCGGACACTTCCGTTTCGCATTGAAAAATACCGCCATGGGCAAATCCGGTCGGGTGGAATTCAAATTCGAGCCTTCGGGCGCCAAGGAGTGGGCCTCGCTTTCGCATCTTTTTTTGAGAATCCGAACCGAGAACGATTCCATCGAACTCGAGCTGCTCTTTCACCGCACTGTGATCAATGCCCTGAAGCCCGGCCTTGCGGCCGAAAAGACCTCGAGGAGCTTTCAGCGCACGATTCCGACCGGAGACATCGTTCACGGATTCAACGGGCGTCTGAACTCCGAGGCGGCAAAAGCCGTCCTGGAATCGATCTTCTCGGAATACCGCGAACAGAGCTGGCTCCCCGCCTGAGGGGTGTGTCCCGTCCGACCCGTGTCGTTTCGCACACCGGTTCCGAACCCGCGCCCGCGGAGTTATAATCAATAGTCAAGGCGGCATCGCCGTCCGCCGAAGAGGAACGTATGCGGAACCGGCTCAATACCACGATTCTTTCGGGGCTCTTCGCCCGTGGTGCGCTGTTGTTCTTTGTTCTCGCATCCTCTTCGTGTCTTTCTCCCCAACCCGGCGAACTCTCCACCACGGTGGAATCGAACCCTGCCGTGCGCGGACTGAGCTACCGCCTCACCACCCTGAATCTCACCAAGCGCGTACCGATCGAGTCACTCGAGCCGAAGTTCGAGGAAGGCACCCCGAGAAATTACTCCATCGCCCCGCGACTTCCGGCCGGCCTGACCTTCGATGTGAAGACCGGAATTCTCGGAGGACTTCCGACCCAGGCGATTCCGCCGACTCCCTACACGATCCATGCGAATAATCCGAAAGGATTCACCTCGACCACCCTCTTGATCGAGGTCATGACCACCGATCCGACGGCTTCGACGGTCGAGAGTCCATCGGACCCTTTGGTCGCGAACGGCGAAGACACGGCGCTGATCAGTGTCACTCTTCTGGACCGGTTCATGAATCCCATCACCCGGGAACGGGTCGGAGCAACCTCGAGCCGGGGATCGATCGACGAGATCAGCCCGGCGATTGCCATCACCGACTCCCTCGGAAGGGCGCAGTTTCGAGTCAAATCCACAAGAGCAGGAGATCCCGTGCTCATCGTTCGCGATCTCAATGATCGGGTGGACCTCGCAACCCGACCCGTGATTTCGTTTGTTCCCGGTCCCGCCACCCGGCTTGCGTTCACCCAGAAACCCTTGAGCGTGGTCGCCGGCGAGGAGTTCCCCCTCGAAATCACAGCCTATGATGCCTTCGATAACGTGGCCACCGGCCACAGTGCGCAGGTTCTTCTTGACTTGGGCGACTCCAACGCTCCCGCGCAGACCGTGGAGGCGCCCTTTGACCGCGGAAAGGTGCTTTATCCCGCGGCAAAACTTGCCACCGCCGGAGTCCGGAGCGTCACCGCCTCGGATGGCACACTCACCGCGGGACCGGTAAGCATCACCGTGCTTCCGGGGATCGCGCAAACGCTCGTATTCACCAAGGCGCCCCCTTCTGAAATCACCGCACTCGAGGTGTTTCCAGAGGCTCCCGCAGTGACCGCGGTGGATGCCTTCGGAAACCGGGCGATCGGATTCTCCGATGACATCACCCTCGACGCCTATTCGGATGCCGCCTGCTCCGTTCCGGTCGCGGGAGCCTTCCATGCGAATGCGAACCCGAGACCCGCTACCGAGGGACAGAGCGAATTCACAGGTGCGCAGGTCTCGAAAACAACGGTGATCCGGATCGGTGCCCATGCCGCCGACCCCATTCCCGTTCTCTGCTCGAATCCGATCACCGTGAAACCGGGCCCGCCCTCGGCGTTGAAGAGCTTTTTGCAGGCGCAAGGACCGGTCACCGCAAACGGAGTCGATTCCCTCGCGATCCGGATCGGAATTTTCGATGTGTCCGAGAATCCGATTCCGGGTGTGACGCCCGCATTCGTGGCAACCGATACCGAATCAAAAAATCAGATCGATGCCTGCACTTCCACAAACGACACCGGAATCTCGAACTGCGCCCTTCGCTCCACGAAGGCCGAGCAAAAGGTCATCTCTCTTACGAGCCCGCTCGAGCTCCCTGATGTGTCCGTACTCTTCAAGAACGGCCCCGCCGCATCCCTTGCCATCACGGGCGCACGCGAAACACGGGTCGCCGGTACCTCCGACACGCTCACGATCGAGGTCCTCGATGCTTCGCAAAACCGGGTCACGGATTTTCTGGGCTCGATCGAAATCTCATCGAACGACGCCCGCGCCACCTTCCCGGGGCCGCTCACCCTCTCGGGAACCCACGCCGGAATCGTGACCGCTCCGAATGCGGTTCTTCGCACAGCCGGGGAATTCAAGATCACGGCCGCCGTGCAGTCAGACCCAGCGGTTCAAGGCGAGGTCACTGGCCTGCAAGTGACCCCCGCCGAGTTTTCTCCTGCGCACTCCTTGCTTGCGAGCTCGGCAAGCTCCCTGACCGCCGATGAGTCCCTGACCCTGACGCTCACCGCGCGGGATGCCTTCGAGAACACCTCGCCGACCGGAATCTCGGGCACCGGCGCGATTGCCTTGTTCTCGACCCTGGTGGGCGGAACCGGCACCTTCGAGGCGGTTTCGGACCAAGGGGCTGGCGTGTTCACTGCCGTGTTTCAGCCGGTGAAGGCCGGGAACACCGAATTGAGCGGAACCCTGGGCGGAGGCGCACTCTCGAATACCGTCCGGGTCACGATCCTGCCCGGAGCCGTGACTCATTTCTCGTTTTCGGGGATTCCGAGCCCCTGGGTCGCGGGGAATGAACAAGAAATTTCGATCACGGCAAAAGACGCCGAAGAAAACACTGTCTCTTCGTACACCGAATCGGTGAGCTTCGCTTCGAGCGATGCGCAAGCCACCCTCCCCGGAGCGACCACCCTGCAAGACGGGACCACCCGGGTTCCGATCCTGCTCCGCACGGCCGGATCGCGCACCCTCACCGTGACCGACGGAACCTTGAGTTCCACCACGAGCCCGATCACGGTGATCCCGGGTGCGGCACAGAGCCTCGTTCTCGATTCGGTGCCGGCATCGGTGATTGCGGGGGAATCCTGGGCCTTCGGGGTGACGGCGAAAGATGCCTCCGGGAACACGGTTCCGAATCACACACGAACCGTGAGCGTTTCTTCGAGCGATTCCTCAGCGGTCTTGCCGGCAAGCCAGACGCTCACTGACGGAACAAATTCGTTCTCGATGACCTACAAAACGGCGGGGTCAAGAACACTGACTGCGAGCGATGGGTCGCTCTCGGTCACCTCTTCTGCGACCACGGTGGCTCCCGCCGCATACGCGATCGGTCAGAGCGAGCTCAAGGCGGCTTCGAGCACGCTCACAGCAGGATCGACCACCACCATCACCCTCACGCTAAAAGACCAATTCGGGAACACAAGCCCGTCGGGAGCGCCTGCCGCAACCGAAGTGGCCATCACCGCGAGCTCGGGTTCCATCACGAACCTCCGTTCGACCGGAACCGGGGCCTATGCCGCAACCTTCACGGCACAGACCGTGGGAACGGCAGTGATCGAAGCGCGGGTGAGCTCGGAGCTCGTTCCCATGACCGCATCGGTGAACGTGATCCCGGGGGCTGCGAGCTCTCTTGCCTTGTCGCTCATTCCCGCCACCGCCGCGGCCGGATCGGCCTTCCAATTCGGAATCACTGCGAAGGACACCGCCGGGAACACCGCCACGGGATACTCGGGCACGATCAGCCTCAGTTCGAATGACACGAACGCCGTCTTGCCCGGCTCGGTGACTTTGTCGCAAGGAACGGGCGTTTTTTCGGCGACCCTGAAAACCGCGGGATCTCGCACCTTGAGCGCCACCGATGGGACCCGTTCGGTCAGTTCCCCGGGAATCACCGTGAATCCGGCCACTTATTCGACCGCCATGAGCGTGCTCGGGGTCTCGGCAAGCACCGTGACCTCGGGTGCAAGCCTCACCGTCACCCTCACGCTCCGAGATGCGTTCGGGAATGAAAACCCCTCGAACACCGTTTCTGCCCAGTCCATCGCATTCAGCGCAAGCATGGTCGGTGGCTCGGGAAGTTTCGGTGCGGTGAGCACGAACGGTTCGGGTGTGTATCAGGCCGATTTCACGGGAATCCGGAGCGGCACGGTGACCGTGGGCGCACAAGTTTCGGGGGCCTCGATCGCAAGTCAAGCATCCGTGACCGTGAACCCGGGCAACGCCACAAGCCTCACCTTGGCTGGCGCGCCCGCGAGTGCTATTTCGGGATCGGCATTTGCGATTACGATCACGGCCCTCGACTCGAACCAAAACATCGCAACCGGATATTCCGGCAGTGTTTCGATCTCTTCGTCCGATTCGGAGGCGGTTCTGCCGGCATCGGGCGCCCTCTTGCAGGGAACAAAACAGTTCTGGGTCACCCTGAAGACCGCGGGTAGCCGAACCCTTTCGGCTTCAGACGGCACATTGAGCACCGGGGCGACTGCCGTGACGGTGAGCGCAGGCGCGGTCGCCTCCCTCGTGCTCGGCTCAGTGCCCGAAACCGCCACGGCCGGAACACCCGTGACCGTCTCGGTCACCGCGAAAGATGCCGCAGGAAACACCGCAAGCGGATACACCGGCACCGTCTCGTTCAGCTCGAATGACCCACAAGCAGTGCTTCCTGCTTCGGGCCCTCTTTTGAACGGACAAGGAACCGTGTCGATCACCTTTCGAACCACGGGCGCCCGTACCTTCACGGCAAGCGATGGCACGCGTTCCATTCCCTCAAGCACCATCACCGTGACCGCAGGACCCTACTCGCTCAGTCAGAGCCAGATCTCGACCTCGGCCGCGAGCGTGAGCTCCGGATCCTCCCTGACTCTCACACTCACCCTTCGCGATGCCTACGGAAACAGCAATCCCTCGGGAGTGCCGGCCGCGCAGGAGATTCTCTTTCATGCGAGTTCGGGGGCCGGAACAGGAGAGATTTCTTCGGCCACGGCCCAGGGAAACGGCGCATTCACGGCAAGCTTCACGGGTGTCCGGAGCGGCAGTGTGACCCTTCGCGCTTCGAGCGAAGGAGCTTTGATCTCGTCTCAAACCCAGGTCACGGTGAATCCGGGACCCGCATCCCAGCTCGTTTGGAGTAGCGTACCCGGGACCGTCACGGCAGGATCCTCCTTCAACGGAAGCCTGAGCGCACGCGATGCGAGCGGAAACCTCGTGCCCTCCTACACGGGCACGATCGCATTCTCGTCCTCGGATTCGGCGGCGACACTTCCGCAGGATTCCACGCTCGAGGACGGCTCCAAGCAATTCTCGTTCACCCTTCGGACCGCCGGATCGCGCACGATCACGGCCTCGGATGGCACCCTCTCAGCCACGCGCGGAGTGACGGTCGATGCGTCGGGCGCGGTGAAGCTTGTTCTTACGGCGCTCCCCTCGGAAGTGATCGCCGGAGACAACACGAACTTCACCGTGACCGCACGGGATGCGCAAGACAACATCGCAAGCGGGTACACGGGCACGGTGTCGTTCACCTCGAGCGATTCCGAGGCGGTTTTGCCGGCGCAAAGCCTGTTGATTCTCGGCGTCGGTCAATTCACGGTCTCGCTCCGCACCGCGGGAGCGCGAACCCTCACTGCAGAAGATGGCACTTTTTCGAGCACCTCGAATGTGACCGTAAAACCCGGAGCTTATTTTGGCGCTCAAAGCGTGCTTACGAGTGCCTCGGAATCGGTTTCGGCCGGAAGCCCGGTGCTGCTGACCCTGACCCTGAAGGACCGCTTCGGAAATCTGAATCCGACAGGCGTGCCCGCCGGAAGCGCTCTTGAGTTTTTGGCGAGTACGACTGCGGGAACCGGCACCTTCGGGGCAGTGAGCGGACCGGTGAACGGCGTGGCGCAGGTTTCTTTCACGGGCACCACGGCCGGAAGCACGAGTGTCAGCGTCCGAACCGGAGGAAGCGCATTCGGAAACACGATCGACCTCACGGTGAACCCGGGGCCGATCGCACGACTCGATCTTTCACCCTCTTCGGCCACCGCCACCGCCGGGGAATCCGTGCTCTTCACCATCACGGCCTTTGATGCGTATCAGAACCAATCCCGCTCGAGTGCGTCTGTGACCTTGGAGTCAACGAGCGGGACGTTTTCGCAGACCTCAAGCTTCAGTGACGGAACCGTGGGAATTCCAGCGAACCTGACCGCGAGCGGAAGCTTCACGATGCGGGCCCGAAGCGGAGGGGTTACCTCCCCAGACGCCTCACTCACCGTGAATCCGGACGTTCCCGCTCAGGCGCAGAGTTTCGTGAGCGTGGCTTCGAATACCGTAACCTCGGGAGAATCGGTCTTAGTGTCGATCACGATCCGCGATCGGTACGGAAACGCCGTCCCCACGGGCACGGTATCGGCCTCGGACTTGGAGCTTCAGACGAGTCTCGTCGGGGGCAGCGGAACCTTCGGTGCGATCTCCGAAACGGGAACCGGGGTGTTTTCGGCCTCCTTCACCGGGGTCAGAAAAGGAATCGCCGCGATCAGCGCGACCCTGAGCGGGACAGCCCTCGGCACTGGTGCAACCATCGAGGTCGGAGCGGCTCCGGCGGATCACCTGGGAATCACCGGAGTGCCCGCGCGATCGACAGCAGGGGCAGTGATCCGGCTCTCGGTGGAGGCGTTGGACCGGAACAACAACCGCGTGACCTCATATAGCGGCACGATTCAGTTTGAAACCGATGATTCCCGTGCGGAGGTTCCCGCAAGCTCAACTCTGGTAAGCGGACTGAAATCGTTTGATCTCACTCTAAAAACCGCAGGAACAAAAACGCTCACCATCCGCGACGGCACCCTCCCGGATTCGACCTTCTCGATCGGGGTCGACCCGGGCGCGCTCTCGGTGATCACGCTCTCGGGTGCGCCCGCCAGCATTCTGCCCGAGGTCTCATTCCCGCTCTCGGTGATCGTGTACGATGGGTTCCAGAATGCCCTGGATTCCGCGACAAATTCGATCGAAATCCAAAGCACGGATGCAACCGCAACTCTTCCGTCCTCTCCCGTTCTTTCTGCGGGATCCGCAAGCCTTCCGATCACCTTCCGCGCGGAGGGCTCGTTCGTCGTGCAGGTCACGATCGCGGGAGTCACCGCTTCGACTTCCTCGATCACCGTGGATGTTCCGGATCCCACCATCGCGGCCTCCAAGGCACTCGTGCAAGTCATGGGACCGGGAAACCTTCGATGCACCGGAGTTCTTTTGCGGGTCGAGGGCATTCTTTTGGTCGCGACTGCCGCCCACTGCACGGGCGAAGGCGGGGCGTCCACGCTCTCGGTGCTTCATCCCGATTTCGGCGAGACCCCGGCGTTGAGCATCACCCGGCATCCATCGTACAACGCGGCGACCGGAGCATGGGATGTGGCCCTGATGAGCATTTCGCCCCAAGCGACTGCCAATCTGAATGCGATCGCATATCCGTCCGAGAAATCAACCCTTCGTGCGGACGAGACCGCGACGCTGTTCGGGTTTGCCGAAGGAACCGCCTACACCGAGATCACGAAGCTTCTTCCTGCCGTCCTTCTCGGAACCGGGGCGCGGGACTCGGGCTTGTTTTCGGCATTTGATGCGCAAACCCAGCTGACGGGCGCATCCAGAAACGCCGTGAACTTCGGGGGCGCGGTGCTGCTTCAAGAAAACTCCTCGTTCGGAACCGGATTCGGAGTCGCGGGGCTCGCGAGCAGAACCGTGCCCGGAAAGATGCTTCTTCTGGATCTCTCGAGTGCCCCGGTTGTCTCGTGGATTGAGAATCGCGCGCGCGCCCTCTCGGGCGAGGGCCTGATTCCGATTGTGGCCGTGGATTCGCCGGCGGGACTCTGCGCAGGGGCGGTTGTGGGGGCCGGAGATGGACGAAACTTCGTGGTCACGACTCGCGATTGTGTTTCGGGGGTGAACGCAGCCGACATTCGCATTCGCTACAATGGCATCCAGACCGACGGATTGGTCGCGAGCCCGACGATCGGAATCGAGCGAACTCCGGCCTCGGTGACTCTTCACCCCGACGGAGACCCGATCGCGGTACTCGTGACCGGCGAGCGGAACTCGAATGCCTTTGACCTGCGGCTCCTGACCGCTCCGGTGGATTCCTCATCGGAGCCACTCGACTTTTCGAGCGAGGGCGTAATGAAATCGATCGGGATCCGTGCGGTCGCAGGCAGTGATCCGCGAGCCTATTCGGGAGCGGTGCTCGGAAGCCAGATCCAGTCCTTCGCCGCGGCAAGCGGGCTCTGGAGCCCGCTTTTTGATCCGGCACGCATGATCGGTGTTTCGAACCCCTCGCCAGGATGCGGAACGCGGCAGGCTGTGCTGTTCGTGGACCGATCGGCTTCGAACTCCGCGCCGCGCCTGCTCGGCATGAAGTTCGCGGAATCCCAAGGATGCACCCTCGACTCGAACGATCTTTATTTTCGATTCGATTCGTATTCCTCGTTTTTATCGCAATTCTAGCGGGATTCAACTCACCGAATCGAGAATGGCATTGATCAGGCTCACGGCATCATCACGAATCGCGCGGACCGCATCGAGGCGCGGATAGGTTTGCCGGTGTGCCGCCGGATTGCGCAGATCCTGCAGACGCATGAGGCGCACGGAGATCTCGAGGGCCTTCGTGTCGGTCAGGCCGGGAAGCTTCAGCACGGGTTCCCGGAGGCCGCGGGAATCAGGAATCCTTCGGGTGAAAAACAAGAAAATCACGGCCCAGGCCCGGAGCCCGTCAAAGATCTTGAAGCGATCCTGCAAAATCCTCCCGTTGAAGAAATTCCCGCTCATGAGCTTCGCCTTGTGGAGCGGAAAATTCTCGGGCTCGATGCGACCGCGAAGGCCGAGGCGTTCGATCACCCGCTCGGATCGCGGGGAGTCCTCTCCGAGCCCCACCTTTTGCCAGAGCGCCTGGAATTCATGAAGACCACGATCGAGGCGCGGGAACAAATGGTTCTGCCCGAGTTGTTTGTCGAGAATCAAATCGAGCGCTTTACAGTACTCGAGCACGGTGGGTGCGTTGTCGACCGGGAGCCCGACCGGGGCACCGGCCAAGAACGGCTGTTCCGCCGCCCGAAGGGCGAGCTTCGCCGAAAGATCGAGCGATGCGAAGCGCGAGATCACGCCCTCAAGATGCTCATCGAGTCTTCGGGAAATCTCGGGCGATTCCCCTGCCGCATCGGCGGTTGCGGCCGGACGGAGCCGGTCGCGGAGCGACAAGAGTTTTTCCCATTGCGGATGATCGGGATGCGCCTCGAGAACGGAGGCCACCGCCTGGAAAAACTCCTCGCCACCGGTCCTTTCGGGATCAAAATCTCGAAAAATCTTATCGACGATAAAGTCATCGACGGAATGCTCTTGCAAAAACCGCATTGCGGCCCGCTTTGCGGTCAAGGTCTTGTGCGCCAACACCGAATCGAGGGCCCGCCCCCGAATCACTTCAGGGGCTCCTTCCAAACGATCCGCCAGCGCCTCGCTGATCAATCTTGAGGCAGGAAACGCCTTCGCCGCGATCACAGCCTGCAGAGCAATCGCATGATCGGCGGACCGGATCGCGGATTCGACCCGCGCCTCGAAGGACGGAAACGGCAGAGAACGGAGAATCCGGAGGACTCCGGTCTCGTGCCCACCCGACCACGAGCGATCGAGAAAAGATTCGAGATTCTGGAATCCCCGCGGCAGTTTTCCAGAAAGCGCGAGCGAATCCAAATAGCGCAAAATCGCGGGCGAAAGTTCCTCAGACTCCGTCTTGGGAAGCGCAAAGACCGAGGGCAGAAGACCTTCATGTGCGAATCGGGTGCAGTAGGAGAGCAAGGCTTTTCTTCGTCCGGCGGATTGGAAGGGAATCGCAACCCCCTCCTCGATTTCGGGCACGCGGACGCCGGTTTCGACACACGCGCGCAGGAGCCGCGAACAGGTTTCATCGCGCAAGGGAAGCTTCAAGAAGGAACTCATCGCACTTCGAACCCGGGAGTTTTCTTCTGCGATTGCGCGCTCGCTCCAGAGATTCAAGAATCCGATTTCGAGTGCGGGATCCCCGCAGACCAAAAGGGTCTTCGCCTCGGCCGGAAAATCCACCACCGGAAGAAACGCATTGATCCAGGCAAGACGCAGTTCCGAATCGGACTCGATTGCGGGAATCGCCGCGCGCACCCGTGCTGCATCCGCCGCCGTCCGGAAGAGTTCGCCCCTCCCGGCAAGATCGAGCAGAAAAAGCAAAAATCCGTCCCGATCCGCTCCCTCGGGCACCTCAAGATCCGCCGTCCCGTCTTCTGTTTTTTTGTCGGGCCCGGCGCCTCGGGCCTCGATCTGCGAGAGCGCAGATTGATATGCCTGCCAGAGCAGGGAATCATCGAGAAACTTCGATTCATGTTGCCGGATTCGCGCGGGATCGCGCTCGAGATTTCCGAGCGCATACAAAAACGCCGGTAAAAAATCGCGTTCTCTCGCCAGATCCGTGGCAAGCAGGTCATGGAGGACGGGAAGGGCCCGCGCCTCCCGGAGCTCTCCCAGGGCAAGAACCAGATTCTTCAGCATCACCGGATTCTGCCGGAACCGGGGATCGATGAGATCCCGGAGCAGAAGGTCTCCGGCTTCGCGAACCCCTGCGACTCCCAGGGCATAAGCGGCCCGGGGCCGCAAGGTCTCGGGCACCTGCCGGTAATACGAGAGCAAAAAAAATCTCGCGGCCCGCGTCTTTTGGCGAGCAAGCGAGATCAAAGCGAGATCCTGCTCGGCAAGATCGCGGTTCCTTTTGACGAGCTCGACCAGAAACGGAAACGAGCGGAGGTCCCGGAATCGCCCGAGCGCACGGATCACCTCAAGACGGATCGTCCGCCACTCGCTTTCGCGGTAAATCGAAATCAAACGCCGGGCCGATCCGGGTGATGCCTCTTCGACACACTCCCGAATCGCCCGGTGCTGAAATTCAGACATCGATCAGGATTTGGCTTTGGGAGAATACGATTTGCAGTACCCGGCCGCAAGCACCTCGCCCGATGGGATCAATTGGCACATGCCTTGTTTCGCCTTCGGATCAGCGGACGAATAGAACTGGCAGGACGCGCAGTTCTTTTTCGAATCCGGTGCCTTCGGTACGTACTTTAGGGCCTTGACCAGCGGATCACCCGCCGAAACCAAGGCACCTGCAATGGCGCTTTGAATGCGGAGTACCGGAGCCACAACGAGCGATGCGGCACCCAGAGCGAGGGTTTTCAGGAACAAACGTCGACTATTTTCAATCATTTCAGGAGTCTCCTTCATTCTTTACGATGACAAATTAGGTCTTGAACTGCAATCCCCGATCGGTCACAATCAACACGAATGAAACTCCCCTCTCTGCAGGAGCTGAAACGCAATGGAAGCGCAGCGTTATCAAAGGGTCTGGATCCGTCCGCGCTTGAGAGGGGCCTGCAGTATCTTCGGGATGGCGGGTTCCAAAGCCTCGAAGTGGCCACTCTCGGCACCAAGGGACTCAAAGTCCAGTTTTCTTTTGCCGAACCTTCTTCCACCCATGTCGATCTGACCACTCCTTCCCAGCCTTTGTATTCGGGTTGCGATTGCTCGATGGCCTCGCACGGAATTTTTTGCAAACATCAGGCCTGCGCGACCTGGGTGCTCGCCGTGTTGGCATCGAAAAAATTCGACCTGACCCGCGTGGAGGAGCCGATTTACGAGCAGATCCGCAAATTCCAGCCCGACATCCAGAACCTGAAATCCGGCTCCGCGCCCGTTGTGGATTCAATTCTTCATCGCGATTCCGGATATGTCTCGCACCCTTCGACGGGCGCCGAGTTCGAGGGCCTGGTGCTGCAGTTTCCCGAAAAACCGATTCGAACTGCATCGGCAGAGACTTCGTTTCCGGTAAGTCTCACCGCCACCCGCTCGCACGAAGCCTATCTCCTGCCCGACATTGCGATTCCGTTTTACCGCGAAACCGAGCTTCCCCACCCTCTCTGGCGTTCTCCGATCTCCTTCCGCGGCACCCTCTCCACGTTCCAGAATGAGCACGAGATGGCCCGAAGGCACTCGATTCTGTATGTGTTCTCGGATGGCACGAGGATTCCGGTTTCCGAGATTCTTTTTCATAAGAACAGCCAGCTCGTTCCGACCGAGCTTCTGCCCCTCGCCTCGAACCTGACGGATCAGCGGGAATCGGCCAAACGACACCGGTTTTTTCCTCCGGCAAAAGACATCCCGATCTTCGACCGCAAAGCCGAGGAGCGCCTGGACGCCATTCTTCTTTCGGTCGTCCTTGCGGCATCCCGGCACCTCGCCCGCGAAAAGCTCAAGGTTTATCTCACGTTTCCGCGCGCCTGGCGCGAGGGCCAGTCCGCGATGCCCGTCCGCGAGATCCACTTCGAACAGGCTGCGGGAACGAAGTCGGGGTTCCGCGTTTCGGGAGCCTTGAGCGAGGACCGGAGAATCCGCTCCGAGATCGCTCTCGAGCTGGAACATCACTGGAGCTGGTTTGAGACCTTCGCAATCCGGCCGGATTCGGGCTCCATCCTCTTTCATCCGTACCATCACTGGCTCGGGGACTATCCCCCCTCGGTCGTGTGCGAACGGCACACTCAATTCGAAACCCTGTTTCACCGGCTCCAGGATGACTTTCATGCGAGCATGAACGAGATCCACTCGACTCCTCCGTTCGAGTTCCTGAAGAGCGAATCCTTCACTCCGCACATTCGCGTGTTCTCAAATGGAACATTCTCGGTGGAGCTCGGATTCGAGTTCGGATCGATCGACGGGATTCCGGGACCGATCCTGAGACAGATCCAGATTTTGGCCCAAGGAATCCGCGCGTGGGACGAACGTTTGAGCGAAGAGCTGTTTCAGGCCAAGAAACAGGCAAAACGTCCGAACGACCTGCGAGTGCTCCGTCACATCGGAATCGCGGCGCTGGTCCAGCAGGAGACCGTCCGCCACCTCCTGAAGCGCGACCGCCCCTTTGATGAGTTTTTCGGTCAACTGAAGAACCGGATCGCCACGCTCCTGAACAAGCTCGAAGGAGCGCCGCATTCGCCACATCTGGCGCTCGAGACCTTTTGCTCCCGCCCCGTGATCGAATACCTCGAGTCCTACGTGAAAGAGCTCGAAGTCCTTTACCGCGAGCGACTCTTCCCGCTCGCCATGCCGGGACGAAACGTGCTTGTCTCGGGGGTCTTCGCGTTTTTCATGAGGTTTCTCTACTCTTGGATCTCCGTGCTGCAGAACCAGACCCAGGGCGCGATCCTGCTAAAGACCAAAGACGGAGTGATCCAGAATCCGGCCTTCGAAAATCCTGAGGAACTGAAGGACATCCAGTTCTTCGACTCTCCCGAGTCCTCGCGGAGCTCTGCGAACCGGTACGTGTTCCTGAAACGCGATAACTCGGCCGAAACGCTCATTCGCGGCTTTTTGCCGCTTCAGAACGACGGGGTCGCCCTTTCGCTCGACGGGCAGGCGATCGAGGAACTGAACGACGAGGACTTCGTCTCGGAGTTCCTGCTCCACGAGACCACCGACAGCCACGGCAAGATCGATTGGTTCGAGCTCCATCCGAAGTTCTTCTTCAAGGGAGTCGAGATCGACGAGTCGCAAGCGAAAAAACTCTCCGAGACCGGCATGATCACCTTTCAGGGAAAGATCTACCGCTTGAACAGCGGTTCGATTCCGTCGCTCGAGAAGCTCTCGCGCTTTTGGGATGAGATCTCGAACGCACTCGGTCCGAAGCGCGGAAACAAGAAATCCGATCGGATTTACCGCCTCCCGAAACACTACACCCTCGAGCTGTTGGCAATGCGCTCGAGCGGCGTCCGCGTCCGCGGCGGCCCGATCTGGGACGAGATCGTGCGCTTTTACGATTCCCTCGATTCGGAGCGGCCCCCGCTCGAGATCCCCGCCGGATTCCACGGAGAGCTGAAACCGTATCAACTCCGCGGGGTGCAATGGATCCACGACCTCTTCCGTCTCGGTCTCGGAGGAATCCTGGCCGATGACATGGGGCTCGGTAAAACCGTGCAAACCCTTGTTTTCATCGAAATGCTCCGGATGCGGGGCGAGCTCGGACACGGGCTCATCGTGGTGCCGACCTCGCTCACCTACAACTGGATGAGCGAGAGCGAGCGGTTCACTCCCGATCTGCCCGTGCATATTTTTCATTCGCGGGAGATCGCAAAAGCGCGCGAATTCCTCGCGGCCAACCCGCAGGGAATGATCATCACCACCTACGGATTGCTGGCCGAGCATGAGGCGTTCTTCAACGAGCACCGCTGGACCATCCATGTTTACGACGAAGCCCAGAACCTGAAGACCATCACCGCAAAACGAACGACCGTATCACGAAAGCTTCCTGCGCGCTTCAAGCTTTGCCTGACCGGGACGCCGCTCGAGAACCACATGGGCGAGTTCTTCTCGCTCATGGACCTGGTTGTGCCGGGATCGCTCGGCGTGTTTGATCAGTTCCGCAAGACCTACATGCAGTCCTACAGCCCCGATCCCGAGCGGGTGCAATACCTGAAGTACAAAACAAGACCCCTGGTCCTGCGCCGGACGAAGAGCGCGATTCTGCGGGAATTGCCGCAAAAGACCGAGAGCACCGTGAAGATTCCGTTCTCGGACCGCCAGCTTGCGATCTATCGCGATATCGCGCTTTCGTGGAACTCGAAGGTGCGAAAAGCGATTCACGAGGAAGGCGAGTCGAAGAGCCAGCTCATCATGCTGACCGCGCTCTTGCGCCTTCGTCAGGTGTGCTCTGCTCCGAGTTCGGTGCCGAACATCCAGTACACCGAGACCCCGCCCAAGCTGTCGCTCCTGATCGACAACCTGAAATCCATCATCGAATCGGGCGAAAGTGCGCTCGTGTTCACCCAGTTTTTGGGCACCTTCGATCTTTTGGCCTCCGAGATGAAAAAAGCGGGCATTCCCTTCTTCGGCCTCCACGGCAAGATCGCCCGGAAAGACCGCGAGACCCAGCTTCGCGCCTTCCAGGAGCATTCGGGCGGCGGAGTGATGCTGATGACCCTGAAGACCGGCGGGGTCGGCTTGAACCTGACCAAGGCAAGCTATGTCTTCCACCTCGAGCCCTGGTGGAACCCTGCGGTCGAGAACCAGGCCACCGACCGGACCCACCGGATCGGTCAGACCAAGCCCGTGCAAGTGTATCGCTACATCATGAGCGAATCGGTCGAAGAAAAAATCGAGGTGTTGAAGAGCCGGAAGTCCTCGCAGTTCAATGCCTTGTTCTCGGATGTCGAGACCGCGCAAGAAATCGCGCCCGGAGGCACGCTCTCCCTTTCGCAGAAGGACTTCGAATACCTGCTCGGAGTTTGAGATGGAATCCAATGCGGAATCGGATTCCCTCGTTGAGCTTTTTCTTCGTCACCTGAAGATCGACCGCGGCGCTTCCACCAATACGATCGCTTCATATGCGCGCGATCTCCGGCAGTTTCTTGCGCAAAGCGAGACTTCCCTTTCTGCGCGTACCGAGGACGACATCGAAACATTCCTGTCGGCGCTGAAGTCGAAGAATCTTGAATCGACCTCGATTGCCCGGAAGATCTCCGCGCTCCGCCAGTTTTACCGCTTTTTGGGCCGCGAGGGCGTGATCGGCGAAGACCCGACCTTGTTCATCGCAACCCCGGTAACTCCGAAACGTCTGCCGAAGGCGCTCCGTGAGGAAGACTTGACTGCGCTCTTGCAAACGGCCGATCAGGGTCTGCCGTACGAGGGCACGCGTGCCGGGGCGCTTCGACTGCGCGACCGCACGATGATTTATTTGCTCTATGCCACGGGACTTCGGGTGAGCGAGCTCATCTCGGTCCAGACCCAAAAACTCGACACCGAAAGCGGACTTCTCCGCGTGACCGGAAAGCGCAACAAGGAACGGATCATCCCCTTCCCCCCGTTCGTAAGCGAACTGCTTCATCGGTACCGGAACGAAGCACGTCCCCTTTTGAACCCGGACTCGGACACTTTTTTCGTGGGCCTCACGGGCGCACCCCTGACCCGGAACGCCTTCTGGAAGACTCTCGGAAAAATCGCCCTTCAGGCCGGAATTCCGGGCCTGCACCCCCATAGGATCCGCCACACCTTTGCCACGGACCTCTTGAGCCGCGGCATGAACCTGCGTGTGCTTCAAAGCCTCCTCGGGCATGCCGACCTGCAAACGACGGGAGTTTACACCCATGTCGCGCCCGAGCACCTCCGCGAAGTGGTGCGCCGATACCACCCGCGGGGGAAAAAAGAGTGAACTTCAGCCCCGCCTCGGGGTATACCATCGGCCATGGATCTCAGACTCGGACTTCTCAGGCTTGGCGAGCAATTCGTGCCCTTTCTTTTTGCGGTCATCATCCACGAGCTGGGTCACGCCGTGGCGGCGCACTATTGGGGGGATGACACTGCCAAGAACTCGGGCCGGCTTACGATCAATCCCGCGGCTCATATCGATCCGATCGGGACGCTTCTCTTCCCGATCCTGAACATGGTCACCGGAGTGCCGATTCTGATCGGCTGGGCACGCCCCGTGCCGATCAACCCTGCGCGATTTCGCAAATTCCGGCCGGGCCTCTTCTGGGTGGCGCTTGCGGGACCGTTCGCGAACCTGCTTCTTTCGATCACCTGCGCCTTTACCCTCTGCTTGATGGTGAAGCTCGCAAGCCCGGAATTTTACTTTTATAAAGAATTCTCAAAAATGCTTTTTGCCGGAATCGAGATCAATCTCTGGCTCGGGGCCTTCAATCTGATTCCGATTCCGCCACTCGATGGCAGTAAAATCGTCGAAAGCATGCTCTCGTACCCTGCCATGCAAAAATACGAGCAGCTCGGACAATACAGTTTCTTCATTCTGCTCGGTCTTTTGTTCACCGGCGTACTGTCGCTTCTGGGTGGCCCGATCCGGTTCGTCGAGAACCTGATTTTGGGGCTTTCGTCTTGGATCACGCAGTGCCCGCCCTCCGCCTTGATCTCTGTGATTTCGATGTGATAGGGTTTCGTGCGAGAAACGGACTTGATCTCCGATCCGGGACAGGTACCAGAAGTCATGAATTCAAAAGCATTGCCCGAAACCGATGATCGTTTTCGGCCGCTCCTGATCGGGAGCGGAAGACTCGCGCGTCATCTTGATCACTACTTCACAAAAGCATCCATCCCGCATCTGGCCTGGAACGAGCCGAGAAAGCCGGTTCCTCCGGCACTTGCCAAAGCCAGCACTCATCTTTGGGTGCTCGTGTCCGATCAGGCCCTGCCCGCAGTGTGCGGGGCCCTTCGGGCAGAGCATCCCGGAATTCCTGTCCTTCACTCGAGCGCGGCGTGTGCAATCCCCGACGCGATCACGGTTCATCCGCTCATGACTTTCGGCCCGGACCTTTATCCTCTCGCTTCGTATCAAGAAACTCCGCTGACACTATTCAAAGAAGAACTCGCAGGAGCCCCGGAGATTCTTCGAAGTTTGCAGGCCGTGCTTCCGAACCCCGTCAGCGTCATTTCGGGGGCCGATCGCGCGCGATATCATGCGACGTGCGTGATGCTCTCGAATTTTTCTTTGCTCCTTTGGGAGGCGGCGTTTCGGGCAGGGGGAATCTCGGACCTCATCCCCGTCGCGCGGGCCGAGCCGATTTTGAACCAGACCCTGAAGAACTTTGTCGCCCATGGAATCAGTTCGCTGACCGGTCCCCTGGTCCGGGGAGACCATGACACCATCGACACCCATCTGCGCGCGATGGGATCCACACCCGAATCGCGGCTGTATCGGGCGTTTTTGGATTATTTTTTGGAATTTCGCGCAAAAATGCCGAATTCCCCCGAAGAAAGGACTCGCTCATGATCACGGTTCCGGAGTTCAAGAAACGAAAGACCGAGAAGAAAAAGCTCTCGATGATCACCTGTTACGATGCGGCCTTTGCGAGAATTCTCTCGGAGAGCCCGATCGACATCCTCCTGATCGGAGACAGCTCGGCCATGGTCATGGAAGGACATGATTCGACCATTCAGGCCAGCGTGGAATCGATCGCGTTCTTCACGGCATCGGTGGCACGCGCCTGCCGGGGAAAAAAATTCATCGTGGCCGATATGCCCTTTCTTTCGACCCGCAAGACTTTGGAAGCCGGCATCGAGTCAGCGGGGGCACTTCTTCGTGCCGGGGCCCATGCCGTCAAAATCGAGGGAATCGCCGGCAATGAGGTGCTGGTCTCGCACCTTGTGGAATCAGGCATTCCGGTCATGGGACATCTCGGACTCACGCCCCAGTTCGTGAACGCCTTCGGCGGAATGAAGGTCCAGGCCAAATCTGCAGAAGAACAAGACCGGCTGATCGGGGACGCGAAGCGTTTCGAAGAGGCGGGCGCATTCGCGCTCGTCCTCGAATGCGTTCCTGCTTCGGTCGCCGCGAAGATTGCAAACCTCATTTCAATCCCCGTGATCGGAATCGGAGCAGGCGCCGATATCGACGGACAGGTCCTGGTGCTTCAGGATCTCTTGGGGTTCAGTCCGGGGTTTCGGCCGAAATTCCTGCGCACGTATCTCGATGGCGAACGGGTTTTCCTCGAGGCCTTTCAGCGGTTTCATGACGACGTCACGAATGGAGCCTTCCCGAACGAGAAAGAGAGTTACTCGTGAAGATCTTCGAGACAGCAACAGAGTTCCGGTCATGGAGACGATCCCTCCCCCGAGATGAAACCGTGGGTCTTGTGCCCACCATGGGGGCGCTCCATGCGGGGCATGCCTCTTTGATCGAGCGATCCGCACGCGAAAACCATCACTCGGTGGCGACGATTTTTGTGAATCCGACCCAGTTCAATCAATCCTCGGATTTTGAGAAATACCCGAAAACCCTCGATGCAGACCTCGCCCTTTGCCGGAGCCGGGGGGCTTCTGCGGTTTTTGCGCCCCGATCGAAAGATGAGCTATACCCCGACCACTATCGTTATCGGGTCACCGAGACCGGATTCTCGAACGAGCTTTGCGGCGCATTCCGTCCAGGGCACTTTGACGGGGTCCTGACGGTGGTCCTGAAGCTCCTGCAGATCGCAAAGGCCGATCGCGCGTATTTCGGAGAAAAAGACCATCAGCAGTTGTCGCTGATCACCGACATGGCGGGTGCGTTTTTTCTCGACACCGAGATCGTCCCCTGTGCGACGGTGCGGGAGCCATCGGGATTGGCAATGAGCTCGCGGAATCTTCGGCTGGGCCCGGACGAGCTTGCCCGTGCGCCCGGGCTATACGAGACGATTTCGACGATTTCTTCGGCAGAAGAGGCAAAAAAAAGACTCGAAGCGCTCGGGTTCCGGGTCGAGTATCTGGTCGACAGACCCGCCGCGAACGGAATCCGCCGCTACGTTGCCGCATGGCTCGGGGAAGTGAGGCTCATTGACAATGTCAGACTCTGAACGAAAAAAAATCCTCCTTCAGGTGAGCGGCTCCATCGCCGCATTCAAGGCGGCCGCTCTTGCCTCGATGCTCGAAAAAGAAGGATTTGAAGTCCGGACGGTACTCTCAAAAAGCGCGCTCGAGTTCGTCGGAGCTGCCACCTTCGAGGGGATCACAGGAAACCCCGTGCATTCGGACCCGTTCGAGTCAGGCGCAATGATGGCGCACATTGAGCTCGAACGCTGGGCCGATTTGCTGATCGTCTACCCCGCCTCGGCGCATACGATTTCTTCGCTTGCGCAAGGATCGGGCGAGGGTCTGATCGGGCAATTGTTTCTTGCTCATGAGTTCAAAAAGCCTTACCTGCTTGCCCCTGCCATGAATCAGGCCATGTGGAAGCATCCGGTGCTTCAGAAGAACCTGGACGCTCTTCGCTCGTTCGGCGTTGCGATTCTTGAGCCAGGCTCCGGTGCGCTCGCCTGCGGCGAAACCGGGCAAGGACGGCTCATGGAGCCCGAAGAGGCGCTGAGGGAAATTCAAGCGTGGCTCCGGCGAACAGAGGCGATTCAGAGCCCGCTCAAGATCTTGGTCACGGCGGGCGGCACCACCGAGCCGATCGATGAGGTCCGGCACCTCAGCAATTTCAGCACGGGACGAACCGGGCATGCCGTCGCACAGGCACTTCAAAAATCGGGCCATTCCGTGACCCTTCTGCAATCGGTGTACTCGTCCGCCCGCGAGGGAATCCGGAACCTTCAGCTCTATTCGACGACCCGCGATTTTGCCGCAAAAATCCGCCTCGAGCTCGAGTCCGAGCCCTATGATTTTGTGATTCATGCGGCGGCGGTTGCCGATTATCATGTCGAATCGGCCGAGGATGAGATCGGGGCACCGGTCGTTCTCGCGGGCAAAATCCAAAAACCGGGCCCGCTCACGCTGAAGTTGCGCCCGAACCCGAAGATCATCCGCGAGCTCCGCGGATGGAGCAGGAACCGCGATCTTCGGATCATCTCGTTCAAACTCACGATCGACGAAAGCACGGACCCGAAGCTCGAAACCTACGATTCCGAGTGGGTCATCCAGAATCACCTGAAGGATGTCGGACCGGATTCGCACAAGGGCCGGATTTTCGTTCGTAAAAACGGTCAATACGAGCCGCTTCTGGAGTTCCGTGACCGGAGCGCGCTGATCTCGGCGATTCAGGACATTCTTGCGACCAAAACACCCGAGCCCCACCCCATTCAGGAGAGCCCCCCCCATGATTCTTTTGCTTGATGTCGGAAACAGCCAGATCTTCGGCGGAGTGGTCGAGAGCCTCGAGCACGATGCGCGCGAGCCGATGTTTCGCTTTCGCAAAAGCACCCAGAACAATGCGAGCAGTGACGAGCTCGGATTGTTCTTGTGCTCGGTGCTGAAAGAAAACTCGATCAACCCGCAGAGCATCACCAGGATCGGGATCTGCTCGGTGGTGCCCGGAACCATGCACAGTCTTCGCGGCGCGTGCCAGAAGTACTTCGGAATCCAGCCATTTCTTCTTCAGGCCGGGGTCAAGACCGGACTCCGAATCCGCTACCGGAACCCGCTTGAGGTCGGAGCCGACCGGATCGCAAACGCGATTGCCGCGATTCACGAGTTCCCGGGAAGGAACACGATCATCATTGATCTCGGCACGGCAACCACCTTTTGCGCCATCACCGAAGAAAAAGACTACCTCGGCGGAGCGATCATTCCGGGACTCCGGATCTCGATGGAGGCGCTCGAATCCCGCACCGCGAAGCTCCCCATGGTCGAAATCGTGACCCCCGAATCGGCCTGCGGACGCTCCACGATCGAGAGCATCCAGAGTGGGCTGTTTTACGCGCATCTGGGCGCCATGCGCGAGCTGATCGCCCGCTACCAGACCGAGGTGTTCGCGGGGCAAAAGCCTTTTGTGATCGGCACCGGCGGGTTTTCGAGGCTGTTTCAGGGAACCGGAATCTTTGATGTCGAGATTCCCGATCTGGTGCTTCACGGGCTTCTGATCGCGCTACGGATGAATCTCGAAGAGTGATTCCGGGGTTTCGGAAACCCGCGTTTTTTGATAGTTCTTTCGTATGAATCCAGCCAAAAAGGTCGTGCTCTCGGCCGTTCAGCCCACGAACTCGGCCCACATCGGGAATTATCTTGGTGCGATCCGGAACTGGGTCGGGTACCTCGACCAGTACGACTGCCTTTTCTTTGCCGTGGATCTGCACTCGATCACCGTCGAGCAAGACCCCGCTCTTTTGCGCGAGAACACATACCGCTCCATTGCGACCTACATCGCCTGCGGCATTGATCCCGCAAAGGCAACGCTTTTTGTTCAATCACAGGTCCCGGCGCACGCCGAGCTTGCCTGGATCCTGACCTGTCACTCGAGCATGGGCGAGCTCTCGCGCATGACCCAGTACAAAGACAAAAGCCAAAAACACGGCGCCCACATTCCGACCGGGCTTTTCACGTATCCGGTTCTGATGGCGGCCGATATTCTTTTGTATGGAACACATCTGGTGCCGGTGGGAGAAGACCAAAAGCAGCATTTGGAACTGACGCGGGACCTGGCCGAGCGGATGAACCACCGCTACCCGAAAGGCGCCGGCGGCGAGGAATCGCCGTTGTTTCGTGTTCCCGAGCCCATGATCGCAAAAACCGGGGCGCGGATCATGAGCCTGCAGAACCCCGATCAGAAGATGTCGAAATCGGACCCGGCCCCCGGGGCCTGTGTGTTCTTGAATGACTCCGACAAAGAGATCGAAAAAAAGTTCAAACGCGCGGTCACCGACTCGGGGAGCGAGGTCAAAGCCGAGGAGCAATCCGACGGGATCCGGAACCTGATTCAGATCCAAGCCTCGTTTTTGGGCGAGGAATATAACGCAGTGCTTTCTCGTTATGCGGGCAGGCAATACGGCTACCTGAAGGCGGACACGGCGAACATCGCCGTCGAGCACATTCGCCCGATTCGCGAAAAAATCGAGGAAATCTTGAAAGATCGTGAATCCTTGAACCGGATTCTTCAAGCAGGACGCGAAACGGCCGCCGCCCGGGCTGAAAAAGTTCTGAACGAAGTTTACAAACGAATCGGATTTATCGGAAAATAGCGCCATGAGTCTGACAGCAGGAATGAACGCGGGGCGTCCGATCACGATCCGACTGGAACAGTTCGAAGGTCCCTTGGACCTCATGCTCTACCTGATCCAGAGTCAGGAACTCGACATCTCAACCGTATCGATTTCAAAAATCACCGATCAGTACCTGCACGCACTGAAGCTCATGCAGGAGATGGACTTCGACATCGCATCGGAGTTCCTCGTTATGGCGGCGACGCTGATTCTTTGGAAGTCGAAGGCCCTCATGCCGAAGGACGAGGAAGAAACGGCAGGAACCGACGAGAGCGAGCCTCCCCTGACCCAGGAAGAGCTCGTGCGACGGCTCATGCTCCGTCAGGCCTACCTTGAGGCCTCGGGCAAAGTCGCGGCCCTTCCGCACCTCGGAGAACAGGTGTTCTCGCGTCCGAACCGGAGGCCGCCCATCGAGCGCATTTGGCGCGAGATGAACCCGAGCTCGATTGCGACGACCTATCAGGACCTTTTGATCCGCGAGCAGCGGCGCCAGCGGGTCGTCATGAAAAAAGAAACCGTGTCGCTTGCCGAGAAGCTGAAGGAATTCGGCCGAAGGCTCACGCCGGGCCAGATCACGGCGCTCGAGACGATGATCTCGGACCAGAAGGTCCGTGGCGAGTGGGTCGTGGGGTTTCTTGCCTCGCTCGAGCTCTCGCGCCTGAAGAAGCTCAAGATTTACCAAGAAAACGCCTTTGACCCGATTTTTCTCGAATTGCTCGAGGAGCTTGCCGGTTTTGACGTGAGCCAGGCATCGGGATTTGAATATGTCCGCACAGGGGAGATCAGCAAATGAGCGACCATCCGAATGAGTTCGAATCTGAAATCATGCCCGACGGGGAACAAATGCCAGAGACCACCGAAGACGATTCGGTGATCGACATCGCGACCCTCCGGCGCGCGCAGAGTCTTTTGGAAGAAATGGCAGAAGATCCGGCGCTGGAATCGGACGTACTCGCGGGTTTTGATCCCGAGGCATCTGACCAGAACCTGGACCGCATCGCCGAGGCGATGAAAGCAAACGACGAGGAGCACATTCGCGCGATGGAAGCGCTTGCAATGCAAACCTCCCAGGATCTGCTCTCGTTGAACGCCGATCTGGTCGCAGACGACACGATCCTCGAAACCCCGGAACTCCGTGAACAGCTTCTGGAAGAACCCGCAATGGAACCCGAGGCCGAAGAGATGAGCGAGCAGGATGCAGCCCTCCTTGCCGCCCTTCCCCGTGCGAACCACTCAGGCGAGTTTGATCTCGATGATCTTCAGAGCTGCATGGATGCGCTTTTGTTCTATTCGGACCGGCCCATCTCGCTGAAGCGCATGAAGGAACTTTTGGAGCTGGGCGGGATCGAAGATGCGCCCCTGCTCCAGGCGATCGAACAATTGAAAGCCTCTTATCAGACGGCGAATCGCGGCTTTGAGATCGCCGAAGTCGCCGGCGGATACCAGCTCCGCACGAAGCCGAACAAGGCGCCCCTGATCCGGAAGCTCGCGAAAGTGCAGATCCAGCGCCTCTCGCGGGGAGCGATGGAGACGCTGACGATTTGCGCCTACAAGCAACCCTGCACGAAGGACGACATCGATCAGATCCGCGGCGTTGACAGCTCGCACTTCATTCGCACGCTCCTTGACCGGAAGCTCATCGAGGTCACCGGTCGCTCGGAGGCCGCGGGAAGACCCATGATTTACACCACCACCGATACCTTTCTTGAGGTATTCGGCCTGATGGCCCTCTCGGATCTGCCGCCGCTTCGCGAGATCGAGGCGATGGTTCCCCAACTTGCGTCGACCGAAGAAGGCGCCGAAGACCCGCGGGTGATCCAGATGAGAAAACTCGTGACCCAGATGAAGACCGAGTCGAATCACCTCGATTACGATGCGCGCGAGGACGAGAAGATCTTGCAAGAGATTCGCGAACGCGTGAAGACGATCGACATCTCGACACCATACTTGGAGCGCCAGAAGGAACTGGCAAGCCAGGGGATCACCGGCGAAGAGGCTGAAGCGATTCTGACGCGCGAATTCGGGTTTGAGACCGCCTCAAGCGGCGGTGAACCGATCGCAGAAACTGTGGCACAAACCACCGCCACAACCGAAACCAGAGAAGAAGAACAGCTCAGCATGGAGGAGCTCGCGCAGATTGCGAGCCTCCAGCAGGGCAAAGAGAAAGGGTCACATGTCTGAAGTAAAAAAAGAAGGCGAGCGTCTACAGAAGATCATCGCGCAGGTCGGAGTCGCATCAAGAAGGGACGCCGAGGAGCTGATCCGGGACGGTCTCGTCACAGTGAACGGCAAAGTCGCAGCCCTCGGGGACAAAGCGGTCCTGGG
>JBEIJY010000026.1:0-38945 GCA_040380025.1 Bdellovibrionales bacterium | reverse complement strand
GGGCCCGATCGAAGAGGAGCACCTGCCGGCCCTCCTTCAAAAGCGCTCGGGCGAGATGGGTTCCGATAAAACCCGAACCTCCAGTGATGAGAATTTTATTGACCATGGACAGATTGATCCTACCATCAGCTTTAAAAACGCGATAGATGAAGGTGGTTTGAGGGGCAATTTCCCTTCGCAAACCCCCCGGGGTCGGAGTAAATTCAGGTAATAATGAAATCCATCCTCCTCGCCGGTGGTTCCGGCACCCGTCTCTACCCGGTCACGAAGCCCGTCTGCAAACAGCTCCTTCCAGTTTACGACAAGCCCATGATCTATTACCCGCTCAGCACGCTGATGCTCTCGGGAATCCGCGAGGTTTTGATCATCTCGACCCCGCGTGATCTGCCCCGATTCCAGGAGCTTCTGGGGTCGGGCGAGGACTGGGGGATGCGCTTTGAGTATGTGGTGCAACCGAAGCCCGAGGGACTCGCGCAGGCATTCCTTCTGGGCGAGGAGTTCCTGAATGGCGATCCTGCGGCCTTGGTGCTCGGGGACAACATCTTTTATGCCCATGGTCTCAGCAAGCTTCTTCAGTCCACGGCCGAGCCCTTGAAAGCGGGCAAAAAGGGCGCAACTATTTTTGCGTACTATGTGCAGAATCCGAAGGCCTACGGGGTGGTCGAGTTCGATCCGGCCGGTCGCGCCGTGAGCCTCGAAGAGAAGCCCGCGAAGCCGAAATCGAATTACGCCATCCCCGGGCTTTATTTTTACGATGGCGATGTATGCCGCCATGCCCGGGACCTCAAGCCCTCGGCGCGCGGGGAGCTCGAGATCACCGACCTGAACCGGATTTACCTCGAAAAGGGGCTGCTTTCGGTTCAAAAAATGAGTCGCGGAACCGCCTGGCTCGATACCGGTTCGTTCGAGACCCTCCTCCAAGCCTCGAATTTCGTTCAGACCATCGAGCAGCGGCAGGGCCTGAAGATCGCCTGCCCCGAAGAGATCGCCTATCGTATGGGGTTCATCACGGCCTCCCGGCTCGAGGCCCTCGCGGCGCCGCTCAAGAGCAGCGGCTACGGCGAGTACCTCTTGAACGTGCTCCGGCAGGGGTGAGTTCGAATCCGGATTCCAGTTGGAGGGCTCATTTTCGGTCGTGCGTTGATCAGCACCTCTCTGCGAAAGTCCGCGGTACCTAGATGAAACACACTTTCCGAACAAAGATTTATCCCTTTTTTGTTGTCGTGATTTTTGGGGCTGAATCTGGAGCTTTGGCTTGAAACTTGGATAGTTAGCCCAAGGAGGTCCGAAAAAGCCGAGTTTACCCCAGTTTAGGGTTTTTTGATAAATCATGATAACATCGCTATACATGGATCCGAGAGTCAATCCGTATGCGCCCGGGGCGGGAACTCTTCCGCCCGAACTGGTGGGTCGTGATGAAATCATAGAAAAAGCCAAAATCGCCTTTGATCGGTGCCGGAATGGATTGCCCGCGAGGGGATTGATGATGGTCGGGTTGCGCGGAGTGGGGAAAACCGTTCTACTTAACCGGCTGTCCAAAGAGGCCGAGGCCGAAGGGATGGTGGGTGTTTCGGTAGAGACCCCCGAAGAGCGCTCTTTGCCGGCACTTCTGATTCCCGCGCTCCGAACCGCAATCCTGAAAATGGATCGGACCGCAGGTTCACTCGATTTGGGCAAGAGGGCTTTTCGGGTGTTGGGTGGGTTTCTTGGCGCCATGAAGCTGAAGTATCAAGATATCGAGTTTGGAATCGATTTGGGCAGGGAGGAGGGGGTGGCAGACTCGGGCGATCTCGAGTTCGACCTGGGATCCTTGTTTCGCGAAATCGGACTTCTGGCACGCGAGAAGAAAACGGCACTGATTCTGTTCATCGATGAGATCCAGTACATCGAGGAATCTCAATTCGCTGCGCTGATCATGGCGCTTCATCGGTGTGCTCAAGACCGGCTTCCGGTCCTGATGGTGGGAGCGGGGCTTCCGCAGTTGGTCGGGCAGGCCGGGAGGGCGAAGTCTTATGCCGAGCGGCTCTTCGAGTATCCCGAACTTTCGAGGTTGAGTCCGGACGCGGCCCGTAAGGCAATTGAGGTACCGGCAAGAAAGCTCGGAGTGGAATTCGATCCCGGAGCAATCGAAGAAATTCTTTTGCAAACCCAAGCCTATCCCTACTTTTTGCAAGAGTGGGGAAAGTTCAGTTGGGATTGTGCAAAGGCCTCTCCGATTACTCTCTCGGACGTGCATGCGGCAAGCCAGCAGGCGATTTCGGAGCTCGATGCGAGTTTCTTCCGGGTTCGCTTTGATCGGTTGACCCCGGGCGAAAAACGGTACCTGAGAGCCATGGCCGAATTGGGGCCCGGTTCGCATCGTTCCGGAGACATTGCGGCTCTGTTGAAAAAGGGAGTGCGTTCGGTAGCGCCCACCCGGGCCTCGTTGATCAAAAAGGGGATGATCTTTAGTGCCCAGCATGGCGAAAATGAATTCACGGTGCCGCTTTTTGACGGGTACATGAGGCGGATGATGCCTCGATTCGACGGATGACAAGGCTGCTTTTCAGAAGAGTTTCAGCCCGAATCGCCTTGTCTTCCTGCCCGAGATCTTCCCGCCTCCCCCGAAATGAGGTAGCGTCACCCCCATGGAAACCATTCTGGTCACCGGCGCGGCCGGCTTCATTGGCAGCAATTTTGTCGAACTGGCCCTCGAGGCCGGGCACTCCGTGGTGGGGTACGACGCGCTCACCTATGCCGGTCACCGCGAGAACCTCGAGGCGTTCGAAAAGAACGCCCGCTTCCACTTCATTCACGGAAACATCCTCGATGCCGAGCTCTTTCATTCCACCCTCCAAAAGTTCGGTGTGACCCGGGTGGCGCATTTTGCGGCCGAGAGTCACGTCGACAAGTCGATCTCGGGTCCGGGCGCCTTCATCGAAACCAACGTGAACGGCACGTTTTCGGTCCTCACGGCCTCCCGCCGGCATTTCGAGTCCCTTCCGGCCGATGCGAAATCCCGGTTCCGCTTTTTGCATGTCTCGACCGACGAGGTCTTCGGCGAGCTCGGTCCGACGGGAAAGTTTTCCGAAACAACGCCTTATGCCCCGAATTCCCCGTATTCCGCCTCCAAGGCCGCGTCCGACCTTCTCGTGCGCGCCTGGTTCCATACTTACGGTCTCCCTGCCATCATCACCAACTGCTCCAATAATTATGGCCCCCGCCAGTTCCCCGAAAAGCTCATTCCGCACATGATTTTCTGCGCGCTTCAGGGCAAGCCGCTTCCGGTGTATGGCAAGGGCGAGAACATCCGCGATTGGATTCATGTGAAGGACCACGCACGCGGCGTGCTTCAGGCCCTCGAAAAAGGCTTGCCGGGCGAGACGTATTGCTTTGGCGGGAACAGCGAGCGCAAGAATCTCGAGGTGGTGCATGCCCTTTGCGGTGCTCTCGATGAGCTTCGTCCCCGGGCGGGCGGAGCCTCGTATCGCGATCTGATTTCGTTCGTGACCGACCGGCCGGGGCATGACTTCCGGTACGCGATCGATGACTCCAAGGCCCAGCGCGAGCTCGGGTATGTGCATCACTTCAAGAGCTTCGAGACCGGCCTGAAAGAAACGGTCGCTTGGTACCTTGCAAACCTGGACTGGAGCAAAAAGGTGACCTCCAAGCCCGGGGTCAAGGTCAGCTATGATTGGGCGAAGATATAACCCCCCTTTTTAGTGCTTCTGAAGCACCAAAGAGCCCCTTTTTTAGTGCCTCAGGTTGTGCTAGACTGGTATTATGAGGCGACAGGCTGAGTCATCTTTATCAGCGTGGTTTCGGGATCGAAACCGCAAGCCATTGATTTTACGGGGTGCACGCCAAGTCGGGAAGTCCACCTTGGTTCGGAACTGGTGCCAGAGCGAGGGGTTGGATCTCCTTGAGTTCAATCTGGAGCGGGAGCGGTTCCGGGCCCTGCGAGATGAGGTGCCCACGGTTTCTGCTCTGTTGGATGAGCTCCAGCTTCGAAAGAACTCCCGGATCGGCCCCCGAACCATCATTTTTTTCGATGAGATCCAGGAACAGCCCGAGCTGATCCGGTTTTTGCGTTATTTTTACGAGGAACGGTCCGACCTTGCGGTCATCTCCGCGGGCTCCCTCCTCGAAATCGTGCTGAAGACCGAGGCCATCAGCTTCCCGGTGGGGAGAGTCGAGTTTCTTCACCTCGGGCCCATGACCTTCGGCGAGTTTCTTCGTGCGACCGGGCGGGATCTGCTCGCGGGGCAGTTGGCGAAGGGCGTGTGCGGAGAAGTCGAATTCGAACTGGGTCGTGCCGCTTTTCGCGAGTTCCTGTATGTCGGCGGCATGCCCGAGGCGGTGTCGGTCTTCGCCGAAGAGAAAAGTCTTGTACCGGTTCGCATGATCCAGGATCAGATTGTTCAGGCCTACCTCGCGGATTTTCCGAAGTACAATTCCCGCATCGACTCGACACGGATCCAGGAGGTGTTCCGCTCGAGTGTCGGAAATATCGGCAAGAAAATGATCTACCAGCGCCTCGCGAGCGAGGCCCAGTCCCGTGACATCAAGCGGGTGGTTCAGCTTCTGGTGGACGCACGGATCCTGTTGACGGCCTTTCACAGCAGCGGGGGCAGCGTTCCGCTGGCAGGACAAGCGGATCGATCCGTGTTCAAGCCGTATTTTCTCGATGTGGGACTCATGAATGCCATGATGCGGATGGATCTCGATACCATCGATCTCGAGATGAAAAACCAGTTCAATACCAAGGGGGTTCTTGCAGAGCAGTTCGCGGCCCAGCATCTGAACGGAATCCGCGGGGATCGTCTCGAGCCGGAGCTCCATTATTGGTTGAGGGACAAGGGCGCACAAAAAGGGGAGATCGATTTTTTGATCGAGAATGCGCAGGAAGTCCTGCCCGTGGAGGTGAAATCAGGGGCCCCGGGGAAGATGAAATCCCTGTTTCATTTCTCTGAAGAAAGGCAATGCGCGCGCGCGATCCGCCTCTCTCTGGCCCCCCCCGGAGTGCAGTCGGCCCGTCATCGGATCCGGGACCAAGACATCGGGATGAACCTGTGGAACGTGCCGCTGTTTGCGGTGGAATGGTTGTGGAGTTACGTCGAATGAACCGGGAGACCTCATGAAGATTCTTTTGTTCGGTACAAACGGCCAACTCGGCCGCGCCTTTCGCGAACTCTCCGAAACCGAGGCATTCCCCCTCGGGTGGACCCTGATCGCGCCCGGTTCGTCCGAGTGCGATCTTGCCGATCCTGATGCGGTCGGAGACGTGCTGGCCCGGGAGTCGCCCGATGTCATCGTGAATGCCGCCGCATACACGGCGGTCGATCTGGCCGAGACCGAGCGCGAAAAATGCGAGGCGGTGAACGCCCGCGCTCCGGCGCTTCTTGCCCGGTACTGCGCCGGTCGGGGCATCCCGCTCCTGCATTATTCTACAGATTATGTTTATGACGGCCGGGGGGCGTCCGCCCGCCCCGAAACCGAGCCCCACGCGCCGCTGAATGCCTACGGCGCATCGAAGGCCCGCGGGGATGAGGCGATCGGCGCATCCGGGTGCGAGCATCTTGTTTTCAGGACTTCGTGGGTCTTCTCGCACGAAGGAAGGAATTTCGTGCGCACCATGCTTCGCCTGGGCGGCGAAGGACGCGAGCTCAGGGTGGTCGACGATCAGGTGGGGGCACCCACCTATGCTCCCGATCTTGCGCGGTATTCGCTTCATGCCCTGATGCGGGCGCTGGAACAAAAACTCGAAGGGAAAGGCTTCCCTTCGGGCGTGTACCATCTGTGCAATTCGGGGTTCACCAGCTGGGCCGGCTTTGCCCGCGCGATTTTGCCCGAAGCCAAAATCACCGGAATTCCCTCGTCCGATTACCCGACCCCGGCCGTGCGTCCGCGGAATTCGCGGTTGAGCCTCGAGAAGTTCATCCGTACCTTCGGCATCAATCCCCGTCCATGGGAAGAGGCCCTTGCCGAGTGCCTGCAAAAGAGGAAAGATCCCTCTCATGGTTAAGGATCTCTCCCTTCCCGGACTGAAGTTGGTCGAGCTCAGGATTCACCGCGATGATCGCGGATTTTTCACCGAGCGGTTTGTCGAGGAGCGCTTCCGCGATCTCGGGATTCCCGCGCGCTTCGTGCAAGACAACCACTCCCGTTCGAAGCCCGGTGTGATCCGCGGGCTTCATTACCAGAACAATCCCGCGCAAGGAAAGCTTGTGGGCGTGATCCGCGGGCGAATCTGGGATGTGGTGGTGGATCTCAGACGGGATTCTCCGACTTTTGGAAAGTGGGAGGCGGTGGAGCTTTCGGACGAAAACGGACGTGTGCTTTGGGTTCCCGCCGGGTTTGCCCACGGGTTCTGCGTGCTCGGAACCGAAGATGCCGATGTGATGTACAAGGTCGATGCGCCCTATTCGCCGAAGACCGAAGGGGGCATTTGCTACTCGGACCCCGATCTCAAAATCACCTGGCCTGTTCAAAATCCCTTGGTCTCGAAGAAGGATCAGGAGCTTCAGGGCTTTTCGGCGTATTCCCGGAATCCGGTATTTTAACGAACGACTCCGGGCTCGAATCTCATTTTCCCGAATCCCGGAACTCCCGCGATTCCGAAAACCCGATCATGTTCTGATCCTGCACGCACCCCACGCGCCAGCGGTAGCGGCCCGGGCGCGGAATCCGGAATCCCGAGAAATGGAGTGGGAGACGCTTTCGAAGCAAGGGCTTCTCGGAGGGGGCATCGGCGGTTTTTTCGCCGGTTTTCGTGCGGAAAACCTCGAGTTCGTATTCGCGGCAAGCGGAGTTGCGCTTCCACGCAAGAACAAGATCGCGATGTCCGCCGATTCGCGGGAGTGCTCCGGCATCGAATCCGTCCGCGGGTGAGGTGAGCTCGGGCACGAATTCGGCCTGAGCCGGCACGGGAGATTCCTTCGGAGTTTTTTCTGGAATCTCCGCGCGCGCAAACAAGGGGTTCACGAACGTCGGCCGGAAGACCGCAGGAGTGTTCTCGCTTGCGAGGGCATCTGGCTTTGCCGCAGGACCGCCCGTTGCCGCAGGGATCACTTCATCAGGTGCGGGTGGCGCGATTTCTTCGAGGATCTCACCCGCGGAATTCACGAGCACCACCGAAGCCGAATTCGGGGATGACAACACCTTCACTTTTCCCGAGACTACCGTCACCCGGAGTTTTTTTTCGATCCCCGCGAAGGTGAAGGTCCGGACCGGATCGATCTTGATCAGCGATTCAGGCCCGAGCTCGAGCGCGGTCCCGTCGGTCAGCGTGATGCGCGTGAAGGACTCCTTGCCGGTCATGACCGTATCGCCGGTATGGATCGGATCGCCCTGGTTTGCCGACTCGTAGGCGAGATCATCCTCGCCTTTCCGTTTTACGATCTTGCTCGGGCGAAGCACCTCGCCGATGTTGCTCTGAGAAAAAAAATCCCGCGCGCCGAAGAATCTCCCGGTGACATCAAGACCGAGCAGCGTGGCTGAGATCGGGGTCAGAATCAAAAGAATCCCGAGCGCAAGGACGAGCCGCTCCGCGGTTCGCGAACGACGCTCGACCCTTCCGATCATGCCCGGGCTCCATCGCCCGACGACTTCTGGAACAACACGTAGGTCACATCATCCTCGGGCATGACTCCGCCGTACATCTCTTCGAGAGTCTTGATGATTCCCGAGGATGCTTCGGCGATTCCGCCCCGCGGGCGCGGCGAGAGCATCGAGCGGATCCGGTCTTTTTCGAGTTTCGATCCGTCTTTTGCAGGGTTCTCGATGAGCCCGTCGGTGTACAAGAACAGCACGTCTTCGGGCCCGAAGGGAAGCGTCACATCGGGAGACGGCGCAAACCCCGTCGCCTCGCCCAGCCGGAAGCCGCGGGATTTCATGAGCTCGATCCCCCCTCCTGTTCCGCCGCGGACGAGCCACGGCATGTTGTGGCCTGCGTTCGAATAAGTGAGGGTTCCCTGCTTCAGGTCGATGGTCGCGATCAGCATGGTCATGTTGAGCTCGCTGTCGGCAGAGTCGACGATCACCTGATTCGCAATGCGAAGAAGCTCGCTCGGCGGCATCGATAGGGTCGGGAAGTCCGAGAGGATCTTTTGAATCGCGGCAAAACAGCCATGGGTCGCGGCCGTCAGCATCGCGGGAGGGAGTCCGTGTCCGGTCGCATCCGAGATCAGGAGCGTGATCGAATCGCCGGACTCGACGTACCCCCACCAGTCTCCACCGCATTGGCGCGCGGACTGGTAAAAGCTCTCCATCCGGTATCGGGGGGTCACGATCGAAGCGGGGGGAATCAGGTTCTGCTGGAGGGTCGATGCGATCGCGACCTCCTGCTCGATCTTCACCTTCTCGATGCTCTCGAGGAGCAGCTCCTGGATCTTCTTCGACATCACGTTCATCGATTGCGAGAGGATTCCGATCTCGTCCGATGAGGTTTCCTTCAGCGCAAGATCGAAATTCCCCGAAGAAATCACATGCGTCGCGGCCGTCAGCTCTTCGAGCGGACGGGTCAGGCGACGGGCGAACAGCACCACTGCGATCAGCGAGGCCCCGAGGAGTGCAAGCCCCGTCAGGATCAACTTCTCGAGCAACATGAATGCGCCCTTCATCGCATCGAGGTAGCGAACACTGTTCAGAATCACGACGTTGTACCCCGGGATCACATAGGTGCCGAGATAACGGTCGCCTGTGTCGGGGGCGGTGTACTCGAGGGTGCCGAGCGAGACGGGCGAGCGGCTTGCGATCTTGAAGAGCGGGTTCGAGTCGGGGGTCATCGTCGCCTCAAGGTCGGGATTCCGCGAGTCGAGCAAGATCTGTCCGGCACGGTTCAAGAGCTGGGTCCGAGCGCCGCCGGATTGCTTCTTCAGGGTCGATAGGTCGAGCTTCGCCCGTGCGACTGTCAGGACCGTTCCGTCGGGCGAATTCCCAAGAAGCGCGTAAAGGTGCACCTCGGCCTGATTCTCGCGATTTCTTTCAGCCTGATACGCGATTCCGGTTTTTTTGATCTCCTCCAGGACGTCTTTTCCGGGACCATCGACGGCCGCCGCCTCACCCCACAGATATAACCCCGAGGAGGCGCCGGTTCCGGCATCAACCCGGAACGCCTGCAGGGAGCGAATGTTCTTTTGATTCTCGAGGACGGCATTCGCGCGATCATCGAGCGCAGGTAGGAATTTCAGCGTCTGGGTCGCATTCTCGATGATGCCGGCAAAGCGTTGTCCGAGCAACTGCGAATGGCTCGTTTGGGTTTCGAAGGTGAAGGTGGTGGTCTCCGAACTCAAAAACGAGTACGAGAGGGTGAACGATGCTCCCGTCAGCACAAGGACGATGAGAGTGGTTCCTAAAAGCATTTTCAGGCCCAAGGCTCTTCGCGGGTGCGGGGTTTGGTTCACTTCATTCATTTTCGGGCAGAATCATGGAAATTGCCAAAGAAATTGTTTACGATGAAGAGAACCGGATGAGTCGGACGAAGTCACCCGATTTGTGCTTTCTGCTCGCGCTCGGATCCTTGCTCGCGGGATTTCTCGTCAGTCCTCTGGCGTCCGCCGAAGATGCGGCCATCGCCGAGAATCCCGCCAACAGCTTTCGTCCCGACCGACAGATCCCTGCCGTGTTGTCCCTCGAATCCGCAGACCCCGCATTGAAGAAACACGCGATTCTTTGGAAGGAGGGGGCAATCCAGGTGGTGATCCGCTCCTTCGGCTTAAGTGTTCGCTCGAGCCTTCGCCTCGAAGGCCGTTTGGAGGGACCGAACGCAGGCTCCCGCCACTTGGTCTGGTCCGATCAAAGCTTCGATGTCGATTCCGCCGGGAACTTCGCGTTCGAGATCCCCTACGAGACGAGTCTCGAGCGGGTACAGCTTGCGATCGTGAGTCGTGCCGGAACGGTCGCATACCGCGTTTATCGGGTGAGCGTTTCAGATTCCGCGGGGAGTGCGCGTCAGGAATCCGAGTTCAATTCCCCGCTTCAAAAGCGGTTTTTCATCCTGCCCGGAATCGGCGTGGGCAGGATCGGATACTCGCAGAGCGGGTTTCCGGATTTCAGCGCGTGGACCACGACCGTCAAGATCTCTGCGAATTATCTTCTCTTCCCGCCCAAATGGGATCTCGGTTTCACTGGAGTCTCGAACGTGCTGAACTTCGGGCGGACCTCATCGAGCGATGTGCGGTTTTTGGCGCTGAACCTCCGGCTCGGGTATTTGTTTCCGGCGATTCGGGATCCTTGGCGCTTCGGACTGTACGGCGGCTGGTACTATTCGACCATGTATGCGACCGATGGAACCTTCGGGTACAAGAATGTGGGCGGTCCGCAGTTGTTTCCCGCCCTTCGTCGGACCTTCGGGAACGGTCACGCGTTGAGCGGGTATTTCAAGTATTCGCCGGTTTCGCGGGGAATGAAGCTCATGAAGCTCGACAGCAATGAGTTGGCCTTCGGGCTTGCCTACCTGCTTCCGACTGCCTCCACCACCTTCGGCATCCACCTCGACTACGCACGCCTGCGTCTCGTCGATGCTCCCGCTGCCGATGACGTGGTCACCGTGAACGCGTCGAGCATCACTCTCGGGGGGAGTCTGACGTTTTGATCCGCGAGCGGAAGAGATTGAAGTCGCGAGCAAGATCCTGAAAAAAGTCTTTTTCGCGGAAGCGGAGCTCGGGCAGGGGTTTCGAGGGATCCTCATTCCGGAGGTACCGACTCAGTCGATAGAGCGGGCCCGCGATCCGGTGCGAGATCACGATTCCAAAAACCGTGATCAGGCAGATCGAAAGGAATCCTGTCAGACCGAAAATCAGGACGAGCCGCGATTTCTCCTGAAGGATCAACTGAAAGTACTCCGAATCCGCACCGAGGTTTTTGCGGATTCCGGCATCCACCAGTCGCGAGAAGAACTCGGCGCCGGCGAGAAGAAAAATCGAGGAATTCAGAATCGAGATCAAAACCGCATAGCGGATCATAGACCACTGGAATCCCGGGTTGATCAGGTAATTCCTGCGGGCCTTTGAGTTTTGCTTCCCCATGATTCTAGGGTGGCACCTTCAATGAACTTAATCAATCCCCCGCGCTTTCGGATTGCCATGGTTTGGCTTGTTGCGTTACTGATGAAGGCCGTTTGTTTGATCCCGTCCGAGGAGTGAATTTTGCGATCGTTTGGTTTGCTTCTATTGTCTCTTGCGCTTGTGACTCACCCGATGCCCGCTTCTGCGCAGGACGGGCAGGGGTTTCGCTCGGCTTGCTCGGACCTTCTTCGCCGGATTGAGCACTGGTTCGGTGGAGGAACTCCCGAGACGGCGGCTCAGAAGAAGTTCTTGGGCGAACTCGACGCCGTGGCAAAGCAGGTTTCCAAAAAAGGGGCCCTGAGAACCCCGGAGTACATGGACCGCGTGCTCGAGGAGTGGATGGCGCTCGGAAGGCCCGATCATGATCTCAGGGTTTTGAGTTATCCCGTTCCTGTTCTTGCGCTCGAGGTTCTGGACTTGGCATCGAGGCATCGCATGCCCCCGGAATTTTTGCTTGCGAGGGCCGAAGAAGCGAACACTCCTCCTTTGCTGGCCCGGTATCTCGAGTGGGCGGCGGCGCTCCTGAAGAGTCCGCGGTACCAAACCGGCACCGAGCTTCGGGACTGGATCGGGGCTTATCGCAGAACGCGAAAAATCCAAAAAACCGAGGTGCTGTATTGGACGGGGATTCCGGTTTTACCCGAGCCGGGTGAGGGCAGGGTTCGCCTTTACAAGGGCTCGTATTTTCGCGGGCCCGCGATCTCGCAGTCGATGGTCGGAAAGCCCCCCGAAGAAATTCCGAGTGGAGCGCATGAGTTCATGACCTACACCGAGGCCGTCGAGCACTCCGAGCGTGTCGAGGCGTTCCATCCGAATGGCATCTCGGTCTCGACCGACAAGACGGTGATTCTCCAGTTCGGTTCGTATGTGAAGGTGTACGATGTTCCGCTCGAGGTCTTCCGGAACCTTCCGCGCGGAGACCGGGCTCTCGGAGAATACGTGTTCAAGTACAGCATTCCCGAAGAATACCGGGTCATCACCGTGCCGAAAGAAACCTGGGCCGAGGTGATCAAGCTCGAGCACAAGGCGGTCGGTAGTCTCGTCGAAGGCGTCCGCTCGGGCGTGGTGTTTCGGGATCCGCGCCGGCTGATCGGGCTCCTAAAGAACGAGGAGGATCCCGTCCTCGTGCACGGAAGAAAACTCGATCTTGCCGAGGTGTTTCGAAGCACTCTGGGCACAAGGGGCGCCGGAACGATCGAAGAGCACGTTCTGTTCGGCTATGCCCAGATGGACCGGCTCATGCCCCATTTTGATTGGAGCCGGATTCCCGATCCGCCGAATGTCGATCTCCGGAGGACCATCCAGTTCGCCTTTGCCCTCCATGACTCCGGAAAGCCCCTCGCCTTCGAACTGAAGCTCCCCGGAATGCACGAGGAGTTCTCGGCGCGGATTCTGGCCGAGGTCATGGCCCGCGCCGGCTTTGCGAAGGCCGAAATCGATCTTGCCTGCGCCCTCATCGGAAATGACGCCATCGGTCTCATGATCCAGGGCAAGCTCTCACCCCAGGAGGCCTACGAGCAGATCGTGGCGTTTTCGAGACGCACAGTTCTGAGCCCGAGGGAGTTTTTCGAGGTACAGAGCTTTTACTACGCCGTCGATGCCGGTGCCTATCCCGAGCTGGTGCAGGTGTTCCGGACCGAAGACAAGATGCTGATCCCAGATGGCGATAAATACCGGGTGCTCGTGAACCTGTTCGATCACGCTGATTGAGCGCTTTTTTTGCACCCAAGGGCCGAAGAATGCGGTAAAACGCTTTTCATGAAACTAAAACCCGGCATTGTTTTCGGTTCCGCGCTCGATGAACTCTATCAGTACGCAAAAGAAGCCCGCTTTGCGCTTCCCGCAGTGAACGTGGTCGGGACGAACTCGCTGAACGCGGTTCTGGAGACCGCGAAGGCGGTCAACTCCCCCGTGATCATCCAGTTCTCGAACGGCGGCGGGCAGTTCTATGCCGGCAAGAGCCTGAAGTTGCCGAATGACCAAGGCGCAGTCCTGGGTTCCGTGAGCGGTGCGCGCCACATCCAGCTTCTGGCCGAACACTACGGGGTGCCGGTCGTGATCCACACCGATCACGCCGCAAAAAAGCTCCTTCCGTGGATCGACGGAATGCTCACAATGAGCGAGGCCCACTATAAGGCCGAGAAGAAGCCGCTCTTTTCTTCGCACATGCTCGATCTTTCCGAAGAGTCGCTCGAAGAGAATATCGAGATCTCCACCCGCTACTTCAGTCGCATGAAGGCGATCGAGACGGGGATCGAGATCGAGCTCGGTGTTACGGGCGGAGAAGAAGACGGCGTCGACAACACCCATGTCGACAATGCTCGTTTGTACACCCAGCCCGAACATGTCGCGTTCGCGTTTACCCGCCTGAAGGAAGTCGGCCGGCAGTTCACGATCGCGGCCTCGTTCGGGAACGTTCATGGCGTGTACAAGCCCGGAAACGTCCAGCTCACCCCGAAGATCCTGAAGAACTCACAGGAGCACATTGAGCGCGAGTACAAGACCGGCCCGAAGCCTGTGAATTTTGTGTTCCATGGGGGCTCGGGCTCGACCCGCGAGGAAATCCGCGAGACGATCGAGTACGGCGTGGTCAAGATGAATCTCGACACCGATCTGCAGTGGGCGTTTTGGGAAGGCATCAAAAACTACTACCAGCAAAAACAGGCCTACTTGCAGGGCCAGCTCGGGAACCCGGAGGGTGCGGATTCGCCGAACAAAAAATACTACGATCCGCGCGTCTGGCTCCGGTCCGGCGAAGAGAACTTTGTGAAGCGCCTGAAGAGCTCGTTCGAAGACCTGAACTGCATCGGCCGGAACGGCTAGAACTCCAAACGTCCGAGTGCGACGTTCAGATCGTTTGCGGAGCGCCTGAAATCCGAGAAGGCCTCGATCCGGCGGATCTCCGCCTCGGCGTAGTTCTGTTCCCGCAGGTTCAGGAGCAGAAGGTTCGAGTCCCCGTTCAAGAAACGCTTGTTTTCCATCTCGACCAGGGTTTTCGAGAGCTCGAGTTCCTGGCTCGCCAGAAGCGCCCGCTCGTGCGCAAGTCCGAGCGCGATCTTCGCATCCTCGACCGAGTTCCCGATGCGGGTCCTTGCAAGCGACACCTGCGCATCCTGCCGGATCACCATCGCCTCCATTTGCGAAGTCCGGGCCGAGGCCGCTCTTGAGGGAATCGGGAACTCGAACGAGATTCCCGCATCGCCCGAGGGTTGTCCGAGCCGCGAAACGGGGGTTCCGAAATCCTGCGAGAGATTCAGGGCGAGATCGAGTTTCGGAAGGAACTGGTTCTTTGCCAGATCCGCATCGAGCCTTGCCTGATCCAAAAGAGCGTTCTGCCGGAGCACTTCAGGGTGCTGATCGATCTCGATTCCGGCTCCGGTCAGGGTCTCAGGCTTCGGCAGATCCAGATCCAGCGGAGGGAGGGAGTCGATTCCGAGGTTCAGGGCTTCAGTGGAATTCTGTGTGTTTTTTTGCGCGCTCTTTTGGCTCAAAAAGGCATCCAGATCGAGCCTGACCCGGGTGAAATTCCGCTCCGCTTGCGCCAAAAGGGAGCGACGCTGAAGAATGGTGCGATCCCCCTCGAGTTCTTCGATTTTGGCAAGATCGCCCCGGACCACGCGGATTCTGATTTTTTCCTGCCGCACGAGCGCAAGATCCAGAAGCTCTTTCGAGACCCGGAACCGCTGGGCATTCACAAACCACTCCCAGTACCGCACCCCGAGTTGTCGCAGAAGTTCAAGACGCTGAACCTGTTCCTGGTACTCGGAAAGCGAGACCGAAATCTCGCCTTTTCTCAGCGAGGTCCGGAATGAATCCGTCCAGCCGTTCCGAAGCAAGGGGATCTCGACCCCGAATCGCGCCTCGCCGGAGTCCTGGGTCTCATAGCCGGTCTCATACGGGGCGAAATACCCGCGGCCGAATCGGTACCCTCCGAGAAAATTGATCCCCCAGATGCCGGTTCTTTGCAAAACCGAGACATCGAGTCTTCGGGTCTGGAAGTCTCCCCGGTAGCGATCCCAAAAACTCGCACGTAGGGTGGGATCATAAAGACTTCCCAAGGCGACTTTGTACTCGAGCTCGGTCCGGATCCGGTCCTGGGTCACGACCTGCGCTTGGTCCGAGGTGTCCATCAGGGCCCTTGCGACATCTTCGAAGCGGGTGGCGGCCCCGGCGTTTTGCAAAACCAGCCCAAGAAAAACGAACGCGATCATTGCTTCGCGTCCTCCTTCTTTTTCATGGCCCCGGGCATGCTTTCTTCGGGCGCGATCGGGAAGGCGTTGAATTGCCGCCAGAGCTCGTAGCCCACGGCCACGGTCTTGATGCTGATCCATGCGACCGTGCGGACGCCTTGTCTCAAGTAGGAGGTGTCCGGCCACTCGGCATCATCGGGAGGCATGATCATCACGCGGAACTCGCCCTTTTCGTTGCTCGTGGGGTCCACCCAAAGAACTTTGCCGGGAAAGGTTCCCACTGCGACCGAGGGCCAGCCGGTGAACTGGATCGCAGGCCAACCCTCGAACTGAAGGCGAACGTCATGGCCCTTTTGCACGAGAGGCATGTCAAGCCCCCGCACCCAGAGTTCCACCGCGCGAGAGCGGGTGTTCGGGATCAGCACGCTCAATTCGACACCGGACTTCACAAGTTCCCCCTCCTGTCCGGTCAACCGGCGCAGGATCACGCCATCGGTGGGCGAGGTCACGAGCTGGGCGGCCTGGCGTGCGAGCCTCAGGTCGATCCGCGCAAGCTCCGAGATCGCATTCGCCTCATCGGTCAGGTACTTCACCAGTTCGAGGTTTGCGAGCTCGTAGTTCCGGCGCGAGGAAATCCCCTCGTCAAAGAGTTTTTGCTGGCGCTCCACGTTCAACCGCGAGGTCTTGATCCCGATTATCGCGGCCTCCATTTTTTTCTCGGTCGCGGACCGTTCCTGCTTCAGCTTGAAGAGAATGTCGGGGTCGACATCGGTCAGCTCGACGATCGGGTCGCCTTTTTTCACGATGCTTCCCTCGGCGATGAACCACTGTTTGATCCGGCCCTCGATGGGCGCGATGATCCTTTGTTCGCGCTCGGTGGGCGAGTAGGCGACTACCCTGCCTTTTCCGATCACGGTCTGGGTCCACGGCAAAAACAATACGGCGAACAAGAAGAACCCGCCGATGCCGAAGATCCATCGGGCGGTCTTCCGATGCGCTCCCAGCTCACGAATGTCGAACTTCATCATGATCTCACCTCCGTAAGGGTTCCTGCGGGAAGCGACAGGATGAAGTCGCACCTCCGCGAGATGTTGTCATCATGGGTGGCGATGAATACGGTTTTCCCTTTGGTCCGCTTGAAGAGGCAATCCAGGATCTTCGACTGGGATTCGGGGTCGCAATCATCGAGAACCTCGTCGATCAGGATGAGGTCGGGATCCTGTGCCAGCGCCCTGAGCAGGGAAAGCTTCGAGAGTTGTCCGTCCGAGAAGGGAAGCTCCATGGTCTCGAGCGAGGTGGAGTATCCGTCCGGAAGATTCTGAATGGCCTCGTCGATGCCGATTTCCTTTGAAAGAGTGACAAGCGATTCAAATGGGATTTCTTTGCCCATGGTGAGGTTCGAAAGGAGGGACTCGGGCAGGGCGTGGAACTTGTTCGCAAAGCCGATGCGGTCCCGCACCTGCTTCAAGTCAAGATCGCGCACATTCAATCCGTCCAAACGGAGGATTCCCGAGGAGGGCGATCGCAAGCTGTAGAGGATCTCGATGAGTGTGCTTTTACCCGAGCCCGAGGAGCCGATCAGGGCGATCTTGGAGCCGGCGGGAATCGAGAGCGTGACCGGCTTCCAAAGCGGCGCCCGGTTCGGGTAGCCGTAATTCACCTCATGGAAGTCCCATTGGCCCTTTAACCGCTCAGGAGCGTGTTTCCCCTCCATGCTTTCCTCGACGGGAAACTCGAACAATGACTCCAGTTTTGAGATCGAGGAAATGATGGAATAAAAATTCTCGATGATCTTGTCGAGCTTTGCGATCGAGGCGAGAACCCCGGCCAGGATGATCTCGGCCGCCACAAGTTGCCCGAGCGAGAGTTGGTGCTGGAACACGAGTGTGCCCCCGACACCCAGAAGGAGGGCCGAGGCAAGAACGCTGATCAGAAGAAAACCCGCATGTTGCCGGATCAGGACCGCGAAATGGTTCTTTCGGGTTTCGAGGAAGGCTTGGCTCAGGGCCTCGGTCCGCTCCACCGAGAGGTCGACTCCATGCCGTCCCCGGAGCGCGACGTCAGGCCGCGAGAGATTCATGATCCACGAGGCGATTTCGTATTTTTTCTCGGACTCCTCGAGCTTGGTCTCGACTCCGTTCCGGCCTACGAACCGGATCACAAACAGGAGAGATCCCGCCAGCAGAACATCGAACACGAGGAAAGCCGGGTGATAGAGCGCCACAATCAGCATTCCCGTTCCCACGACCAGGACGAAATCCAGAACGTCAATGATGAGCTCGCTCAGGTTCTTCTGAAGCGAGAACAGCTCAAGATAGCGCGAGAAATAGGTCGAATCGTAGGACCCGTCGAGCGCATCCTCGCGGACCTCGGGGAGCCTGAGGGAGAGGCTCCGGGTCGTGCGGTAGAACATCTTCATCGTGAGCCACTCGACGACTCTGCGCTGGGCGATTTTCATCGCGCTGCTCAGGCCCAGACCCGAAAACACGATCAGGGTCAGCACGAAAACCGGCAAAAGGACCGCACCGAAGGCCACGGAGTTCACCAGGTTCTGGACCGCGATCGGAATCGAAAGTGAGAAGGATCCGATCACTAAAGAGTAGGCGAAGATGATGCCGAGTTCGCTTCGTCCGAGCTCGAAATATCGAAGCAGTTTCTTTGAAATGGGATTCATGGAGCGACCGTACCACGAATTCGGAATGGTTTCTCGGGATTTGAAAGTGTGTCGGACGGGACACAACTTTTTCTTTTTCCGGGGGGATAGTATTCTAGGGGCGGGGGAAAGATGAGATTCTTTCAGGCTTGGATTCGGTTGTCGGGGGTGGGGCTTTGTTTGGCACTGACGGGGTGTTTGAAGGATATGCCGGCGAGTGGCGGGATGCCTTCGGTTTCGGCTCTGACCCTTGCCGATGAGAACGCGAATTTTTGTTTTTCCATCAGCTCATCGGGACTCCGGGCGTATTCGACCGAGCGGGACTGCCGGGCCGTGTACGGTCCGAATTGTTCGCTCGAGGTGTTCACCCGGGGGCAGGAACAGCGGCTTTGTCATGTGCATCGTGTTTTTGCTCTGAACGGTCAGCCCCGGGTGGAGTTCACCTCCCTGACCCGCACGTACTCGTTCGGGCTCATCCAGACATCGGCACAGTTTGAAGTCGAAATCCGGAACCAGGGAAGTGCCGAGGCCCGAAACTGTTTCGCGAACATCAGCAACCTGAATGATTTTACGATCTCTCCCGGGAATCTCGGAACAATTGCCCCGAACGGCGGGGTGCGGTTCAGGGTCATTGCAGATCCGTTCTCGGCGCAGACGCCGCAAACTCGGACCGGTACCATCAGTGTTTCGTGCCAAAGTCCTTCGGGTGCGTCGGTTGCGGCAACCTCGGGTGCATATTCGGTACAGGCGAACCTTCAGAATGGAGGCGGGAACCAAGGCGGTGGTGGTGGGAACAACACGCCGATCCCCACACCTACTCCCATAGCCACGCCTACCCCCGTACCCACACCGACTCCCACTCCGACACCACCTGCTCCGTCCATTGGTTTCTTATATCCGGAGGGCCTGCAGTTAAACTCAGGGGAGACTGTGCTCATGACCATCCTGAATTCAGGCGGGGCCGCCTCCGGTTGCAGTCTCAGTGATGTTTCGGGTGCTTTGGTTGGCTCGGTGGGCGCAGGAGCGACCTTCTCTATTCCCGCGAATGGTTCTGTTTCAGTGACGGTTCTCGGACAAGTGCAGGCCAATGGACTCACAGGGCCGGGCAACGGAGGCGGTGGACAAGGAGGCGGTCCAGTCACTGTCTCGTCGCGCTTGAACCTGCTTTGCGGTCCGGCGAACGCCAGAACAGTCAATGTGTTCACCGGCCTTTTTACGATCTATTCGAATGGGGGCTTGTGACATCCGTCAATGGACGGGCTTGGAATTCCGTTCACGGCTGAATTTCTCTTGTTTTTAAATTAAATTAGTATATTCCATGACCCATGGTTCGAAGATTCTTCGGTTCCGTGGCAGTTCTGGCGGTTCTCTCGGGGTGTTCGCAGGCCGATCGGGCGAACGTGCATTTGGGCGCGATGGATCAGACCTCGCGCGAGATGCTGGTGGAGCTCAAAAAGGCCCAGACTACGCTCGACTCGGCGACCAAGCAGGTCGAGGCCATCGCCGTGGCCCTGACCGCGCTGAAGGATATGGGCGTCGATGTCATGAACATCATGAAGGCCGCTTTTCAACGAAAACCCGAGGGGGACACCGATGACATCGATGATGTCCTGGGCGAGCCCCTGCGTGCTCCCTTTGTGAGCGAGGACGAACAGCATGAAGAGTAGCAAGTGGGTGAGTGCTTGGGTGGTTGTTTTGGCATGGGCGGGTGGGGCGATCGATTCCGCGCAGGCCACGCGGATCACCGAGCGGCAATGCGTTCCCTCGAACCCCAAAGCCGTGCACGGGCTGTTCACCCGGTATGACCGCTACCCGAGCCTTCCCGGCGCCGAGTATGCCGTGCGCCTTGCGGGGGCGCAGGTGCAGCTGATGCGCTGGGTGAAGTCGCAAGCGAAGCCCGTGATCGAAACCCCCGAGCGGAGCGAGCACTATGTGTGGACGGTTCTTCAGCCGGTGAATCTCACGGATCCGGCGCTCTATCCGCGGTTTTTGCTCGATTGCAGGGTCGAGTGGCAGAGCGGCGGCACCGGGTTCCGGCAAGAGTGCCGCATGATGCGCGAGAAACAGCGCTTTGGTCTGGATGACTTGCAAATCCAGGTGCAAGCCCGCTCCGGGGATTCCGCGTGCAAGGCCTCCGAGACCCTGATCGACATCCAGGTTGATCTGGTTTCGAATCCATCCGAGGTCGCGCGAATCAAGACCGCGGTTTTGGGACCTGCGGGATTTTTAGCTCCGCTTTTGGAGCCGCTCTTCAACGAGGAAGCGTTTTTTCAGAACTACTTTCGATTCGTGTACGGCGAGTGGATGAAGACGCTGTGAGGGGAGTTCTTTGAAGGCGATCTTTTGGTTTCTGATCGTGCTCAGCCTGTCGATGGGTTGGGGTGGGGCTCGGGCGGTTGCGGCTGATCTTTCCGAAATAACGAGGGTTTTCAAAGACCGGTATTGGACGGGTTGGCAAGAGAATCGCTGTGGAGAGAATGTCCGCGATTTGGTCACCCTTCTTGCGAAGATGCGAGTCAACCTCGATCGTGCTTTGGTGGTGCAGATCGGAGACGAACGGAATGCTTTCGGGATGATTTCGGGCTATCGGGCGCGGGAATCCGGGCCATTGATTCGGCCTGCTCGGGTGCAGGCCCCGTTTCGGGAGCCCGGAAAAGCGAACTGGCATCATCATGTGTTTTTCATGGCCCAAGAGACCCGCGTTGAGTCAGCGGAATACGGAAAAGTCGCCGTGTTTGATATGAGTTTTGAGAGCGTACCCACCGTTGTGGGGATTTCGGAGTATCTGGACCGGATGTATCTACCGGATGGGGTTCGCGCAAGCCCTGAAAACCGGGTCCGGTTTCTGAGCGGGTTCAAACTGCGCATTCTGGATGCTTTCATTTATGTGGATCGCGGCCAAGCATCCGCGACTCTGGTCGATTCGGGTTGGCTCAGGGAAGTGTTTCCTGCGTATTTTCAAGAATGGAGCACAAACGACTCATTGTTCTATCAAGGACTGAGGTAGGATTTTTTTTGACCTCGATTCAATCCAGAGCCTTTTTGTAATCTTCGATCAGGTTTTCAAGAAAGTAAAAAACCGGCTGACTGTCGTGGTAGGAGTTCGGATCGAGATTCTGGTCATAGAATCCGCTCTCCCGAAGCTTCTCGCGGTAACGGTTCTTAAATTCTTGAGCTTTGTCCCTCGTGAACGGAGCTGTGGCGGGTTCTCCCCTGATTTTTTGATCCAGGTAGGCGCGTATTTTTTGATACGCATCGAACAAATCAGGCTCAGGGGTGAGCTCCCGCTCGATCATTGCGTTCCAATCAAACTGGTTCTTTCGAAACCGCAGAATCCGAAAGGGGCGTTGGTAATCGGTCGAAAGACCGTTCGTTCCGACCGAGACAAACCGCAAGGATCGCCTGATCGTACCGACAAAGTAGTGTTGCCGCTGTTGATCGGGGTTGAACTCAACAATCAGGCCTTCTCCCAAGAAAAAATGGAGTGGTTGTCAAAAGTAAGAACATCGCCGGTTTTCAAATCCGAGAGGTCCTTTGCTTTGATGGTTTCCGCAATCCCGAGCCTGACCCAGTGATCAGGAAAGCTTTGATTGCCGTTGAACTCAAACGAGTAGGGCCCCGGTGCCGCACCGGCGAGGTAGAAGGCAGTATTGTGGCAGTTCGATTCGACAGGAGGTTTTTGACCAAGATTTTTTACGATGAAGTCGGGGAGCACGCTTGCAAGGTCGAGTTCCACGGATGACTCGAGTTGTCTGAGCACCGGAGTGCGATCGAAGTATGCCTTGAGTGCCGATCGAAACGGCTCCAAGTCAGTCACGCTGCAATTCCGAAAGAGAACCGTTTTGGTGTCGGGATCGATGTGTTTTTCGCGGCATCTTCGGGCGTGCGATGTCTCCGCCTCTGCCGCATGGGTAGAGAGCGCGGGGATAAGGAGCCAGAAGAGCATAAAAAACCGAAACCGTACTTTCATGACAAACCCCAGGCGGGGACTCTATCATTGTTGACCTATTTTGTCAAGCGCGCGTCTCGCTGATAAACTGTTTCGGTGGACCACGAAAAGGCGCTACAAAGCCCTCGATTTTGCGATCAAGCGAGGACTGCTTCAGGTCCCGCGCCGAGAGCACAAGCGTCCGCACAGGGGGTTTTTTTGCAAGCCGGCTCATCTCTTCGAGCACCTGGGTGCTTCCTCTTGCTCCGCCCTGGGTCACAAAGAATCCGACCGCTCCGAGCTTCGGCTGATACTCGGTCAGGAATTCCCGCACGGGGGCCGCGATCGCGCTCGCCCAAACCGGACCACCCACCAGGATGAGGTCATAATTCCCAAGATTCTTCAGAACCGGCTCGATTTGGATTCTTCGACGCAACAGGGTGTCCATCAGGGCCCGTCCGTACCCTTGCCATCCGGTGTAGGGGCGACCCGCAAGAAACACCGTCTCGCACTTCAGTTTCTTTGCGATCGACTCGGCAACGGTCCGGGTGTTCCCGGATCGTGAATAATAAACGACTAGAATTTTGCTGTAACTTGTCACGAAAAACCCCCTCGAATTCGGCTTCTGCCACAGTAATGAAAAGCAAAGCGCGTGCCGTTGGGGAATTACGCAGAGTGCCCGCGTGGATCTTTCATCAAGTCTCTTCGATTTAAAAGCGCGGGGATCGGATCAAGATTCTCGTAGTTCACGAGATAATACCGAAAGTCCCGGCCGAAGAGATCGGATGCGCCATCCAGGGCGGATTGAATCTGTTCTTCGGTGATCTCTTTGAATTGTTCCAAATGCGCTTCGGCGAACGATCGGATCTTGGTTTTGATGAAGTTCACATCCCCCAGATAGCTGTGATGCCAGCCGAGATAAGTCTTTGCGAGGGGAGACCTCTTTTTGGCAAGAACATGCCTCCAGCGGTTTGCGCTAAAACCGGGATCGAGCGCCATTCGGCCCAGGCAGGCGAATCCAAGAGTCCAGTCCCCCTCGGACATCAGGTTCAAATGGTAATACGAAAGGCGCTGTCGGAACCGGAAGCTTTTGCGCCAGAATCGCCACGAAAAAAGCTCGGACTCGATCACTTCAGGAACCCGCGCAGGGATCAGGAATTCGTCGAAATCCTGCACAATAAAATCGAGTTCGCGTCAAAATCGGGCGCTTCTCGAAGTTCGTTCAGGGCGGCATCGCGCACCATCCTTTCGCGCTTGAAAGGATTCTTTTCGGTGGTGTTCTCGAGGTGAACCGGAACAAACACAACGCGCTCGCGAAGTTCTTTTGGAAGGCCCGCAAGCAAAGCCGGAACCTGGTGGGGCCGTTTGAATTCTCCCGAATGGGATTCATTTCCCTCGGCGATGTAAAGGCGCTTTGCGTACCCGAGCGTGTTGATGACCCGCTCGGTAAAGATGGCGGTTTCGCCCCAAAACATGGTGATTTCGAAAATGTCCCGAGACCTGTTTTTCATGGGCCGAGGTTATCGGCGGCTTGGGTTCGAGTCAAGAAATGGGCCCGGTACCGTATTGTTCCCTGTTGCAATCACGAACTGGCTTACTTGATTGCGCATAATTACGGGCTCTCAAACAGGGAAGTGCCTGAAATAAAAATTGTTTTAGCCTCCGAGCCGGGTCGTCCGGCCTCGCTCTCGCCATCCTGGCTCGCGAGAGTCGGCCAAACCATTTTTTATTTCAGACACTTCCCTGCTCGAGCCACCTTAACTATGCGCAGTCAAGTAGGCCAGTTTGTTGCAATCACGTTCGTTTTGATTTCTTCTTTTTCTTCTTCACCTTCGGCACCCGTCCGATGCGCACATCGCGCTTCCGGATCATGCCGCAGAGCCTAAGCGCAATCTCCTCGAACTCGGGCTCCGACTCATGAAGCGTCTGCCACGCCGAATCGGGGTTCTCGAAAAAGCTCACGCCCCGAAGCATCGGGAAATCCCGCTTCATCTCGCGCACATGCTCATCGGGGATGCAGACCCAGATGCCCGTGTCGGCATCGGTTTTGGCTTTTTTTCGGAGCACGAGCACGATCTTGTCGCCCACATACACGGCCGTGCATCCGAACAGGGGGCGGGTGTGAACCTCGAGTCCCTGAAGCGCGTCGAGCACGAAGTCAAAGGGAACGGGTTTTTTGGGCTTCATGGATGGGCTTGTATCATGAAAAATCGGGATTTCGCGTTAACTGTACTATTTTAGTATCTATTATCCGAAGAGGGTGTTATTATCCCCTTTGTCAGTAATTTTGCTTCTACCGAGTCTGCGGGCGTGGTGCCCATATCCTCTTTAGAGCTCCCCTGCCTTAAGGAGGTAATTTATGGGTAAGAAATTATTTGTCGGAAATCTCTCTTTTTCAGTAACCAGCGATTCTTTGCAAAGAACCTTTGCAGAGTGCGGAACCGTCGACTCTTCGTCGGTGATCATGGACCGTGAAACCGGCCGCAGCAAAGGCTTTGGATTCGTCGAAATGTCGACCGAAGCCGAAGCACAAGCCGCGATCTCCCGTTTCAATGGCCGCGAGCTCGATGGCCGCGCGATGACCGTGAACGAAGCGAAGCCAATGGCTCCTCGCGATCGTAGCGGACCTCCCAGAGGCGCGCGCCGTTACTAAGATCTGATCGATTCATTTCAACACATTAAGGAGGTCTGATGGAGTGCCCAGGCATGAAATCAGGCCTCTTTTTTTTCGGGCAAGGAGATCAGCATGGGAAGACCGGGACCGGCCAGCCAGGCCAAACGGGCGCGTGAGCGGGCAAAAAGCGAACGTCATCAGGAAAAGCAAGAAAAGCGCGAGGTCCGCAAGGAGCAAAAGAAGGAGCGCGATCGGCTGATCGCCGAGGGGCGCGATCCGGATCTTGAGGGAATCGTAGCTGGCCCGCAGGGACCCTCGGATGAGGATTCGGAGTAGGGTTTCACGCGAGATCCAAGCGTGTTGAGTCGCGCCGGTAGAAGCTGGGGTGATTGACTTTGTCCGTGTGTGTTTGTATTTTTTTCGCACTGGTTCATCGGGATAAAGGAAGTTTGGGGATCTCATGAATAAAAAAACTGCACTGGTAACTGGGGCGAATCGAGGAATCGGTTTTGAGGTGTGCAGACAGCTTGCGCAATCTCATTGTCTTGTGATTCTCGGATCCCGCGATCTTGAAAAAGGAAGAAAAGCAGAAGAACTCTTGCGTGAGCAAGGCCTCCATGTTGAGAGCCTTGTGCTTGATGTGACGGATTCCGATTCCATAAATAAAGCCAAAAACACCATAGAAGAACGCCATCAAAGGTTGGATATTTTAATTAATAACGCCGGCGTTCTGCCTGATAATAAGATTCCTGGAGTTTTTGAGGAGGGAAGCATTCTTCAGACTTCTCTTTGTGATTTTAAAGACGCCATGAATACCAACGCATTCGGAGCGATCCGGGTCTGTCAGGCATTCGTACCCATGATGATTCGTCAGCGTTCAGGCCGAATCGTGAATGTTTCGAGTCAGTCGGCACAGCTCACAACCATGGATAGCGGAATTCCCGCATATCGCATATCCAAGTTGGCATTGAACGGAGTCACTCGTGTTCTGGCCGATGAATTGAAAGATTTCGGGATACTTTGCAATTCCGTGAGTCCTGGCTGGGTCAGGACAGATATGGGGGGAGCACAGGCGGATCTTTCAGTCGAGGACGGAGCCAGGGAGATCGTGCGGCTTGCGCTTCTTGGCGATGATGGTCCCACCGGGCAGTTTTTTCGTCACCGTCATGCGATATCCTGGTGAAAATGAATTCGGTGCGACCATGAAGAAGTTCTGGGATGGGCTTCGGAATATTCCGGTTGTTTCAATTGGGTTGGTTTTTGCGATCATCGCAGCGAATATCGCCTTTGTTTTTTTCACGCCGGAACTCTGTCGTTTGATTCGGCTCGATCCCGAAAAATCCGGGTTCTTGGTCTCGGTTTATGAGGCGCTTTGTGCGGCTCTGTCGTCGGTTTTTCTCCTGCTTGGCATGCGGGGCAGACAGCCCAATCCCCCATGGTTGAAGATCCTTGTGTTGGCGTTTTTCATGCTGGCTTTCGGCGATTTCTTTTACGGTTTCGATTACTATCTTCTGGGTCATATCTACAAAAACCACTTATTGATGCTGACTCATGAATTGCCATATTTGGTGTTCATGGCAAGTTTGGGGATTGCGGCATTTCTCCGCGGCAAGGAGTCATTGGACCGGACTTTTATGAGGCGGGTGGTTGGATCCATTGCATTGATAGGATTCATCTATTTCATTTGGTCCTATAAAGTGGTTCTCAGTTTCCAGTTCCCCGTCGGATATGACCGGCCTTGGCTCAATGTGTTCACCTCTTATGCGTATGGAATTCTACAGAGCTTCACCGTGGGAGCGTTGCTCATTGCAAGCGTTCGTACCCGAAGTGTTTCGGAGTTTCTCATGTGGCTCTTTTTCTTGACTCTGAATGCAAGCGATTTTGCACTTCGTTACCAGGATGTTGGACAGCGCCCGTTGGGGATTCCTGTTTTCGAACACGGGTGGTCCATTGCAATATCAATGCTATTGATCAATTCCATTTGGATCCATGTGAATTCCATCCGCAAAAAATCGGTTCTTTGCATGACCCCCGCCCCCCTTAATCATGTAAGAGTTCTTGTGCCGGCATTGATGGTGTCCGCACTTTTAACTTTTGCATGCATCAATCTGCTTGTGTCTCCATACCTTCGTCTTGCTGATGCCAGCACGGTTGCCGGATACGCCCTTGTGTTTGCCTTTTTCTGGGTAACCTCGAACGTGGCGGGGGTGTACCTCAGTCGGAGCGTTCTTGAGAGAGCCAGCGAAATGGGTGAGTCAATCACCTTCGGCAGGTTTGATCCCGCCTGCTTCGAATCGGAGTTGATCGAGTTCCAGCCGGTTGTCTCCGCACTGAGTAAAGTGGTCATCAATAAGAACAGAGAAACGGCTGATTTGGTCTCATCTCAAGCAGGCCACGACATTCGTTCCCCTTTGGCGGTGATTGAGACCGCTCTTCAAGGGATTGGTGCGATCCCAGATGAAAACCGCACCCTGATCCGAAGTGCAGTTCTTACGATCAAGGGGATTGCGGATCATCTGCTTCAGAAGACCCCGCGCGAAGCATGGTCAACAGAAGACGGTCAGACCGGGGTTCATTCATCAGAGGCGAGGATTCAGTGTCATGTCCCCGGTCTGGTTGGCCTGGTGTTGGCAGAGAAAAGAATGGAGTTCCGATCCCGAAGCGGAATTGAGATCCGCATGGTGACGGACTCCGAATCCTATCGTGCTTTTGCGTTCATTCCGCCCGTAGAAATGAAAAGGATGATCTCGAACCTCGTCAACAATGCGGTCGAGGCGATCCCGGATTCAGGTTCGGTGGAAGTGGCAGTCAAGCTCAACGGAGAAAGGCTCGAGATTACGGTTTCGGACAACGGTGTTGGAATTCCAGAGGAGATCAGGAACGAGTTGGGTAAAATCGGGGCGAGCTATGGCAAGACAACGGGGTCGGGTTTCGGTCTCTTTCATGCAATCAACTCAGTGAGGGCATGGCAGGGTGAAGTGCAAATCGAATCAAAAATCGGTGCGGGCACATCGGTCAGAATCACGCTCCCTCTGGCACCCTTTCCTTCTTGGTCTATTCCGGCGATCAGCATTCCGCAAGGGATGGCAGTGGTTGTGGCGGACGACGATGAGCGAATTCATGCTCTCTGGGAGGAGCGGTTGAGGGAGGCGCGATCCGGGGTCGAGATTCTGCATTTTTCGGGCATGAATCAATTGCGAAAATGGTTTCAGGACTCCGGGTCGAAGAAAACATGTTTTCTTTTTATCATTGATTTTGATCTGAAAAATGAAAATGAAACAGCCATCGATTTGATCCGATCTCTTGGGATTGCATCCCGCTCCATTCTTGTGAGCAGTCGTCATGATGATCAATCCCTGATCGATTCCTGCCTCGAAATCGGAGTCAAGGTGATTCCTGAATCCATGATCGAGCAGATCCCGATTTCATGTGGATCTTTACCTGTTTCCGTTGATGCGGTTTTGCTGGATGATGACGAATTGGTGCACTTGGTTTGGGATGCCGTCGCCCGCAGGAGCGGAGGAAATCTCATTCATTATTACGAACCCGAAAAATTCCTTGATGGGATTGAATCATTGGATCGAAAATCAATTATTTTTTTGGACGCACATTTGGGTAACGGTGTTTCAGGGGAGGGGCTTGTGCCGAAGATTCACGAGATGGGATTCGAGAAGATTTACATTACCACCGGCTATGAGGCTGAACGCTTCGATCGCATTTCCGGGCTCAGCGGAGTCGTCGGAAAGGAGCCTCCAGAGTGCCTAAGTATTTGATTTTAGCGATTCTTGGTTTCGGGAGTCCGTTTGTTTCTTTGGCCGCCGAAAATCAGTGCAAACCCGATACGGTTTGGGCTCGTTGCATGAAAGAAGGCAAGTTTGAATCGATTGCTCTTCCGCTCTGGGGCCGTAAAAGTGCGGAATGGATGGTGAGGTTCATTCCCCATGCCAGCAGTCCTCCCTGTGCGAATGCGCGCTTTCCCGTGCTCGATACGGAAGACCCGCGCGCGGACAACTGGGTCCAGATCATTCGCTTTCACCGCCCGGCTCCCGAATAGGGGGCCTTCAAGGCCGGATTCAACATCTCGTCCGATTCGCGCGACTGGATCATGGTGGATTCCTCTGATGATGCCCGAAGCCAAGGCCGTCCCTTCATGAAAGATGGCGCGAAAGACCCACGGTTTTATGATTCTCCCTGCTGGAACCTGAAAGAGAACGATCATTTGAACTGGGAGGCATTTCTGTTTCCCGTGAAAATCCGGAAGAACCGGGTGATCCCCCTCGGTGGGGTCAGGTGGGGATACTCGATTCAGGAGTCCCTTGATCGCATGGTTTCATTCGTTCCGTCGCCCTTGAAGCCCGAGGACTGGAATCGGTTTGGAGCGAATCTGAGGAAAGCCTACCCGAAGTGGGAGTTCCAAAAAGCCGGACTTTGAGGCTATTCCTCGAGCGGAATCAGAACCTCGTTTCGCCGCAAAAACCACGGAGTCCAAGGGGCGTTGTAGCGAGCGAAGATCGCGCTCCCCGTAATCTTAAGATTCTTCGCCTGAATCCACGCGGTGAGGCGCTTCTTTCGTTCCTCGAACCGCTCGATCGACCAGGTCCCCGAGTAGCGATAGGCCGCCATTTTTTTCTTCGGTACCGGCCGCAGGGTCACCTTCGAGTCCTCGGGCTTCGGGAGCGATTCCATCGTAAAGCCCGAGGGCATCGAAAAGGTGACCACATGGGTGCCTTCCGACTCGGCCTGAACCGACACCGGTGCCGTCATGCTGATCTTTTTCTGCCCGGAGTTCCCGCCAAAAATATAGTTCGCAAGAATCCGGAAGGCGCGGTTGCCCGCTTCTTCCATCGGGGCCTCGATGCGGGTCTCGGCCACAATGAAGGGCTCGTACTCGCGGATCTCCATCTCATCCTCCGAAACCAACACCCGGTATTGGGGTTCCTCGATCGCCATGGCACCTCCCGAAAAGCCGAACACGAACGGAATCACGAACATCATCACCCTGAATCCCATGGCACGACGATAGCACAAAAAAGAACGCCCGGATTGCGTGGGGGCGTCAGGTGTGTGGCCGGTTCCGCAGGCAGTCCTGCAGATTGGTTCATTCTTTCGAAGCCTTGTTCCCGGTCTGCACTCGCGTTAGATTCAGGGCATGGATTCCAAAAACACCCGATTGGTGTATTCGACCGATCCCGAACTGAACCGAAAATGCACGAAGTGCAAAGAGGTGGTTTCGGAATGCACCTGCAAACCCGAGGTGGACCCGAAGAGTGCCAAGTTCGTGGCCCTGATTCGGATCGAAAAAAATGGACGGGGCGGAAAGACCGTGACCGTGATCGATCGCCTTCCGAAGAATGTGGTCTTTTTAAAAGATCTCACCACCAAGCTGAAGAAAAAATGCGGGACCGGAGGAACCTACCTTACCTCCGGAAAAGACGGGGTGATCGAAATCCAAGGCGATCACCGCGAGGCGATCCGGGAGCTTCTAAAAAAAGAGGGGATCAAATCATGATGGAGCAATGGATCCGGATCGGAAAGGAGAGGGGAGCGAGCGATTTGCACCTCGAGTCGGGGCAGGCGCCGGTGTTCCGGATCCGGGGCGAGCTCGTCAGGCCGGCCGCGGAAGACGAGGATTGAGATTTTCCCGCGCGCACCATGTCCGATGGATCAATTCTTGATATCAATTCTTGATGAGTTGAAGCGACTCTCCCAGGTTGATCTTCGGGGCAGTGACAGGGCTCTTTTTGTTCGCGCTTTCGAGTTCCTCGATCGTGAAGTCCATCCGCGCCTCATAATTCCGTTTCAGGGTGTTCCGGAACGACTGCTCGGCGTTGTACCAGCGGAGCTTTTCATTGGAATCAGAACAGGTTTGCCGTTCGCGCGATCCCTCCGGAGCGCCCCAGCGCAGTTCGATGCAGTGGTACGGATCAAACGAAAGCTTGAAAAGACGATCCATCACATCATTCAGGGTGAGGGGAACAAGCGCACCCACGGAGTTCTTGTACTGAATCCGGCAACCCGCCATTTCCCGGTTGTAGGTGACAAGAAGGTCAGCCTTCAGATTATTGCCACTGTATTGAACTTTGGGATCATTCTTCTTGTACCGCTCCAACAGCGAAATAGCCCGATCATGCATCTCTTTTGCGGTGGTTCTGAACCTCGCATCTCTCGAAGGGGTGGAGTAGGATTCCCATTCCCCGGAGGTTCCGTAGATGTTGCGGGGAAGCCGTTCCGGGTGGGGTTTTTCGTTTAGTTGCTCGTTGATGGCGACATTCACAGAGTCCAAACGGTCTTTCAGGTCGAGGCAAAGGCCCTGGAGCATGAAGGTCAGCTCTTCGATCGGATCGTAGAGGAGGTTTCCGATCGTGAGTTTTTCGCGCACATAATCGTAATAATCGACTTCTCGGTCGTCGATGAGGAATCGACCTTTTGCCCAATTGCGCGCATCAGGATGGGTTCCGTAGAACTGCACGAGTGAAAACCCCGAGTATTGGTCGTTACGCAGGGGGGAAACCACCTGTCCCCCCACATGGGTCCCGTCATTTTGCATCCTCGCACCGACCAACTCCAGGTTGCGGAAGTTCTTGAACCCGGCACCCGAACTCGGTCGGGAGCGATCGAAGGCCTGACCGTAGTGTTTCCGGGTGAGCGAGTTGTCGGGGTGTGCATCCATGTATCGGATGTGGCCGTATTTGGTGACCTCATACACGACGCCGACATGGCCGGAAGGGTCGTAGATCACCGTTCCCGGGCGGATTCCCTTTCGGGAGATGTCGGAGGAATAAAAATCAGGGAAAAGTCCTGTGTTGTGAGCTTCCTGCTTGGGATCCATCCGAAACATACCGGTGGCGATCGTGTCCCGGATCTTCACAAAGAGGCTACGAAGATTCTTGTGGGATCCCGGTTTTGGTGTGACCACATCGAACCTGTCTGCGACCACATTGCCGTACGGGCTGTAGCGGACATCAGAACCGGTGGTCGGATTTTTCGCGCCCTCAGGAGGGGGGGCCGCGTTCACATCCGAGGCAAACGAGAAGGGCAAGCCGTTTTTGGCGGCGAAGTAGGCGCGAAGCAAATAGGGCAGATCCGCACAATCCGCCCCGATTTTCCAATCCCGCTCGTCCGCCGAGCGGTACGGATTCGCTTCACTCTTCAGGCACTCATCCAGCGTCTTGCAATCATCCTTGCCCAGGGCCGCGACAAAATCCATGTAGGCCAATTCATCGGCGGTGGTCCATTTGGTCTTGGTGATTTTCCACTCCGAGGTTGCGGACGCCGGGGCGATCCAGACGAGCAGGAGCAAGGAGACACCGATCAGGCGAAGGGCAGGCAATATTGGCTTCATGGGCGCGAAAGGTACCACTCTTGACGCGTTTGGTCAAATTTGGGTTCGGACCGTGGATTTGCCGGGCTGGCGCGTGGCCATGATACTGGCAGAATCAGGTATGCCATTGATAAAAACGTCTAAAGGCTTACTTCATTATACGGAAAAGGGTGAGGGACCGCCGTTGGTGCTCCTTCATGCGAATCCTGGTGATAGCTGGGACTGGCCGGGATACGGAAATTCGCCTCTTCCATCGAATCCCGGGACTAAGACGGCGGAGTTTTTTGAATCCAGAATTCGATCTGAGGGAGAAAGCAAAATGGATTCAATGTCCTGTGCTTTTGATATTCGGAGAGAAGGACCCTGCGATTTCATCAAAGAAGGATGGCCTCGAAGCGGCGAAAGCGATCCGCCAAGCGGAGTTCGTAGTTATGGATTGTGGTCACGCGCCATTTGCGGAGGTTCCAGATGTTTTCTTGGAAAATGCATGGCTATGCCGTGTTCTGTGAATGCAACCGGCAAGATGCGATTTCCGCCCCGCCCTGATTTTGAGGTCGCAATTTGCGACCTCAAAAAATCCCACTCAATTTCATTGAGTTGGAACATAAAGTCGGATGGAAATCGGTTGATATTACGCCTCACTTGTTCCTTCAGTCTTTTGGTCGGTACCTGATAAAGCGAGGCAAGATCGGAATCCAGCATCACTGTTTCACCGCGGACGATGTAAATTCTGGTATCGATCCCGGGCGTCTCGATATTGTTTTGCATAGACATGAAGTGGCTCAGAGCAGGCATCGTGCCAAATGCGGGGTGCTATTATGGGGAGCAAACCCTTCGGGCTCGGCCAAGCGCTCGGGCTCACGTCATGTTCGTTCTCCGCCTGGCCACCGCTCACCCGCTTCGCTGGTTCGCTTTTTTCTCCCGCTCAGGTTACCCATCCTTCTTTGAGAGTCCGGTGATTCGCTTCAATGGGACGGATCGCTCTGACATCAGATCCCGAATTGCCCGGAATACCTCCCTGAAATGTTCATCGTATCGGGATTCAAGTTCCAGGAGTCGTTTGGACAGCTCCTTGTTCGAATTCAGGATCTCGCGAAGCCGTCCGAAAGTTCGCATGATCGAGATGTTCACTTGGATTGCCCGCTCGCTCTTGAGCACACTTGAAAGCATCGCTACCCCATATTCAGTGAAGACCAGGGGGAGTTTTTGTTTTCCGCCGCGCCCGGTGTTTGAAGTCACAAAATGTGACTTCAAAAAATCCCATTCGTTTTCAGATAGTTGGAACATGAAGTCGGACGGAAAACGATCTTTGTTTCGCCGGACAGCTTGATTGAGGACTCGGGTTTCTACTCCGTAAAGAAGGGCGAGATCGGAGTCGAGCAGGACCTTTTGGTCGCGAATGAAATAAATTTTGGATTCGATTCCAGCGATAGCAGGATTGGGCATGGCTTTGGAACAGGCAAAAGATAGGCCAACTGACTTCCGCTAGAGTCGGGTGATGTAGAAGAAATGAGTGAGGCCTGAATATTGCGTTGGGTTCTGGACACGGCTATGCTTTTGAAGATGCTTCGATATTTCGCCCCGTTGCTTATCTTGCACTCGATCTGCCTCGCCCAGACATCTCCGTCCCCATCCACTGCGCCTGGAAGTTGGGCCGAGGAATTCGAAGAATCCCGGAAAAATCCTGTAGGCAATGCACTCAAGCAATCCCAGATTTCAGATGCTGACCCGATTCAAGTGCGGATCAATAAGCTCCTTTGGCTTTTGAACCACAACAACTATCTTCATAATTTTGGGTTCAATAAGGAAGGAGAGGGGAGGCCCCCGTTTCAGGAGCTTGGCGAAAGAGATCAGGCGGAAATTCGCAAGATCTTCGGAGACGGAGGGTATGAGCTTGATGCCCAGAGAACTACCGAGCAAATTCTTCGGTACCGATGTGGGGGGCATTGCAATGCTCATGCGAGGAGTTTTGCAAGTTTGCTTGAGGCCTCGGGGGTCTCTCGGGATCGGGTTCGAATTGTATCTGCGGTCAACAATGACGATCTCAAAAAAATCTGCCCTGGAAAGCGCGGCCAATCCAGAAATGCAAACTATAAGGGAGGCGCCTCAGGCCATGTGTTCGTCATGGTGCAGTTGAAGCCCGGCGATGACAAAAGTTGGAGCCTCATCAACACCACTCAGGATCCGTTCCGGCCAGATCGAAATCAGAAATACCGGGGAGCGCACGGGCATGAGTTATCAGAACTTTTGAAACTTCCTTATGGCGGATCCCACGAGTACCAAAATGCGCAGAGTCTGCTTGAGAAGATCGATGCTACGGATGTGGAAATGACCAAGTGGGGAGACTTTTCTTTCACGCCGAAAGAGCTCGAAGAGCGCGTGGCCAGTAAGCCAGTTTCCATTCCGGATGGCATCATCGAAAGTGGTCCATTCGAGCCCATGACGATTTTCTCGGTCGAGTCCTTGGGTTCTTACCCGCGACATTCTTTTCAGGAGCGCCTGAACCTGATTGCAAGTGGCGGGGTCAATAACATGAAGTGCCGCTATGATTGTGAGCAAGTAGCGGGAGACAAAAAGGAGTGCAAAGACAAGGGGTGTGCAGAACCCGAAATCAAATAGGTTCGGGTGATTTCTTTTCGTGAGGTTCGGCCGAGTGCTCGTCAGCAGGCCGTATGGCCTGACAGTCCGATGCCTGAAAAAGGGTATTTGAATTTTTATGAGTGGGTTTGAAAAAAATGGCGGGCCCGGGTGGATGATTTTAGAGCCGAGTGTGCACCCCGAGTTAAGCCGCGTCCTTTAGTCGCTTCACGCCATCTGCAATCAAAAGGCGCATGAGAACCTGATAGGGAACTCCGCGCTTTTGTGCGAGACTTTTTAGCTCTTTCAAGAGGTCTTCCTCGAGGGCCACGCTGGTGGGTTTGCGGCGAGCGCCCTTCAGACGGCTCATGCCCTCAATGATTTCTTTGGGGTCAAAATCAACCTTATCGTATTCCTTCAAGCGCTTTGCGTACTTCTTCATAGACGAGCTTCTCCTTTTTGTTTGCGGGTCTTGAGCTGATGGGGCGGATCTTGCCATCCCGTAAAGTAAAGACCACGGAAATGAATTTTTCATTGAGGGTGGGGCCAACCACGCAAAGCCGTTCTTCATCCACCATCGGGCTCACTTGGCGTCCAATGGGGACGGCCATTCGCAAGTTGAATACGGATTCGACCTCCTCTGTGCTTACGCCGTGTTTGGTTGTGCTCTTGGTGGAGTTGCCCCCATCCCAATCAAATTCGAAGGAATCATTTTGAAGATACCAGTAGGCTAACCAGAGCACGAATTTGAATTGGCCCATGTTAAACACTATAGTACACTATACTAATGTCGAAGTCAATCAGGACTTCGGGCTCGGCCAAGCGCTCGGGCTCACTTCACGTTCGCCCTCCGCCTGGCCACCTCGAACCGCTTTGCTCGCCTCCTGCTCGCAAGCAGACATTGAGTCTACACGCGGTCCTCGCTTCTCGCCCTTTCGGGTCCGCCATCGCTCACCCGCTTCGCTGGTTCGCTTTTTTCTCCCCCTCTCGGATTCAACAGGCGAAGTTTTGAAGCGTTCCGTCTTCCCGTTTTCAGGGAATACGACTTCTCAGCCATGGATGCTCCCGGCTGAGAGGCCATGGATGGCCGCAGGAGTGTTCCCTGAAAACGGGAAGAAGGAACGCTGAAAGTTTTGATTGTTGAATCCGAAAGGGGGAGAAAAATGGCGGACCCGAAAGGGCTCGAACCTATGACCTTCACATCCGTAGTGTGACGCTCTAATCCAACTGAGCTACGGGTCCGCACACGATAAGAGAACCGAGACAGTACCCGAGGTTCGGATTTTTATCAATTTGATTTTCGGGGTCAGTCCTGAGAAACTGATGCTGATGTTCAAAAGTCGTAACACTCCGAAAACTCGACGAATTTCGGCGACCCTCGGCCTGGCTCTGGCCGTGGGCGGTTGCGGCGCCATTGGTTTGGGAGGGCCGGATTCCTCGTGTCCGACCGGCACAGCGCAAATCGCGGTGTTCGACACGGCCATGCAAAGGGTTTGCGGGTGCACCGAGCCTTCCGGTCAGTACTTCTCTTCCGCTGGCAGTCTCCTTTGCACCATTCGAACCGGCACCGTGGTCAACTTCACGTATGTGGGAATCACCAACAATCATCAAATCGTGATTTCTCCCCTGTATTCAAGCCCGGTTCGCGGACCTTCGAGCACGACCCTGATCGATTCTTATCAGTTCCGTCAAACGGGAACGTTTTCTTTTTCAGACATTAATAATAGTATCGGTGGCACATTCACCATAACCCCGTGAGTTTCGGATTCAGAATAAAAGGAGCAAACCATGAAACTGAACGTTGGCAATCTCGAGAGCTTTCTTCGTATTTTTGTAGGGGTGTGTCTTTTGTACGGCGCCCTTTACGGCACGATCGGGCAGTGGGGCTACCTGGGGGTAGTTCTTCTCGGAACCGGTCTGATGCGGTTTTGCCCGCTGACCTCGCTTTTGGGGATCAATACCTACCGTTGCGAAGGCGGCTCCCATCACTAATTCGCCGGCCACAAAGCACGCGAATTCTTAATTTATATAAACTTTCTTTCGGTTGGATCAGTCAGATCAGGTAGAATAGTGGAATGGCACATCCTCCGTTCACCTTTCAGCGCTCGGTCCTCTTTATTGACGATCAGACCCGGTTCGAGAATCTGATTCGCGGAGGTTTGCTCTCGTTTCCGGCCCAATACGAGTTCTGCCCGAGTCGGGTTTCGACCACCCTCGAGCGGCTCGAAAAAGAGACTCCCGATTTGATGGTCGTGACCCTCGATTTTGCCGAGGGGAGCGTACTCGAGTTGGTCGAAAAAACCCGTGGATTCATCGAAACCGTCCCGGCCATTTATCTTTCGGAGCCTCATTTGGCCGATATCGAGGCCGAAATGGCTCTTCGGGGGCGGTTTCAGGTCATGAAGCGCAGTCCGGACCCCTTGGCGCTGATTCGTAAAATGTCCCAGATGATTCTCGAGTCCGAGTCTCGCCCGAAGACCCGTCTCCGAAGAAAATCATCCTCCTCGGGGGGGGCGTCTGGTTCGGGCTCGCCCCTGTCGGCCCCCGACTGGGCGGGGTCGGTCCTGAAGAGAAATCGATAAAATCAATGAAATTCGTTTTTTTGACTTTTTTTTGACGGGTCCCGTTGTACACTGCCCCCTGGGGATTCAGGAAAAACCGTCGTCAGGGGGAAACCATGAGAGCGACTCTCGTTCTGTTCGCATCCGTTTTGTTCATTTCGTCAGGCGCAAGCGCCCAAGCCGTCGATGATTCGCCCGCCCTTCAGGCGGCGATCGATGTGCGGAACCAATTTGTCGAGGCGCTGGAGCAGAAGAACTTCGTCTCGTTCGGCCAAAAGGGAATGGACGGCGCGATCCGCTCGCTTGCCGACCAGATCCGCGCCGAGTTCGGAGATCGCGCTCTTGCGGACGAGCTTCTCTCTCGTTGGCAAGGCTCCTCGTTCCTTACCGCTCTTTCGGCCGCGAAGGCACAGGATCTCGGCGATCACGCCCCGCTCTTCGCCTGGCTCGATCAGTATCTGGCAAAAATGGCCGCGCGCTTCGGTACGATCATCTACACCCTTCCGATCGTGAAGAACCTGCTGATGCTGAACTACGCGATCCCCGTGGTGTTTCATCCCGGAGGGGCCTGGCGCACCGATGCGGCTTCCCAAGGGCTCGATCTTCGCATCGAGTATCGAAAGCATTTCATTCCCTTCGCCAAGGTGGTCACTTATTACGTGACCTTCTACGCCTGCCAGATCATCGCCCAACGCCAAGGGCAGAGCGACCTGAAGAAAGTGTGCAAACCCGCGGCCGACCGGCTTGAGTTCGCGATGGGACGCTATGTGGCACCGACAGTCTCGGACTGGATCTTCCGCGCTTCCCGCCAGAGCCTCGAGATCGGCCCGCGCGAGCTGAAGTACAACACCGTCGATGAGCTTCGCGAAGCGATCCGCAAGGAAAACTGATCCTCGAAACGCAAACGCAAGGAGAATTCAACTATGAAGTCGAAAACACTGAAATCGAAAACACTGAAACTAAAGACACTTCTCGTCGCCCTCGCCGCACTCGGAATCGCCGAAGGCGCCCGCGCATCGGTGATTGCGATCATCGACTCGGGCACCGCGCTCGATCATCAGGACCTTCGCAACAAAAAATGGATCAACCCGAAAGACGTCGACGATGCGGTCGACAACGACAACAACGGGCTCATCGACGATGTGAACGGCTGGAACTTCGCCGAGGGGAACAACAAGCTCTACGACAAGTCGCTTTTGGGCACGTTCTCGGCCGATGCGTACCGGTTTTTTGAGGTCCAAACCCGTATCATGCAGGGCCTGGCCTCGACCGAGGAGGTCGACTGGCTCAAGCAAAAAGTCCGCGACCAGAAGTTCATCGCCGAGCTCGGCGTGTTCGGAAACTTCATCCATGGCACCCATGTGGCGGGAATCGCAGCGAACGGGGCGGACGATGCAAAGATCATGGCGATCAAGCTCATTCCGACCAAGGCCCCGACTGTGGGGGGCAGGAGTGCGGAGGATGCGTTCGAGGAATCCCGCGAACGCGGAATCTCGGATTGGCTCATCCGGAAGGGCCTGAGCTTTCTTGCCCAACAGCAGGGCCGTCAGCTCGCTCCGATCGGAAAATACGTGGGCGCGCAAAAGGCCCGTCTTGCGAACTGTTCGTTCGGAACGAGCACTCGCGCCGCGAAGGGATTCCTGAAGCCCCTTCTTTCGAAGATCCTCCGTCGTGATCCGACCGACACCGAACTCGACACCTATGCCGTCTTTTTTGTTGGCCAGGTGGTGAAGGCGGCCGAGGCGTTCGTGAGTCCCGCTCCGAGCACTTTGTTTGTGATCGCAGCCGGAAACGACGGCATGGACAACGACCGGTACCCGACTTCTCCCGCCAACGTGAAGCGCGACAACACGATCACGGTTGCCGCGACGAACGGCTACCAGCGTCTTGCTTCGTTCTCGAACTTCGGTGCCTCCATGGTCGAGGTTGCCGCCCCCGGAGTGGCGATTCTCTCGGCCATTCCCGGAAACGCGCACCTAACGGTGAACGGCACCTCGCAGGCGGCACCCTTTGTGACCTCGGTTGCGGGACGGATGCTCGATGCGAATCCTTCGCT
>JBEIJY010000025.1:0-39185 GCA_040380025.1 Bdellovibrionales bacterium | reverse complement strand
GATCGAGTGTTTTCGGCAGAGTTCTTGAGTGGAGACCCCGGCTCTTGCCTCAGCTAAAACCGTTGCGATTTGCTCGTCGGTGAATCTTGTTTTGCGCATACTACTTCCTGCTTTCTGCCGCATTATATGCGGCGCGTTAGGAAGATTCAAGTGCTACGGTTTTTGGGGGCAACGTCACCTTCATTCCAGTTCGCACCATTTTTTCCTGCCTTCTACCGAGTCTTGTTTTCATCTTGGTTCTCTTTTTTCATCTTGAAAATTGCCTCCCTGCCCACTAAGAAATTGAGAATGATTCTCAATAGAGGCTTTTATGCCCTGCTCATCGCTCTGTTCGCGCCAGACTGGGCGCTCGCGCAAGAAGTTTTCGATCCCGCTTCCTCCGAAATACCTCAGAATCAACCGAGCGAGATTTTACCGGCAAACCCGAAGCACTGCTGCTCCCATGGAGCAGGAGATCCCGTGGCCCATGTTCTCGATGAGCTTCATCATGCGGTCGAAGGAAACCACGAGCACGAACATCACCATGGCGCGGATGCGCGTCCTTTTTCTGCCCGGGCCCGGGATTTTTTCTCGAACCTCACGAAGCGGGAAACCTGGTTGCAGTTCTCGAGAAAGCTGGGGCAAACCGTGGTGCGGCCGGATCACCTGGCCGAGAGGCTCGCGCGGTCCTACTACATTCTTGTGTCAAAGCCCGATCAGGTGACTCACGCGAAAAATCTCATTTGGCTGTTTCCGCTATCGCATCTTACTGAGACGATCGGGGGATTCGCTCTGCTCGGATTCGGAGAGGACCCCCTTTTGCGCGCGGTGGGCGGGATCATTCCGATACCGGGACTGGATCCGCTTTGTTTTGGCGTTTATGCCATGTACGGCAACCGGAGCTTCAGGAATGCGGTGACCTTGACGCGGGAATTCATCGAAAACACGGTTGCAACCTACGGAGTCAGACCGATCGCCCGGTGGATGCCCGGCATGGAAATCACCCTGCCCTCCGAGAGAGTGATGGAATGGTTGTCCGACGACAGGATCGATGGAATATTCGAGATTTCGCGCGACGGGAAATGGGTCCGAAGCCAAAAGGGCGATCTGCTCTGGACCTGGGTGGACGGAAAATATGGTTTCTTCCTGAAAGAGATCCAATGGATCGGATCGGAAGAAGTCACGCAGGAAATCTTCTTGTTGACCATCGAGCAACAGATTCGAAAATTCCCCGAAACGAAACTCGGGCGCCTCAGCTTGCCTTTCGGGACCGGCTCCGGGGTGTTGCGGGCAATCCGATATGTCCGGGACCAGACGAATTCAATAACCTCGGACCTCACCCGCTTTTGGAACGACACCGAAAAACAACCGCTCTGGCTCGAGGCGTTCTCCGAAAGAACCTTGCGTTTTGTCGACTACTCGGTTCTCGTTCATGGAAAGCGACAAATCCCGAATCCATTCGCTCCAAAATCAAACTGCAATGACTTGCTCAAATGAAGCCGCGAACAGCTGTCTTGATGGAAGTTTCATGAGGGGAAAAAGTGGGGTGACCAACGGGGCTCGAACCCGCGACACTTGGAATCACAATCCAATGCTCTACCAGCTGAGCTATGGCCACCACACACAAAAAGAATGGACTCATAGGTTTTAGACAAACACCGGGGATTTGTCAATCGCGGGCCCTTGACGGAATCCCCCTTTTTCGGTCTCCTGAATCTCCTATGATCAAGCATCTTTGCGTCCTGGCCGCGCTCTCGGTCGCCTGGGCTTCTCTGGCAAATGCCGGGGTGTTCACCATTCCCCAGTTCGTCGAGCACCACTCCTGGGCCTTCGGCTTCGAGCCCGAGGCCACCCTCGAGACCGCCGGTGGCGGCTCCGGGGTCGCCATGAACACGAAATTCACCTACGGAATCACCCCCCTCTCGAACCTTCAGGTGGGAATCGGCCCCGGCTCGGGCGAAAAAACCTTCCGGGTCGGCGGGGCCTACAGCTTCGACATCATTCCCGATCTGCCGGGACAGGTGGGCGCGGGCCTTGCCGCCCAGAGCTATTTCTTCAGCATGCGAAACGGCGGGGGCCGCACCGAAATCCAAGCCTTTCCCTATGTCCACAAAATGTTCCACACGAGCCGCGCGAGCGTCGATCCGTATCTGGCCCTTCCCTACGGGTTTTCGTTCGGAAGCGGTGGCTCCGTCCCCGTCTGGCAACTCGCGATGGGAACCTACCTCAAAACCTCCGAGCATTTCGGGTGGAACACCGAGCTCGGCCTGAACCTGAAGAACTCCGACACCTACTTCGCATTCGGCATAAACTACCGGGATTGATTTTTCATGAAACCCCTCTCTGACCTGTCTCCTCACCTGCCTCGAATCAAAGGCCTTTGCTTCGACATCGACGACACCTTCAGCTCGCACGGAAAAATCACAAGCGAAGCCTTCTCGGCCCTCTGGGATCTCAAAAAAAGCGGCTTTGCCCTGATTCCCGTGACCGGCCGCCCGGCCGGCTGGTGCGACCACATCGCACGGTTCTGGCCGGTCGATGGCGTGGTCGGAGAAAACGGCGCATTTTCGTTCTACATGAGCGGGGGAATCCGAAAGCGAATCGACACCCTGCCCGGCACCGATTCGGTTGCGGCAAAGTCCCGCCTTTCGGCACTGCGGGACGAGATTGTGCGAACCTTCCCCGAAGTGCGGTTCGCCTCAGATCAACCCTACCGCGAATACGACCTCGCGATCGACATCTGCGAAGATGTCACCCCCTGGCCCGCAGAGCAGGTCGAGCGGCTGATCCGGCTCTGCGAATCGCAGGGCGCGATCGCAAAGCTCTCGAGCATTCATGTCAACACGTGGTTCGGGCCGTACACCAAAATCGAAGGCATCCGGCACTTTTTGAACACCGCCGGGGCGGAGCTCGGCCTTCCTGCGTTCGAAGAGTTCGCATTCGCCGGCGATTCCCCGAACGACGAACCGATGTTCGAGGCATTTCGCTTCAGCGTCGGCGTTGCGAATGTCAGGCCGTATCTTGCGCGAATCCGGCATCAGCCGAAATACATCACCGCGAACGAAGCGGGCGCGGGTTTTGCGGAACTGGCGGAATTTCTTCGAACCCGAAGTCCATGACCGGCCATTCGTGGCGCGACGAATGATTGAAGTGCCACCACTCGTTCGGAATCCCCGTGAACCCGTGCTGTTCCATCGCGGTTCGCAAGCGGTCGCGCTCGCGACGCGCGTCTTCCGCACCACCCTGAAAATCCCGCCAGGCCTTCTCGTTCATCTCGTCAAAATCGCTCGGCATGGCGATGGGCAGACCTGTCGCGAGATCAAACAACGAAAGATCCACGGCACAGGCACGATTGTGCGCCGAACCCGTCGCCGGATCGGCAAGAAACTCCCGCACCCCGACGCTCGAACGATCCCAGAACTGTTTTGTGACCGACCACGGGCGATACCCGTCAAAAATCAAGAGCCCGCGGCCCTGCGCGCGAAGATCCTCGCACACCCGCATCACATCCTCTGCGACATGCGACAGCAAAAACACCCGCGCTTGCGGATAAAACCGTGTCGAAAGAAAATTGTCCGTCCGCGCGTACCGCACATCGAGCGCGATCCCCTGCTCTTTTGAATCGATGAGTTCGACAAAGGGAATCCGCCCTGCTCCCGATCGAAGAATCTCAATCATCGAGCACGCCCACGTCGTCATCGTCGGTCGGGGCGTGGAATCGCGAGAACTCCTCGACAAACGCGATCGGAGACTCCCCCGGGCGGTATTCGATCCGGTCCACAAAAAGAACTCCTGCGAGGTGATCGAGCTCGTGCTGAAACACCGTGGCCCCGAAGCCCTCGACGGTCACGGTTTGCGGCTTGGCGTGAAGGTCCAAATAATCGACGCGGATTTTTCTCGGGCGATACACGAGACCGCGAATCTCGGGAATCGAAAGGCATCCCTCCCAGAATCCTTGCGTGGCCTCATCGAGCACCGTGATCTTCGGATTGATCACCACCACCGGCTCGGCATCGACGGGGTATTGCACGATCGCCACCGCAATCGACTCGTGGACCTGCGGCGCCGCAAGTCCCACGCCCTCGTACTCGACCATGGTCTCGAACAGGTCATTCAAGAAAGTTTTGAAGGAAGGCGCGAGGATCTCTTCTTTGCTGAGCTCGCGGGCTTTTTTTCGGAGCACGGGGTGCCCCATGCGGGCGACTTTTCGGATGGCCATATCGGACTACTTTACCACCGGAGCCCGAATCCGTTAAGACGCTTTCTTTTTGCCGTGCAGGGGGGCTCCCGGAACCCCTTGAAATAACGTCACGCGGTTCCGGCCCTGTTCTTTTGACCCGTACAGGGCCTGATCGGCGCTCTGAAGCACCTCTTCATAACTGCCTTGAACGCCCGGAAAGCCCGAGACCCCGATGCTGACACTGATCTTACCGAGCGGCTGGAACTCCCCGAACGGAAACCCCGTGCGCTCGATCGTGCCTCGAATCACCTCGGCCTGATGCGCGGTCTCGTCGAGCGAGGAATTGCGGCAAAGAACCACGAACTCCTCGCCGCCGTAACGGGCGGGCAGATCCTGGCTCCGCGCGCAGTTCAACAGAATGCCCGCGATTTGCAGCAAAAGCGCATCGCCGGCCGGATGGCCGTTCCGGTCATTGAACTTCTTGAAGTGGTCGACATCGACGAAAATCAGGCCGTATTCGCCGTTCGCGCCTTCCGCATGATGGTGCACAGCCTGCAGGACTTCTTTGAAGTAGCGGTAATTTTTAAGACGGGTCATCTCGTCTGTGGTCGAGAGGGTCCGAAGCACCTCGTTCATCTCGCGGAGCTCCCGCTCGGCGCGCCTGACCTCGGTGATGTCGCGCGCGATGAACTGAATCACCTCGATGTAATCGAGAATCTTGAGCGGTGTTGCCGAAATCTCAAAAATCCGCTCGTCGCCCCGGTCGGTATGATGGCTCAGTTCCCGCGGCAAAAACCCTTCCCTAAGTCGCGCGCCCAGCTCCTCTCCTGAATGAAGCAGAACAGGCAGTTCGACACCCAGGATCTCGGATTCTTCGCGCTCAAGGAGCGCAAGCGCCGCTCCGTTGCACTCGAGCACCCGAAACGAATGACGATCGAGCAAGAACACCGATTCCGACATGCGCTTGAAGAGATCGGCATAGCTGGCAAGCTCCGAGAGCGTGCCGCCGACCAAGCGCCCGTCGAAGAGCTCATGAAGAATATCGTGCTTGGACTTCGGTGATCGACTCATCTCCCTTCTGATCGGAGACAGCGTCAAAAACTTGAGCTGAATTTGAGCTCAATCCCGGATCACAGGCGACACACGAAGCTCGAGCATCTGGCCGCCCGCGGGCGGGGCCCCACCGTCCATCAGCACCACGGCCGCACTCGAATCCCTGCCCTGCCGCAAAAACCGCTCCTCCAAAAAGCTCTTCACCCAGCGGGCGCGGAGTTCCCCGAGACCCACCCCCTCTTTGTCCGTCCTGCCTCCGTAACCGACGATGGTCAAAGCCAAACCCTCATCGAGGTGGCCATACACGGCATCTCCCATCGCCTCAAGGGGGCTGTGCCAGACCGCTTCGAGCTCCCCGGAGTCATCGCGATACAGCTCCTCGCCCTGAAGCACGATCGAAATCCCCCCGGACCGGACCGAGAACCCGAGTCCCGGCAGATTCGCCCGAAAAATCGGCATCAGGGCCAATTCCTGCCGGAGCATCTCGATCGACAACGAAACCGTCCGCACCGGCGCGTGCGAGGCAGAAACTTCGGGGCTTGCCCCCCCGGCACTGGCGCTCGCAGGACCAGACACCGCCTGAAGCTTCGCATCGGCGAACAGGGCGAACGCGATCAAAAAAAGCCCTTGGTCCACCACCGGGCGACGCATGCCTTAGTTTTCCCTCCGGAGCGGAGCGGCCGAGATGCGGGAACGAATGCGATCCCCCAACAGCTCCGGATTCTGCCCAACTTGAATCCCGGTCACGCCTTCTTCCATGACCGCAAAATACAAACGCGATTCCTTTTTTTTCTGATCGAGCAAATTCTCGATCCAGGACTCGATCGGAATCTGGAACAAAAGCGAAATCCCGAACGGAAGCAGCGTGTGAGCCATTCCGATGCCCTGCGGCCCGGGCCTCGGCCCCGAGAGCACCGCCACCATCAAAATCAGGCTCTGGATCAATCCCGCCTGGGGCAAAAATCCGTGGAATCTTCGCAGCACGGCCGAGGCCTCGTCCACGAGCTCCTCCCGCTTCCGCGCCTGATTCGCAATCAAGGGCAACAAGTCCTTGCTCTCGAACCCGTCCATGATCCGCTTCAAAAGAAGCCTGAGCTCGGGATTCCGCAGATCCTTTCGCTGACCCTCGATTGCGAGCAGACCATCCTGCCGGATCACCGCGGCGATCGACTCGAGCTGACGGGCGAGGGACTCGGGAGAATCCGGAAGCGGGCTCTTGAGCGGGGTCCATACCTCGTTCGCGAACCCCGGGGGCATCAGGAACAAAAAAACCGCAAGAAACCCGAGAGAAAGCGCAGTCAAAATCAGAATGAAAAAAAGCGCCCCGGGCGGCGCCGAAGAGGCTTGGGACGTGAGGGACAAAAACGCAACCAGCGCAAGAACCGCGAATCCCTTGAACACCATGTCCTTTAGTGTACCCTAAGTGAAGATGAAATCCAGAAGAGCGCTCACGGGGATTTTTCTTTTGACCGTCATCGCGGGTCTGTTCCTGTTTTTTCGATCCTCGCCCCTCGATCAGCCCCTGAAAACCGAGTTTTTGGCGGCCACTTCCACCGCCTCCATCGGGGAAGACCGCATCGAAAAAAACCAAATCCTTCCCTTCGGCCACACGCTCGGCCCCTGGCCCGGCACCTTTCGGGGCGAACCCATCGTCACCCGTCTGACATACCGAAAAGGCCCGCCCGACAAGTTCCTCGATCAAATGACCCAGATCTGGCGCCCCGTCGATGTCGAGCTGACCCTCTTCGGCCCGACCACGGTTTCTCCCAACACTCCTCTGGAGCGATGGAAGTCCTGCTTCACGCGACGCCTTTCGTGCAAAGAAGAAAAAAACCGGTTCTGGTCCCGCGTGTTCCCCGAAAAAAAATCACTCGAAAAACACCTCTCCGGGATCGCGTGGTTTGAAAGTCCGGTTTCGACCGGCGCACAGGGAGTCCGCATGACCCTCCTGATGCCCACCCACCGGATCGATCGCTATGCGGTGATCACACCGAAAGGAGCCGTGCAGGTGTTTTCGCTGAAAACCGTGCTGAACCCCGTCGGCCTCGAGGGACGCGAGCTTTTCTTGCAGACCCTGGCCGATCTTCGGGTGAGCGATGACCTCTCCGCGGGGCGGAAGCAAATCGAGGACCAGCTCCGCGGGTTCAACCTCGAAGCGGCAAAGAAGATCGCATCGCCGAAGGCACGCTTCGAGTCCCTGATCCGCGCGCAGACGCTGATCTGCTCGCATCTGAGCGTCGATCCGACTTCGATTGATTCGTTTTTTCATCTGGCGGGAGTGACCCACCGCCTTGCGATCGATCTTCTTCGCTCGAAAGAGCGGATCTTCGAGAGCCAGGATTCATGGATCTTGAACTTCGAACCCGTTTTGAGCGCGCTCATCCGCTATGCGCGGGACTTCCCGAACGCCGAGAAGCCGGCACGGAACATGGAAGCACTCCTTCAGGACGTGCTCCTCTTGCAAGGGCGCCCCGGACTCTGATCCAGCCCTGAATCAATACCCGCGAAGGTTCTCGAGCGCCTCGATGCGATCCGCAAGCGGCGGATGCGAGGAGAACAGGGCAAGGAAGCCTCCGCGGCGCGAAGAGATCTGGAAGGCCTGCATCTGCGCGGGCGCTTCTTCTTCGAGCGGCATTTCGTAGGCGAGCTGGAGCTTCTTGAGCGCGCGGATCATTTTGTCCCGCCCTGCGATCTTGGCCGAGCCGGCATCGGCGCGGAATTCGCGGTAGCGCGAGAACCAGGCGACGACCATCGAGCCCAGAATCATGAGCACCACTTCGAAGACCTGCACCAGGATGTACTGAAGAAACGGCGAAGAGCCTTTTTCTTCGCGATCATTGCCCCGGAGCGCATTCCCGATCAGGAAGGCGAGAACCCGGGCAAGGAACATCACGAACGCGTTCACGATCCCCTGCAGGAGGGTGAGGGTCACCATGTCGCCGTTCGCAATGTGGGCCACCTCGTGACCGATGACGCCTTCGACCTCGTCGCGGCTCATGCGCGAGAGCAAGCCCGTCGAAACGGCCACCAACGAGCGCGATTTCGTGGGACCTGTCGCAAATGCGTTCAAATCGGGAGAATCATAAATTCCCACCTCGGGCATGGTGGTGAGTCCCGCGGCGCGGGCATGGTCATATACGGTTTGCACCAGCCACTGAAGCTGGGGATCGCGGGTTGCAGAATCGATGACCTCGACGCCCATCATCTTCTTCGCCATGAAGCGCGAAAGAAGCAGAGAAATGAACGATCCGGTCATCCCCCAAACCAGGCAGAACACCGCGAGGCTCTGGTAGTCGATCCCGTAGGCGTTCGACATGTATCCGCTCACTCCGAAAAAGTTCAGAATCAGCGACACGGTGATCATCACCAGAATGTTGGTCAGAAGAAACAACGCAATCCGTTTAAACCACATAGAAACTCTCCTTTGGTTCTTTCGAATGAAATAATGAGGTCATATCCCTACTTGTCAAGATCCCTTGATTCCTCTGCCCAGAGCGCGACCCAGAACCCGCCCAGACCCGCTCCGGTCAATTTTACCGCAAGGGCCCCCTGACGCAGAAGATCCGATTTTTGATTCAAAAGCTCCGGGGTCACGAGGCCCCAGGTCTCGAGGCACTCCTCCGAAAGCTCCATGGAGCGGCGGATCAATCGCAATCCCGCTTCGCGGTTTTTCTGATATTCCAAGAGCCCCGACCGCGCGAGGTCGCTTGCCTCTTGCATTTGGGTATCGAAGCGATCCTTCAAGTGCGGATGCTGTGCCTGCCAATGCTTCACGCGCTCGATGCAATCGCGGGTGTTCCCGCGAATGCCCGAATCATAAAACGCGAACGCCGGAAGCGACGCCAGTCCCTCCAAGGGCCGTGCGCCCTCATCGACCGAGAACAAAATCGGCTTTCCGTGGGCGATGGCATTCACATCCATTCCACTGCTTTTGCCATGAAACACATCCTCGAGGCGCGTGGCGAGGGGAATCCACCTGGCGAGATCCGACCCCGTCTTCCAGATCGCAAGCCGGGCAATGGCCACGCAAAGCGCGGCGGACGATCCGAGGCCCGCTCCGATCGGAATGTTGCTCTCGATCGCGATTTCTCCCTCGGTGAAGCGCTCGGGATCGGCATTCAGAAACTCGAGGGCGCGACCGATCAGACTGCGAATCTGCGACTGGAACGGATTCGGAGAAATCGACAGGGTTTTCTTTTTTTGCACCGAGAGCTTCAACGAAAACCGCGGGAGCGGAAACGCGACCGCAGACTTGCCGCGAAGCACGCTGTGTTCGCCGCTCAAGACCCATTTTGCCGGGACCTCAATGCTGAACTCACTGACTCGTGTCGACAAATCGCGCTCCTTCCCCGGCCCGGGAGCTCTCGAACCTCACTCCCGAGGTTCGAAAATACCCGCTCCATGCGCTCGCTTCTTCTTCGGGCACAAACACGTGCACATTCGCCCCGGCATCGAGGGTCAGAATCGCATTCCGCGAGGGAAGCCCGGGGTCCCCCTCCCTCACCCGCCTGATCCATTCTTCGGACTCGGCATTCTGGTAGCGAAACGGCGGAACACTCGTATGAAACAACCCGTGCATGTCGACCGCCTCTTCCAGCACCAGGCGCGCAAGAGTCTCGCGGTCCCGCAACCCAAGCGCCTGCTTCACCAACGCAAGTCGACGCTCGGCCCGTTCCGGGCGGCCTTCGAAATCAGGCGAAGTCCGAACCCGCTCATGCGCCTCGCTCGACGGAACGGCCTTCGCATGGCTCTCGAGAATCAAAACGAAATCGACAAATTTCTCGATGCCCGCCGCATCGGCTCCGGGGAACCCGATCACCTCCCCCGAACTCTTCCATTCCACAAAGGGACCATGAAACGACCGGCAGGCGCTGCCGGACCCGAGCGCCGAGACTCTCGCGATCTTCGATCGGAACTCCGGATCGGCATCATAGCGCGCCCGAAACTCCGAAAGACGATCTCCCGAGAGAACCCCGAACCACGCAAGGGTCAGGGCCGCAAAGCCGGACGCACTCGTGGCAATGCCTGTTCCTGCCGGCACCGAATTCGAAGTGTGAATGGAGTAAAGACCTTTCGGTGCCTTGGGCTCGATTCCGGCTTCTCGGAGAATCGCAAAAAAAGGAGCCGTGTCTGAAAGAAACCGTTCCGCTTTTTTTCGTCCGGTTTCGGGCGGAACGTAGGGGCTTCCCTCGAATGTGAACGAAAGCGGCACGCCCGGATCCAAACCAAAAATGGTGGTCGTGGTGCCCAAATCCGCGAGCGTCATCGAGAAGGAGCTGTTGGTTGGCCCGTGAACGGGCCCACTCCGATTTTTCCCCATGTACTTGATCCACGCAATGTTCACCGGCGCAAACACGATCACCATAAGAGCCCTCCCAAGGTGCCAAGCGAATGCAACCCGTGCCGAAGAGCAACCTGGTTCAGTTCATGTTCAATTTTGGTGTCGATTTTTGAGTCATTTCTTGTGTCGAAATCCGCCGCCACGAGGAACACATCATGAAGTCCCGCTCCACAGCCCTTTGCCCCGACAACCCCGTCCACCGACTCAAAATCCCGCCGCACTGCTGACGAAAACGCGCTTTCCCGACCGGTCGCTCGAAGTTCATTTGCGAACTCCGAAAGAACCCGAAACTCCTCGATCCGGTCAGAGGCGATCGCATTCTCAAGCCGCAATACCAGCCGGTCGAGTTCCGATACCGAGACCGGCTCGCGACGAAGGGCCAGATCCTCATGGGTTTTTTGCTTCCGGTCTGCCGGAGTGCGGAACACGCGGAGCGACCGAACAGAAGAAGAGATTTCAGGAACGATTTGAATCTGCCCTTTTTGTGGAATCCGGAATACCGAACTGCCTGCGGAAGCGGCAAACACCCCCGTGGAAGCGGCAAAAACCTGAGTCGCGAGATCCGCTCCGCTCATGTTCGGAAACTCCTCCCGAAACCAACTCCAAAGCTCGTGCAGCTCCGGAGCTTCTCCGGTCGATGCCATGACGCATGCAACCAGCTCGGCGGTCGAAGAACCGAATCCGAGCCCGAGACCGGTGCCCCGAAGCGCGGGAATTCTTGCAGTTTGGTCTTGGTCCCGAAAACGCCGCGCAAATCGACCGGCCGGAGAATCAGGATGGGCGTCTCCCAGCGATTCCGAAGAGAACTCATATCCCGGCTTCAGCGCACAGGTGAGCGCCCGGCCGCCCTCGACCACACCGTACTCCCCGATCAGGATCAACTTGCCGGGAACAACGATCGGCCTCAAGACCTCAGCCCACCGATCCTTCGAGCTTCAGTTCGAGCAAGCGATTCGCTTCGAGCGCAAACTCCATCGGAAGCTGCTTGAACACCTCGTCGCAGTACCCGTTGATGATGAGCTTCACCGCCTCCTCGGCGTTGATTCCGCGCGCTTGCAAATAAAAAAGCTGTTCTTCGTTCACTTTTGAGGCGGTCGCCTCGTGCTCGACCACCGCGGTGCGGTTCCGCACCTCGATGAAGGGAATGGTGTTCGCCTCGCACTGGTCGCCGATCAAGAGCGAATCGCACTGGGTGTGGTTCCTCGCCCCTTCGGCCGAGGGAAGCACCACGACCGCTCCGCGATAGGTGTTCTTTCCGTGTCCGGTCGAGATGCCTTTCGAGAGAATGCGGCTTTTCGTGTTTTTTCCGATATGGATCATCTTCGTGCCGGTATCGGCCTGCATCCGCTCATTCGTGATCGCAACCGAGTAAAACTCCCCGGTCGATCCTTCGCCTTCCAGCACACAGCTCGGATACTTCCACGTGATCGACGATCCCACCTCGACCTGCGTCCACGAGATGCGCGAGTTGCGCTCCTTGCAGAGCCCCCGCTTGGTGACGAAATTATAGATTCCGCCCTTCCCGTTCTCGTCGCCCGCGTACCAGTTTTGCACGGTGGTGTACTTGATGTACGCGCCCTCGAGCGCCACCAGCTCGACGGTCGCCGCATGGAGCTGATTCTCGTCGCGCATCGGAGCGGTACAACCTTCCATGTAGCTCACCTCGGATCCCTCTTCGGCAACGATCAGGGTGCGCTCGAACTGTCCGGTTCCCTGCGCGTTGATCCGAAAATACGTCGAGAGATCGAGCGGGCACTTCACCCCTTTCGGGATGTACACGAACGATCCGTCGCTGAACACGGCGGCATTCAGAGCGGCGTAAAAATTATCCGTATGAGGCACGACCGATCCGAGGTGCTTCCGGACCAGCTCAGGATGCTCCTTTAGGGCCTCCGAGATCGAACAAAAAATGATTCCGTGCTTCTTCAGCTCTTCGCGCTGGGTCGTCACCACCGACACCGAATCGAACACGGCATCGACCGCAACCCCCGCAAGGCGCTTCTGCTCGTCAAGGGGGATTCCGAGCTTCTCGTAGGTCTCGAGGAGCTTCGGATCGACCTCGTCGAGACTGTTCAACTTGGGCTTCTGCTTCGGGGCCGAGTAATACGCGATCGCCTGGAAGTCGATCTTCGGATACGACACATGCGCCCACTCCGGCTCCTTCATTTTTTGCCATGCGCGGAAGGCTTTCAGGCGGTATTCGAGCATGAAGGCGGGCTCGCCCTTCTTCTCTGAAATGAAGCGAACGGTGTCTTCACTGAGTCCGGGAGGAAGCCTGTCCTCCTCGATGTCGGTCGTGAATCCGTATTTCGAATAATCCTTGCTTTTGAAATCCATAGATCACCAAATCCCCAATCGATCCTTCACCTCGTCCGAGGCCATGGTCTTCGGGTCCCATCGCGGTTCGAACACGAGCTTCACCTCGGCCTCGGTGAGGCCGGGATACTCCAGCAGTCTCTTTTTCACACTCTCGACAAAACTGTCCGCCACCGGACAATGCGGAGACGTAAGCGTCATCTCGACCTGTGCGCCGGTCTTCCCTTCGGCGAACACGGCCGAATAAATCAGACCGAGATCCACGATCGACAGAAGCATCTCGGGGTCCTGAACGGGCTTCAGCCATTCCAAAAGCTCTTCATCCCTCATGGTGCGCCTCCAGTCCTTTTTTGAGTGTGGTCCAAGGCAAAAGGGCGCATTTGATCCGGACCGGAAACCGCCGCACTCCGTACAGCGCCGTGATGTCCTCGCCGGAATCTTCGGCCGGAAGGACCGATGCACCGCCTTCGCCCTGCATTTTCTCGCGGAACGCCTCGATCAGGGCCAATACTTCCGAAAATTGCTTTCCGCGCACGAGCTCGCCCATGATGCTCGCAGAGGCCATGCAAATCGAGCAACCGTCTCCCTGGAACGCAAATCCGGAAAGTCTCGGGATTCCGCCTTCGCGGACCACGCAAAGAGACAAATCGACCTTGTCGCCGCAAAGCGGATTGAACCCGTGCTCGGCCCGCGTTTCGTCGGTGAGCTTGCCCCAGTTGCGGGGCGACTCATGATGATCGGCAAGGATCTCGCCGAAGACCTCACGGTAGCTCATCGCTTTTTCCTCGCAAAAAACGCAGGCGCACCTGCGAGTGCCCGGACCAGCTGATTCGCCTCTTCGGGCGTGTTGTAAAAACTGAAGCTCGCGCGACAGGTGGCCGGGAGCCCGAGCTTTTGCATGAGCGGATGCGCGCAGTGGTGTCCGGCGCGAACCGAGATTCCCTGCATGTCGAGATACGTCGCGAGATCATGGGCATGGACGCCATCGATCGCAAAACTGAAGATCGGCGCCCGATGGTGCGGATCTTTCGGTCCGAGAAGCCGGAGCCCCGGAATCGCAAGCACCTTCTCGATCACCAATGCGGTCATCTGGTGGCCGAATTCCTCGATGCGGGCACGGCCGAAGGTTTCGAGATAATCAATCGCGGCACCGAGCCCGATGACACCCGCGACGTCGGGCGTTCCCGCCTCGAACTTGTGCGGAAGCTCATTCCACTCCGAATCGAGATCCGCCACATGAAGAATCATGTTCCCGCCGACCTGATAGGGCGGCATCTTCTCGAGAATCTCTTCGCGTCCCCAAAGAACGCCCACTCCGGTCGGACCGCACATTTTATGTGCAGAAAAGACAAAAAAATCGATCGGACCGAGATCCGGAACCTTCACCTCGCCATGGGCGATTCCCTGCGCCCCATCGACGAGCACGGTGGTTCCCACCATCTTGAAGCGCGAAGCAAGGGATGCCACGGGATTCGTGACTCCGGTCACATTGCTGAGAAGGCTCACCGCGAGGATCTTCGGTTTCAGGGCCAGAACGCGGTCGACTTCCTTGGGATCGAGCCTGAAATCAGGGGTGAGCTCGATGATCTCAAAGCGCGCGCCCTTTCTTTTGGCGAGCTGTTGCCACGGCACGAAGTTGGCATGGTGCTCCATCCGGGTCACCGCAATCACGTCTCCCGGTCCCACATGATGCTCGCCGAAACTCGAGGCCACCAGATTGATCGCCTCGGTCGTTCCCTTCGTGAAGATGATCTCGCGCTCGGACTTCGCCCCGAGAAACCGGCGCACCTTGCTCCGGACCGCTTCGAACGAATCGGTCGCCTCTTGCGAGAGGTGGTACACGCCGCGATGAACGTTCGCGTTCGTTTCGAGATAAAACCGGGTCACGGCATCGATGACTTTTTTGGGCTTTTGCGAGGTCGCCGCGTTGTCGAGGTAGCACAGGGGCTTTCCGTCGATGATGCGGGAGAGAATGGGAAAGTCCTTCCGGATCAGCTCGTTCATGACCATTCCTCTTCGAGAATCGAAAGCGACTGCAGGAGACCATTCCGGCATCGGGTGTCCCGGATCCCGTCGAGTGCCTGGCGCAAGAATCCCCGCACCAGCATCTCTTCGGCTTCGGAGCGGGAAATTCCGCGCGAGCGCAGGTACGCCGTCTGTTCCGGATCGAGCGTGCTGGTGCTGCTTCCGTGCGCGCATTTCACATCGTCGTTCGCGATCAGCAGTTTCGGGAACGAGTCCACCGTGGCGCGGTCCGAGAGAATGAGGTTCCGGTTCTTCTGGAACGCCTCTGTCTGGCGGGCGCCCTCCCGGATGTCGATCAGACCGCTGAAGACCGAGCGGGATTCGCCGCGGGCCGCGCACCAGACCTGCATGTCGCTCGAGGTGTGCGGGACGGAGTGGACCGAATTGGCGCGGATCACGAAATTCTGCCGTTCTTTCGCATTCTGAAGCGCCCGCAACTCGAAGCGCGCATTCGCGGCCGACGAATCCGAGAGAATCTCGATCTCGGCCTTCGAGGCGCCATTTTGAACCACGGTGAGCCGGACCGTCGAATCGGCCTTGACCCCGACGCGGATCCGGATCAACGCATTCTCGCCCGCGGGAACATTCTGGAACACCACCGCATTCAGGGTCGCGCCCCCCTCCGCTCCGATGTCGATTTCGGAAACCGAATTGCCGCGCGAAACCTCATGAAACCAATCGCAGGATTCCCCCGCGCGGGCGATCGTTCCGATCGTCGCGTCCGACGGCTGAAGCCCCTCGGTTGTCTTGAACAGAATCAGTTCTTTCATGATCGTCAGGCGCCTTCCACCCAATCATAGCCTTTTTCTTCGAGCTTGAGCGCGAGGTCCGCGCCACCGCTCTCGAGGATCCTGCCGCTGCCGAACACATGCACGACATCGGGCTTGATGTAATTCAGCATGCGCTGGTAGTGCGTGATCACGAGCATCCCGCGCTCCGGACCGCGGAAGGTCTGCAAGTTCTCCGAAACCACGCGAAGGGCATCGATGTCGAGCCCCGAGTCGGTCTCATCGAGAACGGCCATCTTCGGCTCGAGCAGGCGGAGCTGGAGGGTCTCCAGACGCTTCTTTTCGCCGCCGCTGAACCCTTCGTTCAAGGACCGGGTCATGAAGCTCTCGGGAACATCCAGGCGCTTCAATTCTTCTTTGATCCGTGCCCGGACCTGCGCGGGCGGAACCTCGGCTCCGCGGACCGCCTTGATCGACGCCCGCAAAAAAGAGGCGACACTCACGCCCGGAATCGCAACCGGATACTGGAATGCGAGAAACAATCTCTTTTGTGCCCGTTCTTCGGGCGAAAGCGCCGTGATGTCCTCACCATCGAGAATGATTCTTCCCGCGAGGACCTCGTACTTCGGATGCCCCATGAGCGTGTAGGCCAAAGTGGTCTTGCCGGTCCCGTTCCGGCCCATGATCGCGTGGACTTCCCCGCGGTTCACGGTGAGGTTCACCCCATTCAGGACTTTCTTTCCCTCGACGGCGACTTCAAGATTTTCGATTCGGAACAACGGATGACTCATGATTTTACCTCGTATTTCGCCGCGCGACCGATCGCGAGATTCTGATCCGCCACCAAGGTGGCTTTTTTTTCGGTCTCTGACTCGGTCATCAGAAGATCCTGCAAGGTCATCCGGGCGGTGAACTCCTCGACCGTCCGCGAGAGCATCTGCCAGAAGGGCCGGATTCCGCACGCGCTCGAACGCACACAGGTTTCGGACTTGCCCGCGAAAGACTCGCAAAAATCGCCCTTCGACTTGCGTTGTTGCTTCAGGGCATCGAACACGTCTTTCACGCTGATCTGTCCGGCCGGGCGCGCAAGCGCAAACCCGCCGTGAATTCCCCGCAGAGTGCGAACCAGTCCGCCCCGCTTCAAAAGAAGCATGAACTTCGAGACATACTCGACAGAGAGGCCCTCCCGCTCCGCGATTTCGGGAGCAGAGAGAGTCTGTCCGGCTTCGAGCGACGCGAGTTGCACCGCGCACCGGAGTCCGTATTCTTCAAGCGGAGAGACGTTCATTTTCTGGACCTGACCTTTGTGCCGAAGATCCTGCCATGAGCGACCCGATAAAACAATACTTTTTTGTCCGGATTAAAGTGAAATCATCAAGATTTCGAGAAGTTATCTACTTTTCAAAATACTGAAAACCATACAGGTTTCCGCCGCGACTGAAGGCATACAGCTCATTCCGGGAGGAATCAAAGGCCATTCCCCCGGTAAACCCCGAGCCGTAGCCGACCTGATAACGATAAAGCAAGCGTCCCGAAGCCCGATCGAGGGCATACAGATACTCATGGGTCGAAGAAACGACCACATGTCGCTCGGTCACCACAACCTCGGACGGCACGCCATGATCGACCTGGAACTTCCAGATCTCCTTGCCCGATGCGGGATCCAAAGCGTGCAAACCGCCCGCCGAATCGGGGGCGTACAGGACGCCGTTCGCGAGCGTCACCTTGCGAGCCCCGCCCACCCCGTCCCGGACCCAAAGCATGGTTCCCGTCTTCGAATTCAGAGCATACAAGGCCTGGTCATAGGCGGGCACATACACGATTCCGTCTTTCTCGAGGAATTCCGCTTGGATTCCCGAGAACCGGCGATTGGTGTTCAGCTGCTTCTCCCAAAGGACTTTCCCGTCCTTCCGCGACAGGGCGACGAGCGCCCCATCCGCAAACCCGATCCAAACCGAATCGCCCACCACAAGCGGCCGGGTGGCTCCATGAATCACAGGGCCGGTCGTGTTTCGCCTGCGGTATTGCCACTGCCATTTTCCGGTCTCGGATTGCAAACAAAGGACCGCATCATCCGAAGTCACGAGGAAGAGATCTTCTCCGTCGACGGCGGGCCGGGAAGTCACCGGATTCCGCAAATCATAGGTCCAGAGGACTTTTCCGGTTTCGAGCGAGAGGGAATACACCAGTCCGTCTCCGCCTGTGAAAAACGCTCGGTCGTTGCTTGTCCCGATCTGGCTCACGATCCCGTTCGGGATCTCAAAGGTCCACCGGACCCGTCTGATTTTGGGGTAGAATGAAATCAACCCGGACCGGGCACTGCCGAACACCAAAGTATTCCCGTACAGAATCGGACTCACATACTCCATCCCGTCCAAGCGGCGGGAACTCGAGACCGGTTCGATCGAATAGGTCCAGCCGCGCCGGAGCACCTCTTTTTCGTTCCGGAAACCAGGTCGCGAGTCATGGCCCGCGCACGCCTGCAAAAGGAGTGCAAAAAACACCGCGAAAAGCGAAATCCTTGAACTGGTCACTGGGCTTCTTTCAGCAGGGTCTCCGCCGTTTCCGATGCGGGACTGCCCGGCAGATCCTTCGCAAGCCGCTCCGAGAACTTCTTGGCTTTTTCGACCTCACCCGCAGCAAGGCTCGTGCGCACGGCCCCGAGAAGGACATCTCCCTTCAAGCCATCCACGTTCGCCGCGAGAGCGACTTCAAACGCCCCCACTGCCTCTTTGAATTTGCTCCCCTGCTCGTATGCCAGCCCCAGAAGATAGTGCGCAGATGCCTTCTGCAGGGAGGATTGAGCAGCCGATGCGCCCGCCTGCAGCGCGACTTGGGCTTTTTCGAACTGCAAGTGGTCCAAATACAAAGAACCGAGCCGGACGCCGGCTTGGAATGCCTGCCCGCCGCCTCCGGTTTTCCCGGACAAAAGCTCATTCAACGCCGCCACGGTTTTGGGAAAACGGGCATCGACATCCAAACCGGCTCCTGCGGTTTTTTCGGCATCGGACAGGGCGGATTGCTCCGCTTCGAGTGTCATTTGCACACGATACAGAGCGGTTTTGCCCTCCTGATCCCTCTTTTCGAAATATCTTTGGGCGAAAAACAGGGCAACTCCCGCAAGGACTAACAGCACCCCGAGGACGGACAAACGCTTCCGGTCGAACCAAGTTTCCATAGGCCTACAGATTTATGGGCTGAAACGACTATTGTCAAAAAAAAACCCTATGTTACGCTTTCTTAAGATGCGCTCTTCCTTTCTCCGCAGCTGCCTTTGGATTGGTTTGATCCTGCTCCCGCTCTTTGCATCGCGAACCGAGGCGAAAGAGCTTCTCGGCCGGATCGGGCTCGGCTACAACGCACAGTTCGCGAACACCTCGATGGTGAATGGCACACCCGGAATCAGCGTGAAATACGGAATCGCCCCGCGGGCAGCACTGGAGCTCATTGCGGGATTCTACTCGGGTCGGAACGGATCCGGAGTCGCCGCCGCCAAGTACATGCAGACCATCCACCCCGAATCCTACGCTAATTTTTACTTTCTCGGCGGGGGCGGATATGTGCTTTCCGGCTCCAACAACGGCGTGGAACTGATCGGCGGCCTCGGAACGGAATTCTTCATTCCCGGTCTCGACAACCTCGGAATCAGCTTCGAGGCCGGAATGAGCGCCGAAAACCTCACCTCGGGAACCGGTTCTTTTGTCCTGAAAACCTTCGGAGTGAGCTTTCTGAATGCGGGCATGCACTACTATTTCTGAATCGCGGTCGCTGAAACAGACCGTGCTCTCTTTGCTCCTCGCATGCGCGCTCTGGAGCGGGAACGTCTACGCCCAGAACCCCCCAACTGAGAGCGGGGGTAACACGGAACAATCCGCCCCCAAAGAAACGCCGTCCCTTTTCGAGCAGGACTCACCCTATCTGGAGTACGGCGACTTCAACATGAACGAAGAAGAAACCGAAGACACCCTTTACCTCCAGTACGGGCGATACTTCGGTTTCTCTCTTGGGCTCGGCTACCAGAGCGCGACCGGCAACCGTGGCAAGCTCTATCAATCCGCCCTTCCCCGGTTCGATGCGCGGATGCAGTATTGGTTCAACTTCCACTTCGCTGCCGAGCTCGGGATCTTTTTCGCCAATCATGAGTTCTTCGACGGCACCCAGAACAATCAGGTCCGATTGATCGGGTACGGATTCGGACTCAAATACTATTTCGACACGATCAACGCCTCCGCGCCGGTCTCATTCGCGAACCCGTTTTTGGTCGGTGGAGTCGGCGCCATCAGTAAAAGCGAAACGAACATCATGAACCCTGGCCCCCTCAGTGACTCCACCTTCAGCGCCCGCGTGGGCGGAGGTCTGGAATTCCCCATCTCCCACAAAAAAACTTATCTCTCTCTCGAGGCGCTCTACCATACCCAGAACTTCGGGGATTCCGCCGACTCCTACGAGAAGATCAATGTCCCGGATCTCACGGGCGGATTCTTCACGCTCATGCTGCACCTGATGTTCGTCTGGTGAACTCCCAAACCCGCTCCCGAAAATAACGCAACACACCACAAACAAAAAAAGATCCCCTTGTCCGCTGGTTTTTGTCCCCGGGCCCCGAAAAAAAATCGTAACCATGACATTGCCCCAGCATAAAAAATGATGCAGAATCGACGTATGGGGAAGAAGCGCCAGCCTTATTTAAAAGAAAACCTGCCGCCGGGATCGGTCGAACAGGCCCGATGGAATGCTTTGCTTCACCCTCAGCTGAGCCATGGCGGCCCCGCATCGAAGGGAAAGCGCAAGACCCGCCGCCCCTACTTCAGTAATGCGCCCCAGTTTTTTGTTCTCTCGTCCGATCGCGCGCGGGGGGATTGGGATCTCCTGCGGCGCCGGAATCACTCGCGGATCCGGAGCCAGATCTATGTCTATGCAAAACGCTTCCGAGTCCGCGTCTTTGCCGCACGGGTGAAGAAGGGAAGAATCGAACTGCTGGTCCGCGCCGGTGATCGCAAGGATCTCGCCGATTACTTCCGGGTGCTGGCAGGAAGAGCGGCGGTCGCGGTGACCGGCGCAAAGAAACGCGTCAAGCGCGTGGGAAAATTCTGGAATGAACTCTGTTTTTCGAAGCTCCTGAACTGGGGGGCGGAGTTTCACCATTTCCGCGATCAGATCGTGCAAAAAAGCAACGTCTCCGCCGAAGAACCCGTCGACGGCCTCTTCCCCCACCCGAACCCGAAACCCGCGGGCTCATGAACCGAACTGCCCCCTTTGATTGCGCTTTTGCAGGGAGCGGGATCGGCAGAGGGGGGTGGGATGATTCGGTTTTTGCCGACTCTCGCGAGCCAGGATGGCGAGAGCGAGGCCGGACGATCCGGCTCGGAGGCAAAAACGGAATCATTCCAGCCTCTTCTGCCGCTCTCGATCCATCTCAAAACACAATCAAAGGGGGCAGTTTCCTCATGAACCCAGATACGGATTGAAGCGCTTCTCGTGCCCGATCAGGGTCTTTGGTCCGTGTCCGGGCCAGGCACAGGTGTCATCATCGAGCGTGAAGAGCCGCTCGCGGATGCTCCGGAACAACACCTCTTCGTCGCCGCCCCAAAGATCACTCCGGCCGACACTCTCGCGGAACAGCGTATCGCCCGTGAACACCGTCTCGGGAATTCCTCGGGCGGAATCCTCATGAAGCCGGAAGCACACTCCGCCCGGAGAATGTCCCGGAGTGTGCAAAACCGTGAACCGAAGGCTTCCCACGGCAAGGCGCTCCTCGTCCTGAAGGAACGCATCCACCGGCAAAGGGGCATCGAAATGGAATCCGAAGCGATTTCCCTGCTCCTCGAGCTTCGAGTAGAGGAACTCATCCTCCCGGTGCAGAAAAATCCGCGGAGCTTTGATTCCGGCCTTCGCGAAATGCTCTTTCACTCCGCGGGCCGCTCCGATGTGGTCGAAATGAGCATGCGTATGAAACAGCGCCCGCACCTCGACCGGATGCTTCAGCTGCTCGCTGATTTCCTCGATGGCGCGGATGATCCGCGCGGGCTCATCGCCCGGGTCGACCACAAGCGCCTGATGCGTTTCGGGACACACGAGAATCTGACAGTTACACTGCAAGGGACCTACGGGAATTGTTTTTTGAATCATAATCTTCCTGCTCTCATCGGTCCGTGATGAGCATGGCATCGCCATAGCTGTAAAACCGATAGCGATTGCGGATCGCCTCGCGATAGGCGTGAAGCGTGAACTCGATGTCTCCGATGCGGGAGGCGATCATCATGATCAGCGTGCTCTCCGGCAGATGAAAATTGGTCAGCATCCAATCGACCGCCTTCCAGCGGTATTCCGCTCCGGGATGGATGAACACATTCACGTCGCATGCTCCGGATTCTAAAATGAACTCTCCGTTTTGCAGAAATGCGCGCGCTTCGAGCGTCCGCGCGGTGGTGGTTCCGATGGCAAGAAGAGTACGGCCTTCGCGCTTCGCACCGACAATCCGATCAGAGACTGCGGGAAGGATGCTGGTCCACTCCTCGTGCATGTCGTGCTGGCGCACGTCTTCGGTCATCACCGGCTTGAAGGTTCCGATCCCGACATGAAGCGTGATCTCCTCCCAACCGATCCTGCGCTCGCGCATCCGCCGGATGAGCTCCGGGGTCACATGCCGTCCCGCCGTGGGAGCGGCTACCGAACCGGTCTCTTTGGCGAAGAGCGTGTTGTACGTATCCAGCTCATCCGTCTTCCGTTCCTGCGTCGCACGCGCCTCTTTCGCCAGGGTGGCCCTGCGTTCCACGATATAGGGTGGAAGAGGCACCTCCCCCAAATCCAAACCGACCGGATCCTCCGCGAACTTGGCGGTGAACACCGCACCCGAAGACGACTCCGTGCGGGCGACCACCTCGGCCGAAAGGAATGTCCCGTCGGGTTTCGGAATCCGAAACGAAAACCCCGGGAGCACCCGCGCTCCGGATTTCATGAGTCCCTCCCAAATCAGAGGCCCCCTTTGTCTCACCATCAGGAATTCCACCTTGCCCCCGGTTCCGGTCCGCTCGCCCGACAGACGGGCCTTGAACACCCGCGTGTTGTTCGCAACCACCAGGGCTCCTTCCGGCAGGATCTCCGGAAGCTCCGAAACGGAGCGGTGTTCGAGGGTTTTGGATTTGCGGTTCACCACCAGAAGCCGCGACTGATCGCGCTCACGAAGCGGCTCTGCCGCGATCAGCTCGGGAGGAAGATCGAACCGGTACGAGGAGGTCTTGAAAGGATCCATGAGGCCTCGGATCCTAGCATTTTCAGAAAGGTTTTTGAATCAGGTTCGTCAGGAAGATCTCCCCGCCCACGGACTCGAGGACCACCACTCCCGACTTCCGGATTCCGATGCGGGCTCCGGTCAGGCGTTGGACCAAAACCGGAATCCAGTCCCCGTGCGAACAAGCGATGGTCAAAGGAGCGCCGTCGTATTTCCAATCGTCGATGAATCCCGAAACCCGCTCCTCGAAATCATGCGCGGATTCGATCGGAGAAACCTCCGAAAGGCGCGGATCCACTTCGATTTCGCGATGCTCCCGCGCGGCCACAGGCCCGAGCGTCTCGCGGCATCTTTTTTTGGGCGAGGAAAGAAAGACCGGCTTGGCATCTTCGAGTTCTCTTTTCAGGTCGCGATGCAAAAACCGGTGCAGAAACTCCACCAGACGTTCCACCTGATCCCTCCCTTTTTCGCTCAGGCCGTTGTCGAGCGAGGGGTCGGAAGAATCGCGATGGGCGTGACGGATGAGGATGAGGGTTTTGCTCATGGTTTTGATGATACCCGAATCGGGGCGCAGCGGGCAGACCAATCCGCGGCGGAAGATCCGGCAGAAGATCCGACAGATCGCCGGGGAACACTCGCAGGCCGACGGCCGCAGACCTTTTTTGTGATCTCCACATATTCTTCGAGCAAGGCCAGAGGATACGGCTTGTGCGTCACCGCAGAAGAAAAAAGCGGTGATTTCGCGGCCACTTTTCTGCTCCAGCCGTGTCCCTGCAGTCCCGGAAGGCCAAGCTGCCGGAGCCAGTCCACGAAGTCGCCGTGGTGACGGCCCAAGTGATAAAACGACTCGATCCATGCCGCAGGCTCGACCGAGGCTTTCCAGACGGACGAACACCGCGCTTGGATCAAACGCACGGTTTCTTCTTTCAGGCCCAGTCTTCGCGCGCCCTGGACCAATTCCCGTCCCACCTGGCACTCGGTGCGGATCGCCACCGCCTCGCCCCCTTGCCCCTCGATTCCGGACCGGACATACGAGGCCGGATCGAGCTTCGGATCGAAGGGATTGGGCCTTGCGGCCGTGGCATGCACGAGCTCATGCGCCAGATCAAGCGCCTGAAAAACGGGCTCCTTACCGTTGGCGACCAATACCTTTGTTCGGGTCGAAATCTGCTGGTTCAGTCCCTCTCCGGTTCGGGTGGCCACCATCTCGGTTTTTGACACGTCCCCCAGAACGACGGGGACCTTCCGCAATCGTGCTCGATCGAGGATTTTCGCACCCGTTCCGGTCCCGGCCAGGATCGCAAACGCAGGCCGCAAGGCCTCCTCTTCGCCGGCAAGAGCACACCCGCCGAACCCTGCCGCCATCCATCCCCACATCCCGATGATCCAAACGCCCATGTCTGCTCGTCGGAGCCCGGATGTCCAATCTTTAGACGCCTGTGTGTAAAATTGCTTTTCAGATCGGGAACACACAAAATCCATGAGAACAGTTTACGAAATATGGTATTGCTTTCAAGCAGTTGGCGGGTCATCCTCCCAGCGGTCCCTTTTCGGTTCTGGCATCGAACTTGAAGAGTGGGGAGAGAAGAAAGGCACGGAACTTCGAGTGAAGCCATTGAATATCATTTTCAGCGCGATTCTCTTTGCCGGACTCGTCCCGGCTTCCCACGGAGCCTCCTTCAAACTCAAGAACTGGGGACTGGAAGAGAAAGCCTCGAACGTCGAAAAAGCCTGGACCCTCTCGCGGGGAAGCCCCGAGGTCGTGGTCGCCGTGATCGACACCGGCATCGATCCGAACCATCCCGACATCCGCCCCAATCTCTGGAAGGCTCCGAACACTCCCGAATATCCCGCCCTGGGAAGCACCTACGGTTGGGACTTCGTGAATCGCACCCGGAATCCCTACGACACCCACGGACACGGAACACACATCGCGGGAATCATCGGCGCCATCGCGAACCCGAAAACCGGCACCGCAGGCGTGAGCCCGATCGTCCGCATCATGCCCGTGCGCTATTATTCCGAAATCGCACCCGGCTCGGTGAATCTCGCCAATACGATCAAAGCCCTGCACTATGCGATCGACAACGGTGCGAAGATCATCAACTACTCGGGCGGCGGCCCCGAATATTCCGAAGAAGAATTCCAGGCCATGAAAAAGGCCGAGCAGCACGGAGTCCTGATCGTCGCCGCGGCCGGGAACGAGCATCACGACACCGACCTCGAAGAATACCGCTATTATCCGGCGGCGTATCAGCTGAAAGGCCTTCGCAACATTATCACGGTCGCCTCGATCGATGCGGTGAACCGCATTCTTCCCTCCTCGAACTGGGGACTCCGCTCCGTCGACGTTGCGGCCCCGGGCGAGGGAATCCTGAGCACGATTCCCGGAGCACGGTACGGGAAGCTCACCGGAACCTCGCAAGCCACGGCGTTCGTGAGCGGAATCGCGGCGCTTCTTTTGTCGAGCGCGCCGAACCTGCTCCCCCATCAGGTGAAGGATCTCATCATCCGGAACAGCACGCCGGTGGCTTCCCTGCGCGGTAAAATCGCCTCGGGCGGCAAGGTCGATGCGTACCGTGCGCTTCTCGCCCTCGATCTCACCAAAAAAATCAGCCGGACCACGGCCTCGAAAAAATAAATCCCTCCCTTCTCTCTGTTCGATTTGCTAGCCTGATTTCCCATGCAGACCAGCATCGCGCTCGCGCTCCTTTCGGGAGTGCTCTATGTGTTCTCGTTCGCCCCGTGGGATCAGGCCTGGCTCCAGTGGTTCGCCTTTCTTCCGCTTTTTTTCGCCCTCGATCGGCTCCCCGCCCCCGAGCGGACCCTCCGCAGGCTCCTGCTGGTCTCGTTGATTCCGGCCGCGGTGATTTGCATCGGCGGATTTTACTGGGTGGTGCATGCCACCCGTGCCTATGGCGGGCTCCCGCTCCCTGCGGCGCTCTCGCTGTTCGCGCTCTTCACCCTGACCGGACAACTGCAAATCCCGCTCTTCATGGCCCTCCGGCGCGAGCTCCTGTCGTCCGGGATCCCCGGCCGGTTTCCTTTTCTTTTTGCGGTTTTTTCGGGCGTTCTGTATGCAGGTATCGAATCCCTCTACCCGAAGCTTTTTCTCGATACCGCGGGCCACGCGTTCTACCGCTCTTCGTGGATCCGGCAGGCCGCCGATCTCGGCGGACCGTTTTTGCTCACCACGCTGGTCATCGCCGTGAATGAGCTCTGGTATCTTGCGCTCCGGACCCGCGTTTTGCGTCCTGCTTTTTATTCTCTTGCGGTGATCCTCGCGCTCTGCGGGTACGGGCAGATGCGGGTCACGCAATATGAAACCCTGAAAACCGCAGCTGCGGGCGGCCCAGTCTTCAGGACGGCGATGATTCAGGCCAATATCGGAGACTACCTGAAAATTGCGGCCGAAGGCGGCGGGATGGATGCCGCCGAACAGGTCATGGACCGCTACCTCGGCTTGAGCGCGCTCGCCCTCAAAAGCGAAGCGAAGCCGGATGCCGTGATCTGGCCCGAAACGGCGTTTCCGGCCTTGTTTCAAAGACCATCCACCCGATCCGAGGAACGGATGCAGGAGCGCTTCGACCAACTGCTCTCGCAGTCGGATTCGCGGTTCATTTTCGGCGGATACGACTACGACGAGCGCTCCCGCGAGGAATTCAACTCGCTTTATTTTTACGACCCCCGCGACGGGACGAAGAGCGTCTACCACAAGAACATCCTCTTGCTGTTCGGAGAGACCCTGCCACTCGCCGATTCGTTTCCCTCGATGAAAAGCTGGTTTCCGACCATGGGCTTCTTCGGGCGCGGCCCCGGACCCGAGATCCACACCGCGAAGAATCGCGAGGGTGTGGAGTTTCGCTTCGCTCCTTCGATCTGCTACGAAGGCCTTTTTTCGGACCACTCGGCGCAAGGAGCGTTGCAAGGCGCGGACGCGCTCCTGAATGTCACGAATGACTCCTGGTTCGGCGAGCAGGGGGAGCCCCACCTGCATCTGGCCCTGACCCGGTTCCGGACGATCGAGACCCGGCTTCCCCTGCTCCGCTCAACCAACACCGGGATCACGATTTTCGTTGATCCGACCGGAGATTCCGGAAGAAGCACCGGAATTTACCAGGAGGACATCCTGCAGGCCGAAATCCCGAAGCGCCTGATGCCCGCGCCGCCCTTCCTGATCCTCGCAGGGGTCTTCGGCGGCAACTGGTATGCGCGCCTCTGCCAGCTCCTGACCCTCGGTTTCGTGGCAGTTTTATTCAGCCGTCGAAAAATTTGACAGTTTCATGGCAAAAACCCCAATGATTTCAAAATAAAATCTGGCATCCCCTTTGCAATTCCCTTGAGTGAGAGAAAAAAGGAAGATTTATGAAGGCAATGAAATCGATTTTTATTTTGATCGCGACCGTGATTCTGGGCTCCGCCTGCGGAAACGGCCGATCCACTCCGGATCTGAGCTATGCGGCTCTGGGAATGCCGGGCCAGCCCCCGGGGCAACTGAACACCAACACCCAAACGTCCTGCAATCAGACCAACATCCAAGGCACGAATCAGAACTTTCAATTCCGTGGTTGCCGCGGTCAGAGCTATTCTTCGATCCGGATCATTCCGGGCGCGAATGCCACTGAGCAGGGTGTGTGCGTGTTCGCAGCCGCAAATGGAGTCCCCCTGATCAATGCCCAAACCGGGAATCCCGTCTATGTTTGCCGCAATCTCCCCGCAAGCGGAGAAGAGCTGAATTTTTCGGGAGTGAACTTCAATTCGGTTTTGATTGCGCCTGCTGGCAATCCGAGTAGCGGACTGTACTGGTGCATGGCGAACCAACCGCCCCAGTACCTGCAGATGTGCGCTCAAAGCATCGGGGTCACGTACGCAGCAGGCTCCATCTGATTCTGCACGCTGCGGATCCCGCCCTTCAATGAATGTTTTTCCGGACCTTCTCGGGAAGAACCGACTGCCCTGCCGGTTCTTCCCTTTGTCCGTTCAAGGGCTCCGGGTTTCCATGACGGCAAAGCTGGATCAGCTCTCCGTCCCGGGTCGGGAACACATCGATGATCTCGATCTGGGTCTCGTCGGTGGTGTCCTTCGCGATCACCACATACCAGAACGGTTGCTCGTGCTGGTAATGACGGATGAAATGATAAATCCGCTTCGCGGATTTCGGCAGATAACTCCAGAGCTCGCTCGGCGACTGCAGCGTTTCTTCGAGGCATTTCTGATAAAATCCGAAATCCTCGGGTGGAATGTCGCTCTCTTTTCTTCCCTTCAACAAAAGCGCACGGATCGAATCCGACTCTGTCCATGCCTCGGCAAGCCGATCGGGAGTGAGAGCGGGGGCGGACGCGCTCCCTTCGCTCGAGATCTCCCGCACCACCTGCATCTGCTCTCCGCGCCTGAAGAACTCGATCAGGTTCCGGTCGGACGACACGAACGCAAGATACAAAAAACTCGGTTCCCCGCGAAGCATCAGGCACATCGCCACCGCCCAGACCTTTTTTTGCTCGGGCTTGTACTCGGCGATCAGGGTATAGCGGGAATCGCCCGAAAGCAGCTTCTCCATCCAGATCTCGTCGGGATTCTCGAGCGCCATCCAGCGGAAATGCGCATACCGTTCGCGCTCCGCGCTCGAAAGATCACCGGGAGAGACCTGTTTGCCGTATTCCCGCTCGAGTTTTTCGATCTCGGGTGTGAAGTGCGCCACGATGCACCCTTCCTCGCAAAAAATCCGGCCGACCTCTTCCTCGACAAAAAGAGCGTCCTCGCGGGCGGCGATCGTCTTGTTGCAATGGCAACACCGGGCCTTTTTCGACTTCTTTCCGAAGCCTCGTGTCTCTGAACTCATCCGTAAGTCCTCCGGGATCGCTCCCGATTGAAAAGCCCGATCCATGGGCCTTTGTCTCAGTGTCTCGCCCGCACTCCCGCCCGTCAATGACAGGATTTTGATGAAATCCACCTAAAAACCGCCGTTTTTTTGTCATTGAAGAATCCCGCCGCGCGCGGGAGACTGAAGACGGAGGACCTCTCGGGAATGAGTACAATCCAGCCCTGGTCCGGGAACAGTCAGGAACTTGCCGATTCGGTACGCTCCCGGAAACAGCAAAAAGAAGAGCTCCAGGAATCCCACGATCGCGAAATCGAAAACCTGAAGCGCTCCCATGCCGCCGAGAAGGCGGCCCTTGAGGATCGTTTCGAGGCGGGCTCGCAGGCGGAGCGCCTCGCCCACTACGAGAACCTCCGCCGTCTGAAGAACCAGATCACCCGCGAGGAGCAGGATCTCGAGTCCCGTGGCAAAGAAGAAATCAGCCGAAAGGACGCGGCCCTTCGCGCCGAGGAGCGCTCGGTCGAAAAAGAGGGCCTTGCCCGGGTCGAAGACACACGACGGAAGTTCGCGGCACTCGGCGAATATGAGCGGCAGAGAATGAACTCGACCGGCAAGGAAATCCGCGAGGATCATGCGAAGAACACGAAGCTCCTGATGCAGGAAAGCGAGAATGCGCTCGAAAGCCTCCGTGAGAACAAAGAAAAATTCCTCGCCGACCGGCGACGCGTGCACGAGGAATCCCTGACCGCGATCGAGGGCCACTTCAACTCGATGCGCTCCCAAAAGACCGACCAGCTCGAAACCGATCTGAAAACCCTGGACGACAGCACGCGCCGGGAGCTCCACAAAAAGATCGTGGCCGCAAGCGGGGCGCTCACGCGCTTCGAGACCGAAAAACAGGATCCGTTCTACCAGCTCCAACGCTTCGACTCGGCATTGAGCGAAACCCCGGATGCCTTCGTTCTGCGCGTGAAAGTCCCCGAACACGAGCGGAAGAACCTGAGGGTGCAAGGATCGGGAAAGGATTTCCAGCTGATCGGGGTCCGGACCAGCGAGCGCGAAGTGCAAGAAAACGGCAAAACCCTTTCTACCCGCTCACACCAGACCATCTCTGAGAAAATCGCCCTGAATGCCCCGATCGACCCGAAAGGCATCCTCCGCGAGGATGCCGCCGACTATGTCCAGTTCACCCTCCCGAAGTCAGGATCCGGCAGAGTGTCCAAAGTTTAGACAAAAACGAAATTCATTTCACTCTCCAAGCCATTGAAATTCTGTATTTTCTTCGTTCAACCCCTCTGGCACCACCGTTGCATTTCTTCAAGGAAAGGAAGCCCGTACGCAAGTTGAACCACCATTGCCACCATTGCAAAGGAAAGCCCCCGATGTCAGCTACCCGAGATCAGTCCTCTTCCAGCGAATTCATGAGCTCCCCCTTGTACCCGCGATTCGGAATCGCGACGGGTGTCGTCCTGCGGCGGGAAACCCTGCGCGAGCCTGCCGTGCGAAGTGCGTCCCCCGAGGACTCCCGCGCTCTCGGAATCTGGAGCCGCGCCGAGGATTTGCTCGAAGGCAAGCGAAGCCTTGCCCGAAGACTTGGGGAATTGCGGGAGGCTCGCAAGCGCCTGAATTATCTGCTTGGCGAGATGGATGAGCTTCTGAAAAAAGACTGAGGCCCGAAGGACGGGATTCGCGCGGATTCCGGCCTCAGCCGGCCGGAGCATCCGGACCCGGATTGCCTCCGCCCTTCTCGCGGACCTTGATTTTCACCTCGAACGAGACCTCGTTCTTTCTGAAAAAATCCGCGATCATGACGGCAGGATCGACCTTGTCCTGGATTTTCCCCATCATCTCGGTGACCACATTCTGCATGAACTCCTTGCGCACGTTTTTCGCGCCGTCCAGAATTCCGCTCACGATCTCCTTCGGAAGCTTGAATTCCGAGACCAGGGTTTTCAAGGCGTCTTCGGTCAAAAAGAACGTGCCCACTCCGGCGGTCAACAGTTTTTTGGCCCACGAAAGGGAACCTGCTTCGTCGTCTTTCTGATCGCTCATGATTGTTTCGCCCTCTTGAAAAAACTGTCCATCATCGATGGAAGCGTTCCCTTCACAATCCCTTTCAGAATGAACGACGGAACCGGAAATTTGAAGTCCACCTCGAGCGAATACTTCACCCGGCACTTTTCAGGGCCGAGTGGCTCGATCTTCCAAGCTCCGTTGTTCATCTTGAAGAAATCACTCTTGAGGAGCGTCCACGAAACCTCGCCCTGCCCCGGATTTTCACGGAGCTTTAGCGTGTAGCTCATGTCTTTCGACATCATCGTCAGATCATACGTCGCCGTCGCCGTGCCGTCCGCGGCGCGATCGACGCTCACCCGCTTCATGCCTTCGATAAACTCGGGGTATTTCGAATAATCCGCGACCGCCTGGAAATACTTTCCGGCACTCACCTCATAAATTTTTTCGTGTTCCGCATGCGCCATTTCTCACCCTCCTTTTGCGATCAACCCAGATTCGGCCGCTCAAAGCGGTGCTCGGTCTGAATGTAGCGGATGGTTCCCGTTTCGGAACGCATCACCACCGAATGGGAGTGCGCCCCTCCCGGGAAAAACCGCACTCCATTCAAGAATGTCCCTTGGGTCACACCGGTCGCACAGAACATCACCCGGCCGCTTGCGAGCTCCTGGATTCCGTAAATGCGCCCGTGGTTCGAGATTCCCATCCGCGCCGCGCGCTCCCGCTCATCGTCATTCCGGAAGACGAGCCTTCCGATGAAATCCCCGCCCCGGCACCGGAGCGCCGCCGCGGCAATCACACCCTCGGGAGCGCCGCCCGTTCCGAACAAGACGTCGACACCGCTGAAGGGCTCGGTCGTGGCAATCGCGGCCGAAACATCGCCGTCTCCGATCAGCCAGATCCGCGCTCCCGCCATGCGCACCTCGCGAATCAGCTCCTCGTGCCGGGGACGATCCAGAATGATCGCCGTCAGGTCCGATACCGAGCATTTTTTCGCTTTTGCAATTTCCCTCAGGTTCCACGTCGGACTTTGATTCAGATCAATCGCGCCTTTTGCGGCCGGACCCACCGCGATTTTCTCCATGTACACATCGGGCGCATGGAGGAACTTTCCCTCTTCGGCCACTGCGATCACCGAGATCGAGTTGTTGAGTCCCTTGGCGCAAATCGTGGTTCCCTCAAGCGGATCGAGCGCGAGATCCAGTCTGGAGGAGCCGCCTTTTCCGACCTTTTCGCCGATATAAAGCATCGGGGCCTCGTCCCGCTCCCCTTCTCCGATCACGACCCGCCCGTCGAACTCGATCGAATTCAACGCATTCCTCATGGCGTCGACCGCCGCCTGATCGGCCAGCTTTTCATCTCCCCGACCCATCAGCCGGGCGCTCGCAAGCGCCGCTGCCTCTGTGACTCTCACGAACTCCAGTGCGAAATTCCGATTCATGCTTCAGACCACTCCATTCAGTTGCGAAATCAGCTGCGAAAGAACCATTTGTTTCAGTTCCGCATCCCCGATCGGCGCGTGCCGGACCAGCTCTTGGGCCGCCCGGATCAGACCGAAATCGACCCGAGCATCGTACTCGATCAGCCGGGTCTCGATCCGCACGACTCCGTGGGAATAGCCCTCGTCCGCCTCGGCCAGCGTCTGCCCGGTCTGGACTCCGGTTTCGGATTCCCACTGGATGAAGTTCCGGTGGATATAAAGCATCCAGCGCGAAGGACCGGGATTTTTGTCGCCTCCGGGATAAACGAGCAGATCGACGCCCACGGGATTATGAAACCAATCCGAGGCATTCAGATCCTGAATCTCGTACCGCCGGAGATTCTCACCCAGCCGCTCCGGCTGGGAGACCTCACGGAGTTGCACCGAAAGCTCCGAAGACGGAGACTCCCACTCCGCGCCCACCAGGACTCCTCTGAAATTCCGGACGCGGATCCGGCACGGGAATTTCCGGCCGCTGATCTTCACAATCCCGGAATGGATGGAGCTCACCGGAAACGCGGCGAGATCCGACTCATCCGTAAGCCGCAAAGAAAGCCCCCCGGGAGAAAGATCATGAACAGCAATGGTTTTCCCGAGCGACTCGTCGTGGAACTGGCAGGGGGTGATGTGAAATCGTGGAAGCTTTCGTTTTTCATGCACCATAGCGGAGCTTCAGTGTAGCCCCATCCGATTCGGAAATGCAAATTTTCGGGTTGTGCATCCGAACCCCCGAAGGCACAATAAAGGGTCATGGAACCCGTTCAGGAGCCGTTCGATCAAATGACCTTTCATACGACTCCGAACTACCTGACTCTGTTCAGAGTCTTGATGGTTCCTGCCGTGATTTTCGCCCTGTCCCGCGAGACTCCGGGCTGGGACGTCGGGGCCGCGGTCTTTTTCGGCATCGCCAGCATCACGGACTATTTCGACGGCTATCTTGCCCGCAAGCTCAAGATCGAAACCGTGTACGGAAAGCTCCTGGACCCGCTTGCCGACAAATTCCTCGTCATCTGCTCACTGATCATGCTGGAGCACCTCGAACGAATGAGCCCGTACGTGGTGATGATCCTCGTGTGCCGCGAACTCACCATCACGGGACTCCGCGCCTTGGCCTCGGCCGAAGGCGTGATTGTCAGCGCCTCTTCGGGCGGAAAATGGAAGACCGCGATCCAGATGATCGCGATTCCGTGCCTGATGATCAAAGAAGGCTTGGGAATTCCGTTCTACGAGATCGGTCTCTGGATGACCTATTCCTCGCTTCTGCTCTCGCTCATCAGCGCGAAGGATTACGTCGTCGATTTCTTCCGGGGCCTGAAAGTCGCGACCGCGATCCGCAAGGAGCGACGGATTCAAAAGAAGCTCGCGCGCCAAAAAAAGCGCGAGCGGAAACTGAAGGAGTCGCTCCGGAACCCCTCCGAGCAGAGCTAGGATTTTTTCGGGGGGAGCCAACGCGTCTCGACCCGACCCAGGATCGAATTCACCGATCGCGCCATCACGAACAGATAATCACTCAGGCGGTTCAGATACCGGACCACCTCTTCGCGCATGGGCTCATTGTGCCCGAGATCGACACAATCCCGCTCCGCACGCCGGACGATGGTGCGAGCCAGATGCAGGGCGGATCCCGCACTGCTTCCGCTCGGGAGAATGAAGTTTTTGAGGGGCGCGAGAGTGCTTTCCATCTCATCGATCTCGGCCTCGAGTGTTGCGATCTCCTGATCCGAAACAAAGGCGCACGAGTTCGCGGTCCCCGGACTGGTGGCAAGCTCCGACCCCACCTGGAACAGCTCATTCTGGATCCGGATCAGCCGTTCCGTGATGCGAGCCTCGCTTTCCGGCACGAACGAGAGCGCCAGTCCGATCATCGAATTCGCCTCATCCACCGTGCCGTAGGCATTCACCCGGGGGTGGGACTTGGTCACGCGTCCGCCTCCCCAAAGAGAGGTTTCACCCTGATCGCCCGACTTCGTATAAATTTTCATGATCAAAACGGTAAGCGATCCGGAATGCCCCCGCAATAAATTCTTGACCACCCTTCGGGTTCTGGGCTAAGACTGTCTTCCTAGCGTAATCAACCTGTGATGCGGGAGTAGCTCAGTTGGCTAGAGCGCCACGTTGCCAACGTGGAGGTCGAGGGTTCGAGCCCCTTTTCCCGCTCCATTTTTCATCTCGATGAAACCCCTTTCCGATCCCTTCTCAGATGAGTTCCGGTCCGAATTCCACCGGCTCCTGCGCTCGCGTCGATCCATCCGGAAATTCAAACCCGATCCCATTCCGAAAGAAACGATCGAACGCCTGCTTTCGGCGGCGATCGAGGCTCCGTCCGGAAAAAACCGGCAGAACTGGCGATTTTTTGTGCTTACCGGGGAAACCCGGGACCAGTACCTTGCGCTTTCGCAAAAGTCCTGGCTGGGCATCAAGGATGTTCTTGAAAAACGCCTGAAGCCTTCCTTGTATGCGTTCACCGAGCGGTTTTTCTTTACCTTGGGAGAGGCCCCCGTGGTGATTCTTTGCTACTCCCTGAATGACGAAGAGGAACGCTATCTGACCAGCGTGGGATCGGTTTACATGGCGGTCGAGAATTTGAATCTGGCGGCGGTGGCCGAGGGCCTCGGGACCTGCACCATGGGAGCCCCGCTCGAGATTCGCGACGAGGTCGATCGGTTTTTGGGCGTGGACGAACTGCCCGAGCACCAATCGGGAAGCCTCGAACTCCTTTGTGCAGTCGTGCTGGGAGTGCCGGATCATGATCCCCCCAAGGCCCCGCGACAGCTTGAGGGTCGGATTCAATTTCGCTAAGAGCGGTTCTCTACTATGCGGAGTGCTGGTCCTTGTGCGTGTTGCACTTTTTGCACTTCTTCTTGGCTTTTTTATTGTGCTTGCACTTCTTACAATCGCAATCGCCGTCACAGTCGCTCATCTTCGCTTCTTTGGCCTGATCCGCCGCCGGAGCGGCGGCTCCGTCATTGGCGTGGGCGAGAGGCGAGAAAACGAATCCCATTGCAATCAGATTGGTAAAAATCATCGACTTTGCTTTCATGACAAGATCTCCTGTGTCTGATTTCAGTGTACCCCCTCTTGCCCGTTCCCTCAAGCACAAGGCCGAAAGCTTCTTGCGGGCACGCCAGGGGTGGGATAATTTGCCTCTTGGAAGCACCCGTAGCTCAATTGGATAGAGTATCTGACTTCGGATCAGAGGGTTTCAGGTTCAAGTCCTGACGGGTGCGCCATAACAGACCATCCACAATGACCCTTCGATCATGAACAATCGATGAAACTCTGGATCCGACATCTTCTGAAACGGGCGGGATTGGTTGCGATGGCGAGCGCAGTGCTCACGGCCGTCGGGCTGTTTTTCACCGTTCACCTGTTCTCGAACCTGCGCACGGACATCGAAGAACTATTGCCGAGCCAGGCCCGTAGCGTGCTCGACCTGAACGAAGTGCGTTCGCGCCTCGAATCGACCAACAGCCTCGAACTCGTGATCTTCTCGGATCACCCCGACGGGAGCCGCAAATTGGTCGACGCCATCGCGGACGAGGTCCGGAACCTTCCGAAGGACATCGCGGCCGGAGTCGAATACCGGATCGACGAGGAGATCCGCTTTTTTGATCTTCGAAAACCGCTTTTCATCGAAACCGGGGACTTGGAGCAAATCCAAAAATATATCCGTCAGAAGATCGACTACGAGACCGCGCTCATGAACCCCCTGACCATTCTCGGGAACTACCCGATGAGGGAACCCGTTCTCGACATCCGCTCCATCCGCGAAAAGTACGAATCCAAAACCGGTCCGTACAAGAAATTCCCCTTGGGATATTACGCTTCCCCGGACGAAAAAATCCGGATCATGATCATCCACCAGCCGGGCGGAGCCACGGGGATCAGCAATGCCCTGAAGCTCCGACAGGCCTTGGATGAAGTACTGAGAAAAGTGAATCCCTCCTTGTTCGCGAGAGATGCCACGATCCGCTTCACGGGCGGGGTGCAGGACCTGATCGAGGAACACGAGGCGCTGATCGAGGATCTCGCGCTCTCGACCATCATCGTCTGCGTTCTGGTTGCGGTCGCGATGTTCCTTTATTTCGGGAGCATCGTGGCGACCCTGTGTCTGCTCCTTTCTCTTTTTGCGGGCACACTCTGGACCTTCGGTGCGGGGTACTTCCTGGTCGGCTACCTGAATGCGAACTCGGCCTTCATGGCGAGCATCGTGATCGGAAACGGCATCAATTTCGGCATCATCCTCCTTGCACGCTTCATGGAGGAGCGCCGGAAGCGAAAAGATGTCATCCGGAGTCTCGTCATCTCGGCGCGCCAGTCCATGTCGGCCACGGCAGTTGCGGCCGGTGCGGCGGCCCTTGCCTACGGATCCCTCGGCCTCACGAGCTTTCGCGGATTCCAGCAGTTCGGCATTCTCGGGTTTGCCGGCATGATTTTGTGCTGGATCTCGGCGTATACCGTGCTTCCCGCGCTCTTGCTTCTGGCTTCCCGCGCAGGCCTCATGAAGCGCGCCCCGCGCCCGAGAAAGTCGAAAATCATGAATGCGATCCGCACGGTGATCCACCGGTATCCGAAGGTGCTCGTGGCGGCCTCGGCGGTTCTGACCGTGCTCTCGATCGCAAGCCTCGTGCGCGCGGATGCCTCGATCATCGAGACCGACATGAAAAAGCTCCGGAACCGCCACAGCCTCGAGAGCGGCTCGATGCACTGGTCGACCTATGTGGACCGTGTCTTCGAGCGCTACCTGAGCCCGATCGTCGTGCTCCCGAAAAAAGAAGAAAACGTGACCGCAATTGCCGCAGCGATCCGCGCCGTGCAGGAGCGAGAAAAAGAAACGACTTTCATCACGGGCGTCAGCTCGATCCGGGATTTTCTTCCGCCCGATCAAAAAGAAAAGATCCGAATCCTCCAAAACGTGAACCTGATGCTGACGCAATCCATTTTGTACCGGATGCCGCCCGCCGACCGGAAAATGGCGCAAGAGCTCCTCTCGCCCGAGTCGCGAAGACCTTTCTCGATGCAAGATCTTCCGCCCCTGGTACGCGACAAGTTCCGCGAAAAAGACGGCACAATCGGAAAGCTCGTGCTCGTGGAGCCGTCCCTGAGCCCCGAGCTCGCAAAGTCGGACAACCTCATCCACTTCGTGCGCTCCATCCGCGAGGCCGCAGATGAAATCGAGCCGGGAGTCGCGGTGGCAGGCACCCTGCCGGTCACGGCCGATCTTTTCTCTTCGATCCTTGCGGATGGTCCGAAAGCCACCCTGTTTGCGTTTCTTGCGGTGTTTCTCATGGTGGTGATCCTGTTCCGCGACAAGATTCTCATTTTGCAGTGCTCGTTCGCGCTTTGGGTCGGGGTGCTCTGGCTCGGCGGGTTCATTTTCGGGTTCCAGCAAAAAATCAACTTCCTGAACTTCATCGCGCTCCCCATCACCTTCGGCATCGGCGTCGATTACGGCGTCAATATTTTTCAGCGATACCGTCACGAAAAAGGCCGTGATATCCTGAAGGTCATCGAAGAAACAGGCGGGGCCGTCCTGCTCGCGAGCCTGACCACCGTCACCGGATACGGATCGCTTCTGGTGGCAAGCAATCAGGCCTTCGTGAGCTTCGGGACGCTTGCGATCGTGGGCGAATTCACCTGTGTGTTTGCCGCAGTGGTGTCGCTCCCCGCTCTCCTCTGGCTTCGGGAAAAAAGAAAGAACTCCCCATGAACGAGATCTTGAAAGAATGGCAAGAATGGTGGCGGGCGCAGACCCCGTTCAAGAGAATCGCACCCGTCGCGACCGGTGCCGTGTATCTTGCGGTCATTGCGGCATTCGGAGAAATCCGGATCGATCATCCGACGCTCGTGTCGCTCGCACTGCTTCTTTGGTATGCGGGTCCCAGACTCCGGGCGTTGTTTGATTTTTTGATTCCTCTGATTCTGGTGGGTGTGGTCTACGACAGCATGCGGATTTACGCCGATCTGATCCGCGGCCCGATTCATGTCGAGGAACCGTACTGGTTCGATAAGACCTTCTTTGGCATCGACACACCCGAGGGAAGGCTCACTCCGAATGAATGGTGGCAAAGGAACACGCATCCGGTTCTGGACCTGATCACCGGATTTTTTTATCTCTGCTTCATTTCGATCTATGTGCTGATTTGTTTGTACTTTTGCTTCTGGCTCCCGAAGAGAGGCACGCCCCTCCGCTCCCCGGAATGGATCCGGAACCAGGCCTATCGCCCGATGTGGGCCTTCTTTTTTGTGAATGTCCTCGGGTATACGACCTATTATTGGTATGCGGCGGCTCCGCCTTGGTATGTGGCCCAGTACGGCCTCGGACCCGCCGATCTCTCGGTTCCGGCCTCGGCGGCCGGCGCGCTTCGCTTTGATGCCCTGCTCGGGACGCGATTCTTCACCGAGATGTACGGACGTGCGGCGGATGTCTTCGGCGCCATCCCCTCGCTCCATGTGGCCTACCCGCTTCAGGCGGTGTTTTACGCCTTCCGGTACGGGGCGCTTCGCGGCTTCACCATCGTGTTTTATCTGTCGATGTGTTTCTCGGCCGTGTACCTGAACCACCACTACATTCTGGACATCCTGTGGGGATCGACCTACGCGATTTTCGTGTGTCTTGCGCTCGAGTTCGCGGGCCGGCAAAAGAGCCTGATCACATCTCCCGTCCGTTCTCGCGATCAAATGCCGTAAATACCTCATCGAGAATTGCGACAGCATTGTCGATCGTGCCTTCGTCGATGGTGAGCGCGGGCTGGATGCGGAAACTCGCCGCATAGGACATCGTAAGAAGCCCTCGCTTCAGGCACTCCATGAAGATCCACTGGCAAGCGGCCTTCGAGAGCGGCTCGCGGGTGGTCTTGTTCTTGACCATCTCGACCGCAAGGAAGAGTCCGCGGCCCCGCACCTCGCCGACAAACGAAAACCGGTCCTCGAACGCCTTCAGGCGTTTCAAGAAATATTCGCCCATGATCCGGGAGTTCTCGACGAGCTTTTCTTCGTCGATGATCTCGAGCGCCGAGAG
>JBEIJY010000024.1:0-39223 GCA_040380025.1 Bdellovibrionales bacterium | reverse complement strand
GGCTCGATTCCGCCCGGATACGAGAAATCGCGGAGCGAAACGAAGAAATTCCCGTTCCGGAGACTGACCTCCGCGCGTGCGTACGCGGTTGAAACCGAAAAAAACAGAATTGCGAACCATCCGACGTGTCTCATGCGAGCCCCTCTCCCCTAAACATCGATTGTGGTGATCTTCTTGATTACAATATAAGCCACAATCTCGAGAATCACCACCACTGCGCAGGCCACCCACCCGAGCGGAGATGAGAACATGTATTTCATCATCATCTCCGGATCGCTCTGCGACAAGACGACCGCCATGAACGGTGGAACGCACATCAGGACAATGCCCTGCCAGAAGGCCTGGGCCGTCATGGCCTTGATCTTGTTTTCGACCTTGATGCGCTCACGGATGAGCGTGGTGATGGTGTCGAAGGTCTCCGCCAGGTTTCCGCCGGTTTCCTTCAGGATATTGACGGAGGTCACGAACATCTCGACCTCATCGGCCACCACGCGCTTGGAGAGATTCAAGAAGGCCTCCTCGAGCGAGAGTCCGAACTTGTTCTGGTTCAGGACCACCTCGAACTCCTGCGAAATCGGTTTAGGCATCTCGCTCACCACGAGCCCGAGCGCCTGTGCGACCGAGAGTCCGGAGCGCATTCCATTCGCCATGAGTCCGAGTCCGTCGACCATCTGGTTCACGAAAAGATCGACGCGATTCCGGTACATCATGTTCACGATCGGACGGGGCATGATCCACGCGCCCGCCGCGACCAGAATGCCGAAAAACAGGCCTGCCGGGATGTTCGGAAGGCAGAGCAAAAAGAAGACAGCACCGAGCCCGAAGGATGCGCCCACCTGATAGAGAAGGATTCTCTCGGGCGGAATGTCGATCATCATGAGCTTGAGTTTTTCGGCGATGTAGTCCCGGGTTCCGATGGACTGGAAGCGGAACCAATCGATGATCCGGTCGGAGAACTGCATGGCGACCAGGAAGGCGCTCACGAAGACCAGGATTCCGAGAAGCCAGCTGGAATAAAGGGAGTCCACGTCTTGATTGTACCCTGTCTATTTGACCGCGAAAAGCCCGCGGGAAATTTTCATGCCCTTTGCTTCCATCTCTTCGACGAACTTCGGAATGAAGCCGGTGGGCACGAAGCGGCCGATGATCTTCCGGTTCTTGTCGAGTCCCTCCTGCTTGAAGACGAAGATGTCCTGGATCGTGACGGTTTCGCCTTGCATCCCGATCACCTCGGAGACATAGGTCACCTTTCTTGATCCGTCCGAGAGGCGCGATTGCTGGATGATGAGGTTCACCGCGCTCGCGATCGTTTCGCGGATCGCCTTCAGGGGGAGCCCCATGCCGGCCATCATGACAAGGGTCTCGAGGCGTCCGATGCACTCTCTGGGGTTGTTCGAGTGCACAGTGGTGAGCGAGCCGGAGTGACCGGTATTCATGGCCTGGAGCATGTCCATGGCCTCTCCGCCGCGGCACTCCCCGACCACGATCCGGTCGGGTCGCATCCGAAGACAACATTTGATCAGGTCGCGGATCGCCACCTCTCCCTCGCCCTCGATGTTCTTGGGTCGAGTTTCGAGACGAACCAGATGCTCCTGCCCGAGCTGGAGTTCGGCCGCATCCTCGACCGTGATGATCCGCTCGGTAGAGGGGATGAAATTCGAAAGAACATTCAGAAGGGTCGTTTTACCCGAGCCCGTCCCCCCCGACACGACGATGTTGAGCTTCGCCTCGACGCAGGCCCGAAGAAAGTCCGCGATCTCGCTCGTCATCGAGCCGTAGTTCACCAGATCGCCCGAGGTGATCCGTTTTTTCGGGAACTTCCGGATGGTGATGGTCGGCCCCCGGAGTGCAAGCGGCGGAATAATGACATGCACCCGCGATCCGTCAGCAAGCCGGGCATCGACATAAGGGGTTTTTTCGTCGACGCGTCTTCCGAGCGGAGTCACGATCCGCTCGATCACGATCATCATCTGTTGCTCGCTCGTGAAGGTGACCTTCGAGAGACCGGGCTTTCCATTCTGCTCGACATAAATCTGATCGCGGGCGTTCACCATGATCTCGGTCACCGAGTCATCGGCGAGAAGATCCTCGAGGGGCCCGAGCCCGAGCGCCTCATCGAGCACCTCCTTCACCAGCTGGGCGCGATGCTCGCGGGTGGGACACAAGGTGGTGAGATCCTCTTTACCCAAGACGTCCAAGATCGCCTTCTGGGTCTTCTCGCGCAGAACTTCCTTTTGTTTTGGGTCGGCGAGGTCGGTGTTCATTTTTTTCATGTCGACCACATCGATCAGGGCCCGATGGATCCGGAGCTTCATGTTCGTCCACGGATCGTAATTTCCGCCCTTCGAGCGGGCGGAGGGTCCGCCGTTCCCCTCACCGGCAGGTTGGACCTGCGCGCCCGAAGCGGCCGCTCCGGCCTGTGCTTTCTGGGCGGCACCAGTCGGTCGGTTCAGTTTTGCGAGCTGATCGAGCATTTTTGTCTGCTCCATCCGCCGGACGAGATCGGAATAGGCGCGCGAGACGGCCGCCCCCGGATTCGACACCGTGAAGGGCTGGCTCTTCGCCAGCGCGGCATCGCAAGTGCCAGCGTCTTCGGGAATGGCAAAAAAGGGCGCGCGATTCAGGTTCTTCTGGATCAACTGGGGATTGATCAGATTCGAGGGCGACAGACGGTTCACCACCACCTGCACCATCTCGGGCGGGAACAACAGCTCCTGCACCCGGGCGAGAATCCGCCGGGTCTGATTCACGACGATCACATCGGGAGTGGTCACCACGAAAATCAACGAAGCCTGCTCCATCGCTTTCAGCGCATGGGGCTCGGTCCCTCCCCCGCAGTCGATCACCGTCCACGGAAACACCTGTGCGGCGCCCTTCAGGAATTTGCCAAGCCCGTCGAGATCGATGTCCCGCGCGAGCGCGGCCTCCCGCGGCGCTCCGATCAGACTCAGTCCCTGTGGAGTGTTCACCATGTAGGGCGTGATCGCCTTCGGATCCCACTGCGACACCTGCGCCCGCGACACGTCGACGATCGTTTTCGGGCTGTTCACTCCGAGGATGATGTTCTGGTCGCCCAGACTCTGGAAATCCAGATCGATCAGGAGCGCGCGTTGTTTCGAGTTCAGCTGGTAGGCGATCGCAAGATTCGCCGCAAAAACGCTTTTTCCGACCCCGCCCTTTCCTCCGACCACTGCGATGATGTGTCCCATGCGCTCCGGTTCCCCTCTTGTTACCGGGTGCTCGAGGACATCCTGAAGTTCTTCTTCAGATCCTCGGTTCCGTCCGATGCGTTTTCGATGATAAGCGGCGAGATGAAAATCACGAACTGCCCCTTCGCCTTCGACATGTTCTTGGAACGCTGAAGATTGAAGAGCGGCGAGGTCCGCGGCCCGGCCGCTGCGCCCCCGGACTGGGTCGGATTCGGGTCATCGCGATTGAAAGAAGTCGAGACATCCTGCTTGTTCACGGCCGCAACCGCGGCGACTTCGCCGGATTTCATGTAAACACGGGTCTTGATCGCGTGATTCGAGGTGATCGGCGCTCCTGCGGCCGCCTTGCCCACGACACTGCTCTGGGTGATGTCCATGTCGACATCGAGATCCGTCCCTTGCATGATGGTCGGCCGGATCGAGATCTTGAATCCCGCCGAATTCAGGGAGGGGCCCAACCCCTGAACCCCGCCGGCCGCGATCGTCTGAGTGGGAATCTGGATGTTGTCTTCCATTTTTCCCTCCTCGCCGCTCTTGACCACAACCGTCCCCGACTTCATCACGCGTCCATAAGAAGCATTCGAGGGGGGGGTGCTGATGGCCGGAAACAGCGAACTCAGGGTCGCGCTGAAGCTGAAGCCGCCATCGCCGCTGGTCGCGACCCCCGTTGCGGGATTGCTGCCCACTGCGATCGTCGGATCAGCCGTGAAACCGGGCGCCCATTTGAATCCGAAGCTCTTCAGGAAGTCCTTGGTGAGTTCGACGAAATACACGGTCATCCGCACGAGCTTGCTGTCGCGCTTGGGAGGAGGGGCGTTCACCGCGATGTCGTTCTGGAGGAAGGCCGAACGCTTGTCGGCCTCGGCGAATTCCATGTTCGGCGCGTTCGCGAGGGAGTCCTTCACGCGAGCGGCCGGAATGTACCAGAAGGCGCGATTGAAGGCGCGCGATTTCGCATCCGCGCTTTCGACCGTGCCTCCGAGCACGATCTTGCCGTTGATCACCTCGACCCGAAGGGTCTGAGCCACGGTTGTCTGCAGGTCCTGCTCGATCTTCTTTGCGAGGATTCCGAGCGTGATGCTCGACATCCTGACCTTGCTCACCACGAACTCTCCGTAGGTTTTGTCGGCGATCTCGCTGAAGATCGCGGCATAGTCCGGGAGGGTCAGCACTTCGCCCCGGATGACGATGTTTTTGTCTTCGAGCGAGATCGTGATCCCCTCGACCTCCTTCAGGTTCTCCCGGAGACGCTCATAGAACCGCACTTGATTCTGATTCGCGACGAGAACATCGAAGATGATCCGGATCGCGCCGGATTTATCGCGGATCGTGACGCTCGTCTCGCCGGGCTCGAGCGGTTGGAAGATGAGCTGGCGTTCTTTTCCGATTCCGATCGGAGCGACATTGACCACGGCGACGTTCCCGATCCGGATGGAGTTGGCCTCGGGCGGAAAGGGAAACTCGATTCCCGGATCCAGATCGACCACCTTGTCGACGCCCTTGGCGAGCACGAGCGTCCGGCGATCTGCGGTGCCTTCGGAACGATCAAGAGTGTAGCGGGACTTCTGGAACTGGTTCGGGGCTTTCCCGAGACGCCTCTGGACGCGGACGGGTTCTTGCGCCTGCTCCGGCGTAGCCGGTTCTTGCGCCTGCGCGGAAGGGTGCGAGAGGATCAGCAGAAGCAAAAAGCACATTCTCCGACGGGGGAGGATGCTCATTTCTCCCCCTGTGCGGGCGAGGCCGCAGGCGTCCGGATTCCGTCGTTCACCGTATCCCCGGCCCGGGTGGGCGCGAGTGCGGTGCGGTCGGTATCATCATTGTTGCGCAGAGAGAGCATGATGCGGTTTCCGGATCCGGCGAGGATCGCCGCAAGCTGCTGCGCTTGGAAGGGCTCCACCTCGATCGTGACGGTGGAATAGCCGTCGTACTCGGTGAGGTTGCGAACCCGCTCTCGTCCGGTCGAAGGGTCGAAGTCCACGCGCCTCGCGAAGTTGTTCGTGATGTTCCGGCCCACGGCGAGCACGACCAGGTCCTGGAACAGGGTCCGCGCCACCTTGTTGTCGCGTCCGGATGCCGCTCCCACGTCGACGATCGAGATCACATCGACCCGGTCGCCGGGCCTGAGGAGCCTCGTGACGGCACTGACATCGTCGGCCGGAATCGAGAATGCGCGCCTTCCGCGAGAAATCTGGGGAGAAAGTCCGGTTCTCATGCTGGTCTCGGCGATCTTGTTCAGGGTCAGTTGCTCGCCCTTCTTGATCGAGACCAAGGCGATGTTCCCGACAATCCGCCGAATCTCGCTCTGGAACACATCGGAACTCTCCTCGATGCCGGTCCCCGTGAATCGGATCGCGGTCGGTTCGACGAAGGTGATCGGAACCACCTTGGGTTCCATCATCTTCTCGTGGATCGTGTCCATCTCGCGGATGTCCTCTTTCGCCACGATCACGGTCACGTCCTTGCCGTAGCGGGTCCGCGACTCCTCTTTGATCGAATTGACCGAACTCATAACGAAGAATACGGCGATTCCGGCCATGATGAGAGAAAGCGTCATCGCCTTGCTATTCATTCAGACCTCCTATCCATGTGCCCTCGTACTGGCACGGCAGATTGCCGAACGGCCACCTCCGCGCTCCGAGGGCCGGAATGTTCCGGGGACTGAAAGCCAGATTCGCGCCGACCCCGTTGCTCTGGGTGCAGATCGCGGCAGTCTCCCGCACGCGTACCTCGGTGCGAGGCATTCCCTCGCCCGGTTCCGAGCTCGCTCCGGGCAGCGAACGGTTTCCGACCCTTTGAATCTGTGGAATGGGCGGCATGACATCGCCGCTATAATCGCCCTCATCGATCGCTGTGGGATCGGCGACTCCGAGAATCATCAAATCCATGCGGCGCTTGAAGAACGTGAGCCCCGCGCTCCGGAACTCGATCCGCGGATACTCGGGCGAATTCCCCGCAAGGACGTAAATCTGCGCGCGCGCATGCTGGACGTTGTTGATCGCCATCTGGATACCCATGTTGAACCGGAACAGCAGGAGCACGAGCGTGAACAGGAACGGGAGCACGATGACGACTTCAAGAATGCTTTGCCCTTTAGCATCCATTGTCCCACTCCAATCCGGGGGCGTTCAGCGATCCCTTCAAACTGTTTTTCTGATCCTCGCACTCTTTGCGGCTCGCATTCCGGAGCATCCAGCTCTCGCTGGTCAGATCCATTTTGATCGACTGGCCTTTTGTGCTCCAAGGGTACAGGGCGAGATCGACCGAAAACGAATAGGTCGCACCCTGGTTCCACCGGTTCTGGGGACCTTCCTCGAAATACGGTCCGGGGCCGACGCGAATCCCGTCGGGCTTCTCGCGGATCACGCTCCGGAATCGGCCTTTCAACATTTTTTTCAGAACCTCCTCTGCCCGCTCCTGCTGGACATCGGGGGTGGACGCGGAGGAGGAATACGCCCGTGCGGCCATGAACGTCGCATAATGGATGTAGTTTCCGATCGCGAAGGCCGCGCACATCTTGACGTAAAAAAAGAAGAAGGAAAACGTGAGCACCATGCCGAGCACGAACTCGATCATTGCCTGGCCTGAAATCCCTTTGTTCCTGAGATTCTCCATCCCGATCACTCTTTCGGCGGATTGATGAAAATTCTGAAGTTATGGCTCTCGGAACCGTCGGCCGGCTGGTAAAGCGGCAGATTCAGCGGACCTCCGTCATCGAGGCCGCGGGCCTCGGGGTGTCCGTACCGGTAGGTCCGCGCGAACTGTTCCGTGAATGCCTTTTGAATGTTCACGACCGCATTCCCCGAAGAAAGCAGTCTCATCGCAGACGAGAAAATGAAGACGACGATCGCGAGAAGGAGCACATACTCCGTGACGGCCTGGCCCGACCGGCTCATTTCTTCCATATCGATGCCGGAGCCGCTCCAGCCCTGAGCTGGACCTCGAGACTCCCCCCCCATTTCGGAATGGTCTTGTTCATGCCGGAAGAAAGATTGCGTACGAAATAGATCATGATTCCCACGGTGATCGCGAGCAGAATCACATACTCGAGCACGGCCTGACCCGAATCGGATTTCTTCTTCGCCATTCCCCCTCCCTTCTTCATGATCCCACGACAGGCGGGCAATTAGAAGCCGAGCCAAATCATCGACGCATTCGCAGTCGTTCCGGCACGGGCGCCGTCAATCCACTGGCTGATTGCGGAGGGATCGGAGAGCCCCGCCACCTCACCGCGAATCAGCGATCCCACACCCGAGGTCCCGAAAAAGAGCTCATCCCCGGGCCTCAGCTCGAACTCCGAAATCTCGGGCTCGAGACGGCGCACGGTCCCGATGCTCATGAGCGGCACGGCATCGCCCGGGCCTTCTCCGGCGAAGGGATCCACTTGCTCCAACAGGTTTTTCGGCGCGATGAGACGACGGATCTGCCCCCCCCGCCTTAAATGAAGCGCGCAGGCCCCCACCCGCGCCACCGACAAAAGCTTCCCGTCGACATATCCCGCGATCACGCTCGCGCCGCCCGACTGCTCCGCGGGACGCTCCCCGTTCATGTCGAGGACTTTTTGATTCGCGAACGAAACCGCATTCAACAGGACATTCCCTGCGATCGAATAATAAGGACGCAACTCGAAGGGCAGGGTCGCATCGAGATCTCCTGCCTCGAGCTCGAGGAACTGCCGGATCGACCGGACGGCAAGCTCGGCCGCGCGCCGGCCCGGAGTCCCGCCGAATCCATCGGCAAGAATGAAAATCCCCCGCTTCGGATCGATCTCGAAGTAATCTTCTTGCACCGGAACCGGGCCCTGCAACTGGAACCCTTCGGCGAAACGAAGTGGAATCATGCTTTTTTTTGATCCGCTCATTGCTTCTCCTCCGTCGATGCCGGGTACCGGTACGCGGTCAGCTTCCGGATCCTGCTGGTCGCCTTGGCAAAGTACTCGCTGTCATCGGGGACGACTTCGAGCACCTCGCGGTATTTCTTTTCGGCCTGCTCGAGTTCGCCGAAGCCTTCGGCGATCACGCCCTCAGAATAAATGGCCCGCGCCCTCGCATTGAGCGCATCGCGGATCCGGGCCATTCCCGCAGGAGCCTCAGTGTCGGTCGGGTCCACCCGCAATGCTTTTTGATAAGCCCGATACGCCTCGGTTTGTTTTCCATCGGCCTCGAACTTTCGGCCCTCCGCAAGCAAGGGGTCGCGCTCCGCCGCGATCGCCTCCTCGGCTTTCCGAATTGATTCCGCGACGGACTTCTCGAATGCGGGCTCGGCGAACTCCTGCCCCACCAGGGCATCGAGCAAATCCAACGCCTCGAAGTACTTTTTCTCTTCGAGGACCCCGTTCGCCACTCGGTAGCGCCTCCAGAGGCTCTCCCTACCCTTCGCGATCCGTTCTTGTTCCTGGCGTTCCGCCTCGGCCCGGGCGGCCTCCTCGATGATGATCTTCTTCCATGCCGAAACCGACTGGTTCTCGGGTTGCATCAGTTCGATTTCGGGAAACAGCTCTTCGGCCTCTTTGTATTTCTTTTGGTCCATGAGCAGTCCCGCCTGGTCGATCAGCGACTGAAGACGAAGCTGGGCCTGCCGCTCGGCTTCTTTTCGTTTCCGCTCCTCTTCGCGGGCCTCGAGCTTGCGTTTTCCCTCGCGGGCGAAGGCTTCGATCTCGCGGGCGTTCTTGTAGTCCTGGACGTAACTGAAGATCTTCCCCACCTCGAGAAGACAGCTGTCGTAGTCGCGGTTCTTGTAATGCTCGAACGAGATGTTGTACTGCGACTCCACATAGGCTTGTTGCTCGGGGCTCAGCGCCTCGAACGAAGGAAGAGCGCCCGGCTTGGTTCCGGGTTCTTTTTTTGTCGCCGCCGGCACGGGCTTGGTCAACTGCAGGGTCGGACGGGTCACGGTCTCTTCTTCTTCGAGCATGAAGTAGATTCCCGCCAAAATGGCCACTCCGTAAATGATCTGCTTTCGGACCGGGAGCATGCGGTATCGTTCGAGTCCTCGTGCGAGGAAGGAGCGGTTCTCTTCGTGCACCTCGGGTGCGAAGTCCTGCACGGGAGGAGGAGCCGCGTCGAAAGTTCCGGCGGGCGCCCCGACGGCACCGGGATCCATCGGCGGCGAATACCAGCTCTCGGGAGCCGGCGGAGCGGCCAGCTCGGGTTCCGGCTCGGGCGGAAGCTGCAGGAACTCCTGCTGGCGCTGGTCGTAGTCCGCCTGGACCATGCGGTACTGGAATTTCGTGTCGCCGATCTGGATCTCGTCGCCACTCTCGAGAATGCGTTCTCCGGTGAGTTTTTCGCCGTTCAGAAGGGTTCCGTTCGAAGAACCGAGATCCTGCAACACGTGCTTGCCATCGCGGAATTCGACCGAGACGTGGCGACGGGAAGACTTCCGGTCCTCGAGAATCACGTGACAGTTCGCGCGACCGATGAAAACCGGCCCTGCGCCTTCTTCGGTTCCGAGTTCGTAGAAACTCCCGGTCTCGCCGAAGTCGAGAATGAATTTTTTGGCGAGCACCGCCGCATCGAGCACCCGGGTGGCGCCATCCGGAGCATCCGATCCGAAGTCTGACTCCGCTGGAGTCGAAGGCGCGTCTACCGGCATCTCCACCGGCATCTCCACCGGGACATCCAACGGCACGTCCACCGGCATGTCTTCGCCGGGCGCGGCTTCTACGTTCACGGGTGCCGGATCGCCGCTTGGCTCGATCGTCTGCTCGCCGCTTGGCTCGACCCGCAGCTCGAACTCACCGAGTTTCAGGCATTCCCCGCCTCTCAGCAACAGTTGCGAGACATCGCGCCCATCCACCTTCACCTCGCCGAACTTCGATTTTTTCTCGAATTCGACCCCATCGCGAGTCTGATGGATCAACGCGTGTTTGCGCGAAATCGCGCGATCCTCGATCCGGAGCGCACACTCGTCCCCGCGTCCGAGCCAGAGCGGTTTGCCATCGAACGAAACTTCCGAAACCAGGTCTCCGTTCCGGAATACCGCGAGCTTGAGCGCCGCGCTCATAACTTGCCTCCCGCATTCAACTCTTTCAGGGCATTCCGGCAGGTCTTGACCTGCGGATTCTCCTCATCCTCGGGAAGTCGCCGGAGCGCCATCTCAAAAAAAGCCTTCGCCTGGCTGAATCGCCCCGAATCGACGGCGCGCAGGCCGGCATCGATCAGGCGTTTCACTTCGACTTCGGAATCCCGGATGGCGATTCCCCGATAGCGTTTTGCTTTTTCGTGGGCCGGATTCATTTGCAGTGCGAGTTCGAAGGCATCCCGTGCCCGGAGGTAGTTTCCGGTGCGATACTCCCGAAAGCCCTCCTGGAAGTACCTCTCCGATTCGTTTTTCATCCCGTCGGCATCCTCGCTTGCAGGCAGATACGACGCGAGATCCCGGGCGATCTCTTCTTGTTTCTGCTCCTTCGACTCTTTTCGCACCGTCTTCCGTTTCGCGGCGGCGGGATCGGCGGGAAGAAAGTCCGCGATGAACTCCAAGCCGAAATCATTCAAAAGAGGAACCGCGACCTCCGGAAACGAGTAGGCGGCGGCCACCACAAGAAGCCCGATCAGGATTCCCTTGGACCGGGCCTTCGCTCCGACCCGCGGCACGATCCGGACGGGCTCGCTCGCGTTCCTGACCTTGATTCGCTGATGCGCGAGGGCCATCTCGCGCCTCTCGAGATCGGGATCGTCGACGATCGGCGCGACGAGTGCGCGGTTGCTCTCATGGTTCATGAGGAACTCGAGGATGGTCTCCCCCAGCATGAAGTGATCGCCGCTCTGCAAATCGCACTCCCGTACGTATTTTCCGCGAAAAAACACTCCATTCGCACTTCCGAGATCGACCAGCTTCCAACCGGAGCGGGTGTACTCGATCCGGACATGGATCCGGGATGCCTTGAGATCCGAAAGGCGGATCGTCGCGTCCTCACTGCGTCCCACGACCAGGGACGACTCCCGGATCACGAAGACCGAACCGAAGTCCGGCCCCTTCAGGATCCGAAGACGCGCGTATTCCCCCTCTTGGCGGGGAACCTCCGACGTCTTGAATTTGAGAACGGACTGGCTCATTTCCCTCATCCTTTCCTCTTGAACAGGACTGCAAGCCCTGTTTGCTCCTTGACCTGGACCCCGATTGCCGTCACCTCGTAGTCATCCCCTCCGAACACGAACCGGTCGGTGGTGCTCTTGGTCTGGCTCTGCAATGTCATCTTCATCAGATCGACCACGAGAGCCGAGATGGCCTGATCGCCCACGACGCTCACAGCCTGTCCCAGCGAATCCGGCCGGATGCCGCTGATTTCGGTAAAAAGATCGTTCATGCCCGCAAAACCGAGATTCGGATCGAACCCGGCGAACGCGAACCCGCCCTGTTCGGCCATCGTGCGAAACCCCTCGAACCGCGACTCCCAATTGACCGCGCCCTCGTCATTGCCGTGGTCGGATGCGGTTTTCGGAAGTCTTTGCGCGGCCACATTGATGTTGTCCCAGAGGCCTTTTGTCTCTTCGATCTTGAACTCCTCAGTGACCCGCGGAATCTCGCCCCGGAGAACCTGGTCGAGATCCTCGTTCAATACCTCGTAGGGCTTGAACGAAAGCCGCATCAGGATCAAAAACGCGAGCAGAAGCGCCGTGCCCCCGATGGCAACGCCCGTTCCGACTGCGACCCCCGCTCCCCCCGCCGAAATCATATTGGACGAGAAATCAATCGCCACGGTCACGATCGCCACGATCGGAGATTTCGTCTGCCCCGGAACCTTGATCGGCTCGACGTAAACGGCGATGTTCTTTTCGATATCCATCCGTCCTGCGCCCGATTCCTTCCCTTCGCGAAACCGCTTGGCCATCTCGAGGGCGAATACCGCCTCGTAGGACCCGGCGAAGAGCTGGTTCTGCCGCGAGACGGGCGCGATGATCCGGAGGGACGGATCGGTGATGGCGATGGAACGGATGGAATCCTCGTTTTCGAGGAAGGTGAAATCAATGCGCGACTCGGTGTGATTCGCGAAATCCGGCTGGAAGCGATCTGCAACCTCGCGGGCGAGGACCTTCGCGCGGATCGAGGCCTCACGCCGCACCGACTGCTCGGCAAGATCCTGCATGGGCAAGGCGGATCCCAGAATGGTGGCCGCGCCCGCCACCCCGAGCACCAGACCCGAGACGGTACGAAACCCGGATTTGAGGAGAAGCGAATAAAAGGCAGGCATGAGCTTGCCCTCGAACAGCACCTGGAGCTTCGACGGCAGACTGTCGGGCTCCTCGACCTCGTTCACCGGAAGCCTGAATTCCTCGCGAGGCATCGACATTCCCTGCGGCATCCCCGGCGCGTGCGCCAAGACCGGCGCCACGGCCGGAGCGAGCGAAACAGGCGCGGCGGCGCGAGCTTCACGCGCCTTCACGAGCTCGAGAACGAACTCGCCGACCCCGAGTTTGTCGCCCGACTTCAGCGTCTGCTGCCGGGTGAGCGCCCCGTTCACGAAGGTGCCGTTCGTGCTGCTGTCGTCCTTCAAAAAAATCCCGCTCTCCGCCACCATGATCGAGCAATGGCGCTTCGAGACGCGGGAGGAGCTCAAAACAATATGATTGTCCATCTGACGGCCGATCAGATTCTCGCCCTCCGCCAACTGAAAAGCGCTTCCGCGGTTCGGCCCCGAGACGATCACGAGACGATGCATAGCACCTCCCCCGTTCTCAGTCCGATCCGCCCGATGCTTCCCTGGGGAAGTTCAAGCACGTCATCCGCCGAACCGTTCCCGACCGGAAGAACCCGCCACGGCCGGAGCTCGGGATGCAAACTCAGCACCTCCCACTCAGTTCCGCGTTTTTTCAAAAACACGGCATCGATCGGGATGCTCATCATCCACATGTGAATGCTGGTGCAGCGGGGGAACAACAGTCCCTCGCCCGGCACGAACGATTTGCGGCCGATCAATCCGACGAGTCTCGGCAAAAACCGCTCCGCCACCTCGAGATTCGAGGCGATCGACGCGGAATCGGATTTCCGGATCATCCGCAACGGCATTCTCATCCTCCCGCCTGCGACTGCAAGTAAAACGGCGCTCCCATCACGATCGCGATCGCCGGCAGAATGAGGCAAAACGTCGGGAACATGAGCTTCTGGTTGGCGATCGCGCCGGCCTTCTCGGCCTGGACGAACCGGAGCACACGGATCTGCTCGGACTGTTGCCGGAGCACCTTGCCGATCGAGGCCCCCATCGCATCGGCCGAGCACAGGACCGCCACAAAGGAGTTCACTTCCTGGAGATTGATCCGGAACGCCATCTCGCGAAGGGCATCTCCGCGCGCCGAACCGACTTTGATTTCTTTCAGCACCTGCTCGAGTTCCTCGATGAACGGGCTTGGTGCGGCTTTCTCGACCACCTTCTGGATGGCTCCGATGAAGTCCAAGCCCGCTTCGGTCGACAGGGCGAGCAGATCGACCACGAACGGCAGGGAGCGGATTACCTTTTTATGGCGTTCCTTGATCCGCGAGTTCACCCAAAGATCGGGATACATGTAGCCGACCGCAGGGAGCGCGAGAATCACGAGATTCGGAACATCGGCCAGATCGAGTGCGCGGATGAATCCGCCGATCAGGGGGAACACGGCGATCAGCATGAACTTGAAAGCGATGAACTCATCCGCCGTCAGCTCTTCTTTCAGGCCGCCGCTGATGATCTTGCGTTTGTACTTGAGGCGCCACGCATCGAACCGGGCATTGCCCCGGATCGCCGGAACCAGATACTGCGAAAACACGGGACGGGTGAACTTCACGAGCGGGTTCGAAGTCTTCTTGCCGTCGAGTTCGCGAAGATTCTCCTGGGCATCCAGGTTCTCCTGCTCGGAAACGAGCATGAAGCTGAAGATCGCGACCGAGACAAAGATGATTCCGTATCCCGCCATCAGAACGAATTCACTGTAGTCCGCAACGTGGAACATGGTCCGTTCCCTCCCGAATCCTTCTCGGCACCTTTCCTTGATAACTGAAATCAGTTACCCTGTGGCCGTGCCCACGCCAGGAGGAATGCCCGTGTCAAAAATCAGTCGGATGATCTGGACCCTCATCGCCCTGCCCCTGATTCCCGCAAAAGCGGCCCTGCTCTGGGACAACTGGTACATCGTCACCCAGCAAGGCACCCCCCACTCCTATTATAACGAGAAAGCCGAGATCATGGGAGATCGCGCGAAAATTCAATTAAACACATGGATTCGCGAGGGCCGTCGGATCCGGAGCGAGAACCTGGGCGCCACCGCCAAGAACACCCCCTCCCTCGACCCGGTCTATTACAACTTCCGGACGCAGGTGGAGGGAGAAGAGAAGATCATCGACGGCACGGTCGACTCCCGCGGCAAGGTGTTCTCGGTCAAAAGCCGCACGGGGATCCGACAGTCCAAACCCCTGAAAGCCGAGATGATTCCGAATCTGATCCTGGCCTCGTTCTTTCCGGTGTGGATCCACCAAAACTACCGCCGGATCACCGGGGTCCAACCCAAGGAATTCCAAGCGATTCTCGAAGATGCGGTGGAGGGCGAGGTCCCGGTCATCCGGGGTACTGCCTACGAGATGAGGCCGGACGAATTTGCCGTGTCGACGAAGACACGGAAGCTCCAAGTGGTTTTTCATAAAGTGGTCGCGTTCTGGTGGGTCACGCCGAAAGGCGATGCCGTCCGGATTGAGGTTCCGGAACTCGAGCGGGTGGTTCAAAAAAGTACGCGCGAGAAGGCAGAGGCGTTTCTCGCTCCATGAAATCCTGGCTTCGGCTTCCGCTCGTATTCTTGCTGATCTGGTGCGCGCTCCGGGGTGCGGTGTTTCTTTTGCCCGGCGATCCGGCCGAGTTTTTGGTGCACGAGTCCCTCGTGCGGATCGAGGCCTCCGAACTCCGCAAGAAGATGGATCTTCCCGAGTCCCCCTTGGAGCGAATGCTCTCCCTCCCCAAAAATCGCTCGCTCGTGCGGAATGAATCCGCGGCGACGCTTCTTTCGCGGGCGGCCGGGAAGTCGCTGGTTCTCACGGCCCTTACCTTGTTCCTCGCCATTCCGCTCACGTTCCTGACCCTGTATCTTTCTTTCCGACGCGGGCGGGGCCGGAGGATCTCAGAGGGATCGGTGATCGTTCTCGCCTCCGTGCCCGTGTTTGTCGCAGGCCCGGTTTTTCTTCGGGTTTTTCCCCTTCCGAATCCCATTCTTCCGGCGCTCATTCTGGCCCTGCATCTGACGGCGTTCTGGCACCGCTCGCTCTCGAGGCACCTTGAGGCAAGCATCCTGAAAAGCTCCGTCCCCGGCGCCCGTGCTCTCGGGTTTTCGGAATTCACCGTGTTTCGGAAGCACTTGCTTGCGCCCTCGTTCGGGTATTTCACGGTTTTTTTCGGCACCCAGCTCGGGGTTCTTTTGAACGGCAGCCTTCTGGTCGAGACGCTCTTTCAGTGGCACGGCGTGGGAAGTCTTCTTGCGGATGCGGTTCTCAGCCGAGACTACCCGGTCATCGAGCTCACCTTGATGGCGGTCTCGGTCGCGAGCTTGATTGCCCAACAGCTCGGCTATCACTTTCAGGCACGTCTTGATCCGAGGGCGACATGAGACAATCTGCAAAAATTCCAGCGATGGTGATTCTCGTTCTTGTGCTTTCTTCGTTCGGCACGATTCCATTCCGCGATTCGATCGAGTCGCATGTGATTTCTCGCGTGTTAAGGCCGGGATTCGACGCCTTCGGACGCAACTGCGCGGCACTCACCCTCTCGACCATCGCACAAACTTTGATCACGCTCATGCCCGTGCTGGTGCTTTGTATCGCGGTCTCGATCGCAGTGGCACTGTTCGCGGCCTCGCGCCATCCGCGCGTGCGATTCCTCGTTCGAACCGTGCTCGATCTGCTCTCAGCGCTTCCCGGGTTTTTACTTGCGCTCGCGCTCGGGGTGCTGTTTCCGGGATCGATCGCCACGTTTTACCTGGGCGCGATGCTGATGGTGGTCCCCACAACCATCCGGTACTTCGAGAGCCAGCTTCTGAAAGTATCATCCGAAGACTTCGTTCTCGCCTCCGAGGCCATGGGCGCGGGACGATGGCATCTTTGGACCCGGCACTTCCTTCCCGCACTTCAGGCATCCGTTCCGGTGATCCTTCCGTTTTTGTTGATCCGGCTCATTTTGATCGAGACCTCGCTTTCTTTCTTGGGTCTCTCAAGCGTCCCCGAATATGAAACCTGGGGACGACTTCTGGCCCAGGGCAAGGACTACCTGTTGGAGGCGCCCTGGATTCTGGGCTTGGCCGCGGCTCCCCTGTGTTTGCTGATCGGCTCATTCCACTTGCTCCGAATCGAAGAGAGGACATAAAGTAACTCCATGATCGGTGAAGATTACTCTCTGGCAGAGCTGGTGGTGATGGGGTTTCAGGGAACCTCGCTTGCGCATGAAACGATCTCGACGATCACGCGCGAGAAAGCCTGTCAGTTCATCCTGTTTGCACACAATTATGAATCCCCCGAACAGCTGATCGCGCTCACCGATGAGCTGCAGGCACGGGCACGACGAGGCTCTCTTCCCGCGATCATCTCGGTCGATCAGGAAGGCGGCCGTGTCCAGCGCTTCCGAAAAGGATTCACGCTTCTGCCGCGGGCGCTTCGGGTGGCGGCGGCGAATTCGACCGATCTCGCGCTCGAGTTCGCCCGCATTCAGGCACGGGAGCTGTATGCGGCCGGAATCCAGCTGAATTACGCGCCCGTTTGCGACATCAACACGAATCCTGCAAACCCTGTCATCGGAGACCGCGCCTACGGGAGCACAGCCGAGCAGGTCTCGCAAATGGCCGAGGCCGTTCTACGAGGCCATCTGGCCGAGGGAGTCCAAGGATGCATCAAGCATTTTCCGGGTCACGGGGACACTCATCTTGACTCGCACGAGTCGCTCCCGACCGTGACCACTCCGCTCGAAACCTTGCAGACCCGCGAGTGGATTCCGTTCCAGCGTGCCATGAAGTCGGGCGCGAACTTTTTGATGAGCGCGCACATTCTGCTTCCGCATCTGGACCCGGTGAATCCGGGTACCCTTTCGTCCACGTTTTTGAAGGAGCACCTGAGGGGGACCCTGGGGTACGACGGAGTCGTGATCAGCGATGACATGGAGATGGGTGCGATCACCAAGAACTACGGCGCCGAAGAAGCTCCGGTGCTTGCCCTTCAGGCTGGGTGCGATCTTCTGTGCTACCGCTCGGAATCGGCGGCGCTGATTGCAATCGAGTCGATCCGGAAGGCCGTGGCCGAGGGACGACTTTCGATCGAGGCGCTTCAAACATCCATCAAACGGGTGCGCTCGGTGCGCGCAAGGCTCACGCTTGCCGGCGATTCGTTTTCTTTGGCCGAGAGAGTGCGCCGGATCGGCGCTCAGGCCCATTCGGACTTTGTGAGCTGTTACTTTTCCTGAAGAAACACCGTCGAAACCAAGGCCCCCTTCAAGGCTTCCTCGCCCACCCAAAGATGCCCTGATTCACACTCCCACTCGGGGGAGTATTGCGTGCAGTCCGGCCCATGCGAATCCTTGATCAGGTACTCGCATTCTTTTCGCTCGTTCGAGTAGCGCTGACCCAGAATCAATGTCGTATGGAGTTCCGAGAGGCTTTGCCGATACCGCTCTGGCGTCTTCAGGACCCCTGCAAAATAATCGGCCGAAACCGGATTCCCCGAAAGCAGCGACTCTTGAATTCGTGCGAACGGACGCCCGAGGTTGAAGACCATCGAAACCCGTACTGGGGTTCGCGGGTAGGATTTTCGTGCCGTCAGGCACGCGGATTCGCGCAGGCGGTTCAAAACGTGCCGCCATCGGCGTTCTTGGAGGACTTCAAAGAACTCCCCGGCCCCGACGGCGGGGAATTCATAAAAAAATGGGAGATCCGAAGCGCCGCGGATTTTGCCCGACCGGACGTCTTGATGAAGCTGCTTGATGTCTTGAATCGCCTCGTTCAGGGGCTTGGATTCGACTCCGTTCGCATGGACTTTTCGCCAGGAGTCCGAGGGAAACATCCTCTCGGGGCAATATCCCTCCTTGGAGGCGATCAAGAGTGCATTCCGGGCGAAGCCGGTTTCGGGCACGGGTGCACCCGAAAAAACCCGGGTCATGCGGGGCCAGAGTCCTTGGTTGTAGCGAATCGCGATGTCAGCGGCCGAGACCTGCTCGGGTGTGCGGTAAAAAAACTGAAGATAATCGGCCGAGGCATAGGCGTAGCACCACGAGACCTTGCCCTGATCGCGCACCGGCATCGGATGGCGCGACCTCAGGTCGACACTCGGGCAGTCCCCCGCGCCCGAGTCAGAGCCGCCCGATGCCCGGGACGGTCCCCCTTGAATCAAAACAAGAACGAAAAGACTCAATCCCCAACTGAGCTTCCCCATCGAGGTCAACGTACATCATGGAATCAAGGTCTGCAAAACAATAAAACCGCACCCGTTGATCGAAGCATTCAACAGGGGCACCGATGAACTGATCATGATAAAACCTCGGGAACATGAACGAATCTGAATATCCAAAGAACTCCCGCGAGGCACTCGACATTCTGATCGAGGGAAACGACCGTTTTGTCCGCGGGCTTCGATCGGTCGAGCACTTTCCCACCCCCTCGAAGCTCCGCGATCTGGCGGATCAGGGACAACGCCCGTACTGCATCATTCTGAGCTGTGCCGATTCACGAGTCCCCTCCGAGCTTGTTTTTGACCAGGGTCTCGGAGACTTGATCGTCCTTCGGGTGGCGGGGAATGTGATCGCCCCTTCGCTTCTTGCGTCGATGGAGTTCGCGGCCCTGAACTTCAACACCCCACTGATCGTCGTGCTCGGGCACTCCCGATGCGGAATCATCAAGGCAACGGCGGATCAGCTCAGAGACCGTTCCGAACCGGCTTCCGAAAACATCCAAAGACTCATCAACCGGATCATCCCCTCGGTCACCCCTCACCTGCACGAAAAAGAGGAAACGCGGATGCTCGATCTTTGTTCGATCGAGAATGTGCACACCACGGTCCGGGCCATCCGCGAAGAGAGCGAGATCCTGAGAAAAAAAGAAGAAGAAAACACCCTGGCGATCCTGCCAGCATTCTTCAACCTCCACACCGGCAAAGTGGAATTCCATCCGACCCTCGAGGGGCATTCGGAATATCTCGACACGAGCCACGCGAAGAAGATTTGATTTTTATCAGCCGATGATGGTATCCATCGTCGGGTTTTATGAGAAAGCTTTTTTCTGTCTGCATCCCGCTCCTGCTCCTTGCAGGCGTCTTTGAGCCCCTTGCGCTCGCCGATACCCTGGAATTCGAAATCGCAGTCCGCTCCACCGCGAGCAGAAAGCGCTACCCTCTTTCTTTGGACGACGAGGGAGGGAATCGTCACTCGCTCCGTGATCAGGCCCGGAATCAAGCCCTCGACTCGGTCATTCAAATTTGTGCTTCGCTTGCCGGGCGGCTGGGGCCCTTTGCCTGCGAACGCGAATACCAAACCGGAATTGTGAAAAAATTCGGCGGAAAAACCGGCTACCACGCTTACGGGACGAACGTGACCGTCAGCGCCCGGTGCGTGATCGACTCCAACCAATTGAGCTGGCTCCAGGAGCGCTGGTACGGGTACTGGTACCCGGCACTTCCACATTGCCCGAGCCATCGGGTGATCATGATCGGGCAGGATTAGTCCCGAACTGCGCCCTTTGATTGTGTTTGAAACAGCACTGTGTTTCGGGAAAGGGACTGGGAAAGAAAAAGGTTTTTGCCTCCGAGCCGGGTCCTCCGGCCTCGCTTTCGCCATCCTGGCTCGCGAGAGTCGGCAAAACCTTTTTCTTTCCCAGCCCCTTTCCCGAAACACGGTACGGATCAAGAACACTCAAAGGGAGCAGTTCAGACTTGTCCGAAGCGATCATTTACAAGTTCGTCGAACCGGTTTAATCCGAATCCCGTGGGGAAAGTTCTACTTTTTCTTTCGTTGGCATCTGGTTTTTCGTTCGCATGGAGCTTTGCCTCGGCGCAGGCCATTCCGGACTATCCGGCCCGCTACGGGGTCCGCGATCGGTACACCAAGATTGTGAACAACCGGGGACAGGGCGAGGAGCGCCTGTACGGGGTCCGGAACGCACGGATTGTGTTCAAAAATGTGCTCCGAGGGGGCGCGAACAATGTCTACCACCGCGATCACCCGCGCGGGAACAACAACCCGCTCCAGGAAGATGCGCTTCGGAACTTGTGCGAAGAGGGCATCACCGATGCGAACTACCTTTACCCCACGAATTTCTCGAGCGCGCCCAAAGAAGTCCCATGCAGGCTCCGGAGCGGAGAAGCCTCCAAACTCCGCTACCATAACCTTCGCTTCGCCGCGGGCGAGGACGAGAAAGTGCTCGAGCTTGTGCGCGATCACCTGACCGGTAAAACCCGGGGAGGACTGTACCTGCACTGTTGGAACGGCTGGCATGCCTCGGGGTACATGGCGGCGATTTCGCTCATTCAATTTTGCGGAATGAGCCATAGCGATGCCGTTGACTACTGGAACCGGAACACCGACGGGGTGAACTCGGGGGCCGCCTATGAGTTGGTGAGGCAGCGGATCCGCGAATTCCAGGTGGTCGAGAGACTGAAGATTTCTCGCGCGCTTCAAGAAGAAGTCTGTGTTCTCTGAAGAAAATGCGGGCAGGAATGAAGCGACCCGCCTTGGATGGCGCTGTTTCAATTAGAAGAGCATCATCAAGCTCGGGCGATTCACAGTAAGCCATTTTAGCTTTTCTTCAGGAACTCCGTCCGGAGTACGAGCACGCTGCCGTCGACCTTGCACTCGATGAGTGCCGGATCGGCCGTCAGGTGGATTTTTCGAATGAGGGTGCCGCGCTTCAGATCGCTCGATCCGCCCTTCACCTTCAGGTCCTTGATCACCGTGACCGAATCGCCCTCGACCAAAAGAGCACCATTCGAGTCGAGCACACGAACCGCATCTTCTTGGAGAGACGCGGCATCGGCCGCCTGAAGAAGCGACTCAAGCCAGGCTTTCGTCTCGGCCAAATCCGAAAACCAGCGATTCGCCTCGGATCCGAATTCCTCGATCGGAAGCTCCTTCAGGCCAAGAAGCGCTCGCAAATCGCTCTTCAGCCGGGCGGATTCTTCGGCGCCCGAGGTTTCGCAGTAGGACTTCACGGTCTTCGGGTCCCGCTCGAGATCAGAATCGATGAGCACGGACGAGAAAAACCGTTTCAGAACAGGATAGGAATCCAAAAGCATGACTGCATCCTAGCTCTGAACTCCGAAAAAGTCGCCCGACGAATTCCATCATGCCTCAATTGGTCAAAGGATTACCATTCTGAGGAGCACGAATGCCCTCACCCCAGATATTGATCATTTCTTGGTTCAGCGCCTCGATCCGAGCAGCGAGTGTATTCGGGTCAAGTGTGTTCACGAAGTCAACCGAAAACGAAACCTTGCGATCCTGCGGGCATTTCTCAGTTTTGCAGCTCGAGTTTTTCGGCTCACCGACCCCTAAAGCAAACACGATTTTTTCATTCAGCCTCGGTGGTTCTTTGAATAGTTTCGGATCCACGATGACCGTCCGTACTGCCTGCGCGCGTTTCAGTGAAAGTTTGAAATTCCCTTTTTCGTCACCCTCTTTGTCCGTCTGTCCGATGATGGTGATTCTTTGAATCTCATTTTGAAACTCGGCAAAGACCAGCGCAGTCCGTTGCACCCTCTCCAAGGCTGAGATCTCCCCCACGCTGGAGCCCGGAGGCGCCTTCATTTTATCCTTTTTTATGGTTGATTTCCCGGTATCAAAATAGATCGCCGGAGTCTGAAACGTTACATCGGCGCGGTTCAAAGCATCGTTCGCGGCATCCCGCTGGTCTTCCGGTGTTTCGGGCACCGGTTGAGTCACCACTTCGGGCGCTACAACGACGGGTGGCTTGGTCGGTCTTGTCTCTGGGTTGCCTGTGCCCGGGTTGGTTCCCTCGGCGTCGCCACCGGTCCCGCCTCCGGCAAAGTCCGCCGGATTCAGATGATCCCAAATGTAATCCCGAATGTCATCAAACAGCGCGGTATCTCCCGACGGTCCCAAAATCCTCGGTTGAGAGATCACCTGAACCACTTTGTCGTTTGTCAGGTCCCGGACCGTGAGCCTCTCCTGGTAGGACTGGGCATCGTTTGGGTCCCCTTGAACCTCGACCTGCCCATCGAGAAGCGCCTTCACGCGCGGAAAAAGCGGGTGAGTTCTAGGAATCAAGAGCTGTGGATTCGCAATTCTTCCGGTGGCGAAAACATCGTTGATCTCAATCGCATTCCCAGCCGGGCTGATCTTAAGACTGTACATGAGTCCGTTGGCCAGCCGGTAATCCTCATAGGTCAGCTCATACTCATGGGGCGCCTCGAGGGAAGCCCCGGGCTTTTGAGTATCATCGACACCGGTAGGGTCAGATGGTTTGTCGTTTTTCACCGGTTCTTCTTGGTGTCGCTCGTCCGCTCCCCGCTCATCGGCGCCACCGGACCGATCGCGATTGCCGAAGCGTCTGTGACCACTGCCGCCCCCACCTCCGTCCGCTGGACAACACCGTCTCCGGACCTGAACACAAGGCCAGCATGCTCCGCACGGATCGTACGGATCAAGTCCAGGGCCGTTGCCAGAGGGACCCGTCCCGATCGGCACAATCGCCGGGTTGTTCGGGGTCTGGGTATTGTTCACCCAGGGATTCTGCACCCCGGGTTGGTTCCAATTCATGGCGCCCGTTGTGGTGTACGGAGAAGGCTTTCCACATGCTGACATGACGACCGCACAAAAAAGCGCCATCGTGCTCACACGGATTCGGTTCAAGAACAGGTACTTCGTTTTCATACTACTTCCTCAGGCTTTAATACGGTCGTCCGAGATCCAAGGTGTATTTTCCGGGAGCGTAAGCCATCAGTCGCTCCCGGTGAATTCTTTCAAACAGGTCTTCTCCGTTGTGAGTGCTCGAGAAGGGATAAATCGCAATTCCGCCGCGCGGGGTGAACTCTCCGATCACCTCGAGGTAGCGCGGATTCAAAAGTTTCTTCAAGTCGTTGCAGATCTTCTGCACGCAGTCCTCATGAAAATCGCCATGATTGCGAAAGCTGAATAAATAGAGCTTGAGAGCCTTCGACTCGACCATCTTTTTATCGGCGATGTAGTGAATGAAAATCCGCGCGAAATCAGGCTGGCCCGTCAGCGGGCAGAGCGAGGTGAATTCGGTGCAGACAAAGCTCACCCACTGGATCGAATCGGGATTCTTGTTCGGGAACGCTTCCAGGAGCCCGGGATCGTACTCGAACCCGTATTTGGTTCCGCGCTTTCCGAGGTGGCTTACGCCTTTCAGTTCTTTTTTGTTTCTTCCGCTCATGTTCCGCTCACTCCCACTCGATCGTTCCGGGGGGTTTCGAGGTGATGTCGTAGGTCACTCGATTCACCCCGCGCACTTCGTTGCAAATCCGAGTCGAGACCCGGCCTAAAAAATTCAAATCAAACGGATAAAAATCGGCCGTCATGCCGTCCGAGCTCGTCACCGCACGAAGCGCGATCACCTTCGAATGCGTACGCCCGTCGCCCTGGACTCCCACACTCTTCACGGGCAGCAGAATCGCCATCGCCTGCCAGACCTTGGAGTACAGGCCTTCTTCTTTCAGCATCTCGATAAAAATCTCGTCCGCCTGCCGGAGAATCGCCGCATCCTCGCGGGTCACTTCGCCCGGAATCCGGACCGCGAGGCCCGGCCCCGGGAAGGGATGCCTCATCAAGAACGCTTCCGGCACGCCGAGTTCGCGTCCGATCTCGCGGACCTCGTCCTTGAAGAGCTCCCGGAAGGGCTCGATCAGTTCAAAGCCGAGCTTCTCGGGGAGTCCGGCCACATTGTGGTGCGACTTGATCGTGTGCGAGTGATTGCCGCCTGCGCCCGATTGCGGCGCAGGAGAGCTCTCGATCACATCGGGGTACAGGGTTCCCTGCACCAAAAATGCGGGCTTTCTGCCCAAGGTTTTTTCGAGCACACGTGCCGAATCATCAAAGACCGCAATGAACTCGGCTCCGATGCGTTTTCGCTTTTGCTCGGGGTCGGTGACTCCGGCAAGCTTCGAAAAGAACCGCTCTTCGGCGTTCACTCGCGTTACCGGCAAATGCAACTGCTCGGTGAAGAGCTTCATCACCCGGTCGCCCTCTTCGTGCCGAAGAAGTCCTGTATCGACAAAAATGCAGTGGAGCTTGTCTCCGATCGCCTGATGCACAAGGGTCGCGGCCACGGTCGAATCGACTCCGCCCGAGAGGGCGCAAATCACCTCGGCGTTCGCGGGAACCTGCCCACGGATTTTTGCAACCAGCTCCTCGATGACCGAACCCATGGTCCAATCGGGTTTGAGCCCGGCACAGAGCTCTAAAAAATTCCGGAGAATCCGCGTTCCCGACTCGGTGTGGGTCACTTCGGGATGAAACTGGATTCCATGCACCGGACGCGACTCATGCGCGATGGCGGCCACGGCACCCTCAACACTCCGGGCAATCCGTTCAAAGCCTTTCGGAAGAACCACCGCCTCATCTCCGTGCGACATCCAGGCTTCGAATCGCTCGATGCCTGAAAACAGTGCCGAATCGCGCTCCACACGCACTTCCATGCGTCCGTACTCGCGCTTGGCGGCCGGCTTGATCTCTCCGCCGCCTTCTTGCACCAAAAGCTGCATGCCGTAGCAGATTCCAAGGACCGGCAGATTCGATTCCAACAGATACCCCCAAAGGGCGGCATCGGGCTTCGGGCTTTCGGCATCGTAGACGCTCGCAGGCCCGCCCGAGAGGATCACGGCACTCGCGCCGAACTCGCGAACGCGAGCAACCGGGGCCGTTCCGGGCAGAATGAAGGAGTAAAACCCGAGCTCGCGGACTCGGCGCGCGATGAGCCGCGTGAACTGCGAACCGAAGTCGAGGATCAGAATCTTTTTGTGCGCGCCAGTGGTCATGAGGTGCTCATCCGGTAATTCGGAGCCTCCTTGGTCACGACCACATCGTGCGGGTGGGATTCGGCAAGGCCCGAATTCGTGATCCGGACAAATCGTGATTTTTCCCAGAGAGCGGGAATCGTCTCGGCACCCACATACCCCATGCCCGCGCGGAGTCCGCCGATCATCTGGTGAATATTGAACGAGAGGCTTCCGCGATATGGCACGCGGCCCTCGATTCCTTCGGGAACCAGCTTCCCGACCTCGTCCACATTCGACTGAAAATACCGATCCTTCGAACCTTGCGCCTGCCCCATGGCTCCGAGCGAACCCATGCCGCGGTACACTTTGAAGGAACGTCCCTGATAATGAAGAATCTCTCCCGGCGACTCGTCGGTTCCGGCAAACAATGATCCGATCATCACGGCGCTCGCTCCGCAGGCCAGAGCTTTTGAGACATCTCCCGAGAGGCGGATTCCGCCATCGGCGATGATCGAGATCCCGCGCTCGCGGGCGGCGCGCGCGCATTCCGAGATCGCAAACAGCTGGGGAACGCCCACTCCGGTCACCACCCGGGTCGTGCAGATCGATCCCGGGCCGATTCCGACTTTCACGGCATCCGCTCCGGCCTCAATGAGGGCCAAGGTCCCGTCGCGGGTCGCGACGTTTCCGCCGATGATCTCGATTCGATCGCCATAGCGATCCTTGAAGCGTTTGACTGCCTCGAGCACTCCGCGGGAGTGTCCGTGGGCCGAATCCACGCACAGAATGTCGGCGCCCGCCTCAACGAGCGCATCCGCTCGGCGAAGGCCCTCTTCTCCGACTCCGGTGGCCGCTCCGACCACCAGACGACCGTAGCGGTCCTTGTTTGCGTGGGGATAAGCCTTTTGCTTTTTGATGTCTTTGATCGTGATCAGGCCCTTCAGCTCGCCTTGGGCCGAAATCACGGGGAGCTTTTCAATCCGGTGCTCCCGGAGGATCCTCTTTGCCTCTTCGATCGTGGTGCCCTCGGGCGCGGTGATCAGGGGCGCTTTCGTCATGCGCGCTCTCACCGGGATCGAGAAGTCATCCTCGAAGCGCAGGTCCCGATTCGTAATGATTCCGACGAGCTTTTGGGCCGCGCCGGCCGGAACCGTGACGGGGATTCCCGAGATCTTGTACACCGACATGAGCTCATTCGCCTTGGCGATCGGCGCGTCCGGATCGATCGTGATGGGGTCCAGGATCATCCCCCACTCGCTTTTTTTCACTTTTTCGACTTCAAAGGCCTGCTCTTGCACGGTCAGGTTTTTATGAATGACGCCGAGTCCGCCCTCTTGGGCCATGACGATCGCGGCCTTGCTCTCGGTGACGGTGTCCATCGCGGCCGAGAGCATGGGAATATGAAGCTCGATCTTTTTGGTGAGCCGGCTCCGGGTCGAGACCTGCGAAGGAAGAACCTCCGAGTATCCCGGCAAGAGGAGAACATCATCAAATGTCAGGGCTTCGGAAGGAATGTGCATTCAGGCTCCTTGGAATTTTGCGGGAAGAGTAGCATAAAACTGGACAAATTTAAACAACAATTTTCCGTAAATGAAAGAAATAGACGCAAAATACCCCGCCTTTCCCGCGCCAAAGTTGTCTTTACCCGCCCTATCGCATACGATCCCCCGCACATGAAAACCTTCACCACCCGCTCTCGCATTCCCGTGAAAGAGTTTTACGGACCCGGGGACCTCCCCGCGGACCTCCAGGATCGCCTTGGCGTTCCTGGCCAGTACCCCTTCACCCGGGGGGTCCAAAAGACCATGTACCGGGGCCGCCTCTGGACCATGCGCCAGTATGCGGGCTTCGGGACGGCCGAAGAGTCAAACCAGCGGTATCACTACCTGCTCTCGCAAGGGACCATGGGACTCTCGGTGGCGTTTGATCTTCCGACCCAGCTGGGCTACGACCCCGATCACGCCCGCTCGAAGGGCGAGGTGGGCAAGGTTGGTGTTTCGGTCTCGACCTTGGACGAGATGCGCACGCTGTTTCGGGGAATCCCGCTTGCCGATGTTTCGACCTCGATGACCATCAATGCGACCGCACCGATTTTGCTCTCATTCTATGTCGCGCTCGCAGAAGAGCAAGGCGCACAGGCCCGCGAGCTTCGCGGCACCGTTCAGAACGATGTGCTGAAGGAATACATCGCGCGCGGAAACTACATTTATCCGCCGAAGGGCGCGCTTCGGATCATCACCGACATGTTCGAGTGGTGCTCGAAGAACACGCCCAAGTGGAATCCGATCTCGATCTCGGGCTACCACATCCGCGAGGCCGGCTCGAGCGCGACCCAAGAACTGGCCTTTACCTTCGCCGATGCGATCGCCTATGTCGATTCGGCGGTGAAGGCGGGCCTCGATGTCGATGCGTTCGCAGGGCAGTTGAGCTTTTTCTTCAACGTGCACAATGATTTCTTCGAAGAGATCGCGAAGTTCCGGGCCGCACGCCGGATCTGGGCGAAAATCATGAAGGAGCGGTTCCAGGCAAAAGATCCCCGCTCGATGATGCTCCGGTTCCACTCCCAAACGGCGGGATCAACCCTGACCGCGCAACAACCCGAAAACAACGTCGTCCGGGTGGCGATCCAGGCCTTGGCCTCGGTTCTGGGCGGAACCCAATCCCTTCACACGAACTCGATGGACGAGGCGCTTGCGCTTCCGAGCGAATCGGCAGCGCTTCTTGCGCTCCGGACCCAGCAGGTGATCGCCTCTGAAACCATGGTCACCCAAACCGTCGACCCGATGGCCGGCAGTTACTTTGTCGAGTCGTTGACCGCCACAATCGAAGAAGAAGTCTGGAAGTACCTGGCCGAAATCGAGCGAAGGGGCGGTACTGTTGCGTGCATCGAATCGGGCTATATTCAGACCGAGATTTTGAACTCCGCCTATGAGGATCAAAAGCGCATCGATGCGAAAGAGCTCGGAATCGTCGGCGTGAACACCTACCAAGAAACCGGCAACGGCGCGAAGAAGATCGAGATCATGAAGGTCCCGGCCGAGCTCGAGACAAAAGCAGTCGAGCGGATTCGCGCCTACAAGGCCAAGCGATCGGGCGGGAAGGCGCAAGACTCCCTGCGCGCGCTTTCGGATTCGGCGAAGGGCGAGGGAAACCTCATGGCCCGCATTTATGAATGTGTGAAGAGCGAGTGCACCCTCGGAGAGATCTCGGACGAGCTCCGGAAGGTGTACGGCGAGTACCAGGAATACTCGGGATTCTGATCACTCGTCGCGAGTGCGGACTTCAAGAAGCTCGACCGTGAAGTTCAGATTCGAGTTCGGGGGAATGCTTCCGATCGCGCGCTCCCCGTAAGCAAGGTGAGCAGGAATGAACAGCGTGCGTTTGCCGCCGACTTTCATTCCCATGAGCCCCTGATCCCAGCCCTTGATGACCCGGCCCGTACCCAGCACGAATTCGATGGGGCGTCCGCGGACATGCGAAGAATCGAAGACGGATCCGTTTTCGAGGGTTCCTTCGTAGTGGACCGAGACGAGGGCGCCTTTGACGGCTTGTTTTCCGGTTCCGGGGACGACATCAGTAATCACGAGTTCATTTTTCATAAATTGCACCCTTTCATTGTGCTTTTCTATCAGAGGGATCGGGAGAAACCAGTGGGAACATTCGGTTTTTACCTCCATGCCGCGTCCTGCGGCCTCGCTTTCGCGCGTCACGCGCTCGCGAGAGTCGGCAAAAACCGAATGTTCCCAATGGCTTCTCCCGATCCCTCCCCTTTCCAAGAACAATGAAAGGGGGCAGTTCTGAACCTTCAAACGAAATTCGCGAGCTCGCTGCCCGTTTCGACGGCCTGGCCCTCTGCGACCCTCACCTCTTTGATGACTCCGTCCTGGGGCGATTTGATCTCGTTTTCCATCTTCATCGCCTCCATCACGAGCAGAGACTGGCCTTTTTTCACTTCATCGCCCGCCTTCACCAGCACGCGGACAATCTTGCCCGGCATCTGGGACTTCACTCGCGCGCCTTTTTTGACTTTTCCGACCGAGTTCGCATCCGCCTGCTCTCCGGCCTTCAAAAACGAGACCCCCGTGAGCACTTCGGCATGCCTTCGGCGCAGAATCTGATACTCCGGCGCGCCTTCTTCGTTCTCGATTTTTCTGACATCAAAGCCCCGGTAGCCACGCGCGGTCTCGATCCAGATTCCCTGATCATCCCGATGCCAGCGCACGGTTTCGACCGTGCCATCCGCGAGCCGCACCTCGACCTCGCCCGAGCGGCCCTTGGGAGTCGAAAGAAACGCCAATCTTGCCTTTCCTGCCTGTCCTGAAATCATCGCACTGCCTCCCAGCGGGAGCGCTCGTTCCAGAGCGAGCCCGGTGCCGCTGATCCGCCGGAGCTCTCGACCGCATCCGCCGCCTCGGTGAATCGCAGAAGCGCAAGCGCGATCGCCGCATCGGCAGACACCTCCGTGCTCGCCGAGTTCTCGGTCAACTGCGGATTCCGCGGAATCAAATCGGTCGTGGTGTTCCCTTGAATCACATCCGGACACCGCGAGAGCCGCTGCAAAAACGTCACATTCGTGCGTAGCGAGCCCTTCTGCGCGCCCCGCGCATTCTTCGGAGCCTCGATCGAGAGCTCATCGAGCGCGACTCGCATCCGCGCGACCGCTTCTTCGCGGGAGCGGCCCCAGACCGAGAGCTTCGCGATCATGGGGTCATAAAACATCGACACCTCGCCGCTCGATTCGTACGAGGAATCCCAGCGCAAAAACGGTCCGTTCGGTTGCACGATCCGGCCCATTTTTCCGGGCGCGGGAAGGAACGTGTGCGGGTCTTCGGCGTACACGCGGACCTCGATCGAGGCGCCGTTGCGGACGATCGACTCCTGCGCCGGAAGCTCCAGCTCTCCGGCCGCCAGGAGCAACTGCATCCCGACCAGATCGGCTCCCGTCACCCATTCGGTCACCGGATGCTCCACCTGCAAGCGGGTGTTCATCTCAAGAAAGTAAAAATCGCCGGCACCATCGACGATGAACTCGAAAGTCCCCGCTCCGGCATAGCAAATCTCGCGCGCGATCCGCACTGCGCATTCAAACATCTTCTCGCGGGTTTTCGGGTGGATCTCCAGAATCGGCGCGGGAGACTCCTCCCACACCTTCTGGTGCCGCCGCTGGATCGAGCACTCGCGCTCGCCAAGATGGATCGCGCCGCCCTTGCCGTCACCGAACACCTGGATCTCGACATGATGGGGCTCGAGAATGTATTTTTCGACATACATCGAGCCATCGCCGAAGGCGCTGAGCGCCTCGCGCGAGGCCGACTCGAACGCCGAGAGAAGCTCGGATTCCGAGTCCACCCGGCGCATGCCCTTGCCGCCGCCGCCCGCCGCGGCCTTCAAAAGCACGGGGAATTTCACTTTTTTTGCAAACTCGAGCGCCTCTTCGGCATCCTTGACGGCGCCGGGACTTCCCGGGACTCCGGGCACTTTCAAGCGTTCGACGGTTTTGCGTGCCTCGATCTTGTCGCCCATGACCCGCATCGAATCAGCGGAAGGTCCGACAAACACGAGACCGGCCTTCTCGACCGCCTCGACAAAATGCGGGCGCTCCGAGAGGAACCCATAGCCCGGATGAATGTACTTTGCTCCGTGCTTTTTCGCCGCGGCAATGACCTTGTCTGCGACCAGGTAACTCGCCTTCGGCTCGGGATCGCCGATGAACTCGGCAAAATCACAGAACTTCACGTGTTCCGAGAACCGGTCCGCCGACGAATACACGGCGACCGTCGGGAACCCCAGCATCTTCGCGGTGCGCGCCACACGGATCGCGATCTCGCCGCGGTTTGCGATCAGCACCGGTTCTCTTTTTTTATGAACAAACTTCATGAGCGACCTCGAATTCTCAGAGTGGAATGTTGCCGTGTTTGCGCTTCGGCCCCGGCTCGCGTTTTCCGGCCAGGATCCCCAGGGCCTGGATCAAGCGCTGACGGGTGAACTTCGGATCGATCACTTCGTCGATGTACCCGAGTTCCGCCGCCTTGTAGGGATTCGCGAAGGTCTCTTTGTAGCGGGCCACGAGACTTGCACGGGCCTCGTCGAGATTCCCCTTCTCGGCGGCCTCGGCGATCTCTTTGCGGTACAAAATATTGATCGCGCCATCCGGCCCCATCACCGCGATTTCGGCATCGGGGTAGGCCAGGTTCAGATCGGCGCGAATGTGCTTCGACGACATCACGTCGTATGCGCCGCCGTAGGCCTTGCGGGTGATGACCGTGAGCTTCGGCACCGTGGCCTCGGAGTATGCGTACAAAAGCTTCGCTCCGTGGCGGATGATCCCGCCGTATTCCTGGGCGGTTCCGGGCAAAAATCCGGGAACATCGACAAAGGTGACGAGCGGAATATTGAAGGCGTCGCAAAAGCGCACAAACCGCGCGGCCTTTGCGGATGCGGCGATGTCGAGACACCCGGCCAGATGCGCGGGCTGGTTCCCGACCACACCCACGGTGGCTCCGTTCAGGCGCGAAAATCCGGTCACAATGTTGGGCGCGTAGGCTTTGTGGGTCTCCAAAAACTCACCGTCATCGACCACGTCTTCGATCACGAGACGAATGTCGTAGGGTTTGCTCGAGACATCGGGCAAAATCTCGGCGATTCGAGTGCAAAGCCGCTCGGGAGAATCATTTGGGGTTTTGACCGGCGCGCGATCCAGGTTGTTCGACGGAAGAAAATCCAGCATCCTCCGCACGCCTTCGAACATGGCGCGCTCATCCGGATACACAAGCTGGCACACGCCGCTCGTCGCCGCATGGGTCTCGGCTCCGCCCAGGTCTTCTTTGCTCACTTCTTCGTGGGTCACGGTCTTGATGACATCCGGACCGGTCACGAACATATAGGATGAGCCCTCGACCATCGCGATGAAATCCGTCATCGCGGGCGAGTACACGGCTCCGCCCGCACAAGGGCCCAGAATGAGGCTGATTTGGGGAATCACGCCGCTGGCCTGAACATTCCGCCAGAAGATCTCGGCATAACCGCCGAGCGATTCCACGCCCTCTTGAATGCGCGCACCGCCCGAATCATTGAGCCCGATCACGGGAACGCCGGTCTTCAGCGCGAGGTCCATGACCTTGCAGATCTTGCTCGCATGGGCGCCCGAGAGGGATCCCCCGAACACCGTGAAGTCCTGCGAGAACACGCAGATCTTCCGGCCGTTCACGGTGCCGTAGCCGGTCACGACGCCGTCGCCATAAAATTTTTGGGATTCCATGCCAAAATCCGTGCACCGGTGGGTGACGAATTTGTCGAGCTCCACGAAACTTCCGGGGTCGAGCAAAAGCTCGATGCGCTCCCGCGCCGTCAACTTCCCTGATTCATGTTGCTTTCGGATCCGGGCTTCGCCGCCACCGAGCTCGGCAAGGCGTTCCCGCTCTTTCAGGACTTCATCACTTCGTTTTGACATGGTGCCACGAAGTTACACTGAATCTTCGGGTTTTTCAAAAAAATGGAGGGCCGTGGCGTCACAGGGCATTCCCTGCAGATCCACGGCCCACCATTGGTTTTACCGCATGTTGGGTTTTCCCCGCTACGGCTCACGGAGGGAGTCATTCGGGCGGGAGGCATTCCCGGTGCTCCGGACTGCTCAAGCGTGCTTCTCGCATCCACAGTCCGAACCCTCGGTTGGCATTTCCCGTCCGGGCACTCTCGATGAAGAGAAATTCCCGACTCGACTCAAGCGCACAGCTTCCTCCAGAGGTCCTCGCTCCGACCGGTTTGTGCTCATCCGGTCTTCAACGCTTATCGACCTCACTGACCTTCTCGGGAACCTCCACCGGGCGCACCGGCGGATTTTGAAAGAGAGAAGCCTCTTTCAGGAACCGGAGAAGTTCCGCACTTTCGTCTCTGTTTCTTGAGATCATGTCACTCCCTCTACCGGCATGTGCCGACGTACTGCCTGCATCCAGTACTTCGCCCGTCATATTGCCTTCATGAAGTTTTACCCTCACTCGGCGCACATCCGACGTCATCGGGATTCGCTTTCGCTGCAACCTGATCCTGCGCTGACCTCCGGTTTCCGGGGGCCTTTTCCAGAACCACTCAGAAGGGTTTCCCCCGCTCCGTGGCGCTTGGTGCTTCGCAGTCACTGGACAACCTCTGCGGCGGGACTCTCACCCGCTGAAACATCAACCTAGTGTCGCTCTGTTTACCGCCTCCTTTCGTTGGCGGCTGATTTCTTATAAAGCAGGGTCTGTGCCAGACCTGTTCGACGGGTTTAAACCATCCTCGTGAAATTGGCTCCTCTGCGCCAAGGACATTTCGGCCCGAACCCGCGGGCAGGCGAGGCCATCACACCCCGCGGGGCCAGGTTTCGGGGAATTTCCCGGCGTCATGGGGGCCGTGAAGCGAATGGAGCGCACTCGTGTGATCGACAAACACGAATGCATCATACCGACGCGAAAGCGACGTCGGCACCAGATTCCCCCGCGCCGGATGCCCCGGGTGATACACCACGCCGATGGCGCGCTGTCCGAGAACCTCGGCAAAAACGCCCTCGCGGTCCGCCTCCTCGAACAGCACATATCCCTGCCGCCATCCACGAAGCTTCAGCGCCTCATGAAAATACGAATCCCAGGTCCCCGAATCCGCCTCCGGGAGCGGAAGAATCTGCTCCCTCCCGCCCCACGCATGCGAGGCCACCACGCGTCCCGAGTGGGTGCCGAATCCCACGAGCGCCACGTTCGCCGCCCCCATCGACTGCCGGGCGAGTCCGCCCAGATTCACATAGCCCGCGCGGGCCATGTCGGTGGCGCGGTAATCGCCGATGTGCGTGTTGTGGGCCCAGACGATTCCTTTCGCAGGTCGGTTTTTGGATTGGTTTCTCGATAAAAGCAGATCGAGCGTATCGAGCATGTGACTGTCGCGGACATTCCAGGAGCTCTCATCCGAAGCAAGCATCGCCCGGTAGTAATTCTCGGCATTCACCGCAATTCGCGCATTCTGCTCGGCACTGAAACGTTCCTCGGGGTCGTCTCCCGCCATGATCCGCTCTTTTAAAATCGATTCCAGATTCGAGAGCACCTCGGTCGCGCATCCTTCCGGGAACCGCTGGAGCGATCGCGCGTAGGCGAACTCATCGCGCTCGAAGGGCTCAAAGCACGAATACCGCTGCTTCAAAAGCCGCGACAAGAACGGATTCACTTTTTCGGCATATTCGATCACGCAGTCCATCGACTCGAAGAACGAATAAATGTCGAGGCCGTAGAACGGGCATCTGCTTCCTTTTCGTTGCTCCTCGATGAATCCGGCGACTTCCTCGTTCGCCCACATCCAAGTGGGCCAGCGACGGAATCCCCGCATCACCTCGCGGGCGGACTTCCCCGCTCCTTGCTTCACATAGCGATTCAGCCGGAATGCCGCGGGCCAATCCCCTTCGACCGCAACAAACGAAAACCCCTCGTTTTGCGCCAGATACGACGAGATCTTTGCGCGAAGCTGATAGAACTCCGAAGTGCCGTGCGTGGATTCGCCGAGCATTACGACCCGCTTGCTTCGAAGACGCGCCAACAGCGGCGCGAAGTCCTCTTCGCTCTGCAAAGGGAGCAACCGCTCTGCGATTTGATGGGCCAGGCGGGAGGGGTTTCGCTTGGCATGGGGAGATGCACCCTCGAGCTCCTGCAAGACCTCTTCGTCTTCGACCTGCGAAAAATCCTCGTACCACATTCCCACCGATGCGAGTCGTTCGGGCTCGATCACATCGATAAGCTCGACGCCTTCGGCGCGAATGAGCCGCGCGGTCGACGGCGCACAAACCGGAACCGCCACCGCGATCTTCGATGCCTCCTGGCGCTTCATGGCTTCGATTGCGGCAAACACCGTGGCCCCCGTTGCGATTCCGTCATCGACCAGAATGACCTTCCGGCCCCTCATCGAAGCGAGATCCTGCCCGCCCCGGAACTTGCTCTTTTGCTCGCTGATCCGGGAGAGCTCACGGATCTTGATCGATTCGAGGTCGGCGGGCTTCATCCCCTCGTACCGGAGCGCCGGAGCATTCACCCAGACCGATCCGTCCTCGGCCACCGCACCCAAGGCAAATTCGGGCTGAAGGGGCGCGCCGAGCTTCCGGACAAGAAGAACCTGAAGCGGAACCCCGAGTCGCTTCGCGACCGCCGAGGCCACGGGCACGCCCCCGCGAGGAAGCGCGAGAACCACGGCATCCTTCCATTCGCTCTTCTCGATCCGTTTTGCCAAAATCTGACCTGCGTCTCTACGATTGGTGAATCTCATTGCCTCTTGGGGAAGCAACCTTTGTGCCTCCAATGAACTCGGCAGTTTTTGCCGACTGCGGGGCACCCCCGGGAGGAGTAAACTAAAGTCATGTGGGCCCGTGCCTCCAATCGATTTCCTCTTCTCATTCCGCTCTTGATGGGAAGCGGTTTTTGGACCGTCTCCGCCCGGGCGTCGCCGTATTTTGAGTTTGGACTCGGTGCCGCAAACCTGAAAAACGCAGGCGGGTATTTCGGAACCCCTGCTTCCGGAACGCTCGGCTTTGCCGGGAACCTGAGCGGGTACTATCCGGTCACGCGAACCTCGGGCATCGCGCGGGTCGACCTCGGAATCCAGGGCCGCCTGAGCAACACCACCTCGGTTTCGGGGAACACCCTGACTTTCGGAAGCATGAATCTCGCCACCCGCCTCGAATTCTGGCGGTTTTTTGTGGGAGCGGGGTACTCACCGGTCTCGTTCTTCAACACCAACGACATGGGAATCCTCGGCCTCCATCGGCGACCGGGAGGCTCTTCCTATTTTGCGGAAGGCGGGGTTTTCTGGCGGGTCATTCCGGAATTCCAGATTTTGTTCACCGGGGCGCTCGAGGTCGGGAACTCCCCCTCGGGCGCAAGCCCGTCTCCGATCACCGAGTATTCCATCCGGTTCCGATTCCCGTTCCAGCCGAAGGACTCGGGGGTCGGGAAGAAGTCCGATTTCGACGGGTATCGCTACCCGTTCGGGATCATGAAATAAGAAAAATCCTATTTTTTCAGGTGTCGAAATCACGCTCTTGGCTTAACTTAGATATGTTATGGAAAAATTGAAAATCCTCTTCAAGTCGAAGGCAGACCAAGCTGCTTCCGAAATCAAAGACCTTTTGAAAGATCACGGCACCAAGAAAATCGGCGAAGTCCAACTGGCGCAAATCTATCAGGGGATGCGCGGAATCACCGGCATGGTCTACGAGACCTCGCTTCTGGATGCGCAAGAGGGAATTCGCTTTCGCGGATATTCCATTCCCGAGCTCCGCGAAAAACTCCCGAAGGCGAAAGGGGGCACAGAGCCCCTTCCCGAAGGACTTTTTTACCTGATGATGACCGGAGAAATCCCGTCGCACGAGGACGCGGCCGCACTGGGCCGCGACTGGGCCGAGCGGGCGAAGAACATCCCCGAGCACGTGTTCCGAACCATCGACGCGCTTCCCCTCCACACGCATCCGATGACCCAGTTCGTGGTGGGCGTGATGGCCGCGCAGACCGAATCGATCTTCGCGAAAAAATACGCCGAGGGCGTGAACAAAAAAGACTACTGGAGCCACACCTACGAGGACTCGATGAACCTGATCGCGAAGATCCCGGTCATCGCGGCCCATGTGTATCGGCGCAAATATCGCGGCGGAAAAACCGTCTCTTCGGACCCGACCCTCGATTGGGCGGGGAACTTCGCGCATCTTCTGAGCTTTGATCAGGAGAGCTTCAAGGACCTGATGCGCCTGTACCTTACCATTCACGCCGATCACGAAGGCGGAAACGTCTCGGCCCACACCACCCATCTCGTCGGCTCGGCGCTCTCGGATGCGTACCTCTCGTATGCGTCGGGAATGAACGGCCTTGCGGGACCTCTTCATGGCCTTGCCAATCAAGAGGTGATCAAGTGGATTCTCGACATGAACAAGAGCCTCGGCACGGACTCTCCGACCAACGAGCAAATCGCGGCTTACGTGCAAAAGACGCTCACGGACGGAAAGGTCGTTCCCGGATACGGACACGCGGTCCTTCGCAAGACCGATCCGCGGTTCACCGCCCAACAGGTGTTCGCGAAAGCGCATGTCCCGAACGACAAGCTCGTGAACACGGTTTGGAGAATCTTCGAAACCGTTCCGCCGATCCTGCAATCGCTCGGCAAAATCAAGAACCCCTGGCCGAATGTCGATGCCCACTCGGGCGCGCTTCTTTCGGCCTACGGGATGGAAAACTACGAGTACTACACCGTGCTCTTCGGCGTGAGCCGCGCTCTCGGAGTGCTCGCATCCCTGTGCTGGAGCCGGGCCCTCGGCTTCCCGATCGAACGGCCCAAATCGGTCACCACCGAGAACGTCAAGGCCTGGCTCAAGGGCGAAGACCAAATCTGGGAATAGGCGCGATCACGGAATCAAGACCGGATACGAATCATACGGAACCGAGCTCGCGATCTTCGCGCGCAAGGTCTCGCCTTTGGGCGTGACCACGTACGGGACGATCTGATACTGGCCCGAGCTCAGGGTTCGGTCGATGCGATAGATCATCACTCCTTCGAATCCCGATGCGAGACCTTGTCTCGGCGATTCCCACACATCGAGCCCATACAGCTTGATCCGGACAAAAAACACCACCGGCGCCGACGTGCTCACGCGCATCCGGAACATCCCGTCCGAAATCAGATTCGGAAAGGGCGGATCGGCGTACACGAGCGAAGTCTCGGCAAGAGTCGGATTGGGGGTGGGAACCGGAGCCGGAGGACCGGTCACCTCTCCCTGCGCATGGGCCACCCTCGCGGCGCTCCCTGAGATCAGAATCAAACCTGCCAACATCAGTGTTCTGAACCACATCATAGAGGGAGAGCTACCACAGGGCGGAACCGCGATAAACTCAATTTATTTAAAAAATCACCCGCGTCGCGGAAACCACGGAACGAACGCCGAGGTCCGGCGCTGATAGCTCCGGTACTCCTCGCCCTTCGACCGAAGGGACTGCGCCTCGGCATAGGGCACGCCGGTGACCCGAAGAAGGAGGTACAAAATCGCAAACGGGCAATAAATCGACGCCCATCCCCCGGGCGAATCGCAGGCCATCAAAAAATACCCCCACCACACCACGCTCTCGAAAAAATAATTCGGATGCCGCGAGTATCGCCAAAGCCCCACCGTGCAGGTTTTTCCCGGATTCTGCGCGCGAAACCTCCGCATCTGAAAATCCGCGAGCGATTCACCCGAAAACCCCACCCCCCAGACCAGGGCCCCGAGCGCGGCAAAGCCGCCGATCGCGGGAGACGGATCGAGCGCCATACTCAAGAACGGCGCCGAAAGAATGACCACGCTCAACCCCTGGAACAGGAAAAACCTGAAAAACCCGCCCTCGATCGTTCTGCCTTCGCGCAGGTATTCCTCGCGCAAAATGTGGTAACGGCCATCTTCCTTCGGAAAGTGCGAAATCAGTCGGGTCGCAATATGAAGCCCGAGCCGACCTCCCCAAAGAAGCGGCGGAATCGCGAGCAATAAAGCACGCTCGGTCGGTGCGGGCCCGATCAGGGCGTACAGCACCGCGGTCGCAGGAACCGAGAACGACCAGACCGGATCGACCACGCTGTAAAACGCGCGCGAACGGGCGTACCAAAAACAAAGCGTCATCACGAGCAGATTCAGAACCAAGGCGGCTGCGATCAGTTGAACAAAGACCATCATGGTCAAGGAGTGTGCCTGAACGGGGCGAGGGCTTCAACCCTGTTCATTGACGAACTGCTACCCGAGCTTTCATCGCTTACAAGAGAGCCTGGGGCTCCTGCGACATGGAACTTGTCGAAGTTACCAACCGCAACTACCTTTACAGAATGCAGGCTCGCTACCTGGTTGAGAGACAAAGCGCTGATCTCTGGGCTTACGTCCTCAGAGAGGACAACCCTCACCGCAAGCAAGTTATTGATCAGGTAGTACAGACTGCTCTCCCAGAGACCAAGAATGCTGATGAGGTTTCCACCACTGTTAAGGCCTTTATGGACGCAGATATGCCAAATGAGCTTATTGAGCTTTTAGAGAGAATAGTTCTGCACAACTCTGACTTCGCTAGCAACAAAAATCTCCAGAACTTGTTGATCTTGACCGCTATAAAGGC